>CADBEB010000018.1 GCA_902793605.1 uncultured Eubacteriales bacterium
CCTTTTGCATGCGGTAATCCCTGCAGTTTTTTGTATCACCATAAGCTTACAGGTAAATCCACGTTCTTGCAAACTGGCAGGGGCACTACATATTATCCCCGTGTCTCATATATCATCGTATGTCTACACGTCAAGATTATGCCTGCCTGTTTGCCGGTTTTTTGTTTTTTACTGAAAAGATTTAAACAGGACATTTTCGAACCGGAAAAAACCCGCCTCATTGGACCGGTTCTACGCAAAAGCAACAATACCGTAAGAAATCAAAGCAATAACACCCACCAGGGCTGTCATCCAGACTGTTGTGGCCAGTTTGGATTGATTATGGACCCGGAAAAACGGATATGGGCCGTCAACGATTCGCTTCCAGTTCAGCCACAGCATGATCAGACCGTATGCCAGCGTGACAAGAACCGGAAGAAGGATCATATTCACATGCTTTTCAAAAAACACGTAACTGATGAAATTGATCACCGGGCATACAACATGATGATACAGCCCGCTGCCGGACCACAGCAGCACTTTGGGATCTCCGCCCATCGGAACAAGAATGAAAGCTGTTACCAGGGCAGTCATCGTCATCATGCAGACAGAAAGATAGCGGAACGCACGAACCCATCCGGCTTCTCCACCCGCCAGAAGCAATGCGATGCAGGAGAAAAAAGCAGCCATATTCGACAGTTGTGTGTAGAAGATGAGCAGTTTCCACTTGACATGCATAACCATTCGGAACGCCCATAGTTCCAGCAAAATCAGGATGATACTCAATGCGATGCTCACAGGTCATACTCCTTCTGTCTGACGGATCTCCTGATCCGTCCGGTTATGAGTTTAGCACATCGTTTTCGCGGTGTCATCAGTCTGACGGGAAACGCCAATGTTTCTCATACATCCTGTTTTCATCCGGCTTTCAAATCCCTCCCCGCTGTGGTAGAATACCCGCAAGGAGTGTGAACAGCATGACATTGAACGAAGCGATCGAGAAACTCAACGAGCTGGAGAAAGCCGGCTATGCCCTGGGGCATGCCCAGAGCATCCTCTATACGGACGGGGATACCGTCGCGCCGAAGAATTCCTGGAAAGGCCGCGGGATGGCGCTTTCCTACCTGAGCGAACTGACCTATAAGCAGCTCGTGAACCCGGAGACCGGCGAGGTGCTGGAGACCATCCTGCAGCACAGGGACGAGACTGATGAGATCACCTTCCGCCGGGCCGAGGTCCTGAAGGAGCAGTACGACGACCTGCACGTCCTGCCGATGGAGGAATATGTCGCGTACCAGGAGCTGACGAACGAATCCTCCGCCGTCTGGCACGACGCAAAGGAGAAGAGCGACTGGAAGCTCTTCGAGCCCTTCCTGGAGAAGATCGTAGCGGCCCGCCGCCGCTATGCCTCCCTGAAGGCGCCGGAGAAACCCGCCTACGACGTGCTGCTGGACGAGTATGAAAAAGGCGCGACCATGGCGTCACTGGATCCCTTCTTCCGGACGCTGAAGGAGGAGCTCTCTCCCGTGATCCTCGAGGTCGCGAAGCGTGAAAAGCCTGTCCCCGCTTTCATGAAGGGCCCGTGGCCCGTGAGCAGCCAGAAGGCCTTCTCGGAAAAGATCATGGCCCTGGAAGGCATCGATCCCCTGAACTGCACCCTGGGTGAAACCGAGCATCCCTTCACCAACAACACCAACAAGTGGGACGTACGCATCACGACCCATTATTATGAGGAAGATCCCTTCTTCAGCATGTACAGCGTGATCCATGAAGGCGGTCACGCCCTGTACGAGCTGGACGTGCGGGACGACCTGCAGTTCACCTGCCTTTCCGGCGGCATCACCATGGGAGTCCACGAGAGCCAGTCCCGCTTCTATGAGAACATCATCGGTCGCAGCCGCGCCTTCTGCACACCGCTGCTGAAGGTCATGAAGGAAGTCTTCCCGGAGCAGATGAAGGGCGTGACGGAGGAGGATCTCTATTCCGCCGTCAACCTCTCGAAACCCTCGCTGATCCGCACGGAGGCGGACGAGCTGACCTATTCCCTGCACGTCATGATCCGGTATGAACTGGAGCGGGCGATGATCGGCGGGGACCTGAAGGTGCAGGACATTCCCGTGGAATGGAACAGGCTCTACAGGGAGATCCTGGGCATCGACGTGCCGGACGACCGCCGCGGCTGCCTGCAGGACAGCCACTGGTCCTTCGGCGGCATAGGCTACTTCCCCAGCTACGCCCTGGGCAGCGCCTACGGCGTGCAGATGCTCCGTGAGATGGAGAAGACCGTCGACGTCCCGGGCACGGTCGGCAAGGGTGACCTGGCGCCGGTGACCGCCTGGCTGACGGAGAAGATCCATCAGTACGGCAGCCTGAAAAAACCGCAGGACCTGCTTCCCGCCGCCATGGGCGGACCGCTGGACGCCACAGTCTACACCGGATATCTGAAGAAGAAATTCGGGGAGCTGTATCATCTGTAATTTTTTTCTTGACAAACCGGCTGCTTTTCCGGTATGATGCACCTCCACACGCTTGCAGGATGATGATCCGTAAGCCTCTGCGAAATCTGACGATACGGCAGAGGCTTCTTTATATCATTCTGTCGGGAAAGGAAAAAAATGAAATCAGTCAGCCTGCCGGACCATCCGGCGTCGGAGGAGGAGTACCTCCATCTCCGGGAGACTTGCGACGCCATCGACCGGGAGATCGCCGAGGTCGAAGCCCTAACCAGCGCGAAGGCCGGAGAGTGTATGGACGTGCGGATGGAGGAAGATCCGGACGAACAGGTCCAGGTCACCATGAACCGCCTCCGCTACCAGCTGGACCGTCTGCGGCAGCTGAACATGGCTTCCGGCCAGGCATACTTTGCCCGGCTGGACTTCACGCCTTCCGGGCAAAAGCCAGAGACCTGGTACCTGGGCCGCTGGGGTGTGCTGGATCCCGTCACGCTGAACCCCGTCGTGGTGGACTGGCGTTCTCCCGCCGCCAACCTGTACTATTCCGGCCAGATCGGCCGGATGGATTATGAGGCGCCGGACGGGCGCGTCGAGGGCGAGCTGACCCTCAAACGGATGCTGACCGTGAAACAGCGGGAGCTGATCAGCCTGTTCGACAGCGGCATCGTCTCCCAGGAGGCGTATCTGCAGGGCGTGCTGGGAAGCGTCTCCACCGACCGGCTGCGGGAGATCGTTACCACCATCCAGGCGGAGCAGAACATCGTGATCCGCCATCCGCTTGCGGAGCACCTGCTGGTGCAGGGCGCGGCCGGCAGCGGGAAAACCACCATCGCACTGCACCGGATCGCCTACCTGCTCTATACCTTCCGGAACAGCCTGAAGCCGGAGAACATGATGATCCTGGCGCCGAACCCGCTGTTCCTTTCCTATATCTCCCAGGTCCTTCCGGATCTGGGCGTGGAACGCGTCGTGCAGACCACCTTCGAGGGTTGGTGCCGGGAAGGCATGGGCCGGCGTATGCCGAAGATCCTGCGGGAGAGCAGGCTGGAGAAGAACCTGTCCCTCACCGGGACGGAGCGGGAGAAGACCGGCCGGATCCTCCGGATGAAGGGTTCCCTTGCGACCATGAAAAAGCTGGAGGCCTGGCTGGAGCACCTGCAGGAGACCGTCCTGCCGCCGAACGGGATGAAGATGGCCGGCGTCGTCCTGCTGGACCGCCCGGAAATGGAACGGATCTTCCTGAAGGACCTTCGTTATTTCCCGCTGGAGCAGCGGATCAGCGAGCTCAGAAAGATCGTCCGCAAGCGCGTCCAGGGCGCCGTTTCCCTCCTGAAGGACCAGTACGCCGCCAACGCGGAACAGATTGCCGGCCGGATCCGCTCCGGCCTGCGCGAGGGCGCGCAGCGGCAGCGGAAGCTCCGGGAGCTGTATGAGACCCGGGACCAGCGCTACCGGGAGATCGACGCCCGGGCGGAAGGCTACCTGAACGGATACCGGGAGAAATTCACCCTGCCGGACCTGGCGGGCCTCTACCGGGCTTTCCTGGAGGAATGCGCGCCTGAGCTGATCACGGAAGACGACAGCTTGCGGCAGGAGGACCTGCCGATGCTGGTGATGATCTGCCGGGCGGTCTTCGGCCTGAAGACGAAGCCGATGAAGCACATCGTGATCGACGAATGCCAGGACTTTTCTCCCTTCCAGGTGGCGCTGCTGAAAAAGGTCAATCCCGCAGCCACCTTCTCCCTGGTCGGGGACCTGTACCAGGGGATCCGCGCGGACGAGGGGATCCGCAGCTGGGACGAATGGAAAGGCCCGGTCTTTGATCACCGGGCGGACCTGAAACAGCTGACCGTCAGCTACCGGAATACGGTGGAGATCATGGATCTCGCGCAGGCCGTCGCGGCCCGCTGGCCCATTGACGGGATCTGTGAGACGAAGCCGGTCCTGCGCCACGGGGAGGAGCCGCGGATCGTCCGCGCGCAAAGCGAAAAGGAACGCCTGGCCCTGATCCGGGACCAGGTCCGCGCCTGGCAGGCGGAAGGATACCACAGCATCGCCCTGATCGAAAAAACAGCGGAGCAGGCCGGGGCGTTGTTCCGCCGGATCGGCGCGGAGCTCGGCGCGCGTCTGCTTTCGGAAACGGATGCCGAATACCGGGGCGGCGTTATGATCCTCCCGGCCAGCATTGCCAAGGGCATGGAGTTCGACTGCGTCGGTGTCTGCGACGCGTCCGCGGAGAGCTTTCCGGACGACGAATTCCTCTGCCGCGTCCTGTATGTGATGATGACCCGGCCGCTGCACCGCCTGTGCGTCTGGCACAAAGGCGATCCTTCGCCGATGCTGCCGGCCGGCCGGTGAAAAAGAGGGCACTGCTTTCGCAGCGCCCTCTTTGCTTTGCCTCCTGTCAGATCAGGTCCGCAATGTCAGGGTTCACGCCCTTGATGCATACCTTCGCGCCGGTTGCGGCTTCCGCGGAATCCGCGTGGGCCAGCAGCCACTTGTTGGCCGCGGTCATGAGCTCGTCCTCCGCGTTTTTCACGGTGAACTCGGGCTTGGCCAGGTTCGTCCCCTTCGGCAGGACGACGATGACCTTGAAGCCCTGGCCCTTCTTCGCGCTGCAGGGTGCGTAGTGCAGGGTCGTGGCGTACACTTCGACCAGCGTGCCGGCGGGGCACAGGTAGGCGACAACCTTGTCGCTGTCCAGGATGCCGTCCACCAGGTCCTCACGCTTGGCCAGCAGCAGGATGAAGTCTTCTGTGCCGACGTTCAGCTCGCTGTCCCGGTGATACTCCAGGCAGTTCATCTTCGTGTTGTGGCCGTTGCACCAGCCGATCTGGATCGGCATGCCGCCAAAGGCATTGTTCCGCAGATCCTTCTCGATGGCCAGCGCCTGCAGCTCCGGCTGTTCCGGAACGTATTCCACGCCGTCCGGGCAGGGAGTGACCTTGTCCAGGGTCTCCAGCAGTTCCTTCAGGTCGTAGCCGGTCATCACCTGGCCGTAGTTCTGGAATGACGGGTCGCTTACGGGTAAGATCTTCATATGGGTTCTTCCTCCTTTTTATAATGGTATCCCACCGCTTCGGTCGGGATGACATTCATCAGAAATTCTTTGTCAGGTCGTACCGCTCATAGAATTCTTTCCGGTAGTCCAGTAAACTGTCATTCGCGATCGCCTCCCGGATCTCCTCCATCATGTGGATCAGGAAGCGGAGATTATGGATCGACGCCAGCCGTCCGGCCGTGATCTCCTTTGCGTTGAACAGGTGGCGGATATAGGCCCGCGTGAAGTTCTGGCAGGCGTAGCAGTCGCACCGGTCGTCCATCGGGGTGAAATCCCGGGCGTACTGCCCGTTCTTCACGACCACCCGGCCCCTGCTCGTCATCACGCTGCCGTTGCGGGCGATGCGCGTGGCCAGCACGCAGTCGAACATGTCCACGCCGCGGATCACGCCCTCGATGAAGCAGTCCGGCGTGCCCACGCCCATCAGGTAGCGGGGCTTGTCCTCGGGCATGTAAGGCCGGATCTCGTCCAGCATCTCGTACATGATCGGCTTCGGCTCGCCCACGCTCAGGCCGCCGATCCCGTAGCCGATGAAGTCCATATCCGCCAGCGCCTTCGCGCTCTCGATCCGCAGGTCTTTGAAGAACGCACCCTGCACGATGCCGAAGAGCGCCTGGTCCTCCCGGGTGTGATGCTTTTTGCAGCGCTCCGCCCAGCGGTGGGTCATCTCCATGTTCTTCTTCGCCGTCTCCCGGTCGCAGGGATAGGCGGTGCACACGTCAAACGCCATGCAGATATCGGAGCCCAGCACCTGCTGGATGTCCATCGACTCCTCGGGACCGATGAACTGCTTCGACCCGTCCAGGTGGCTGCGGAAGGTCACGCCCTCCTCCCGGATCTTCCGGATCCCGGCCAGGGAGAACACCTGGAAGCCGCCGCTGTCCGTCAGGATCGGCCCGTCCCAGCCCATGAAGCGGTGCAGGCCGCCGGCCTCGCGGATCAGGTCCTCGCCCGGCCGCAGGTGCAGGTGGTAAGTGTTCGAGAGCAGGATCTTTGTCCCGATCTCCTTCATCTCCCGCGGCGTCATCGCCTTGACGCACGCGCTGGTGCCGACCGGCATGTAGATCGGGGTCGGGATGTCTCCGTGCGGCGTATGCAGCACGCCCAGCCGCGCGCCGGACTGCTTGCACACGTGTTTCACTTCATACGAAAAGGGCTTGTTCAAAGGCAGCTCCTTTCACAGCAGTTCATCAGTTTTCACCGGCTTGTACTTGTCAAACTCCTCGAGCCGCTGGACGACCTCTTCGCGGATCACGAGGGCCGGCCGTTCCTTCGGGGTGTCCGTATCTTCGGGTACGGTCAGCAGGTCCGCGTAGGCGTTCCAGATGCTGCCCTCCGGCATGGAGTGGAAGGTCATGACCTCCCCCAGTGTCGGGTGGCGGAAGACCAGCTTGTAGCCCCACAGGGCGATCTGCTGCCCGGGGATGCCGGTGCCGTAGCGGTTGTCGCCCCACAGCGGCGCGCCGATATTGCTCATCTGCGCGCGGATCTGGTGCTTGCGCCCGGTCTCCAGCCGGATGGCGCACAGGCTCGTGCCCTCGCGCCGGTCGATGCACCGGCCGTGCAGGATCGCGAGCTTTCCGCCTCTCGTGTCCGCCTCGCAGACGACTTCGCGGTTTTTGATCTCATCGTGGATCAGGTAGTCCGTCAGGGTGAACTCGTCGTCCACGTCCCCGGTCGTCACGCACAGGTATTCCCGTCCCATCTCGTGCTCCCGCATCTGAGCGTCGAGCCGCGCCGCGGCCTTGCTGGTCCGGGCAAAGACCATGAGCCCGCCGACCGGCCGGTCCAGCCGGTGCACCAGGCCCAGGTAGACGTTTCCGGGCTTGTGGTATTTCTCTTTGAGGTAATCCTTCAGCAGCGACAGGATGTCCGGGTCGCCGGTGCTGTCCGCCTGGCTCAGCATGTTCGGCGGTTTCACCGCGACCAGCACGTGGTTGTCCTCATACAGGATGCTGCTCAGCAGGTCAGCCACGCTGCCACCTCCCGCTCGCGCCGCAGGGCAGCACGCCGCCGGTGGTCACGGGCAGGCACAGCTCCTCGCTGTCCACCCGGCCGCCGAAGCGCGGCGTCACGCATTTTTCGAGCATGTTGCTCAGCACGCTCGCCTGGAACCCCGTCGTGTAGCTGTTGATCAGGAAAAACAGGGGTTCCTCGCTCAGCGCCTGCGCGCAGGTCGCGATCAGGCCGTACAGTTCGTTTTCCAGTTTCCAGACCTCGCCCGACGGTCCCCGCCCGTAGCTCGGGGGATCCATCAGGATGCCGTCGTAGCTGTTCCCGCGCCGCAGTTCCCGCTGCACAAAGCGCAGCGCGTCCTCTACGATCCAGCGGAAGCGGTCCTCCGGCAGCCCGCACAGCTCCCGGTTCTCCTTGGCCCACTGCACCATGCCCTTCGCCGCGTCCACATGGGTCACGTGCGCGCCGGCCGCGGCGCAGGCCAGGGTCGCCCCGCCCGTGTAGCCGAACAGGTTCAGGATCTTCAGGTCCTTCCGCCGGCTCTTCCGGATCAGGTCGCTCATCCAGATCCAGTTCGCCGCCTGTTCCGGGAACAGGCCCGTATGCTTGAAGCCCGTAGGCCGCACCCAGAACTTCAGGTCTTCGTGGCTCACGGTCCAGCGTTCCGGCAGCTTTTTCAGGAATTCCCATTCCCCGCCGCCGCGCTCGCTGCGGTGATACCGCGCCTGGGCGCGCTTCCACAGGTCTTCGTCCGCTTTCGGCCAGATGGTCTGGGGGTCCGGCCGGCGCAGGATGATGTCTCCCCAGCGCTCCAGCTTTTCGCCGTCGCCGGTGTCCAGCACTTCGTAGTCGGACCAGGTGTTCGCAAGAAACATTACGGTTCCCTCTCAGAAATTCGTCAGTACGTCCTCGTGCATGCGGATCAGCGCGTCCACGACGTCCATGCAGTAGAGCCGGTCGAGCCCCGCCAGGGCGGGATCCGTCTCCACATAGCTCCGGACGGCCTCGCGGTCGCCCTCCGCCGCTTTCGCGGCCAGGCGGTTCGCGCTGTCTACCTCGCCCAGGATATCCGCCAGCGCCTCCGGCACCCGGATCTCCCGCGGCTGCTCCTCTCCGTCCTTCAGGACCAGGGGAGCCTCGATCACTGCCTCCGCCGCCAGCTGCGGCATCGTCAGGACAAAAGAACCGTCCCTTTGTCTTTGGCTTCCGTTGGGGCGGGCCACGGCGGGGATCTCCGCGCTCTCCTTCCGCAAAAGCGCCAGGGCCAGCTTCATCGGCCGGATCGGCGGCGCCTTGGAGAGCAGCAGCAGCTGGGCCATCGCGCCGTCACGGCTGTCCGCGCCCTGTTCCCGCACGGTGTTCATATAAAGGATGCGTTCCTTCCGCTTTTCGACGGTCTCCCCGAATTCGGGGTGCTCGTCCGGGATATATCCCTCCTGCGCGGGCAGGAACTCGGCATGGTCCGTCACGTCCCCGACAGGGATCGCGTTCCACCAGCCGTACCAGCGTCTTGCCAGGCTACCCAGCTCGCCGCTTTGGGCGGCCTTCTGCAGCTTCCCGAGCAGGTCCCTGCTCCCGTCCTTCATCTCCGTCAGGAAGGCGAAGCCCGGGAGTCCGGCGGTCACTGCCGTCACGTTCTCCGGGCGGATCTGCAGGCGCTTCGCGTAGGTGTCGACGCCGTTGGCCCCGCGCAGGGGCGTCCGGCCCAGGCCGAAGCAGCGGTATCCCCGGTTCGTGAACACCGCCGTGGTCCGCGCCACCGGCTGGCCCAGGTTGATCACGGCCGCGCCCGGGCAGGCGCTGTCCATGTCGTCGCAGAGCTTCAGCACCGCGTCCCCCGCGCGCAGGGCGTGCAGCAGGCCTTCGATGCCGCCGTTCACCCGCGCCTGGTCTGTCAGTCCCGGATCGTTCTCATCGTCGGTTCCCAGGGCGCTGCGGTCCTGGAAGAAGCGGCTGCCCGCCTGCGGGTCCCCCGCGTAGATCACGCAGTCCGCGCCGGCGAGCGCTTCCTCCCGGCTTTCCGTCACGCGGATCCCGCCGCCGAGGCCGGCCTTGCGGAAGACCGCGTCGCCGTATCCCTGCAGGAGTTCCCGCATCGCGGGGTTCGTTTCCCCGACAGCGATCACGGCGCCGCGTTCCGCCCCTGCGAAGAGCAGGTCTGTTAAAAGGGCGGGCAGGAGCATCGGAATGTCCTGCCCGATCAGGGTGATCTTCATGCTTTTGTGATCGCCAGTGTGGCTTTCTTTCCGTTGATATCCCATTCCTGGGAGACCGCGCCTTCCGGCGCCGCGCCGCGGGTGATGCCGGTGGCCAGCGTCGTGCGGGCGATCATCTCTTCGAACTTCGCCAGCGCCGCCGCCAGGACGTCGTCGCACTCGTAGCTCAGGGAGATGCGGTCGGTCACCTCAAAGCCGGCGTCCTTGCGCATCGTCTGGACCTTCGAGATCACTTCGCGTGCATAGCCCTCGGCGATCAGCTCGTCGGTCAGGTTGGTGTCGAGCACCACGGTCACCCCGCGGTCCTCCGCGGAAGTGAAGCCCGGCTTGTGCATCGGCTCGGTCAGCACGTCGCCCACCGTCAGGCTCACTTCGGTCTCGTCGATGGTAAAGGTGACTTCCAGGCCGCGGGCGAAGGTATCCACCACGTCGTTGCCGTCCAGCTCCTGCAGCTTCTGCCCGATCTTTCCGAGCAGCTTGCCGAAGCGCGGGCCCAGGGTCCGCATCTGCGGCTTCAGGTTGTAGGTGGTGAAGGCGCGGGCATCCTCGGTGAAGATGACTTCCTTCACGTTCAGTTCATCCTCGCACAGCTCCTGGTATTCCCGGCTGAAGCTGGCGCCTTTCACGTACAACCGCTGCGCGGGCTGCCGGACCTTCATGTTCGCGGCGTTCCGGCAGGCGCGGCCCAGCTGGACCACTTCCACCAGGGCATCCATCTGCTCTTCGGTCTCCGGATGGATGGCGGCGGGGTCGCTCACCGGGAAGTCGCACAGGTGCACGCTCTCGGGCGCGCCGGGCACGTTGTTCACCACCAGGTTCTGGTAGATCTCCTCCGCCAGGAACGGGATGAACGGCGCGCACAGCTTGCTCAGCGTCACCAGCACATGGTACAGGGTCGCGAAGGCGGCTTCCTTGTCTCCGCCCATGCCCTTGCCCCAGAACCGCTCGCGGCCCCGGCGCACGTACCAGTTGCTCAGTTCGTCCACGAAGGCGGCCAGCCTGGCGGCGCTCTCGGTCACGCGGTAGTTCGCCAGGTCGTCGTCGACTTTGGCGATCAGGGTGTTCAGTTTCGAGAGGATCCAGCGGTCCATCAGGGTCAGCTGGGTCTTTTCCAGCGGATGGGCGAGCGGATCGAACCCGTCGATCTGCGCGTACATCGCGAAGAAGGCGTAGGTGTTCTGCAGCGTCGCCAGGAACTTGCGCTGGCCCTCCTGCACGGCTTCCTCGCTGAAGCGCTTGGGCAGCCACGGCGCCGAGGAGGAGTAGAAGTACCACCGCAGCGCGTCGGCGCCGAACTTGTCCAGCATCACGAAGGGATCCACGACGTTGCCCAGGTGCTTGGACATCTTGCGGCCTTCCGCGTCCTGCACGTGGCCGAGCACGATGCAGTTTTTGAACGGGGCCCGGTCAAACAGCAGGGTGGAGATCGCCTCCAGCGTGTAGAACCATCCGCGGGTCTGGTCGATAGCTTCGGAGATGAAGTCCGCGGGGAAGTTCGCTTCGAACTCTTCCTTGTGCTCAAAGGGATAGTGCCACTGGGCGAAGGGCATGCTGCCCGAATCGTACCAGCAGTCGATGACTTCCTTCACCCGGTGCATTTCCTTCCCGCACTCGGGGCAGCGGATCGTCACCGCGTCGATGAAGGGACGGTGCAGTTCGATGTCCGGACCCGGATCGGTGACCGCCATCTCGCGCAGCTCCGCGATCGAGCCGATCACGTGCATATGGCCGTCCTCGCACTTCCACACCGGCAGGGGCGTGCCCCAGTAGCGCTCGCGGCTCAGGCCCCAGTCGATCACGTTCTCCAGGAAGTTGCCCATCCGGCCTTCCTTGATGTTGTCCGGCATCCAGTTGACGGTCCGGTTGTTCCGCACGAGGTTGTCCCGCAGCTTCGTCATCTGGATGAACCAGGTCGGCCGCGCGTAGTAGAGCAGCGGCGTGTCGCAGCGCCAGCAGAAGGGATAGTCGTGCGCGAAGGGCACCGCCGCGAACAGCAGGCCGCGGTCCTTCAGGTCCCGCAGGATCAGCGGATCCGCGTCCTTGACGAAGGTGCCGGCCCAGGTCGTCCCCTCGACAAACCTGCCCTGGGTGTCCACCAGGTTCACGAAGGGCAGGCCGTTCTCGCGGCATACCCGGTTGTCGTCCTCACCGAAGGCGGGGGCGATATGCACGATGCCCGTGCCGTCCTCCATGGTGACGTAGTCGTCGCAGACCACATACCAGGCCTTTTTATCCGGTTCGGCGAAGCGGTAAAGCGGCTCGTACTCCGTGCCCTTCAGCTCGGTACCGGTGAACTCCGCCTCAAAGGCGAGTTCCTGGCCGTCAAATACCTTCTCGCAAAGCGCCTTCGCCATGATGTACTTTTTCCCGTCCGGCGCGGTAAAGCGGCAGTAGGTATCGCGGGGATTCACGCACAGGGCCAGGTTGCTCGGCAGCGTCCAGGGCGTGGTCGTCCAGGCCAGGAGGAAGGTGTTCTCCTCCCCCTTCACCGCGAAGCGGACGAAGGCGGACGTCTCTTTGACGTTCTTGTAGCCCTGGGCCACCTCGTGAGAGCTCAGCGCGGTCCCGCAGCGGGGGCAGTAGGGCACGATCTTGTGGCCCTGATAGAGCAGGCCTTTTTCGGCGATCTGCTTCAGGCTCCACCACTCGGATTCGATATAGGTGTTTTCATAGGTGATGTAGGGATGCTCCATGTCGACCCAGTAGCCGACCTGCTCGGACATCTTTTCCCACTCGTGCAGGTATTTCCATACGCTCTTCTTGCACTCGGCGATGAACGGCTCGATGCCGTACTGCTCGATCTGGGGTTTCCCGTCCAGGCCCAGGGATTTCTCGACCTCCAACTCCACGGGCAGGCCGTGGGTATCCCAGCCGGCCTTGCGCAGGACGCTCTTGCCCTTCATGGTCCAGTACCGCGGGATCAGATCCTTGATGACGCGGGTCTCGATATGGCCGATATGCGGCTTGCCGTTGGCTGTGGGCGGGCCGTCAAAGAACGTGAAACGCTCGCTCCCGTCCCGATGGTGAAAGCTTTTCCGGATGATGTCCTTTTCCTTCCACAGTCCGGCGATCGCCTTCTCCCGTGAAACGAAATTCATGTCAGTCGCAACTTTGTTGTACATTTCTGTTTCCTTCTTTATCTTTAAAACTTATATTCTGCCCGAAGGGCTTTGGGGGGCGCCCCCGTTAATATCCTCCACCCATTTCCGTGAGCTCGGATACCTCCTTCAGCGTGCCTTCCGCGTACCGCTTCTCGGCTTCGGCCATGATCTTCTCCGTGGCGCTCACCCCGCAGCGGCTTGCTCCGACGGCCCGCGCGGACAGGACCGTATCCAGGTCCCGGATGCCGCCGGAGCCTTTAATTCGGACAGCCTCCGAAACGTTGGCCCGCATCAGTTTCAGGTCCTCGATCGTGCAGCCCGCGCTGCCGTAGCCCGTGCTTGTCTTGACGAAGTCCGCCCCGGCCTTCTCGCTCAGGCGGCAGGCGAGGATCTTCTCCTCCTCCGTCAGGTAGCAGGTCTCCAGGATGACCTTCAGGATGGCGCCGGCCGCGTGCGTGGTCTCCGCCAGCTGCCGGATCTCGCTCTCGACATAATCGGCGTCGCCGTGCTTGAGCTTGCCGAT
Source organism: uncultured Eubacteriales bacterium (assembly GCA_902793605.1). Lineage (GTDB taxonomy): Bacteria > Bacillota > Clostridia > Christensenellales > Aristaeellaceae > Aristaeella. The sequence goes on from CADBEB010000018.1 coordinate 13,290, forward strand.
GTTCAGCACCATGTCCAGCTCCTCGCAGCCCTCCGCCAGCGCCTGCTTCGCCTCGGCGACCTTGATCGCCGTCTGGTGCGCGCCGTGCGGGAACCCGATCACCGTGCAGACCTTTATGTCGCTGCCTTTGAGCATCTCGCTCAGGATCGGCACGTCGCAGGGGCGGGCGCAGACGCTCGCCGTGTCGTATTTCAACGCGACCTCGCAGCCGTGGCGTATGTCGTCCTCCGTCAGCCAGGGCTGAAGGGTGGAATGATCCAGCATCTTTGCGATATCTTTCGGGGTCAGAGCCATGGAAGCATCCTCCTCACAGCGGTTAAAACCGCATAATATACTAAATTGTTTTATTTCTCTGTTAATTACTTGTTTTCCTTCTTTATTTAAACGGAAATACTGCTTTTTGATGTTCCGGTGTCCCGCCCTCCCGGCCCGGCGCAGGGCGGTTTGTTTTGACAGAAGCCGCAGAATCCTGTATACTTTTCTCATCTATTGAAGACAGTGCCGGCGCCGCCTTTTGATAAACACCGGTAATTACTTGCTGAGGGGATCATGGCTATGAGAAGATCGTTTGCAGTGATTATGACTGCCATCATCTTGGTTCTTGCCCTGGTGCCCCTGTCCGCCTTTGCGGCTTCACCGGCAGTGCGCAAGATGGTCCTGAACCGGGATTCCGTGTCCCTCAAAATCGGCGAGACCTTTAAACTGCGGGTGGACATCGCCCCCTTCAACGCGGACAGGACCGTCACCTGGGCCTCTTCCGACGAAAGCGTCGCCACCGTTGCGGACGGGATCGTCACCGGCGTGTCGATCGGCAAGGCGGAGATCACGGTCACCTCGGTGTCGAATCCTGCCGTTTTTTTGACCGCGTCGGTCCTGGTGGCGAAGCCGGTCGAGAGCATAACCCTGGAAGCTGAGTCCATTTCCCTGCCTCAGGGCGAAACCTGGGAGCAGATCGCCTATCTCCTGCCGGAGGACGCCACCATGCAGCGCCCGGTCTGGACGTCCTCTGACAAGAAGGTCGCCACGGTGGACGAGAACGGCGTCATCACCGCCGTCAGGAACGGGTACTGCACCATCACCGCCTCCGCGGCGGACGGCATGGGCGCCAAGGCGGTCACGAACGTGGAGGTCCGCAAGTTTGAAGCGATCATCTCGGAGCCGGGTGAGTTCCAGGTGGATTTCGAGATGATCGAGGACTCCGGGACCGACGAGATCGAAAAAGGCGGCAAGACCGTCAAGGATAAATGGACAAAAACGGTCACCTTTGAAAACGAAAGACTGGAGAAGGTTTCCGATACCTCTGTCCGCCCCGTGGCGGCCGGCGCCGAGATCGTTCTCCTGAAAGAAACCCATAACAAGAAGATCACCAAGGAATCCCGCCACTTCATCTTCATTCGGAAGAGCGCGGTGCGGCAGGCCGGCTCCGTTCCGGAAAACAACGAGGGCATGATCCTCTTCCGGGATATTCCCTGGGGCCTGAAGTACAAGGAGGTCAAAACCCTCCTGTCCGGGCGCAAGGAGAAACTCAAGACCCCCATCTCCCGCAACGGCATGCTCTGGACGCAGATTGACGGCGAGGTGTATTTCGGCGATTTCAAGGCCTTCCGGAACGGGCTGAGCTTCTCCTCCAGCTCCGCGAACGTGGAAAACCTGACCGCCAACCTGCAGAAGACCGCTTTCTGCATGGGCGATTACTATTTCGACAAGAGCATCCCCTTTGAAAACCTCAAACTGAATGTCATGAAAACCTACGGCCTGCCCGAGAATGAGACAACATCGTCTGCGAGCGAGTGCGTCTGGGTCTCCGGCCGTGTAACAGTCCGCCTGTTCACCACGCGCAAGTATACCCAGCTCCAGATCGCCTACCGGGAACAGGGGGACGAAGCGGCCGCCGGCGCAGGAACCGCCGCGGATTCCGGGGCCCCGGAAACGGAAGTTTCCGACTGACGGAAGCCTTGATTTGTAATACTCTCTTCATATTTGCACACAAAAAGTACATACTTTCTTAAAATTTTTCTTGACACTTATGTAACTATTTGTTATATTTGTCCCGTCAAAAATGTAACGTTTCAGTTTGCATAACGACACGATCATTATGAAAGGGTTTCTCCTCAACGGGGGGAGAGCACTGTCTGACTGAAATGACGATGAACTACAGTTTCCTGATCCCGACCCTCCTGATCCTGGTTGTCATCATGGGCTACTACTTTTTCCGGCCCCGGCTGCCCATCCGCCTGAACCGCGCTTTTCTCGCGATCCTGGTCATTTCCATCTTCACCGAGATCTTCGAGGCCGTCTCCGCGCGGCTGAACGAAACCTGGACGGAACATCCGCCGTGGCTCCTGTGCACCTTCGGCGTCCTGTTCTTATTTTTTACATTTCCCGGGCCTACATGTTCTTCGTTTTCTCGATCAGCGTGCTGGACGCGGACAACATCCCGCGCTCGAAACTGCACCGCTATACCCCGGTCGTGTTCTTCGCGTTCACGATCATCACGGTGATCTCTCCCTTCACGGGGTTCATGTTCTATGTCGACAACGGGTTCCACACGGGCCCCATGTACTACCTGCTCTACGCCTGCAGCGCCGCCTATGCCTGGTTCGCGCTGCTCGCCGTCCACCTCCACCGGAAGGAGCTGACACCCCATAAGATCATCAGCATCGTCGCCATCCAGGTGATCCTGCTGGTCGGAAACTATGTGCGGTTCCTCTTCCCGAACTGGCTCGTCATGAACACCTTCAGCCTCATGGCGATCATCGTCGTCTTCCTGTCCTTCCTCAACCCGGACCTGTACATGTCCGATCACGGTTATGTCTATAACCTCCCCGCCTTCAAGGCGCTGGTCGCCGAGTGCGTACGCCGGCGGCGCCCCTGCCGCATCCTCGGCTTCGTCCTGCAGAACTACAACGAGCACCGCGAGATCTTCGGCGGCGCCCAGATGGACGAGGCCCTGACCTCGATCAACAAGTACCTGGCGGATACCTTTCCCCAGATGAGTTCCTTCTATCTGCGCAACGGGTTCTTCGCCCTCGTCGGCCAGAACCTGCCGGACCTGGAGGATATCCGTGAAAAGCTCCGGATGCGCTTCTCCTTCCCCTGGAAGAGCGGGTCGAACGGCGAGCTGCGGATGACCGTCTCCTTTGTCGAGGCGGATACGGAGATCCTGGACTGCCCGGCGGACCGCCTGGTCAATGCCCTCTTCCTCTCCATGGACGAGCTCGGCCGCGTGTCGGAGCCGGATTCCACCTGTTCCCTCACGGATTCCATCGAGCAGATCACCGAGCGCCTGGAGATCCGCCGCTGCCTCGAGCATGCCCTGGATCACGACGAACTGGAGGTCTTCCTCCAGCCCATCATGGATACGGCGACCGGAAAGCGGATCGCCGCGGAAGCCCTGGTCCGCCTCCGGGACGGGCAGGGAAAGATCATCCGGCCGGACCTGTTCATCACCCTGGCCGAGCGGGAGGGCTACATCACCCGCCTCGGCGAGCAGGTGCTCGCGAAGGTCTGCCGCTTCATCCGCGACAACGATATGGACACCCTGGGGGTCCAATGGATCAACGTCAACCTTTCCCCGGTGCAGTTCATGGCCCAGGATATTCCGGAACGCTTCGCGGAAGTGCTGAGGGAGTACGGTGTCAGAACGGAGCAGATCCATCTGGAGATCACCGAGCAGTCCATGATCGACTTCTCCCTCCTCCGGGAGCAGATCACCGGCCTGCACTCCAGCGGCTTCGAGTTCGCGCTGGACGACTACGGCTCCGGCTACTCCAACCTGACCCGCGTCCGCCAGTATCCCTTCACGAACATCAAGATCGACATGGAGGTCGTCCGGAACTATTTCCAGGACCGCGATCCGCTCCTTCCCTCCCTGGTCCAGGCCTTCAAGAAGATGTGCCTGAGCATCACCGCGGAAGGCATCGAGACCGAGGAGATGGCCGAAGCCATGACGGAGATCGGCTGCGATTACCTCCAGGGTTTCTACTTCTCCCGCCCCGTTCCCATGCCCGAGTTCGTGGCGATGTGATCCTGCCCTGTTCCGGCTCCCGGCGCCTGCCGGGGGCCGTTCTTTTTGTCTTTTTAACGAATACGGATAAATTATTTTGTGCTCCCTCTTTACAGCACAATATTTTTGTGCTATCATGAGGCAAAACGAACAGAGAGGGATTGGATATGGAACTGAAAGATACGGAACGGGAATATGCCGACTGGGTGGATGAGGAGGATCTTCTCCTTCAGCAGGCGGACGCGGCGAACGCGCCGTTCAGGACCTGGCTGGTGCCGGATGTGTGCGATATGGACCAGTGCGTGAAGAGCTGGTTCCTGCCGCAGATCCTGCAGGAGATGAACACCCGCCTCGCCAAAGGCGACCTGAGCGCCCTGCTGCGGCAGCCGGTCGTCTCCGAGCAGGTCCGGGCGAAGGACCTGCGCCTCGGCGGGATCACCTACTGGCGGCTGAACCGGGTGGACTTCCTCGCGGATGTCGACCTGGAGACGGACCTGGTCGTGGAGAGCGAGGGGCGGGATGTCCCCGGGACCTTCGCCTTCGTCCTCACCCTCTGGTTCTGCACGGAGGAAGGCTTCCGCTTTGAGGTGCAGGGCCTCTGTCCCGCGGCGGAGCGGCCGGAGCGCAGTTTCTGGAAGCTGGACCGGTTTCTGGTGCCGATCCTCCGGCGGGATGAGATCGAAGCCGGGGCGGAGCGGATCTGGGAAAACTGCCTGCCCGGGAAAAAGCCGGAGGAGCGCAGCGCGCGGATGCTGGCCGATGCGATGAAGCTGCAGGTGACGGAGCTTTGCCTCTTCGGGCAGAACCGCACCCGGGCGATCCTCTTCTTCCAGGACGGCGTCGTTCAGGTGCAGGACGAGATGCGCCCGGAGGACGACGGGCCTCCGGCCCCCGTGCCGGTGCAGGTCGCCGCGGGCACGATCGTGCTGAATACCGCCGCCCGCCGCGAGCGGGGGGATCCGGCCATCCTGCACGAATGCATCCACTATGAATGGCACCTGCTCTTCTACCGCCTGCAGAAGGCGGTTTCCAGCAGCCCCCTGGCCTTCCGGATGAAGAAGGTCCAGTCCTCGCTCGCGCGCCGCCCGGCCGATCCCCTCCGCTGGATGGAGCAGCAGGCGGACCTCGGGGCCGTTGCCCTGCTCCTCCCCCTGGGCGTGATGCGTTCCCGTGCCTGGCGGCTCTACCAGGAGGCAAGCGCCTTCCCCGCCCGGAACGGGTACTTCAACCATCCCGGTTTCCGCTGGGAGCGGGTGATCCGGACGGTTTCCGACGAATACGACGTTTCCCGCACGATGGTGCGCCGCCGCCTGGTCATGCTCGGCCATCCCGCCGCGAAGGGCGCGGTCAACTTCGTGGACGGCCGCTATATCACGCCCTTCGCCTTCACGGAGGAGTATTCCGGCGACGGCACGGACACCCTGGTCATCAGCCGGAAGGACATGGCCGGGCTGTATCACCGCAGCCGTCCTTTCCGGGAACTGCTGGAGACTGGGTCCTTCCTCTGGGCCGACGGACACGTCTGCCTGAACGATCCGCAGTACCTCCGCCGGACGGAGAAAGGGCTCGCCCTGACGCCCTGGGCCAACGCCCATGCCGACGCCTGCTGCCTGCGCTTCGGGCTGGTCCGCCTGAAGGAGCGGGAGACCGTCCTCATCTTCGGCAGCCTGAACAGCAGCGGGGAGTATAACCGGCATTACAACGAATACCTCGACCGGCGGATGTCCATGACCGCCGCGCAGCTGGCCGAAAAGCGGGACCGGCTCATGCAGGCCCTGCCCAACGATTACCCGGACGCCCTGTGCTACCTGATGGAGAACGCGGACGGCGGCCCGGTCACCGTGGAGCAGCTGGCCGCGTCGGCCCAGGTCTCCCCGCGGACCATCCAGCGGTACCGGACAAAAATGCAGTCCTCCTACAATCCGGACGCGGCGGTCGCCGTCTGCCTAGCCCTCCACCTGCCCCCGTGGCTCAGCCGCGTCCTGCTGAACAAGGCGGGCATCCTCGTGCAGAACTACGGGCCGAAGGGACATTTCGGCGAGATCCTGGACTGCTGCTTCATGGACTCCGTTCCCGAGGTGCAGGAATACCTGAAGAAAGCCGGCTATCCGCCGCTGAAGCTGATGGAAGAATAAGGCGAACGGGATGACACCGGGCGATAAACGTGGTATACTCCCGTTAATCATTTCAGGGAAGGAGTCGCCGCCCGATGACCGCAGCCCAGCCGACCCGCGGGAGCATGACCCGCAAGGCGCTCTCTGTCGCCTGGCCCGCCGTAGTGGAGAGCTTTTTTATCGTGCTCGCCGGCATGATCGACACGATGATGGTAGCCGAGCTGGGTCCCTATGCCGTCGCGGCGACAGGCCTGACCGCCCAGCCGAAGTTCATCGGGCTGACGGTCTTTTTCGGCGTCAATATCGCGGTGTCCGCCCTGGTTGCCCGGCGCAAGGGCGAAAGGAACCAGGAGGATGCCAATGAGATCACCCTGACCGCCCTTTGGCTCACGGTCGCGCTCTGCGCCGTGCTGACGGCGGTCTTCGTGATCTTCACGCCGCAGATGATGCGCCTGGCCGGCAGCAACGAAGACACGCACGAGGCCGCCGTCGAGTATTTCCGCATCATCATGGGCGGCCTGTTCTTCAACGTCATCACAATGGTCATCAACGCGGCCCAGCGCGGCAGCGGCAACACCAAGCTGTCCATGTACACCAACCTTGTCAGCAGCATCGTGAACATCATCTTCAACTGGCTGCTGATCAAGGGCCGCCTCGGCTTCCCCGCCTGGGGCATCCGCGGCGCGGCCATCGCGACGGTCCTGGGCACGGTCGTCTCCGCCGGAATGGCCGTCTTCTCCCTCTTCCGCCGCACGAGCTATGTGCGCATCCCGCTCATGGTCAGCCTGAAGTCGCGCTTTACGAAACGCGCCTGCCGCTCCATCTGGACCCTGGCCGCCTCCAGCACCGTCGAGAACCTCGCCATGCGCATCGGTTTCCTGGCCACGGCCATGATCGCCGCGCGCCTGGGAACGGACGAGTTCGCAGCGCACAATATCGGCATGAACCTGCTGGGCCTCGGCTTCTCCTTTGCCGACGGCATGCAGGTCGCCGCGATCGCCCTGACCGGGGAAAGTCTCGGCGCGGGCGAAAAGGAAAAAGCCCGCCAGCAGGCCGGTATCTGTCAGCGGATCGGCTTCTTCATTTCCCTGGTGCTTTCGGTGATCCTCCTGTTCGGCGGCCGGTGGATCTTCTCCTTCTACTTTAAGGAAGACCACATCCTCGATATGGGCGTGCTCATCTGCCGCTTCATGACCGTCATCATCCTCCTGCAGATCTCCCAGATCATCTTCACGGGGACCCTGCGGGCCGCGGGCGATGTGCGCTATACGCTGGTGGTCGCCCTGATCTCGGTCACTTTCATCCGCACGGTCGTGACCTTCCTGCTGGTCGTCGTGTTTAAGCTCGGGCTGACCGGCGTGTGGATCGGCATCCTGAGCGACCAGTGCAGCCGCTTCTGCTTCATGGGGCATCGTTTCCGGCAGGGAAAATGGGTGAACCTGCGTATCTGACAAAAAAAGTTTCCCCGGGGGAGACACGCCGTGTCTCCCCGGGCAGGCCGGAAGCGCTTTGTTTCCCGGCCTTTTTTCATGTCCGCCGGAAGGGCCGTTCCCCGGAAGACCCGTATTTCGGGCATCCGGGGGAGACACGCCGTGTCCGGGTGCTTTTTCCCTTTCTGTCGTACAGTCGGTGTATCCGATACCGACAGGAGGTTGAACCATGGATATCTACAATTCCGAGCACTATGCCGATCCCACCGCCGCCGTCGCGATCGAGCGCGCGATGCAGCCTCCGGACAGCGGACGGGACGCGGACGAGAAAGGCCTCCGCCTCCTGGCCGAGGCCGTGATCGCCAGGGCGGTTTACGACTATGCCGGGCTCGTGCGCTGTCCGTACCGCTGCGAGGCGCTCCTGCGGGAGAAGCGGGAGCTGGAGGCCTTCTTCCTCAGCGACTGGTTCCGCCTGGCCTGCGGCCTGAACGGGGCGCACGTCCTGCGGATCCTCCGGGAGGAGGTGCTGCGCCGTGACCGGTCTTGACCTGCTCCTGCACGCGGAAGACCTCCGCCGGGAGATCGCCCGGCGGGAGGAACGGATCGCGATCCTCCGCCGTCTGGCCGGGGCTGTCAGCCGTCCCCTGCCCGGGGACGTACGCGTCGTTTCCTCCCCCGATCCGGGCAGGAACCAGCGCCTCCTGGACGAGGCTGTGGACGAGCAGGAGGCAGTCCGCCTCCTCCGGGAAGAGCTGGAGGCCGCCGACGCGGATCTCGCGCTCCTCTTTTCCCTCCTGCCGGATGCCCTGACCGCCTCGGTGCTGCAGATCCGCTACCTGGAAAAGCAGCCCTGGCGGGAGGTCTGCCTCCGGACCCATCTCAGCCGCACCCGGGTCTTCGCGCGTCACCGGCAGGCGCTGGAACTTCTCGCCGCCCGGGAGGGAAACAGTTGCATTCCCGGCCCGAATCGGGGTATACTTTCAGAAGCTGATGAAACGAAATGAGGCTTCGAAGATGAAACTGACGCGCTTCCGGTTCCTTCCGGCGCTCCTGCTGCTCCTGGCGGCCTTTGCCGTTGCGCGCGCGGATACCGCGCCTGTTGAATACCGGATCGAGCCCGGCTCGAAAGGATCCTATGCCGTGATCACCGGCGCCGCCACACCGACGGATCTGGTGATCCCCTCGCAGGTCGAAGGCATTCCCGTCCGGGAGATTGGGCGCGGCGCCTTTGCCGGCTGCACGACGCTGAAGACCCTGACCGTGGAGCAGGGCGTCCGGACTGTCGGCATGAACGCCTTCGAAGGCTGCACCGGCCTGGAGGAAGTCGTCCTGCCCGGCAGCCTGACCTTCGTGGAGAAGGATGCTTTCCGGGACTGCGGGAGTCTCCGTGAGATCACCATGCCCGGCATCATCCGGGCCGGGCAGGTCCGGGAAGACGCCTTCGCCGGCGTCGGCCTGACGGAGCTGAAGCTTTCCAGCGGCGTCGATCTGTTCGATCCCGGCCTCCAGGAGGAGACCGAGCGCGTCGTGACCCGTCTCGACGGCTGGCTTTTCCGTCCCGTCGCGGACGGTACCCTGATGATCACCGGGGCCGACGGGGATCCGCGGCGTCTCGACATCCCCGCGGAGATCGGCGGCAGAAAGGTGTCCGCCATCGGGGAAGGCGCCTTCCGCGGCCGCGCTTCCCTGAGGTCCGTCACCCTGCCCGAAGGCCTCCGCACTATCGGCAGCCGGGCCTTTTCCGATTGTACCTCCCTCAAGGAGATCGTCTTCCCCTCCACCCTGGAGGAGGCAGGTCCCCTGGCCTTCTTCCGGACCGCGCTGGATTCCCCCGCCCTGCCGGAAGGCGCCCGGGAGAAGAGCAGCCTCGTCTGGTATGCCTCGGAAGACCGGCAGGACCGCGCCGGCGGCTGGACCTGGAACCTGCTGGCCGACGGCACCGCGATGATCTCCGGCTACCCTGCCCCGTATGATCGGTCCATGACCCTTCCCGGCGAGATCGACGGCCATGTCGTCACCGCCGTCATGCAGGAGGAGAGCCGCTATCTCGCCGGCGCGGACCGCATCGGCACCGTGAAACTGCCCGCCGGGCTGAAGGTCATCGGTGAGCGCGCCTTCTACCGCTTCAGCGGGATCCGGGAGCTCGTCATTCCCTCCGGCCTGGAGGAGATCGGCGACGGCGCGTTCTACAACGCCGCGCACGTCGACCATATCAAGCTGCCGGCAGGCCTGAAGCGCCTCGGACGCAGCGCTTTCAGCTACTGCCGCCGCCTGGGTTCGATCTCCCTGCCGGACGGGCTGGAGGAGATCGCGCCCCGCACCTTTGAGGGCTGCACCCGCCTGAACCAGGTCCGCTTCCCCGCCACCCTGAAGGTCATCGGCGAGCGGGCCTTCTGCCAGTCCAACCTCTCCATGGTCAAACTGCCCGAGAGCCTGGAGGTGATCCGCCGGGGCGCCTTCCTGGAGCACCGGATCGCCGACCTGACCATCCCGGCGGGCGTGAAGCACGTCAGCGCGGAAGCCTTCTACAGCTACCGCCCCGGCTGCCCGAAGAAGGTCCGGATCCTGAACCCCGACACGGAGCTGGAGACCGGTGTCTTCGGCTACGACCTTCGCGATCCCGAAGGCAGCATCGACAACCCGCTGAACTGGATCGACCTGTACCGGGAGCAGCCCGTGAACGACTGGAAGAACCCGATCCAGCTGACCTGCTACCCGGGCTCCACCGCTGACGTGATGTATACCTATAAAGTGAAGAAGGACTATATTCGAGTCAAAAAATGAGGACTGCGCGATGAAAAAACTGACCCAGCAGGAGCTTGACGCCCTGAAAAAGGAGGCAAAGCTCCTGATTCCCGAGCGCGTGCGCTACTTTGCGGCAAAGCTCGGCATCACCTACGGCCGCATCGCCATCCGGGCCCAGCGCAGCCGCTGGGGCAGCTGCAGTTCCAAAGGCAACCTGAACTTCAACTGCCTGCTGATGCTGACCCCGCGGGAAGTCATCGACAGCGTGATCGTCCACGAGCTGTGCCACCGCAGGGAGCTCAACCACTCCAAAGCCTTCTGGGCCCTGGTCTACGAGGCCATGCCGGATTACAAGACCTGGGACAAATGGCTCAGGGACCACGGCCGGGAACTGATTTCCGCTTTGCCGCGGTAATGAAAAAGATCGGAACCGAAGTTCCGATCTTTTTTGAATCTATATCTTACTTCTTGCCCTTTTTCTTCGCGGCGACGGCAGTCTTCATTTCCTTGCCGGGCTTGAAAGCGGGAGCCTTGGAAGCGGCGATCTTGATCTTCTCGCCCGTGCGGGGATTCCGGCCGGTGCGGGCGCTGCGGGTGCGGACTTCGAAGGTTCCGAAGCCAACCAGGGTCACCTTGCCGTCTTTGGCCAGGCCTTCAACGATGGCATCCAGGGCGGCGCCCAGGACTTTGCCGGCTTCAGCTTTGGTGATTTCAGCTTTGGATGAGATGACTTCTACGAGTTCGGTTTTATTCATGGTATTGTCCTTTCTGCCTTGCGGCATTTTACTTTTGACTGGATTATAGCACACAAAGCCTTGCTTGCCAACACTTTTCGGCGAAAAACATCCGGTAAACGGGATTTCTATCAGATCCGACGTACGCGCAGCACGCCGTCGATCGCCTTGAACTGCTCCACCACGTCGTGGGGCATGGGATGGCTGATATCCAGCAGCGTGTAGGCATAGTTTCCGCGGCTCTTGTTCGCCAGGTTTTCGATGTTCAGCCCCTGGCTGCCGAAGAACGAGGTGATCTGGCTCAGCATGTTCGGGATGTTCCGGTGCAGGATCGCCACGCGGGCCTCGGTCTCGCAGCGCCCGAGGTTGATCTCCGGGAAGTTCACGGAGTTGTGGATGTTGCCGTTGTCCAGGTAGTCCTGCATCTGCTCCACGGCCATCACCGCGCAGTTGTCCTCCGCCTCCTCGGTGGAAGCGCCCAGGTGCGGGATCACGATCGCCTTCTCCATCTGCGCGCTCACAGGGTTCGGGAAGTCGGACACATAGGTCTTCAGTTTCCCGGCCTTCAGCGCCTCAGCCACGGCGTTCTCGTCCACCAGGGAATCCCGGGCGAAGTTCAGCAGCACCGCGCCCTCCTTCATCTGGGCGATCGCCTCCGCCCCGATCATCCCCTTGGTCGCCGGGGTCGCCGGCACGTGGATCGTGATGAAGTCCGAATGGGCGTAGATCGCCTCGGCGCTCTCCGCGTGGTTGACCATGGGGGACAGGTTCCACGCCGCCTTCACGGACATATAGGGATCAAAACCGTAGACCTTCATGCCCAGGGACAGGGCCGCGTTGGCCACCAGCACGCCGATCGCGCCCAGGCCGATGACGCCGATGCTCTTCCCGGCCAGTTCATGCCCGGCGAAGGCCTTCTTCGCCTTCTCGGTGGTCTTCGCGATGTCCGCGTCGCCCGCGTTCTCCTTCACCCAGCGGATGCCGCCGTTCACGTCCCGGGACGCCAGCAGCATGCCGCACAGCACCAGCTCTTTCACGGAGTTGGCGTTCGCGCCGGGGGTGTTGAAGACGACGATGCCGCTCTCGGTGCAGCGATCGATCGGGATGTTGTTGACCCCGGCGCCCGCCCGCGCGATGGCGCGCAGGTCCTTCGGGAACTCCATCTCCTTCATGTCGGCGGAGCGCACCAGCACGCCCGCGGCGTCATCCATGCTGTCCGCCAGCTCGTAGCCGGCGCGGAAGTGGTCCGTCCCGACCTTTGCGATATTGTTCAGGCAGTAGATCTTCCGGTCTTTCATTTCAATCTGATCCTCCCGTATTTGATAACCCGTATACTATACCACATCCGGGCCCCGGCGCGATGTTTCCGTTTTGTTTCCCGCCGTTTTTATGGTATAATGTCTTCCGAAACCACAGCAAAGGAGAAGATTGCCTTGTACAGTTGTCCGGGATGCGGCTCCACCATGGTCTTTGACCCGGCGGGGCAACAGCTGAAATGCGGCATGTGCGACCGCACTGAGTCGATCGAGTCCGCCGACAGGCGGGAAGCCCGCCAGGCGAGCAACCATGTGGAGATGGACCTGTTCACCTGCCCCAACTGTGGCGGCACCGTCCACGCGATGAACACGACCGCCGCCTCCTTCTGCAGCTATTGCGGTTCTTCCGTGATGCTGAACCAGACCCGCAGCGAGGTCACCCCGCCCGATACCATCGCCCCCTTCCGCATCACGCGGGACCAGTGCTTTGAACAGTATCGGGAAATGCTGAAGAAGAGCCTCTGCGCGGATCACCGCCTGAAGAACAAGGTCACCGCGGAGAGCTTCCGCGGCATCTATGTTCCCTTCCATACCTACTCCGCCGGGATCACCGGTTCGGCCGAGCTGCAGGGGCAGGAGACCAAAGGGAACGATACCTATTACTACAGCACCACGGTGGAGCTGAACCACCGCTATGACGACATCCGGCACGACGCCTCGAAGGAGATGCCCGACGCCCTGTCCGAGCGTATCGCCCGCGTCCCGGATGAGGCCTTCAAGCCCTTCACCCCGGCCTACATGAGCGGCTTCTATGCCGACATGCCGGACACGAACCCGAACGCCTACCTGTCCTTCGCCAAGGCGGCTGCCGTGCGCGAAGGCCTCAAGGACGTCATGTCCACCCTGCAGGACGGCTGCTCCTACTCCTCCGGCGACGCGGAGAAAAAGCTGATCCCCATGGCCACCGCGGAGCACACCGGCGAAACCCTCGTGCCCTACTGGTTCATGTCCCTCCGCTCCGGCAATCGCGTCCTCTACGCGGTCCAGAACGGCTATACGGGCGAGATGGCGGCGGATACCCCGATGGATATCACGCGCTTCGGCCTCATCACCATGTGCATCGCCATTCCGCTGTTCTTCATCTTCAACACCTTCCTGACCCTCCGCCCGGAGATGGTCATGATCATCGCGATGCTCCTGGGCATCGGGGCCCAACTGGTCGTGAACGGCCGCCGCAAGGCCGTGAAGGAACAGAAACTCAAGGAAGAGATGGCCGAGTCTTCCGAGGACGATATGACCTCCCGCATGCGCCAGCGCAAGCGCATGGAGAACCGCACCTCCGGCGGCACCTGGTTCAGTCTCGGCGGCATCGGCAGCGCCGTTCTGCTCGCCCTGGCAATGTACGGGATCTCCCGGGTCGACGATATCGATATGTTCTACCTGGCGTCCCTCGCCCTGACGGTCATCATGGCCGCGGTCGTTTTCTTCGGCGGGAAGAAGATGTCCCGGCCGCCCCTGGGAAGCATCGCGGCCTTGCTCGCGATGGTCGCCGGCACCCTTATTCTCATCGGCGATCCCTTCCATTCGGATGACACCGCCATGTACATGGTGTCTTTCGCCATCCTTGCCGCGGTCGTCTGGGAGAGCATCGATCTTCTGCTCCTGCACAACCGGGAATGCTCGAATCCCCTGCCCCAGTTCGACACCCATCAGGGAGGTGAGGACAATGCGTAAAATCCTTCTTTCCCTGCTCGTCCTCGTCCTGCTCCCGTGCCTTCTGGCCCCCGCGCTGGCGGAAACGGCGCAGGTGAACGAACTGACCGGTTACGAGGCCGTGATCGACGATCCCGCCGGGCTGCTGAGCGGGAGCGAAGTCAGCGGCGTGTTCGAAGCCATGCTCCCGGTCACGGACTATGCCAACGCCGGCTTCCTGACCTGCGCCGCTTCCGGCTTCGATTCCTCCACCGCCAAAGACAAGGCCGAAAAATGGGGCGACGCCCGCTTCGGACGCAGCAGCGCCTATACCGTCTTCATCATCGATATGAAGACCCGGCGCATCGCCATCTATTCCAGCAGGAGCGTCTACGGCCTGCTGACAACCGCTAAGGCGAACACCATCACCGACAACGTGTATAAGCTGGCCAGCAGAGCCGACTACGCCGGCTGCGCGAGAGAGGCCTTCTCGCAGATGGCCCGCGTCATGCAGGGCCAGGCGATCGCCCAGCCCATGAAGTATGTGAGCAACATCTTCCTGGCCGTCATCTGCGCCATCCTGATCACCTATATGTTCATCGCCGGCCGCATGCGCACTGAGCAGGCGACCACCATCCAGACCCTGACCAAAGCCGCGGGCATCGGCGTCGCGACGGCGGTCACCGGTCACGTCCTGAAGAAGGTCGTCCACCACCAGAGCTCCTCCGGCGGAGGCGGCGGAGGCGGCTTCGGCGGGGGCGGAGGCGGCGGCGGTGGAGGCGGCGGCGGAAGCCACGGTTTCTGATTCCCTTTACACCATTCAAAAGCCATTCAAAACGGCCCGGCATTCCGCCAGGTCGTTCGTTATTCATCCGTATTGTTCTCTTCGTTCGCTGCTTCCCGGGCGGCCTGCCGCCGTTTCTCCGCCTCTTCCCGGTTCTTTCGTGCTTTATTCAGCGCGTGCATGGCCTCAAACGGCCCGACGATAGCGGAAAGGATGATCAGGATCCAGTACCAGGGCATCCGCTCTGCCTCCTTGTCTCACATGTGTTTCCGGAACAGGGCCAGCGCCTGCTCCATGCATTCGGGCGTCGCCGCCAGGACCGCCGCGGTCCGGTCGTAGTCCATCCCGCCCGCTTCCAGCGGCATCATCACGATCCCGCCCGCCTCCTGCACGATCAGGCTGCCGGCGGCATAGTCCCACGGCTTCAGCCGCAGTTCGAAGAAGATCTCATGCCTTCCGCAGGCCAGGTTGGCCAGATCCAGCGCCGCGGACCCGCTGCGGCGGATATCCGCGCATTCGTGCAGGAAGTCCAGCGCCAGGGCCATGCCCTTCGTTTCCAGCTCCTCATAATACGGCGCGGTCCCGACCGCCACCAGCGCCTCCCTGAACGGCGTCTTCGAGACCCGGATCGGCTTCCCGTTCAGGAAGGCCCCGCCCCCGGCTTCCGCCAGGAACATCTCCCGGGTATACGGCTGCCAGATCAGGCCCAGCACCGGCTTTTTCTCCCGGCACAGGGCGATCGACACCGCCGACAGGCGGTAGTCGTGGATCATGTTCGTCGTCCCGTCCAGCGGGTCCACGATCCAGGTCGGTTCGTCCCCCAGCGGCCGGTTCTCCTTTTCCTCCCCGATGAACACGGACCCCGGCAGCAGCTTCAGCAGCGCCTCCTCCAGGTACGCCTGCACCCGGCAGTCGATATTGGTCACATAGTTGGCGTGTCCTTCCTTGCTAACGACGCTTGTCAGATCCCTCTCCAGGAAGAATTCCCCCGCCTTCACGGCGATCCTGCCCAGTTCGTCCTTCATCTCAGAAATGCTCCTCCACCAGGATCGGCTTGCGGACAAAGACCTTCCGCAGCGTTTCCGTGTTCCTGTGCACGCTGACGTCCGGCCGGTACATCGCCTCGTCCAGGCTGACGCAGCCGGCCGTCATCTGGCCGATGGCCTGGATCGAGACCGTCAGGTCCGGTTCCCTGTCCGCGGCCTGCACCGTATTCCCCTGCACCTCCCAGGTGCCGTTGTTCTCCGGGATCTGCGCATCCCCTTCCACCCGCACGGTGAACGCGCAGCCTTCCGGTTTCCGCATGACCTCCAGCAGCTTCCGCACGTTCACCGCGCGGATCATGTAATCCTGCCTGGCCGTCTGCCGGATGTCGTACGCCCGCGGGCTCTGGATCACGGAGAGCAGCTCAACGGATGCCGGCAGGAACATCCGGATCGTCCCGTAGTCCGCCGTGAAGCGGGCCAGGAACCCGAGGATCGCATACAGCCCTTCCCGTCCGTCCCAGGCCAGGTCCAGCACGTCCAGGATCGCCGCCGGATCGTTCCGGATGTCCTGGAAGATCAGGTAAGCCACCGGCTTCCCGCCCTCCCGCAGGAGATACGCGAATTTTCGGTCCCTGTAATACTCGCCCTTCAGGTGCTTCTCAAGCATCATCGCATCGTCCCGGCGCATCGCCAGGTTGAACCCGGCGGCAAAGCGGTTGTACAGCTCCGTGTACTCCGTCACCGGGTCCCCGCTCTTCCAGAGCTCCGCCGTGCCGCCGAAGCAGTAGCCGCCCAGCACGGCCGGCACGAATTCGTAGTCGTTCCGCCAGCGCACGGTCTCGTACCCAAACTTGCGGTAGAACGCGTGGCTGAAGGGATACAGCGTTGAGATGACCTCCCCCGCCCGGCATGCCTCCGGGAGCAGGCGGCTGAAGATCTCGCGCACCGCCCCGGTGTTCCGGTATTCCGGCAGCGTCGACACCGCGCCGATCCCGCCGTTCGCGACCAGCTGCCCATCCAGCCAGGTCTCGTATTTGTTGTTGATGATCCGGGCCATGATCTTCCCGTCCTCCGAGAAGGCGCCCCAGTCCTCTTCCGTTCTCTTCCGGCTTTCCTCCCGCCGCTTCTCCGGATCTTCCAGGCGCATATGGAACGCGACAATGGAGATCATGTCTGCCTCAAAGCGTTCCCCGCCGGTCAGTTTATGTACTTCCATCTGATTCCCGTCCTTTCCGTCCTATTATCCCAGATCCTCCGCCTTCTGGCAAGCGTTTCCGCGACCCGGACAGAAAACCGGGCCGTGATCGCTCATGGCCCGGTTCCCTGCGCATGCGGGTTCAGTTCTCTCCCCAGCACTCATTCTTCGCGCTGCCGTCCCGGTAGGTCTCCTCGTACGGTTCTTCGGGGAGCTCTTCCTCGTCCGGGATCTCGTCCGACCATTCCTTCTCGCGTTTGTCCGTCTTCCGCTCGCTCATATCGAACCCTCCTCCCGTCCGCGTCTGTCCGTCACTGCTGCGGCTGCGAATGCCGGTCGATATACACTTCATAGACGTTGGAGATGGAAGCGTTCCCCTGCAGGTCGGCATAGATATACACCAGTGCCCAGGCCGGCTTCGCGTCCGGCACCACCGGTGTCACCTGGCAGAGAATGCAGTAGTTCATCCCCGCCACCAGCTGCTTCCCCAGCAGCGCGACGGGCACATAGTTCGCGCCGTCCAGTTCCTTTGTCGCCTTCTCAAAGGCCGCCTGCGCGCCTTCATCCGCGAGGGTGGCGCCCTGCGCCTCCGCCAGTTCCCATCCGCCGACCATCATCTCGGCCGACGCGGCGCACACTGCCAGCATCAGTACCAGCGCAATCCCCAGGCATACCAGTCTCTTCATAATCGTATTATCCTCCTTTTCATTCCGGATCACCGGGATCCTTCTGCCGGATCCTTCCATTTTTTTAACGAATTGAACGTCCGGTTTCTTCCGGATCACGGACTTGTTTCTTTCCTGTCGTTATACCGTGATCCCCTTCCTGCGGGAACCGTCATTTTGCCCGGTACATCTGCGCCAGGCCGCCGTGGGAGGTCTCCCGGTACTTTTCGTTCATGTCCCTTCCTGTCTGGCACATGGTGTCGATCACCACGTCAAAGGAGATCTTCCGGGTCTCATACAGGAACCGGGAAAGGTTCACCGCGGAGATCGCCCTCATCGCCGCCACCGCGTTCCGCTCGATGCAGGGGATCTGCACCAGCCCGTTGATCGGATCGCAGGTCAGCCCAAGGTGATGTTCCATAGCGATCTCCGCCGCGTATTCGATCTGCCCCAGGTTCAGCTTGTACAGCGCCGCCAGCCCGGCCGCCGCCATGGAGCACGCGCTCCCGATCTCCGCCTGGCAGCCGCATTCGGCGCCGGAGATGCTGGCGTTCGTCCGGATCACGTTCCCGACCATTCCCGCCACGGCCAGCGCGTCCAGGATCTCCTCCTCCGGGAATCCCCGGTCCTTCTCCATATAGTAGAAGACCGCCGGGATCACGCCGCAGCTGCCGCAGGTCGGCGCCGTCACGACGATGTTCTCGTCCGCGTTCTCCTCGCTTGCCGCATAGGCGTACGCCGCGATCACCCGGTTCATCGTCACGTCGGCGCTCTCGTTGTAGCACCGCTTTTCGTAGAGGATCTTTGCCTTCCGCCGCACGTTCAGCCCGCCGGGAAGGATCCCTTCCGCGGAGATCCCGCGCTCCACCTCTTCCTTCATCGCCTGCCAGACCGTGGCCAGGTATTCCCGGAAGCCTTCTCCCTCCCGCCTGCAGATCCATTCCGCCAGCGTCATTTTTTCTTCCCGGCAGACGTCCAGCACCTCCGCCAGGTTCGTCTCCGGATAGACTTCCGTCTCCTCCTCGTCCGGTTCATTCTCGAACCGGATGGAGCCGCCCCCGATGGAGAACACCCGCACGCTGTCGATGACCTCTCCGTCCTCCAGGGCTTCAAAGAGCATCGTATTGGGATGCGGCAGGTCGTTGATCCCGGTCTTCGTATCCGTCAGGATCTCCGCGCCCGGCAGACCGGACAGGATCGCCTTCCCGGTTCCGTGCCCGGCTCCGGTAAAGGCCAGGGAGCCGTACAGCGTCACGCGGAACGCATCCGCCTCCGGGTGCCGCTTCCGGAAAATCTTGGCCGCATTGTACGGTCCGACCGTATGGGAACTGGATGGCCCGTGGCCGATCTTATACACGCTTCGTATGCTCTGCATCTGGGCAGTCCTCCGTCGTTCATACCGGAAACCGGCCGGGCCGGTATCGGTTTATTGCAGTTTTTCCTGATCATGGGATATTGTACCATGCCCGCCGTGTTTTTGTCTATGCAGAGCTGTCGCGCTTATTTGTTTTCCTCAGCCCGCTCCGTTTCCGTGTACTTCACGACCAGTTCCGATGTCAGGTCCCAGAAAGCGTCCGCGTTGCTGATCTCATAGTTATCCTTCCCGATGCACAGCCACGTCGCTTCAAAGGGAACGATGCCCTCCGTTCCGTCGCTCAGGCAGAAATCGATCATCGGATACCAGTCCGTGATGGATCCATCCGCCTTTTTGCCCACGACGATCGCGTTCACCGCATCCCATAGCCGGGCGATCTCCTCCGGATCCTCCGTGGTAAACTCACTGGTGGAAAAGCCGTACCCGTCGGTGTAGTAGACCTTCTCAATGGTGATCCCCTCATCCAGCTTCTTCCGGATATCGCCCAGCGGCGTCACATTCTGTATCGTCTTCGGAGCTTCCTCCGCAACCGCAACGGAAACCAGCAGCAGAATCCCCGTCAGCAGCGCAATGATCTTCTTCATAAACGATCCGTCCTTTCCTGTTTCCGTCTTCACCCTGTCAGACGGCAGCGGCGAAAAAAAGTTCCGTTTTCTGTTCCCCTTCCGCGCACAAGTTTTTTGTGCTATAATGCAGATGAACGGATTATCCTCCGGATCAGGACAGCATTCCGCGGAAAGGAGAGGGGCCAATGGAACGCCGGTATATCGCCATCGACCTGAAGTCCTTCTACGCCTCCGTGGAGTGCGTCAGCCGGAAGCTGGATCCCCTGACCACGAACCTGGTCGTCGCGGATGAGAGCCGCACGGAAAAGACCATCTGCCTTGCCGTCTCCCCTTCCCTGAAGGCTTACGGCATCTCCGGCCGCGCCCGGCTCTTCGAGGTCGTGCAGAAGATGAAGGAGGTCAACGCGGAGCGCCTGCGGAAGGCGCGCCGCCTCGGCATTCCGTCCTTCACCTCCTCCAGTGCCGACGCCCTCGCCCTCGCCAAAGACCCGTCCCTGGAGGCCGCCTACATCGCCGCGCCGCCGCGGATGCAGCTGTATGAGGAGATCAGCCGCCGGGTTTTCTCCATCTATATGCGGTATGTCTCCTCCGAGGATATCCATGTCTACTCCATCGACGAATGTTTCCTGGACGTCACCGGTTATCTGAAGACCTACGGCCTCTCCGCCCATGACCTGGCCATCACCATGATCCGGACGGTCCTGAAGGAGACCGGCATCACCGCCACCGCCGGCATCGGGACAAACATGTATCTCGCCAAGGTCGCCATGGACATCGTCGCCAAGCATGTCCCGGCGGACCGGGACGGGGTGCGGATCGCGGAGCTGGACGAGAAGTCCTACCGGGAACAGCTCTGGTGCCATACCCCGATCACGGACTTCTGGCGCGTCGGCCGCGGCACCGCCGCCACCCTCGCCTCCCTCGGCTGCAGGACCATGGGGGACGTGGCCCGCCTGAGCACGAAGAACGAAGCGGTGCTTTACAAAGCCATAGGCGTCAATGCCGAGCTCCTGATCGACCACGCCTGGGGCTGGGAGCCGACCCTGATCAGCGACATCAAGGCGTACAAGCCGGAGGAGACCGGCATCTCCAGCGGCCAGGTCCTTTCCGAACCCTATGATTTTGATCAGGCAAAGCTCATCGTCCGTGAGATGACGGAGCTCATGGCCATGGACCTGGTCCGCAAGGGCGTCGTCACCAGAAAGATCACCCTGACCGTCGGCTACGACCGGGCCAGCCTGATCCCTGCCGAAGGCGGCCCGGGGGGCGCTCCCCGATATCTTGTCGCCAGAACAGGCCGGCCTTACCGGGGCGAGGTAAAGCCCGACTTCTACGGCCGCCCGGCCCCGAAAATGGCCCACGGGACCGGCAATATCGACCGCTGGACCAGCTCCGCCCGCCGCATCACGGCCGTCATGATGGACCTGTACGACCGAATCATCGACCCGGACCTGTCTGTCCGGCGGATGTATGTCGCCGCCTGCAACCTGATCCCCGAGGATCAGATCCCGGAAGAGGCCCCGGTGCAGCTGGATCTGTTCACCGACTATGCCGCCCTGGAAAAGCAGAAGGAAAGCGAGGATGCCGCCGACAGGAAGGAAAAGAAACTGCAGAAGGCCGCCCTCGCCATGCAGGAACGGTTCGGAAAGAACGCCGTCCTCAAGGGCATGAACCTGCAGAAAGGCGCCACCACGATCCAGCGCAACGGACAGATCGGCGGTCACCGGGCAGGTACCCTCCCCGCGGAAGGAGATGATCCGGCATGAAAGACAATAGCACCCCGGATCCGCGCGTCGTCTACGCGGAGATTATCGACCAGCCGCACTGGGAATCCCCCTCCCGTCCCCGGATGAGCCGGTATAACCGGGCCGCCCAGTTCTCCCCCTTCGCCGCCCTGACCGGCTATGACGATATCATCCGGGAGGAAGCCCGGGAGACCGGCACATGGATCGAACCCGGCGAGAGCCGGAAGGAACAGATCAACCGCTGTCTGAATGAGATCGCGGCATCTCTTTCACATCCGGCCGAAGAGGATCCCCTCCGATCATATAGCATCACTTTCTTTGTTCCGGACACAAAGAAAGACGGCGGCTCATACGCCGCCGCCGAAGGATCTGTCCGGAAGATCGATCCGGTCCGCCGCAGGCTTCTCCTGGTGGACGAAACCGGACAGAAACAGGAGATCGACCTCGACCGGATCACAGAGATCCATCCGCTCTGATCACACATTTTCACTCTTTCACCTGCTGAAAAAGAGAGTTTCACCTTCGCTTCACGCAGGGTTCACAAACCCGGTCTATACTGAAACCGCAAACAGAAAGTGAGCGGCCGCCACTTTCGCCAAGCTGCAACATTTCCGTTCTCCCGACGGGAATGATCAGATAGATGTCCCCTTTATACTTTCCCCCTTTTTTCGGCCGGCGCCCGTCATGAACGGACGCCGGCTTTTTGCCGATCCGTCCGGAATCATTAGAACTGTATCGGTAAAAAGGCGGCGACGACCGCCAGGATCACCGCGGGTAGAAGATTGGCCACCCGGATCTTTTTCCCCCAGACCAGATTCAATCCGACGCAGAAGATCAGCACGGAGCCGACCAGTGACAGATACCCCATCGCCGCATCCGTCATCACCGGACGGAGGACCGACGCCAGGAGGGTCAGTCCGCCTTCCCACAGGAAAACGGGGATGGCCGAAAAAGCACAGCCCTTCCCCATGGAACAGGTCATCACCATCACAATGATCAGGTCCAGGATTGCCTTGGCCCCCAGCGTTGACCAGTCGCCCGAGATCCCGTCCTGGATCGCGCCCATGATCGCCATGGCGCCGATGCATACCGTCAGGGAAGCCGTCACAAAGCCAGGGACAAACCCCTGGTCCTTTGCGTTCCCGGTCTTCTGTTTCAGCCATTCGCCAAACCGTTCGAACAGTCCTTCAATATTGATGATTTCACCGATCAGGCCGCCGAGTGCCAGGCAGGCCACGATCAGCATTCCCCCGCCGCCCGGGAGCAGGTCGCTGTGAAGCATATACTTCATTGCGCCGGCAATTCCAAGGAACATCGTTCCCACGCCGCAGGCCATGGTCAGCGTTTCCTGATGGCGTTCCCTGATCAGCCGCCCGAACAGGACTCCGAACAATCCCCCTGCAATGATGGCTCCCGTATTGATTAACGTCCCTGTCATGCCAAGTCCTCCGTTGCTTTCCCCGATCCCGCCCTCGTTTCATCATCCATATCCGGTATTGCGCGATCAGTGTCTTACGACCTTCTTACAATGCTCATGTGCCCCGTGCCCCGTTACGATCAGTAAACGAGCCGTTACGCACCGCAACTTAGGCAGTTGCCGCCTGATATGCGCCTGATGAAACTACTTCCAACAGCGTTTATTCAACCAGGTCCTTTGTCCAGTTCGTTGCCTGCAGCAGATTGTCCAGCTGTCTGATCTCCTTCGCCATCCGGTCCGCTTCCTTCTGCAGTCCCGGCACATTCACCGCAGGGATCACCCGGATCTCTGTTCCCCTGGCCCTGCCGGTATTGGATCCGGCTTCCTGAACCATTCCCCTGTATACCGCCGCCTTCAGCATCAGCGCGTCCTTCTTGGCGATCAGCTGCGTCAGCGTCATTCCGTCGGCTTCCGTCACATCATTCGTGTGATTGATCGCCGCCATCAGATACTCCAGGCGGGCAACAGATTCATCCAGTTCCCCGAGCAGTTCCCGGGGATTCTCCACCGGTTCCTCCCCTTCCTGGACCAGCACCACATTCTCCAGCCTGCCCCGCAGGCTTGTGATCTTCCTGTTCAGGTCAGCCCTCTCCTGTAATGCTTCCGCCAGTTTCATCGTGTTCATCCTCCTTCTTTCCTGTTCTTCCGATCACCGTATATTCCATCCCGTTCTCCCCGCGGTCGGAGCGGTACAGGCATACCTCGTCGACGATCATCGACACGCGTGGAACCGCGATCTCCGGCAGGACGATCCCTTCCGGAACGACCGGCTTCCTTGCCAGGGTGATATGCGCTTTGAACGCCTTCCGGTCATAGGGAATCCCGGCATCATCGAGGTTCTTTCCGACCTGTGCCGCCAGCTGTTCCAGCTCTTCCGACGGCTCGATCCCCGCCCACAGGACGTTGGCTCCCGGAAAGATCCCCGGATGCGACAGGGTAACGGAAAACGGTTCCCTCACCGCCGGCAGGACTTCAAGTACCCCTGCCGCGTCCGGCCATTCCCCGATGAACGCCAGCGTCAGATGCAGGCCCGCATCCTCCCGGTACTTCCCTGTCACCCCGGCTTCCCGGAGTTTTTCCTTTACATCCGAAAGCGCCGCACGGAATCCCGGGGACGGCTCCACAGCCACAAACAACCGCATTGAGGTTCTCCTTTATTCCCGATACGTCCATCCATGCTCTTTGGTTGTCCGTAAAGCAAAACATATGAAACAGAACAGGCCGTCCCTCTGTTTCATATGTTTCGTATCAGCAATACCGTACGTTTCATCGTACAGCAATTCAGATTCTTTTTCCCCGCATCATTGTTTTCCCCGGATCAGGCGCAGGAGTGCCAGAAGGATCACAGCACCGCCCGCGGCGATCAGGATGCTGGTGAGATTGATCCCGTCCACCTGTCCCAGGCCGAATCTGGAAGCCACAAATCCGCCGATGTTTGCCCCGATGATTCCGATGATGATGTTGCCGATAAACCCATGGCCTTTTCCCATGATCTTCCCGGCAATCAGTCCGGCAAGACCGCCAACGATGATCCAGCTTAAAACACCCATTTTCTTTCACCCGCCAAATTAAGATCATGCATCGTTTTCAACGCATTAACCGTATGACAGAATAATACCACATAAACAAAAAACAGGGAAGAACCGATCAGGCTCTTCCCCATCCGGTATACACATTTTCCCCGGTCATGTCAGTACGTCTTAAAGCTCCTTATACAGATCCTCCGCATCCCCCACCCGGAAACCGGCCTTTTTCGCCATCTCCGCGAACACGCCCATGCCCGGGATCAGGCTGCCGGAAAAGGTTCCGTCATAGATCTGTTTTACCCCGCAGCTGGGGCTTCTGGACTGGAGGATGATGATATCCGGCTGTTCCCGCAGGGCGGTTTCCAGGGCTGCGGCTGCCCCCTTCCGGAACGCCTCGTCCACGGATACCCCTTCCCGGTTCGTCACGACCCCGTCGACGATCTCCGCAGGAACCCGCGGAACCGGCAGTCCGCCTAGCACCTCCGGGCACACAGGAATGACCGTATGTCCGGACAGCTGGCGGATCAGTTCCTCGTTTCGGTTGTTCCCGCCGTTGTACTTGCAGTTCTCCCCCAGCAGGCAGGCGCTGACCATGATCTTCATGTCCCAACCTCCCGGTTCCTTATTCCCGATACGTCCATCCGTGCTCCCCATGGCAGATCAACAGCTTCGTCAATGCAAAACGGTGAAACGGAAAAGACCGTTTCCCGTTTCCGTGTTTACGTGCACCTAACCCTGGGGACTCTTTATGATTTCAGGGCTTCACAAAGGGGTAAGAGTTCTTCCAGCCGGGCAACGATGCGCTTTTGTTCCGCAAGAGGTGGGAGGGGAATAAGGACTTTTTTCATAGTATCACCCTTTATACCCTGAGCTGCAGAGCCCGTCTTTCTTTCTCTTATCTCTTTCTGAAAATATGTTGATTGGATAAACCGAAGATATAGTGGATTAGCAATGAGATCCAGGCTATATGCTTGCAAAGTAATAACTCGTTGGCCACAGCTACATTCTCCTACCCAGGTGTTAATGGCAGCATAACCCATTGAACCACCTTCAGTGATGAAAAGAATATCACCGTTCTTTGTTAATCCTCTGCTCTTCCTTGTTAAATATTCTTCCTCAGATATATACACATCTTCTTTGCTGAAATCGAGATATCCATTTCGAATATTAGCAGAGCCAATTAGCCTAATTCCATGTTGTTTTTTTGTCGGAGTTTTTCCTCTATAGTCGATAAAATTATAGATGGAGTTCAGACGCACCCATTTCCAACTTACCGGAATATCAAACGGCTTCTCTTCTTCGGTAATCTCTGTCAGGGGCTTCTCTTTCTTGATTTTTCCTTCTTTGATCAGTTTCTGCTTCTCTTGCTGGATCTGCTGGTAAAGTTCTTCCCCGGTCCCTTCCTCCGGACGCTGTTCCACCAGTTTTCCCTGGATTGCCATCTGCAGGATGGATTTCTGCATATCATCCGGGAACCGCTTGTTGAATTCTTCCAGCCGGCTCCAGGCTTTTTCATACCGGTCAATCAGCGGCAGGAGCTCTTCGATTTTGGCAACGATTCGCTTTTGTTCAGCGAGAGGCGGAAGGGCAAAAACAAGTTGAAGGACAGTATTTCTTTCAATGCCAGGAATCATGCTTTTTGCTTTGGTTTTCAGTCCTTCCACTTGGCTCTGAATATAGAACTGCAAATACTGTGTATCTGTTCCCACTGGAGTGATGGACATTAATTGCCGTGCAATATGAACTTCATTTTCATTCAAAACTGCAGTTTTCCCTACGGTGCCTTTGCAGGTAAGAAGAAGATCACCCTTGTGTGCGATGTTGTTTGGATAAAGGGTCCAACGATTGATAATCAATTTGTTTTCATCCAGATTGCTTGCCCCTGTAATATAGGGGATTCCATCTTTTGATGAATTGTATTTATCAGGAGTAAGATCGGATCCAGACAACAGATCAATGACTGTACTTAATCGCACCCATTTCCAACTCTCCGGGATATCAAACGGCTTTTCTTCTTCCGTAATTCCCGGCAACGGCTTTTCTTTCTTAATCTTCCCTTCCGCAATCAGTTTCTGCTTTTCCTGCTGTATCTTCTGATACAGTTCCTCCGCCGTGCCTTCTTCCGGTCGCTGTTCCACCAGCTTTCCCTGGATCGCCAGCTGCAATATGCTGTTTTTCAGCTCCTGCGGTGTCACAGCTGGACACCTCCCAGCTTCTCCGTGATCTCCGCCAGCACACGGTCGATCTCCGCGTTCAGGCTGGCACGCTCCTCCTGATACCGTTGGATCAGGTCCATGGGCGCCAGGATCTCCTCTTCTTCATGGGGATAGCCGCACTGATCCAGGTTATAATTCAGTTCTTCCGTAAGCTGTTTTGCTGTAAACTGCTTTGCCTTGTCAAAGCCGTCCTCGTTGATCTCCTTCCGGTCGTTCCACCACTCAATCGCTGGGGCGAAATGCTCCACCTTCATGGGTTTGGTCTTGCTGAAATGCTTATAGCCTTCCGGCATATCCAGGCGATAGAACCAGGTGGTTTCCGTGGGCTTGCTCTTATCGAAGAACAGGATATTCGTGGTAATGCTGGTATAGGGAGAGAAGACGCTGGAAGGCATCCGGATGATCGTATGCAGGTTGAACTCGCTGATCAGTTTTTTCTTGATGTTGATCTTCGCGTTGTCCGTGCCGAAGAGGAAACCGTCCGGCAGGATAACCGCCGCGCGCCCGGTCTTCTTCAGCCGGTACATGATGACGGACATAAAGAGATCCGCCGTTTCGCTGGAGGCCAGATCGTCCGGGAAATGGCTCTTGATATCCGCCTTTTCACTGCCGCCGTAGGGAGGATTCATCAGGATAACATCGGTACGGTCTGACTCGGTATAATCAAGCACATCCCGCTGCAGGGAGTTGTCGTGATAGACCTGCGGGATATCGATATCATGCAGGAGCATGTTCGTCACGCAGAGCATATAGGGGAACTGCTTCTTCTCAATCCCGTAGATGGACTCGCTGTAGGCCTTCTGGTCCTCGGTGGTTTTGATCTGCGGAGCCAGGGCCTTCAGCCAGCTGGTGATGAAGCCGCCGGTACCGCAGGCAAAGTCCGCCATCTTTTCCCCGATCTGAGGCTTGATCATCTGCACCATGAAGTCCGTGACGGCGCGGGGCGTATAGAATTCACCGGAGGAACCGGCGCTCTGCAGCTCCCGCAGAATGGACTCATAGATCTCACCGAAAGCATGGCTCTCCTCCGTATCGGTCAGGTCCAACTCGTCAATGATATTGATCACCTGGCGCAGCAGGACGCCGTCCTTCATATACTGGTTGGCGTCCTCGAAGGTTGTGCGGACGATGGATTTCTTGATGGGCGTTTCCGGTGTCACGACCAGGGTTTTCAGCGTCGGGAACAGGGTATTGTTGACAAAGTTCAGCAGGGCATCGCCGGTCATGGCACTGCCGGAATGATCGTCCGTGGCCCAGTTGCACCAGCGGCAGTTCTCCGGGATGATGGATTCATAGTCATCCTCGTTGAACTCCCAGTCCTGCTCCTTGGCGTCATAGACCTTCAGGAACAGCATCCAGGCGATCTGCTCAATGCGCTGCGCATCGCCGTTGATACCGGCGTCGTTGCGCATGATGTCACGGACCCGTTTGACAAATGTAGAGAGATTGCTCATTCCGTTATCCTACCTCATACAGTTCTTTTTCCAGCTCCCGGACAGCCTGCAGATAGCCTTCCTTACCGCCGAAAGCCTGGGCGATCTTCGCCGGTTTTCCGTATTTGCTGAACGGATCCAGCTTCAGGATCTCTGTCTTCTCGATCTCGTAGATCCCGGTATTCATATATTTATCCAGCAATGCTTCCAGCACCTCACGGGCCACGCCGCTGTATTTGCTCAGGAAGTCCCGTTTTTTCACGTTATTGGCCCGTTCCTTCCGGGTCAGCGGCTTTTTGTCATAGGCCACATGGCAGATGAAGTCGAAATCATCCACATCGTCCATGTGCTGGTCGGCCTTCATGGCATCCAGGTCGATGCCGCGTCCCCGGAGCTCGTCCCGGATTGCTTCTTTCTTCTCCTCCTGGGTCCACTGGCGGACAAACTTGTCCAGGGAAGCATACTGGCCGAGGATATTGGACTTGGTATAGTCCACGATGCTCTCCTGCCGGAGCAGTTTCCCGTTCGCGTCATATACGGAGACCGTTTTCCCGAGGATCACGACAGGGCAGCCATTTTCATCCACGATGGGTTTTTCGTTTAAGGTGGGAGGATCTGTTGGCGGGTCTTTTGGCGGCCAGGGCTGCGGCGGCTTTCCTCCGTCTCCCGGCCCATTGGGATCATAATTCTCATCCTGTTCGATCGGACCGTCCCAATCGGGATCGGCGAACAGCCGGGTCACGTTCCGGAAATCCATGACGGTAAAGGACATCTTGCCTTCCGCTTCCCGGATTCGGGTACCGCGGCCGATGATCTGCTTGAACTCCGTCATGGAGCCAATCATCTGGTCCAGGACGATGAGCTTCGTCATCTTGCAGTCCGCGCCGGTGGTCAGGAGTTTGGAGGTTGTGGCAATCACGGGATAGGGTTCTGTCGCGGAAATAAAGTATTTCAGCTTGCTTTTGCCATAAGCATCTCCGCCCGTGATCCGGACCACATAGTCCGGATTCTGCTGCACCATGTCCGCGTTATGGTTGTTCAGCGCGATCCGCATACGTTCTGCGTGCTCTTCCGTAGCGCAGAAAACAATCGTCTTCTGCATGCGGTCGGTATATTTCAGGTATTCCGTTATTTCCCTGGCAACCTCGTTGATCCGGTCCTCCAGGACGATGTTATAGTCATAATCGCTGTTGGTATAGATCCGGTCGTCAATGATGTTTCCGTAGATATCCCTCTGGCCGGCATACGGGCGCCAGCCCTCCCCGATGTTGGTCTTGACATTGATGACCTTGAACGGGGCGAGGAAACCATCCTCGATGCCTTCCTTCAGGCTGTAGGTATAGAGCGGTTCACCGAAATAGTCGATATTGGAGATATACTTGGTTTCCTTCGGCGTGGCGGTCATACCGATCTGCGCCGCAGAAGAGAAGTATTCCAGGATCTTCCGCCAGTTGCTGTCCTTCTTCGCGGATCCCCGGTGGCACTCGTCCACGATGATCAGGTCAAAGAAATCTTTCCGGAACAGGGAGGCCAGGCGGTTAACCGTATCGCCTTCGGATTCCGGATCCTCGTCCTCCCGGTCGGACAGCTGCTGATACAGGGAAAAATACACCTGATAGGACGTGACCGTGGTCGGGTCATCCTTGGCAAAGTTCACTTTATGAATGACCTTATCCAGCGGGGCGAAATCCTGGTCGATGGACTGATCCACAAGAATATTCCGGTCCGCCAGGTAAAGCACCTTCTTCACCAGGCCACTGGTGATCAGACGGTAGACCGTCTGGAAGGCGATATAGGTCTTGCCGGTGCCGGTCGCGAGGACCAGGAGCAGGCGCTTTTCGCCACGGGCGATTGCCTCGACGGTCCGATTGATCGCGTTCCGCTGATAATATCTCGGGGAATAGGTCTTCGTGCCTGAATAGTACGGCTGGTTCTGGATCTGCTTTTCCCCGTCGGTCAGGCCGTTGCCTTGGTGGACCTCTCCGTAATACCGGGCCCTCAGCTCATCCGGGGATGGGAATTCATCCAGGGAGATCTGCTTCTCCAGCCCGGTCAGGAAATCGTGCTCATAGAAGGCGTCCCCGTTGGAACTGTAGGCAAAAGGAACGTCCAGCATCTGCGCGTAGATCATCGCCTGCTGGAGTCCATGGGAAACACTGTGATTATTGTCTTTTGCTTCAACGATGGCGATCGGCTGATTGGCATGGAGATACAGAACATAGTCCGCTTTCTTCGGTTTTTCCCGGACAACCAGGTTCCCTTTCAGGTTAATCTTTCCGTCCGTGATTTTGGTCTCCATGGTGATCAGGTCTTTGGACCACTTTGCTGTAATGGCAGGAGTAATAAACTGAAGCTTGATATCCTCTTCAGTCATCTGAGCCTTGTTCAGAATGGGGCTCACGATCATCACTCCATCCTCTTTGATTATCGCTCGACTACTAAGCTCCATAATACCACAAAGCACGAAAACTGAAAAGATGACAGATCCCGCTTGCCTTCCCGTAATCCCCCATGATATATTGCAATCGCGCAGAACGATTCAGTATGCGTCTGAGAATAATGAAGGTGCAGTATAAACAATGATCCGAAAAGCAACCTGGTCCGACCTGGACGCAGTGGAACAGCTCTATAACGAACTTCATGACGCAAAGGAAGCCGGGCTGATTCCGGTGATATGGAAACGGGGAGTTTACCCGACCCGGGAAACAGCCTCCTCCGCACTGGAGCGGGACGATCTTTTCGTGCTGGAAGAAAGCGGACGGATCATCGGGAGCGCCATCATCAATCAGATCCAGTATGATTTCTATGCCGACGCGCCATGGAAATATGAAGTGCCGGACGATCAGGTATGCGTCCTGCATACGCTGATGATCTCCCCCGCCGAATTCGGAAAAGGATACGCCGGGACTTTCCTGGACTTTTACGAAAAATTCGCGCGCGAGCATGGCTGCCCGGAGCTCCGGATGGACACGAACGCACGGAACATTCCCGCAAGAACCATGTACGGGAAGCGCGGCTATGAAGAGATCGGCACCGTCCCGACAGTATTCAACGGCATTCCGGGCACAAACCTTGTGCTGCTGGAAAAGCACCTGGCCGGGAACCGGGAACTTTACCTGAAACAGAAAGCGCTCCTGGACACCTTCCTGGAGCACGGGGCCATCTCGCAGGCCCAGTATGACAAATCCCTGGGAGACCTGACCGAAAAGATGGGAATGAAAAATACAGACTGAAGGGCGTCCCGGTTACATCTTAAAATATTGTATTATCTTCGTATATATCTTGTATTTATTCCGTAACAGTTATACAATATATGGCAGAAGAAAGCAATTCAGGAGGCCGCATATGGAAGCGAACGATGTACGGGAACAGGATCATTCTGCGCCTGCGCAAACAGAGACCGAGAGCAGGATCATCGAAGCGGAACAGACGGAGATCGCCGTCTGGGAGAGCCTGCTGGAGATCCGGACCGCCTGAGTATCTGATTGTTCTGGAAGCTCCTGATAGGAGCGGTGCCGCCGGCATCGCTTTTTTCATGAAAACAGGATCGGCCCGTGCGGGCCGATCCTGTTTGTTTGTATTGTACGGGTTCCGGGATTAATTCCCCGCCGGGGCCGGGAGCTGCTGCCTGATGGTGTCGGCGTTGTTCTTCACCAGCTCCTTGACCTTGAACAGGATCTCGACCATCTCGGGAGCAACCTTCTCCAGCTTTTCCTTCAGGGCGGGCTTGTAGTTCTTCATCATGTCTTCCACCATGGCCTTGCCCAGTTCCTGAGCCTTTTCCTTGTCCTGGAACTCAGTCACGTCGATGACGTTCTCCGCTTCGACGGAGAGGCCCTTCAGGGTGGCTTCGTCGAGCTTCTCGAACTCGGCGGTCATCAGTTCCATACCGTTCATGGTAAGGGTAGCCTTGGCAGCAGCGCCGTTCTCACGGGCTTCCGGAACGATGGTGAGGCCGAAATCCATGCCCTGGGCCTTGACGGTCATGTTGACGCCTTCCTTGCTGGCTCTCATGGAGAAGGCCATCTTGTCGCCCATCTGGTATTCGGAAACGCCGCCGTCACCGAGCTTACCGCCGATGGAGTGCGCGACTTCCTTGCCGTCCTGGGTCACGATCACGCGGACGATGACATCCGTTTTCTCGTTGGTGTAGACTCCCGCATCCACCTGCGGCAGTTCCTCTTCCTTGGATTTCTCGACGTTCGCGATGGCCTCGTCGATGCCCGTGATGTCGATCTTGATTCCCTTGGCCTTGAGCTGTTCGATCAAGGAAGCGATCTGCTCGTCCTCGAGCATCTCCTTGACGGCGTTCAGGCCGACCAGGGCCATTTCCTTCAGGTTCATGTTGATGGGGGTCTTGGTGGTGAAGGTGGTGCCGAGGATCTCCTCATTGACCGTCTCGGGCTCGCCGTACTTGATCGAGGAAAGCATCTTCATGACAGGCTTCATGAAGGATTCCGTCAACTTTTCCTTGTCCAAGTTCTCGGGCAGTTTGAAGGTCGGTGCAATGTTGGAGACACCCTTCTTCGCGATAAACGCATAGTTCGGGAACTCATCCATCCACATCTTGATGGTTTCGCCCTGGTCCTTTGCGGCAAAGGAGGACAGAGCTTCGCCCTTCAGGGAGACGTAGCCTTCCGCGTTCTCACCGTCAAAGAGGAGCTGGTAATCCAGGCCGTTCACGAAATCAACGATGCTGTTGATCTTCTCGAGACGGCTCTCGTTGCCCTGGGCCAGCATGGCGCCGAACATCGAGACAGCCTGCTTGTTCAGGGTGTACTTAGCGTTCAGGGTGAAGGGCTTGGGCGCCTTCTTGGCTTCGTCTTCGGCAGCAACTTCAGCGCCTTCCGCGGCAGCCTTAATATCTTCCTTGATCTCTTCGGCCTTTTCTTCAGCGGCAGCCTTGACTTCCTCAGCCTTTTCGCCGACGGCATCCTTGGCTTCTTCAGCCTTCTCTTCGACGGCTTTGACTTCTTCCTTTACGTCTTCCTTGATCTCTTCGGCCTTTTCTTCGGCGGCAGCCTTGACTTCCGCGGCCTTTTCTTCAACGTCAGCCTTGCCTTCCTCAGCCTTCTCTTCGGCGGCCTTGGCTTCTTCCTTTACGTCTTCCTTGATCTCTTCGACCTTTTCTTCAGCGGCAGCCTTGCCTTCCTCAGCCTTCTCTTCGGCGGCCTTGGCTTCTTCCTTTACGTCTTCCTTGATCTCTTCGACGGCAGCCTTGACTTCTTCCGTCTTCTCTTCGACGGCAGCCTTGGCTTCTTCGACCTTTCCTTCGACGTCAGCCTTGACTTCTTCGACCTTTTCGCCGACAGCAGTCTTGACTTCCTCGACCTTTTCTTCAGCGGCAGCCTTGACTTCCTCGACCTTTTCGCCGGCGGCGGTCTTGGCTTCCTCAGCCTTCTCTTCGACGGCCTTGACTTCTTCCTTTACGTCTTCCGTGATTTCTTCGGCCTTTTCTTCGGCGGCAGCCTTGACTTCTTCCGTCTTCTCTTCGACGGCAGCCTTGACTTCCTCGACCTTTTCGCCGGCGGCATCCTTGGCTTCCTCAACCTTCTCTTCGACGGCCTTGACTTCTTCCTTTACGTCTTCCTTGATCTCTTCGGCCTTTTCTTCGGCGGCAGCCTTGACTTCCGCGGCCTTTTCTTCAACGTCAGCCTTGACTTCCTCGACCTTTTCGCCGGCGGCATCCTTGGCTTCCTCGACCTTTTCGCCGGCGGCATCCTTGGCTTCTTCAGCCTTCTCTTCGACGGCCTTGACTTCTTCCTTTACGTCTTCCTTGATCTCTTCGGCTTTCTCTTCAGCGGCAGCCTTGACATCTTCGGCGGTTTTTTCGACGTCAGTCTTGACGTCTTCGGCCGTTTTTTCGATGTCAGCCTTGACTTCTGCGGCCTTGTCTTCAGTCTTGGCCTCTTCAGCCGGGGCTTCGGTGGCTACGGGAGCTTCGGTCGCTGCCGGTTGCGGTCCCTTGGCACCGCCGGCGATCAGCCAGATCGCGACGCCCAGTACGACGACGCACAGCACGGCAAGCAGTATGTTTCTGGTCTTCTTGGTCATTTTCTTTTCCTCCTGAGTTTATGTTCATTTTATGAACATTTCCTTATGGTTTTCCCATTATACATGAAACAGCAGGCTGCTTCAAGGAAAAAATATGTGTGGATCTGAAAATAAGCCGGGCCTTGCGGCCCGGCATAGGTCACGGTTCAGGCAGGGGTTACTGCGCCTTGACGAAGTAATAGCCCATCGGCAGATCCATGACGACCATGGAGTAGTAGATGGAGCCGTCGTCCGCCAGTTCGATCGTGGCGGTATCCGCCAGCGGCATGCCCAGGGCTTCCGCCATCTTGGCAGCGTCGGAAGTCTTATCCACGGACACGATCAGCTTGCCGTCCTCGAACTTGTATTCCTCCGTTTCGCTCTGGGGCGCCGTGCCTTCGCCGGCGGTCAGCTCGAAGTGGACCTTGCCGTCCGCGATGGTCATGGTGCCGGAGTAGCCCTGCATCTGGTCAACGGGCATCAGGACGCTCATCGAATAGATCGCGGAAAGGTTCCAGGTGCCGAGGAAGGCTTCCTCGCTCTCAGCGGCAACGATCGCGGGAGCGCCGACCGGACCGGCATTGGGATCCCGGACCAGGGTGGCGGTGATACCGTCAGCTTCCATGGTGATCACGCCGTCGGCATAGGTGGCCGTCTGGGACTTTTCACCGAAGGTAATGGTCATGGCGGAGCCGTCCAGGCTCCAGGTGCCTGCATTTTCAGACTGCTCGCCCATTATGCTGGTGATCATTTTCGCCGTTCCGTCCGCGTTGAACACAAAACGGACTGCGTCGCCCATGCCGGCATAGTACCAGTCGCCGGTCACGTCGTCCTCCGCCGTCGCCGGGACCAGCAGGCAGGCCATGCAAAGGATCAGGATCAGGGAAATCAGTTTTTTCATGTGGTTTCCTCCTTTAATTGTCGGATTATCCTATGCGGTTTTACGCTTTGCGCAGCTGTATTATAGCATATCCGGCCCGGTTTTTCCACCCCGGTGCGGTTGCCCGTTTCCCGCGGTTCAGTGTATAATGGGGACAGTAAAAAAAGAAGGAGGCATGAAAATGAAACGGATCATCGCGCTTCTGGTCACGGTCGTCCTTCTGGCGGCCTGCGCCTCCACGCTTGCGGACGGGCGGAAATTTGTGACCATCAAAGAATGGCTGGACGCCAAGGGAGAATGCGGCGACTGCGCCCTGGTGGTGCAGGTCCGGGAGGTGCTCGGCCCCGTGCTGGCCGTCGTCGAGGACGAGACCGGCTCGGTCAACCTCTTCACCGGCGCCGAGGAAGACCTGCTCTTCAACTTCGCCGACCACAACGACGCCGAATACTACAGGCACTGGATCTTCGTGATCTCCAACCCGGAGTACAACGTCTTTGAGGGCACCGTCGAATTGAAGAACTGGACGCTCGAGCGCTTCATGCCCTGTATCACCAACTGAACTTATACGGCAAACGAAACAAAGCCGCGGGGATCGCTCCCCGCGGCTTTTTCCGTCTTCTGCATTTTACCGGTCGTCCGACCAGATCTCGACCGCGCCGGTCTCCTCCCCGCGGACCCACCAGATCAGGTTCTGGTCCACGCGGACAAAGCATGCCTCCGTGCCCTCCGGCATCCTGGCCGCGACCTCCTCGGGCGTGATGTTCCCGCCCAGGGGAGACTGGATGTAGATCTCCAGCTTCGGAGCCTTCACCTTCTTCACCGGTTTCTTTTCTTCCCCGCCGGCGATCTCCACGCCGAACACGTCCCAGATCCGGTCGGCGATCTGGTCGCTGATCATCATCTGGCCGTTCTCCAGCCTGCTGATGGTTTTGGCCGTGACGCCGAGCTTCTCAGCCAGAGCCGCCTGGGAAAGATTATACGCTTTGCGCAGTTCCCTGATGTTCATCATGATCCCTCCGCTTCTGTATGAGATTGTTCTCCTGCCTCTATTATCCCAGATATCCGCCCTGCTTGCAAGCACAAAAAAGAGCCCTGCGGCGCAGGGCTCCGGATCCGTCCGTTCCTTTACAGCGCCTTCTCGTAGCAGAGAAAGTGCTGGTTGTACATCTCGCATTCGCCTGCCGTGCGGAAGCCGATGTGCGCGTAGGCCTTCAGCGCCGGGAGGTTGTCCCGGTTCACCAGGATGTGCACGCTTTTGCAGCCGCGCTCCTTCAGCACCCCCAGGACATGGGCAACCATCTGCCGGCCCAGCCCCTGCCGCTGGTGCGCGGGGGAGACCGCCAGGCGGGCGTACTCGCCGGCCGGCTGCAGGGACGGCGTCCAGCATTCCAGCCGGTCCACGTCCTCATCCAGCTCGATGGAGATCGCGGCGATGATCCCGTCGTTTTCGTCCTTCATGACAAACAGGGCGTCCCGGGACAGGTCGTATTCCACTGTATCCGGCCCGGGGTATTCGTCGGTCCAGAAGCAGAACTCCCGCCCGATCTGCTCCCGGTACAGGCGGAGCACCGCGTCCGTGTCCGCTTCGGTCGCCATGACAATCCTTCGTTCCATCGGTCCGTTCCTCACGCGTTCACGATGCCGATCAACATGGCGGCCACGCACAGGGCGGGTGGGCAGCTGATCGGGATACGGGGTTTTTTCATCGGTTTGTCCTTCTTTCATAAAGGAATGAATGGAGGATTTGCGCAATAACGGTGAATATTTCGCCGTGTATCCGGGAATCCCCTGCCTGACCGGAAGGGAGAAATATCCCTGCATATTTTTCATCTTTCGTCCTGTATTCCGGGCCTCTCCGGTGCTATTCTTTCCCCACGGTGATCGACCGATCGCCGAATGATGAAAAGGAGGATCCTGAAAATGTTCTTCTATCGCTTTAACAGGGGTCCTCGTGGCCGGATGTTTGGACACAGAGGAAGCCCCGTCGGAATGATCCTTGCGATCTTCGGACTGATCTCGCTCGCGCCGGTGGCGCTGGCTGTCCTGTCCGGCCTGTTTGTCGGTTTCCTCGGAGTGGTCGGCGGACTGGTTGCTGTCGCAGCCTCTGTCCTGTCCTCCCTGGGCTCCGAAGTGGTGGCCGGCGTCAGCGTGCTGGTCGGCATCCTGATCGGCCTGCTCCTGTACAGGAGCATCCACGCCTGGAAGGCGGCCGCCCGCGAAGAGAAAGAAGAGAGCGCCCCTGCCGCGAAGAAAACGGATGAGAAAAAGGCGGAGGAAAAGGAGGAGGAATACTATCCGACCGACACCTACCGCAGCTACGGCGCCTGACAGGCGGCCCTGAAAACGGAAAGGGCTGAATCAGCCGAACGGAAACGGCGGCTGTTCCGGAGAGATCCGGGGCAGCCACTTTGTGCCGCCGTCCGCGGAAAACTGCCGCGGCCTGCAGAAAATTGCCGCGGGGGGCTTTTCTTCCCCCGCGGTCCGGTGGTATAATATGATGATTGTTTGTGTTTTATATCCGGAGGGACACGACCTGTTGTAAAGGAGTCGGCTCATTTGAATCTTCAGTCGATCGTGATCACGAACTGCATCGGGATCTTCCTGACGCTGATCGTCATCGTCAACAGCAACATGACCCGCAAGGGAAAGGACCTGGACGCCAGGCTCCTGACACTGCTGCTGCTCGTCACCGGCAGCTGCTGCCTGATGGAGATGTTCTCCTTCCTGGCGGACGGGCGTCCGTCTGCCCTCTGCCGGTTTGCGACCTGGTTCACCAACACCTGGATCTATATGGGGAACGCGCTCAGCTCGACCCTCTGGCTCCTGTACACGGACCACCACCTGCACCGGAAGCCGGAGCGGCTGATCCGGATCTACCGGCCGCACCTGATCCTGCTGGCCGCCTGCTGGCTCGTCATCATCGGGAACCTCTTCGGGCACTACCTCTTCACCATCGACGAAAATAATGTCTACGCCCGGCGCCCCGCGTCGTATTTCATCTATGTCGTGACCCTGATCATGCTCACCAGCAGCGTTGTCGAGGCGATCCGCTACCGTCGCTGCCACCGCATCGTGATCTTCTTCCCGCTGTGGACCTTCCTGACGCCGGTCCTCATCGGGATCGTCATCCAGAGCCTGATATACGGGGTCTCCCTGGGCTGGTGCTGCACTGCCATCGGCCTGGCCTCCCTCTATATGAGCATGCAGAACGAGCTGGCCTACAAGGACTCCCTGACCGGGCTGCACAACCGCCAGTACATGGACAGGATCCTGAACACCTGGAACGGGCGCAGCGGGATCATGGTCGATATGGATTATTTCAAGGAGATCAACGACCGCTTCGGGCATTCCGTCGGCGACCGGGCGCTGAAGGACACGGCGGACCTGCTGGTGGCCAACAGCCCGGAAAACAGCATCGTGATCCGTTTCGCGGGAGACGAATTCATCCTCCTGCTCTCGACCGGCCAGGAGATCCTCATCCAGAAGGTCGAGGAAAACATCCGGAAGGCTGCGGATGAATTCAACCGGACGGCGGACCGCCCGTACAAAATCAGTCTTTCCATGGGCCACGCGTTATATGAGAAGAAGGGTGAAGACAGCTTCCTGGAAGCCATGGACAGTGCGATGTATAAAGACAAGCGGATCCGCCACGCGTCAGGCGAGCTGCAGGACAGGCGGCGATCCGCCCGGCCGGAGCCGTAACAGGAAAAGTCAGGGCGGCTCGTTTCTCCTCATGTAACTGCTTTGTCCGGCGCGTCCGGATCCGTCCCGATCGCTCTTAGCCCCTTTAAACGCAACGATCCGGAGCGTTCCGGGTAAAATACAGACTGCATAAATAGTTACACGAGCAGGAACCGGTATGACCGTTTCCGTCGGTTTGGGCAGTTTTTGTGTAACTTTGTGACCGCTTCAGTTTCACCCTGACTGCCAACAAAAAAAGCCCCTGCTCCGCGGATATGCGAAGCAGGGGTTTCAGCTGTCATCCTATACCGTAGCCGGGACTGTTTTCTCTTACATCCCCCGTGTTGTCGTCCACGGTGAACTCAAATACGGCTTCCCTCCGCGAATCAAACGTCACCAGCCATTCCCGGGTGGTCGCGTCGAATTCCACAAAGACATAGTAATCCTTCAGCGTTTCGGACGTAACGCGCGTCCCGTTCGCCCAGGGGTTCGTGGAAAGCAGGTAGTTTTCCGCCCGCCGGCGCACGTCCGCCGTCCTCATCCGCGCCGTGCCGGACGGATCCCCGTTGGGACGGAGAACCCAGCCCGCCGCCCCGCGCAGGCTGATCAGGAGCCAGTCACCCTCCATCCGGATGATCGGGAACTTCTCTCCCCGACCGAGCAGCCCCACCCGTTTGGCGTTCTGCGCCTGCCACGCGTAGACGGGCGTCGGCTCCTCCACCGTGATATAGGCCGGATCAAGGAGGAGATAATCCTCCAGGGCATATCCGCTGACCCCTTCCGTTTCCGACAGGAAGCACTCGCACCATCCGTTGCCCAGGGACATGACGGCCATGTGATCTCCGTAATTCAGCTTTTTGACCGCCTTTGCGTTGGCGTTCTGCGTCGGGCGGATGGAGATGTTCTTGCTGATGACCACCGCGTCAAAGCCCAGCTGCCCCGGACCCATCGGACGGGTGATCTCCCCGAAAGCGATCCCGCAGACCAGCGTCAATGCAAGAAACAAACAGATTCCGATCCTCTTCATACCGTTTTCCTCCTTATTCCGTCACCGATGTGTGCACCATCTGCTTCAGCCGCTGCGCTTCATTGGCGACAAAGCCGAATTTCTCGTAGAACGGGATCTTGTCCGGCATCGCGCACAGTTCGGTGAAAATATACGTATCGCGGATTCCGTTCCGCCGGATATAGGCCAGCAGCTCTTCGATCAGCAGTTTCCCGATGCCCTGTTTCTGGTATTCCGGCCGGACGATCACGTCCTTGATATAGTAGTCCAGCCCCAGGTCCCCGATCATTCGCGCCATGGCGACAATCTTTTCCCCGTCGAACACCGATACGCGGAACAGGGTATGCTCCATTGCCAGCGCCGTCTGCTCCGGCTTCGGACCCTCTCCCCATACGCTTTCCCACAGTTCAATAAACTGCCCGGCCGTCAGGTCGTTATACCGGACCGTATACCGGCCGAACGCCCGGATTCCGGAACCGGGGCGGCGGATCGTCATTTTGTGCCGTCCCCAGGATTCGTCCTGATATATAAACGCGTTCTGCTCCGTCTTTTCTTCCCTGAACCCGACGCCTTCATAGCACCGGACAGCTTGGGCATTGTCCGTGAAGACCCGCAGAGTGACCGTGTCGGCTTTGCTGATCCCGAAAGCATAGTCCACTGCCAGGCGAAGCATCTTTTTTCCGATCCCGTGTCCCCGGGCAGCCGGATCGACGATCACGAATTTCAGCAGTCCCTCGTTTGTTTCCGGCCGGAGGGAGTAGCAGAAAAAACCGGTGACGGTTCCATCGTCCCCCAAGGCCACAAACGGACTGTCCCCGTTCCGGATCCTGAGATCCCGAAGCACTTCGTCAAAGTTCTTCGCTGACAGCGGATACTCAAAGCGGTTGGCGCACCATAAGGCGTGCGTCCTCGGATCGGAAATCCAGTTGCGGATCACGTCAAAATCCGTTTCCGGTATGCAGGGTCTTAATCTCATCATCCTTGTCCTTTCCCGGTCTCCGGCATCACCGGATCATATCCCGGGGACGAAAACACCGTCTCCGCCGTTCCCCTTATTCTTCGTAGCTGTACATCCCGTCGGATCCCACGATCCGACCACTGTACATCTCAATGGACAGCAGATGCGTTCCCTTGGGCGTCCGGAAGGTATAAACCCAGGTGTTGCCGGTCACCATCTCGTCGCTGACCTTGCCGGTCACCGTTCCGTTCATGGCCAGCCGGCGGATGCTTTCGGCTTCTTCCGGGGTGATCTCCGTCTCGGCAGGGCCTTCCTCGCAGTCGGTCCTGAAGGCGGTGATCACCGCCGTGTCCAGGCCGTCCCGGAAACCGTGGCAGAACTTCCACACCGGTACCGGCTGGAACGTCCCGTCTTCCGGCTCTCTCGGGCCGTAGGGATAGTCATGGTTCTCCACCCGGATCAGCTCGCCGTCCCTGAATTCGCATTGCGTGTTGTACGGATTGACAAAGAACTCGAGATCTTCGATACAGGCCGCCGCGTCCTGCTTCTCGCCGTCCCAGTCATATACGAAATCATCCCGCAGCGGGAGTTTCACCTGCACCGTTCCGGCCAGCGTCACGGGATGCCAGTCGCCCATCACCGCGATATACGTCCCGTCCTCGCAGGGCTGGAACGCCAGGTATTCCTCCTCCCCGAGGTCTTCCTCCGTGTAGATCTCATAATCGGTCGGCACATCCGGCGCTTCCACGTTCGAATGGACCACCACTTCCTTTACCGTCCATTTCCTGTCGTTCGCATAGACGGTATCCCCCGGAGCCAGATTCCGGATCTGCTCTCCGTCATAATGATCCTGTTTGTAGAGGACCGCCGTGAAAAAGCCGGTCTTTTCCACCCTGTCCGCTCCCCGGACGAAGAGACCGTACACGCCGTTTCCCAGGTCGAGCGTATCATGGTCCAGCGGAACAGGCCGGATCTCCGCGGCAGACGCGCACGCGGTCACAGCCAGGGCCAGTATTGCCAGCAGGATTGCGATGACGATACGATTCTGTTTCATGAGGAATACCTCCTTTACCTTTCATCATGTCAGACGCAGCGCAGGGACGTTTGGTTCCGTCCCTCCGAAAAAAACCTTCCGGCCGTTTATTCCCAGCGAACCTGTTCTTCGATCACGCGGACCAGCGCTTCCAGCCCTGCCTGTTCCTCCGGACCGAACCGGCCTTTTACCGGGCTGTCGATATCCAGCACGGCGGCGACCTGCCCGTCCGCATGGATCGGGATCACGATCTCGGATTCCGACGCGCCGTCACAGGCGATATGCCCTGGAAACTGATGCACGTCCGGCACCACGACCGTTTCATCCCGGACCACGGCCGTCCCGCATACGCCCTTGCCAGGCGCGATGTGGATGCAGGCCGGTTTCCCCTGGAACGGACCGACGGTCAGGCAGCCGCTCCTCATCAGATAGAACCCTGCCCAGTTCAGATCCGGCAGCATGCTCATGATCAGCGAAGAGAGATTGCTGAAGGCCGCCACATACCACGGTTCAGACTCCAGCAAGCCCTTTGCCTGGTCAACCAGTACCGAGTACTCCATGCTCTTCCCCCGTTATTTATGCAGTCTTCTTTCATCCATTATCCCAGATAATTCCCCGTCTGACAAGTAAAAATCCCGGCCGGCGGGCGCGCCGTCCGGGAGACCGTTCCCCTTGTTTTAATCTTTTACCTGTGGCAAAATATATTGACAAAGATAACATCATCGCAGCGGGGAGGTCATTCAATTTGAAACCGTTCACAGGAAAACCGACCGACTACTCCGGGAGGGAACACTGGCTCGCCCGGCCGGATCATCCGGACAAGCCCGTGGATCTCCTTTTCCTCTACCCCTCCAGCTGCAGGGACCCCAAAGCGGGGATCATCTGCCCGGTGGATAGCCGGAGCATGGCCAGATGGGCCCGACTCAGTTTTTCCATACAGGCCACCGCTTTCGAGCCCGTCGCGAACCTGTATGCCCCTTTCTGGCGGCAGGTCAACGCGACGAAGCTCTCGAAGATGAGTTTTGAGGAAGTGGATCAGGCGGAATGGGCGGAACCTCGGACAGACGTATTTGCCGCCCTGGACTATTATTTTGAGCACCTGAACCGGGGCCGGCCTTATTTCCTCGCCGGCCATTCCCAGGGATCCCGGCTGTGCTATATCGTCCTGTCCGAGTATATGAAAGAGCATCCGGAATACTACGAAAGGATGATCGCCGCTTACTGCCTGGGCGACTCCCTGACAAAGCAGTATCTTGCAGACAATCCCCATGTGAAAGCGGCCAAAGCGGCGGATGACCTGGGCGTCGTGGTTTCGTGGAATACGGAAGGGCCGGCTAACAAAGGCCACAACACCCTGGTCGTATCGCCAGGCGCGGTCGCTATCAATCCATTGAACTGGAGGACCGATGACGTTCCCGCCTCCGCCGACGAAAACCTTGGTTCCTTCTTTCCCCGTCTGCTCCTTCCCGGGCAGAGGAGACTGCGCGTAAAGGCGGACGCGGTGCTGGATACGGAACGGGGAACGGTCGTCGTGACCGAACCCCGGCTGGCAAAATACGCCGTCACCGCGATCCCGGGATTCAAAAAACAGGAACCGGTCTTTGGGCCGGCCAGCTATCACCTGTTCGATTATTCTTTTTTCTATCTGAATATCCGTGAAAATGCCCGTGTCAGGATGAATGCCTGGTTTGCGTCAGAGAAATAGTCACGCCCTTCTTCAGCCGGTTTTATAGATGTGGCACTGGCTGCTGCAGTGCCAGCCCGTGGCGACTGCCATCATGTCTTCATCGGTCAGTTCGTATCCCTGTTCCTTTGCCAGCGCGATGAGCTCCTCCGGGGTTTGCGCTGTCATGACGGCTTCCTTTTGCTCGTCTGTAAGGATATTGAAAATCTTAAGATCGATGTCCATCGGGACACCTCCTTGCATCCGGTCTATGAGGATATTCTTTTAATTTGTATGCATATCATATAACAATTTCCGATTTAACACAAGATATTAATGCATTTTTTTTACGCAAACACCACCTCCCGTCCGAAGGTGGTGATCCAATCCAGGCCGGTAACGCAAGCGTGTATTCACAAAACGCAGTTCTGAAAGCACGGGTTCAGCCAGAGAAACGATCGATCTG
This sequence comes from uncultured Eubacteriales bacterium, assembly GCA_902793605.1. Lineage (GTDB taxonomy): Bacteria > Bacillota > Clostridia > Christensenellales > Aristaeellaceae > Aristaeella. The sequence continues at coordinate 56,955 of CADBEB010000018.1, forward strand.
ATACACGCCTCAATCAGCCTGCTTCGTCAGCATATCGCTTCGTATATAACCTTCCAGACCATCCGCTTCCACCAGATACCATGTCTTCCCGTCTTTTCCCCTGGTTTCATCCCAGACCGGAATCTCTTCCCTCCGGGACCCGGCTTTCCTGTACTCTTCCATGGTGAAAGATCTCCTTTACTCCCAATCCGGAAAGCGGCGCCTCTTTCCACCAGGTAAGAGCAGAATAAAAAGCCACTTTATAAACCATACGGGCACAAAAGCGCATAATGGGAGGGAATCCCTCTCTTTCCGGCACTTTTAGACGGTTTTTGCAGCTCTTGTTGGATTTCCTGGAAAAGCAAAACAAAATGGCTCCAGCGTTTGTGATATGCTCCCTTCATGAAAGACAGTGAAAAGAAAAACTGTCACATGGAGGGAGTTTTTATATGAGACACAGAAGGAAAATATCGCCAGAAAAGGTACTAGAGGCAGTCAAAAAACACTTTAATGATGAAGGGTCAAAAGCGACAATCGCGGATGAATATGGTATCTCGATCTCTTTTTTTAGATCATGCATAGCAAGATACAGGGAACAAGGTGAGCTAGCTTTTATAGAGATTCTGCGAAACAAAGTATATTCTGAGGAAACACGTAAACATGCAATCGAGGCATATCTAAATGGTGAAGGATCTTTTATAGATATAGCTGCAAAATATGGGTTACGTTCGAAAACCACACTTCAAAAATGGGTAAAGGTGTATAATAGCGGCAAAGGATTCCGACAGAAAATGTCAGGAGGGAGCCGCATGAAAGAAGCACGTCCTACCACAGTGGAAGAACGGATTCAAATTGCCAAAGATTGCATCGCCAACGGCGGGAACTACGGAGAAACAGCCCTCAAGTACAACGTCAGCTACCAGCAAGTCTACCAGTGGACGAAGAAGTACAAG
>CADBEB010000019.1 GCA_902793605.1 uncultured Eubacteriales bacterium
TCTCCTTCGGCAAAGACGGAGTCATCTGGACCGAAGACGGCGTCAGCACCCCCATGGAACTCAGCCAGCGTGAAAACTGATTTCGAAGACAAAAGAACCATCCCTTTTGTCCGAGTGATATGCTCCCTTTATGAAAGACAGTGAATAAAAAACTGTCACATGAAGGGAGCATATTTCTATGTCAAAGGGGAAATATCAGGTTGAGCTCAAGATAAAAATAGTCCAAGAGTATCTTACAGGGAAGCAAAGCGTAAAAAGTCTGGCAAAGCAATATGGGGTTGGAGTAACGAGCATAAAGGAATGGATCTTCACTTTGAAAATATAGTCGTTATCTATTTGTACCGATCTGGTAAAAGACAAATCCAGGAGGACAATCACCTTATACCCCGCCAACATTTACATCTGTTTCAAAAGCTCTGATTGACATATCTGTGATTTTCTCTACCTGATTTGCTTTTGCTTTGACAATATACAACCCACTTTACTCAACTGTCTTACTGCCGACCGCAGCCGCTGCACACGCCGGTGTGGACACAGATGATACCTCCGCAGGCGGGACAGGTCCACTGCCTCCGCTCGTGCTCCAGGAAAGCAGCCATCCCCGCCTCCCGAATCACCCGCAGATTCTCCAGCGGGGATTCGCAGAGCGGGTACTTCGATCCGTACCGGGTTTCCTTTTCCATGACGTCAGCGCAGGGAAAATCCGGGCACTCATCACAGAATGAATACCCGTTTGCCCTTCTCTTTTCACACAGGATGATGCCGCATCCGGACGAACAGAACTCCGGCTTATTGTCATTTGGGCCGCGGCATCCTGCACAGGGGCTGGTCTCAGCCAGTACACGCTTGCAGATGCTGCAGTCCAGCCCGCACGGGGCGATCATATTCGCAGTGAACATTCCTTTCATGCCTCCTCACTTATCCAGAACGGTTGAACGGCAATATATGATCTCGCAGTCACCACTGCCAGTGAATCGCCCGATCTCATATTTCAGCCTGGCTTCCTGAAGAATCTTTTCATATCTCTCCTCAAGGTCCACTGTCTGTCCCCGAACCATTCTTTTTATAATCTGTATTCCATCTGGACATCAAAGGGCTCCGCTGCTGCAAGTTCCTCATTGATTTCTTCCGTGAAACTGCATCCAAGTGCCCGGTATGCCGCCTGTGACTCTTTTGAGGAATGACCCGAAATGTACAGTTTGTCCGCGCCCAGCTGCCGCGCCTCTTCGCAGGCCATTGAAAAGAGCTTCCTGCCAATGCCCTGACGCCTGTATTCCTCTGATATCTGAAGACAAACCAGCTGCACATATCTTGCCGCGACTCCGAATATTCGGCGGGAGACAGTCGCAAAGCCAATGATCCGTTCACCTTCGAACGCACCAAAACCAGTCTGGTCGAGGTTCATATGATGCACCACGTCTTCTGCTATTTCCCGGCGTTGTTCCAGCGACCAGTTTTCTTCATAGACATTCGGCACAAGCTTCCAATCGTTGTCTGTCTTTCTCCAACACGCCGTAACTGTCTGGTGGCGGACAAAATCATCCAGTGAATTACCTGTGAAATTATTATTGTCCAATCTCTTGTATTGATATTTAATTCCCATATAGATGGCAAGATTCTTGACTTCACAGCCCTTGTCCGTGTAGTAAGCAAGCATTTCCGGCATCTTCTTCAAGTCATAGCTGGTCACACAATCGGAGATGACATGAACAGCATATCCGGCCTTTATCATGTTAAAACAGGTGGATTTCACACAGGCAGTGGCATCAGCACCTGCAATGTAAAACTCCCTGATATCCTTTGCCCGGATGAATTCCGAAAACTCTTCACTGGTCAGGGCGTTGGTCTTTGTCTTAACGAAAATATGATCCGAGACAATCTTGAGTTCCGGCACAAATTCTGCTCCTTTTGTGCCTGGCTTGAATGTGCGCGTACCGGCGGACAGATTGTTGTGCTGTATGTACACAATGTCCATACCGCTTTCCGCTGCCCAATCGATGGCAGCATTCAGTCTGTCAATGATGTCCCTGTAGTGTTTTGTAATATCGTTTTGAATATCAATCACGACAAGTGCTTTTCTGTTCATTTTTCTGACCTCTGTTTCCTGTTCAGTTTATCCTTTGGCATCAGTATATTTTCAATCCTCGTTTTTTCTGATCCAATCATCCAAAAATCGCATTTGTTCGTCCGTATGGAACCAATGCTCGCCATGCGCCATCACGGTGAGCTCAGCATTGTGTTCTCTGGCAAAGGCACGGATCGTCGTCTCGCTGGTCATCGTGTCTTTTTCTCCATAGAGGATCTTTGTTGGCACCTTCCATCTGATTGGGTGCTCCCGCACATAGCAGAGATAGTTCCAGGACAGATCCTCACCGAAATCGGTGCGGATCACGCCCTTTGCCTTCAGGTCCGCCTCCGTCACATTCGCCCACAGCATCATATTGATGATCAGTTTCTCCATATCGACGATGGGTGAAATGAAATATGCCTTGCATTTCAGGTCTTCTATTTCTGCATTCATGCTGAAGAATGCGCCGATACTGTTGGCGATCAGAATGATACTTTTGTGCTCGGATTTCAGTTTCTCTGCCGCTGCATGAATCTCCATACCCGTTTCCCATGGGGTAAAGATCCGATAATCCAGGCCGAAGACCTCACAGTTCGGAAGCAACGGCTTATAGTGCTCACACTCCGCCGCAGAGCCGCCTTTTCCGTGAATGTATAATACCAATTCTTTCATAAATCATCTCTTCCTGTTCGGATGTAATGCCCTTTACCTGATTTATCCGGATCAAACACTGTTACCTCACCTCATATGCCGCAATAAAGTGCCGGCTGAATGCATCAATCTTCCTGATCGCGTCCTCTGTTTTTTCCGGCTCCCGGTCGCACAGATGGATCAGTGCCGAAATCGGCGCAGTGTAGGCGAAGGCCAGCATGGCGGGATCGTCCCGGCGGATCAGACCCTTGTCCATCATCCCGGCAAAGATGGGTGTGAACATCTCCGTTAACCCGGTCAGAAAGTGCTTCGTCGCCAATTCCCTCGCGCGGTCATCCCGAAATTGTTCCAGCGTGAGTACCTTCCTCGTTTTCACGATCTGCTCATCATGAATCGTAAGATTTGCCATCCGCATGGTCATGGCGACGAATTCTTCCGAAGAATCTGGCACTGGCGGCAGATGCTCCGGAGAACCGAAGCGTTCCCCGTAATAGGCGATCATCATGTCAAGCAGCGCATTCCAGATGGCTTCCTTACTTTCATAATGCTTGTAAATGCCCGACTTGACCAATCCGAGAGACGCAGACAACTCCCTGATGTTGGTTCCCTCATACCCCTTTTGTGAGAACATCTCCAGCGCTGCTGCCAGGATTCTTTCCTTCGTGTCTTTAGCCATACGCACCTCCGTGAAAAATAAGTGACCCTTCGTTCACTTATTATGGTGAGCGAAAGATCACTTGTCAATCTGTTTATGGGTTTTTTACATTCCAGAGGAGCGATGGGGACAACCCTTTTCGTTCCCTTTTCTTTACCGGACAGTCCCATTCTGTTCGAGATGTCACAGGGCAGCAGTGCTTACTGGGAATGTGAAAAAGGTATCCGGCCAGGGTTCGTTTTCCAGTGTAAAATGCCACCACTCCGATTCCAGCGGGCGGAAGCCGTGCTTCATCATAAGTCCCTGCAGGAACATGCGGTTCGCATGCTGTTTTTCACTGACGCCGGGATAATCCGGATGGCTCTTTTCCCCAAACCAGTCAAACGTTCCGCCCATGTCGATATCCTGTTGCGCCGCCATATCGAACAGCGTCAGGTCCACCGTGCTGCCCCGGCTGTGGCCGGAATGCTCATCGATGTAGTGCTGCGGGATAATGTCCTTCTTCCCGAGGTCCGGATAGAAATACGGCTTCATCCGGATATCCGCCGGATCCTTCGCCCAGCGCACGAAATGGTCCACGGCCTTCTGCGGGCGATATGCGTCAAAGATCTTCAGGCGATATCCGAGGCCTGCCGCCTCATCGCTGACCTTCTTCAGCGCCTGGGCTGCTTCCCGCGTCATTAGGGCAACCGGTTCCTCATACCCGTCAATCCGCTCGCCGATGAAATTGAATGAGGAATAATACCGGATATCCAGCAGGATGTCCGGAATCACTTCCCCGATGCAGACAAAGCCGGAAACATTATCTGAAAACTTCATGGGTATCCCTCCCCTTACGCCCCCAGCAGGGATCCCACCAGGATTCCCAGCCAGGTGCCGATCACATATCCGAAGGTGCCCACCAGCATGCATGGCCCGATCAGTTTCACCCATCCCTGGGAAATCGCCATGCCGGCCGCGGTGGTCGGCCCGCCGATATTCGCATTGGAAGCCAGGATAATATCCTCCAGGTCGAACTTCAAAAGCTTTCCTCCCAGGAAGCAGAAAGCCATGTTGAACAGTACAATGATCATGCAGAACAGCAGCATGATCGGCGCGTTCCGGACCAGCGCGCCGATGGATGCCGGTACGCCGATCACAAAGAAGAACAGATAGATCATCCAGGTGCCGAGCTCCTGCGCACCATGCATTTCTTCCGCCTGTTTATGGAAACAGGTGGCAAAAATGACAGAGAAATTGGTGATCCAGACATACTGGCTGCCGAAGAAGGTGTTCAGCATCTGCGTGAACCAGCTGTCCTTCGGAATCAGCCCGGCAAAGAAGTTACCGATCAGCCTTGAAAGGAACACGATGACTGCCGCGTAGGCCAGGTCGACAGCGATATCCTTCAGGGATACATGCTTCCGGGTCCAGTACTGCCTGGCCAGCGTCTCTGTATCGCCTTTCCCTTTGGAAGCCACCTCGTCAATATGGGGATGGCTGTAGCGATTCCGGAAGAATGCACTTCCGGCGATCCCGAGCAGCACCAGGAAATACAGCGCCATATTCAGGTTGTCCGCCACAGTGGTGGCAGAAATCAGGCTGCTGTCTACATGAAAAGCATCCGCGATCGCGGTGAAGTTCACGCCGCCACCGATATAGGAACCGGTCATCATCGCAGCCGCGCCGGGCAGGCCTTTCACCGCGCCGCTCAGCAACAGAGTGGCAAGCACCGTACCGGCCACCGTGCCTGCCGCGCCAATCAGGAAGATCAGCAGGAAGCGCCCGGTCTCCTTCCAGATCTTCCGGATGTTGGTCTGCAGAAGCAGCAGCGGAATCGCCAGCGGTACCGCATAACCCCACACGATATCATCAAACATCGGCGCGCTGTCCGGAATCACCCGCAGGTTCACCAATACCAGCGCGATCAACAGCGTGATGATTGCCCCGGAAATCTTCGACGCCCACTTGTACTTCTGTTCCAGTCCGATGGCAATCGCCGTCGCCGCAAAGAGCACCACCAGCAATGCCCAGTGGTTATCCGCAGCGATCAGAGTCTGAACCGTCTGTTCCATACACAGTTCTCCGTTCCATATCAGTCTCCGAACAGTTCGGCAGTCCCCGTCATCCGGTCGGCCACCTTCACACCGAACGGGCAGCGACTTTCACAGTCACGGCAGCCGAGACATTCCCCGGCATGATGTTCCAGGGAAAGATAATGCTGCTTAAGGGATTCCGGAACTTCCGACTGCATGACCGCCAGGTCATAGAGCTTGTTCACCATGGCAATATCAATGTCAACGGGACAGGGTTTGCAGTGGCCGCAGTAGATGCATTCCCCGCCTGCAAACGTATGTTTCGGCGCACTTGCAAGCACGCTTGCGTAATCTTTTTCACTGTCCTGCGCTGTTTCATATGCCACGGCGGCATCGACCTGATCGGGCGTATCGTAACCGCACAGCACAGATGCCACCGCCGGCTTGGTCAGTGCGTAATGGATGCACTGGACCGGCGTCAGAGCCACGCCGAACGGGGAACGTTCCGCGTAAAACAGGCGCCCTCCCGCAAACGGCTTCATACAGGTGATTCCGACATCCTGCTGTTCGCAGATTTTATACATCTCCGCCCGGACCGGATCAACGCCGTTCAGGTCTTCCGCATACTGATCCGCGAAATAGTTTTCGATTACATCGGTCGGCGGCATCAGGTCAAAAGCCGGATTCACGCTGAAAAGAATCATTTCCGCCAGTCCGCTTTCCGCGACTTTCCGGACAATCACCGGATTATGGGTCGATAATCCGATATGCCGGATCCTTCCCTGCTCCTTCAGCTCCATGACATAATCCAGATAGGGCCCCGGATTGGAAACGATTTCCCAATCATCTTCCCGGTCCACATAATGGATCATGCCCAGATCGATATAATCCGTCTTCAGCCGCGCAAGCAGGTCCTCAAAGGCAATGCGGCACTGCTCGGCATCCCGGGTACGGGTATACTGTCCGTTCTGCCAGGTGGAACCGATATGCCCCTGCACAATCCATCCGGCACGGTCTCCCTCCATCGCCTGCCCGATGATATCCCGTGATTTCGGGTCCGGCATCCAGCAGTCAACGATGTTGATTCCCTGCCCGTGAGCATATTTCAGCAGGGCGACGGATTCACTTTCCTCATGCCGCTCCAGCCATTCGCCGCCGAAACCGATCTCGCTAACCAGCAAGTTGGTCTTTCCAAGACGTCTGTAATTCATGCCGCATCCTCCATATAAAGTCGATCAGTTCCTGTCCGGTCATAACGCTGTACCGGTCAGTCGATCCATGTGACCTCATTTCCTTTCAGCTTCATCAGATTCCGGTTCGGCAAACCATTTTCTGTCTCAGGGTATCCGATGATCACCGCGCCGTAAACACGTTCTGTTTCTTTCATTCCAAGTGAATACAGGCACTCCAGGATTTCCGGCTCTTCATTCAGCCATTTTAGCTGATTGATCCAGCAGCTGCCAAGGTCCAGCGCATTGGCGGCAACCATCATATTCTCAAGTGCGCAGGCGCAATCTGCAATATTATTCCCATAGTCTTTCCGGTTCGCCACCGCAATCAGAAGCGGAGCATTATAGCAGAATACATATCCGCCCTTCTTTGCGGCTGTAACAGAATACTTCATACTTGCATACATGTTTTCCGTAATTTCCATTCCGGCAAAGGCTTTCTCCGTGAGCGCAATCAGCCTGTCAAGCACGTCCCGGTTCCGGATCACAAGAAAATGGCTGGTCTGATTGTTCCCACCGCTGGGAGCCTGCCTGCCGGCTTCCAGGACCTTTTCAATTTTCTCCGATTCGACCGGATCCGGTTTATAGTTCCGGGTGCTTCTCCGGGTTATGATTGCTTCCAGCGCATCCATGGGTTTACTCCTTTCTCTGTTTATTTTGTTCAAACCTCTTGTCTGACTGAGCCTGGAAAGATTCCGGAGGCATTTCCATGACTTCGATCTGCGTCCCGTCCGGGTCATGAGTCCAGAACATCCAGCATTGGGATTTTCCTCTTTTGACTTCTGAATCCAGCGGACCTCCGGCAGCTTTAACAGCATCATAGGACCGGCGGATATCCTTCGTCATCAGGCACAGATGACAGATACCGATTACATCCGATCCGGTGATCCCTTCACGCGTACCGTCTGAAAACAACTCAAGGTATTGTCCCGGTGCGATATACAAATACACCGTGCCTAGAGAACCGTCTTCCCGGAACATCCGGAAAGCCTCCCGCAGGCCGAGCACTTCTGTGTAATACCGGACACTGTCTGTTATACCGCGTGTGCGGATTGCCATATGGCTCAACCCCGAAACGATCTGACATTCCCGGTCGTCATGCTGATTGCTCATGGTATTTCCTCCGCTTCTTACACACTCTCCTGCATTACCTGATTTCCCTTGTTTCTTCCAGTATTTCCGCCTCGCAGTTTTCCTCCACGAACAGGGAGATTTCTTCCATCAGGCTGTCACCCATGGCGTTATGCGGAACAATGGCGGCTATGCCGATTACAATGATCTGGTGTGTATCCTGCTCATCGATTTCAGCGGCTGAAACATGATATTTATTCTGCAACTGCGCGTTCAGGCTTTTCACAATCATCCGTTTTTCCTTCAGGCTGTGGACCCATGATGCGCGCAGCCGGAAAGTCATTGCAGCGATATTCATACGCTTACCTCCCTCAGACAAGGGGACGGTTCGGACAAGGGGACGGTTCTTTTGTCCGTTATCGAACCCTCTCGATTCTGGCTTTGCTGATTCCTGTCAACCGTGACAACTGGCGAATAGATATTCCGGCTTTTCTTCCTGCCCGGATTGCTTCAAGCTGTCGCTTCTCCAGCCATCCTCCGATTTCCTGAACATTGCTGCACTCGCATGCCGCACATAACCTTCCGATAGCCATCCTGTCTGTTAATCTACATGCATTTTCATCCAGATGCTCTTCTTTGCAGGGCTCATTCAGAAAACTTTGCAGTTCTTTTCCCGTCAAAAGTGTGTATTCCTCCAGGGAATCGATTATACTGTCGTGGCGCAATCCACTGCATCTCAACCACCGATAATCCATCGGCGTCTTGCTGAGTCCGGCTTTGACAGGATTTTGACAGATATATCTCAGTACGTCCAGAAACCTTCTCCAAACATTCCCATTTCTTTGCATTAATTATTCTGATCTTTCCGTTTTCTGCTTTTCCGGAGCATAAACGCCCTTGCCACATTGATGCCAATCTTATACGGCAGGGGGCGGAGTGCCCGGTCCGCTTCTTTCAGTTTTTCCCTGATGGGGATGCTCTGCGGACAGTGCTTTTCGCACTTGCCGCATCCGATACACTGCGTGGCAAAAGCCGGTTGCCGGGTCATGCCGACCGTCTGGGCGAACTGAAAACGTCCATCTTTTTTCCCTTCAGAATACATGGCATTGTAGCAGCGAAAAATCCCCGGAATATCAACGTCCTGCGGACAGGGCATACAGTAGCGGCATGCCGTGCAGCCGACCTTTTCCCCTGCGCGGATCGATGTTTTCACCGTTTCCAGAAGAGCAAAGTCCTGTTCGTTCAGGTCTCCCGGGTATGCGGCACTTGCGGTTTGGATGTTTTCACTGACCATCTCCAGGGAGTTCATGCCGGATAAAACCACCGTAACTTCCGGCTGGTTAAGCAGCCACCTGAATGCCCAGGCAGCAGGGGTCCAATGCCGTTCGTTATCCGCGATGGCTTTCCGCGCGTCAGCAGGCAGCAGGTTTACCAGCTTACCGCCCCGGAGAGGCTCCATGATGATGACCGGGATACCTTTGGCCGCCGCCGCTTTCAACCCCCTGACGCCTGCCTGGGTAGTCTCGTCCAGATAGTTATACTGGATCTGGCAGAAATCCCAGTCATAGTCATCCAGGATTTTCAGGAAATTCTCCGTGTTTCCATGAAAAGAAAACCCGATGTTCCGGATCGCTCCTGTCGCTTTCTTTTCCTGAATCCATTCCAGTATGCCAAGCTGCTTCAGCCGCTCCCACTGAGCAAGGTCCGTCAGCATATGCATCAGGTAGTAATCAACATGATCCGTCCGGAGTCTTTCAAGTTCTTCCTGAAAATAGTTTTCCGCGCCGGACAGACTGCGGACCAGATACTGTGGAAGTTTTGTCGCGATATATACCTGATCCCGGATCCTGTTCCGCTCCAGGACAGCACCCAGAAGGGCTTCGCTCCCGGGATAGATATAGGCAGTGTCATAATAGTTTACGCCTGCCCGGAAGGCTGCCATGATCTCCCGTTCCGCCTTCTCCTGATCGATGGCGCTTCCCTTCCTTGTAAAGCGCATACAGCCGAATCCCAGAACAGACAGTTCCCGACCGTACCTGTCCCTGCGGTACTGCATATTGATTCCCTCCCGATCATCCTCACATCCATTGAAATAAACTGTGCGTTCCTGTTCTCATCAATACGGCACCGTGCGGGAAAACTCCTGCACGCCAACATTACAATTTTCACCTGCCGTGAATGCAGCAGTCCGCTATTCGGACAGTATGAGTTTACCACAGATGCGGATGGTTTACGAGATGGCTCTGTTGGCAATAAACCGCTCCACGATGTAATATACAGTTACGGTCAGGGAACCAGCCGAAATGCGTAAAGGACGGAAGAAAAATACCGGACGAATAACTGAAAAATCCTGTAACGAAATGCGAATCACCCCGTCTAACTGATGAGTGGTAAGGTAACACTCGAACGAACTTGCAGGAGGACAAGAACATGGCAAAGAACATTTTTGATGAACTGACCAGCTATCGTGTCAAGATCGAAAAGGACGGCAGGGAAATCGTCAACTTCCCCGGAATCCTTGCTCTGCCCGGTGCGCTCATCGCACCCAAAGCGAGTATCATCGGAACCGTTGCGGCGTCCCTCCTGGGATGCAACATCCATCTGGTAAACGCGAACGGCAAGGGAGTCGATGTCGGAGAAAAGGTTCGGAAGGTCGCAAATACGGTTGCCGAAACGGCAAGCACTGCTGCGAAGACGGTCAAAGAAGAAATGGACAAGGCATGGGACGCTTTGTCTGCGGATGATCCGGAGGGTTGCCCTCCGGGGAAAGAAAACGAGCCCGATGAAGCAGCTTCCGGTGAGCATCCTGCCGAGAACACCGTGGATGAAATCGTGGAGGATCTGGAAAAGCATGAGAAGGAGGATATTCCCGTCATTCATGTGGAGAATCCGAACAAGCCTGAATAACGGAAATGGCCTTCAGGAAAGACGGTGCCGGAAACAGCGCCGCCTTTTTTCAATGCTGTTTGACTGAAAGCACCGTGCAGGTACTTTCGCCCCACTTTTTCATGATCCGGACATCAGAGAATCCTGCCCGGCGAAGGATATCCATCTCATGATCCACCAGCAGCGGTGTATCGTAATGATAGAAGGTATCACCTGAAAGCCCCTGTTCTCTCTTTATCCGGGCAAGTTCCTCAGAATATTCTTTCTCCCGTTCTTCTGATTCAGCAAAGTAATCCGTCAGGACAAATATGCCATGATCCTTCAATGACGCGTAAAGCTTTTTATACAGGGACATTTTCATTTCAGCGGAAAAATGATGCAGTGATTCCACCGATACAGCCGCATCGTAGATCCGATCTCCGAGCGATACGTCAAAATAGGATCCGTGAATCAGCGTCAGATGCTTTCCCGGGAATTTGGCTTTCAAAGCATTCAGCATGTCCTCCGACAGATCAATGCCTGTCGTTTCCGTGCAAGGATTCAGTTTATAATATTCCTCCAGTTCAAGGCCGGTTCCGCACCCCAGATCCAGCACCTTACTGTTCGGTTCTTTGGGAAGAAGGGAGGCGGTATAAGCATAGAACTCCAAAGAACCTTCAATACTGGTTCTCATATGATCGTCATAGCCTTTAACCCGGGCGGCAAAGAAATCTTCCATTCTTTCCAGTCTGTTCATTCTGCTATCTCCCGGTTCCTTCAAACTCAGTCAGCGGTTCCAGTATTCCCCTGCCAGCCCTTCCAGAATGCAGCCGCATGCCCAGGGCATCAAAGCAAACCATGTGCTTGCCGGAGAACCGTCCGGATAGGTTTCCGTCAGGAGGCCTTCGCTGTGACAGAAGCGCTCGCTCATCCATCCGGTTTTTCCGTAGTCGTACTCCCCATCCCGGGTGTTGCTGACCTGACAGCTCCAAAGGACTGTGTCCTCCAGCCTGTTCCGGATATAATCATCATCTGTCTGGCTGACATAATAGAGAAGTTCGTCAATCACGGAACTGGACATGGGATGAATATGGGGATTGCATACGGAGGTAATGCTTCCGCCGCAGCTGGACCAGCCGACTTTGCACAGGGGCGGCACTTTAATCGGCGAGTTGTAGCAGAACTTGAATGTGAATTCATACTCGAGCGCATCCCGTAAATGGTTCAGAAGATCCGGCTCCCGGGTGATCTCATGCAACCAGCGGACTGCCCGGATATAGGCCAGGACCCCTTCCGAGTCCGTCTGTTTGTCGATATCAAGCGGGCCCCCGTAACATTCCATACGGGAGACAAAGGTACAGTAATAATACTGCTCACTGTTGAGCAGTTCTGCCAGTCGGGCGGTATCTCCGCTCAGCGCACAATACAGGGAAGCGGCTGCCATACACCATGCGCCGGAAAGAGAATCGTAACACAGTCCCGCGCCGGTTGTTTCAGAAAAGATATAAGGGTATTCCCCGTCCCTGTTCCTGCTTCGTTCCGTGACAAAGAGCACTTTCCGGGCATATTCCAGCCAGTCTCCGTGCTTTTTTCCGGAAAGCCGTTCCTCAAACATACAGGCTTTCAGGATCAGATAAACCGCCTGGCCGACCAGATAAGCGGCATGCCCGGGTACGGGCTGTGCGTCATACCACCAGCCCCGGTTGCACCATATCCCGTCAATCTCAGCGGTGAAAGGAAGACCGTTTTGCGGATTGATACTTGTTTGCACGATGTGATCGATACACTGAAGTGCCTGATCCCTGAGATCTCCGCGGTGCAGGCGGAGAGCCGCTTCCAGCATTGGAACGGCGACAGCGAGACCGTTCGTCCAGGAGATGGAGGGAATGAGGCGTACTTCCTGGCTGTCCGGTTTGTCAAACACAAAACCCGCATAAGCCTGATACTGCGGCAGCCAGGCAGTGCTTCCGACAGCTTCTGCGATCGTGCGGACGGCAGATTCCATCGACTGGCAGCGGCGCGGCGGCTCATGATACAGGCTGTAGACCTTCCGGATGGCTGCATTCAGCCCTGTTTCATTCTCTGCCGGATAGGAGAACTCCGTCACTGTGAAGCATACTTCTTCCCCCGGTTCCAAACAGAAGCAATTCCCAGCCAGTGATGCACGGGGATCATAATGATGGGAATCCAGAAAAAACCAGGGAGCGTTTTCATAGCCCAGGGTGTAACTGATCAGCCCTCTGTCCAGATCACAACCGAAACCGGCATACTGCAGCCAGTCGCCGGACACACCCGGAACCCATGGGGTGATCCGTCCGTCTGCTCTTAAAAAATAAGGCGACGCGCACAATCCTGTGATTCTGTTTCCGGCAAAAGCAAATACTGCCGGATGGGACAATCTGTCACTCCGGGTCATCCACCAGGCAGAGGCGGGAAAGTCCGGGCTGCCTTTTCTCAGGCGGGGCGCTTTACTGCCTGTCTGCAAGGGTGCGTCCCCGCGGTTTGTTCCATACATGAACCCCGGCATGAAGAAACGGGGAGAGAGGGCATCAAAGGACAGATCCAACCTGATAATCCCGTTCCAGGAGATTTCTCCGTCATTGCGGATCGTCACTTCATGCAGGAGTGGAGAATCCGCAGAGCCATCTCCCTGCAGGGTCACACAGCCGACTGCCAGATGCTGTTCCTCCGGAGCAGTATACTCGGGATTGTTACGATCCGAGCGGGCAGAAAACATCAACATAATTTGGTCTCCTTTTTTCACCCATATCGATGCTGCAACAGAAAGCCTGATAACGACGGATTACCGAACTGCAAACTTACTGTCCACCAGCCCTTCGATTCCGGATTCCGCCTGATCAACACCCGGGTTCCGGTTGGTCATAACAACAGAGATTTCCCTGGTACGACAGTTCATTTTCATCATGCACTGACCGTTTTCTCCCCAGCCTGATGAACTCAGTATGTTTTCTCCGCTGTTGAATATTCCAAGTCCTGTCCAGGGGAAATTCTTCGCCGGTTTTGCCATCTCCCGGGCCGATTCCGCCCGCAGGAATGAACTTTCACCACGAAGCGCCTTTAGGTATTCATCTGCTATTGAAAGCAGTTCTTTCGGTGTGCTCCACAGCCCGGATGCCGCCAGATCGGGAACCCTGGGGAACCTTCCCGGAACGGGCATGCCATTGTCGTCATATCCTGTCGCCATGCGGTTTTCAAAGCGGGCGATATTGCCGGGTGTTGCGAAAAAAGTACTGCTTAAACCCAGCGGATCAAATAGAATCTCCCGGACACTCTCATCAAAAGCTTTCTGCGTAACATCCTCCATCAACAGCTGCAGAACGCAGTACCCGGCATCCGAATACTCAAAGGCTGTTCCCCAGGGTTTTTCAGCCCGTACCGGCCGTCGGTTGTAGGATGTTCTGCCTTCCAGAATATCCAGCAGGCTGATCTCCGGATCACTCATCCGAAGCCCATAGAATGAATCTTCTCCATCTACGATCCCGGCGGTATGGCACAGGATGAGCCGGATGGCGGCATCGCTTTCAGCCCCGTCCGCAGTCAGCAGTTTCCACTGCCGCAGGAACCGGTTGGCCGGCGTATCAATATCGATCAGTTCCTGTTCCTGCAGCTTCATGATGCAGATTGCGGTAATGAATTTGGAAATGGAACATGCCGGAAACATGGTTTTTTCATTCACGGGAGCATGGCTCTCCTTGTCGGAAAAGCCACGACATTCCGTTGTTTCTTTTCCCGCCGCATCCGCCCAGGCACAGCTTATTCCCGGAAACTGGTCAATGAGTTGCGGTTTCATTCCTGTACTCCTTGAAAAAAATAGTTATTCCGAGGGTTTCTTTTCCAATCAGGTATCCGACAAACCGGAATTCATCTGCAGATAAACATACCGTATTCCTTATGCAGATCAATACTTCCGTCAGCTGCGTGCTCCTTCAGAATATCCCTTATCTTTTGAACCGGAAGATCTGTGACTGTTTTGAACGAAGCAAGGCTTCGCAAATACTCCACAAGATCTTCCGTTTCGGTAATGTGAAAGGAATCCTCATAGAATAAGGGTGTGATATCATCAAAGAATCTGCTGAGTATTCCCTTTCCATTCTGCATCGTGAAACTGTGATTCGGCTTGAAATCCTCTCCGCTGAGCTTGAACCACTCGGCGAGCCTGTCAGTAAAGTTGTTCTCCCCGAATGTGGCGCAATAAAATATGCCTCCTGCTTTCAGTACTCTTCGTACTTCCCGGAGTCCCTTTCCGATATCCGGAACATGATAAAGCATGGAATTGGCAATCACAATATCAAAAGTGTCATTCAAAAAAGGAAGGTCCTGAATATCCGCTTTCTGATATTCGATATTTTCATGCTTTCCAAGATTCTTTTCCGCAGTTTCAAGCATGCCTTCCGAAAGATCTGTAAGTATAAGCTTCCCGCATCCCGATACGATATTCTCATGGCCGATCCATATGCTCCCGGTACCGCATCCGATTTCCAAAACCGTCATCCCGTCACGGATATCATAATTGGATACGAGCCAGACGTTATAGCCCTGTTTGTTCGTGGAATACTTTTTGTGAAACGTCAGTCGTATTTCCAGCCCCTTCGGTACAGCGTACTGAGCTTTCACCGCAGCTGAATCATTTAAACTGCCGATCTGCATTCGTTTTATCTCCTGTCGTTACAAAATATGCAACAAATCCCGATTTGCCAACTGATCGTCTGTCCTGTCATTTTATCCTGACATAGATCAGAATAAAGTTCAGGATTTAATCCAGCCCTTTACGAAGGAATTTCTTGTCGCGGATTCCGAATTCATGTTTCGTATCAAACCATTCCTGCTAGGAGATATCAAACCATTCCGCTTCCTTCATCACTCCAACCCGGAGATCATTCATCCCGACGAAGGGCTTTCTTCGCTTTCTTCTCCCTGTACATCAGCTCGTCTGCTTCCGTTATATAATCTTCAAGCGATTTGCTGCTGCATGCTTCCGCGAGAACGAAGCCGGTACTGATCCCGGGCAGCTCCGGCAAGCCGAGTTCTTCCGAACGCTCGGGAATGGAGGATGCGAGGGATTCCAGAATGGCCCGAAGGGCTTCCGGTCCGATATCCGGCAGGAGAACCAGGAACTCATCGCCGCCGTAACGCACAGGAATGGCCCCCTGTGGAATCCCATGCAGGATGGCATCCGCAACACAGCGTATGGCAAGATCGCCCGTGGCATGGCCATAGCGATCATTCAGGTACTTCAGGCGATCCAGGTCAATGAAAAGAATTCCCAGTTTCCCGCCGCGTGCTGAAAGCTCCCGGTAGAGGGGGATGGCAAGCTCATAATATCCAAGACGGTTATACAGCCCGGTCAGGCCGTCTTTCATGGAGACGCCGGCAAGCACATGGTTGATGTAGGAGAGGCTGCGGGAAGTGAAAAAAGTGCGCAGCGCCATGGTCAGTGTGCTGACGGTTACGGATACGCCCTTGATCCGGAGGAGATCCAGGCAGTTGCGGATACAGAGGTAGCCGACGGTATGCTCCATAAAATGCAGAGGTGAAAACAGATAATTGGCACCAGCACCTTGATACGGCAGGGAAGACAGCCTGTTGCCGATCTTCTGGCGGGGGAAGACGGGATCCATGCCCTTTTCCCAGTGAAAAACCAGCTCCAGGGAATCCGGGTAGCCGTCGACAGACAGGCTGCTGTAGATATCCATCATCTGACCGGTTTTATTCCGGAAGGAAAGCACGCGGTCCAGATCAAAAATCCTGCTGTCCATGACCAGGTCGATGCCGTCGCAGTTCAGCACAGCGATGCAGTCGATCAACGCTTCGCAGATTTCTTCGATCGATTTGCAGGCGGGTAGACGGTATTGCATGGCGCTCATCTTGTAATTGAAATCGGTATCGCTGGAGGCGCTGCCGATGAAATCCGAGGTCTCCCGCAGGAGATCCGTATCGGAAAAAGAAGTTCCCTCCGTACTTTTGCGGAGAACCAGCCGGGTCGGGGTCGTAATCTGCCCGGCAATGGATTCACCTTTCCAGAGCCGGCGCAGCGCCGACGTCACCGCTTCTCCCGTGTTCCAGCATTGCTGGTCCACAGAGGTGATGGCCGGAGAGAAGGACGCGGCGCGGTCGGTATTGTCAAAACCAGTCACAAGAAAATCCTCGGGAACGCTGAAGCCCGCGGCTTTCGCCGCGTGGCATACACCCATGGCGATATGATCATTTGCGCAGATCACTGCCTGTGGCAGCCGGCCGCCATGCCTGGAATACAGCTCCTTGAACGCATGAATGCCGCATTCGATAATAAAGCTTTCAGAATAGAACCGATCCTCTCCGCAGGGAAGGCCGGAGGCAGCGCAATAATCCCGAAGGCTCCTTTCACGGGTCTGGTTTTCATAATTGTCATTCGGGCCAAGAGCAAACCAGAAGTCGGTGAGCCCGTGGTGAAGATGAAGATGCCGGATGACAGAACCCATCGCATCATAATTGTCGATTCCGACATAATGAAGACCGGGAATCCGGTTGGCAATGGAGATCACCGGCCTTCCGGAGGCGGCAGAAGCCCTGGCAGCATCCTGCAGGTCCTGGAGATACTTGCCCGAATTCTCGCTGAAAACGCTGTTGATGTCCAGGATGATGCCGTCATACTCATCGTAGTCAGGCAGACGGCAGATGCTGTATTCCCCCCGGTTGTGTTCCGCGTCGTAACCGGAATACGCATCCGTCCGGAGAACATAAAGATTAAAGGATTCGCCTGCTTTCTCAAGGCAACGGTACAGGCCGGTAACGCGCTCGTAACTGAATTTGCGCATACAGTCATTCAGGACATACAGAACCTTTTTCATGAGAATCTCCCATATCCATCAGGATGATATAACGAAAAAAATGGAAGAACATTCCTGTTATTGCCGGTCAGGCCTCTGCTGTCATTATAGCAAATGCGTTGCTGCCGTTCAATCTTCTTATCAATCCAATGAATAAAGATAGGCAATCATCCCGTAATCCCGGTCACCCCATCTGTGCGTGCCGTCTTTGTATGCTTTCCCGCCCATTTTTTCATAGAATTTCCGCGATTCATGATTATCCCTGAGGCACCAGACAATCATCGATTTTTTTCCAGCTTTCCTGAAGCTTTCCATCGAATTCTGCATCAAAGCTTTGCCGATTCCGCGGTTCCGCTTCGAGTACCTGACATACAGGGCGATGATTTCGCAGTCAGCTGCCTCATCCTCAGTTATCTCGTTCCATGCATAACCCAGAACCTCGTCATTTTCAACGGCAACGGTGTATTTCTCGTATCGCCTGATCTCGATCTGATATCTTTGCCCCGGATTCAGTGAATCGAGGAAGTCGTCGTCCATGATTCCCCTGTATGCCGTTTGCCAGTCTTCCACCAGAATTTCAGCGATTTGCATAACATCTTCTTCTCTTGCCCACCGGATCATCATCGGTCCCTCACCCGCCACTTCATATCCGGCTTCCGCCAAAGCAGCTGTCGCCCGGTCGAAATTCTCTGCCTTTACGAGGATATAATCCGTGTTATAGGTTGACACCGCAAAGATGCCGATCCCGTTTTCCGCCAGGACAGCGGACAATTTCGACAGGATCCCGATCAGTGAGAAATCCAGCACGCCCTCGATGCGAAACCCGCACCAGTCGTCATCCCGTTCCGTGGTATGGACCGGAGTGTCCTCTGTCCGGCACACGAGGGAAATCTCCTCATCCGTCCTGCCGATGAAAAAGAATTCAGATGCCAGGTCGATTGCCGATAAGCTCTCCACCTTGCATACGGTCAGGTGATACGGCAGTTTCCTGAGCTTCATGATTTGCTTTCCACTCCTTATTCTCTGTTCCTCGCTCCATCCGACAGGATCTCTACACATAGTCAAAGATACTCTGAATGGCATCCATGATGTCCATCAGTTCCTGCAGGGGAATGAAACCTGTTCTGGAAAACTGCCTTGTATTCAGGTCAACGATCCGCAGTTGTTCGCAGTAAACATATCCGGGCGTTTCGGCGTTGCTTGTTCTGATCCGCATGCCTCCGGAATATAGCCCGTTTATATGGTATATACATATTATGCAACACTCCGTATTCCTGTCAACAGAACCAACGCTGCAGAAACGGGCGAAGAGGCAAAAAAGCCCTGCTCCGAAGAGCAGGACTGATCACCGGGATCCATGCTGTGTTTGTCATTCCTCCGGCAGCACGAACGCGCAAATGAAGTAGAGCAGGATGCCGGTTCCCCAGCCGCAGGCCAGGACAGCCCAGGCAATCCGGATGATCGTGGGGTCAACACCCAGCCACTCGGCGATACCGCCGCAGACGCCGCAGATTTTCTTGTCCCGGCTGCTCCTGTGGATCCTGCCGTTGGTCTGGTGGTTGGAAGTACTGGTGAAATACTGGAACAGAAAATATCCGATCGCCACACCAGCCGCAATGGTCATAATCGTCTTCATCGTTTAATCCTCCTGTAATTTCATTCGAGTGTTTCCGGTTCGGTTTTCCCTGCACTCATCATTTAGACGGGTTCAGCAGGATTTCGTTACAGATTTTTCCAAAAAAGGTGCTGCACGCCTCCTCCAGGACCCGCCGGTCCTTTCCCAACCGGCGATGATATCTTACACCGGGAGCGAACCGGAAAACAGAGCAAAGAGCGAAAAATAGAAGGGGCTAATCCGCCGTCCAGCAAGAAAAACCCCTTCGAACACCGGTTTAAGCGGACTGCACAGGTTGGTCATCCAGAGGCATCGCAAGCTGCTCAAAATGAGGATCGGCAGCGGCCGCGTTCAGCTGGTCAAAGTATGTTTTATGCGTTTTCTCCAGCACGGTTCGGTATTCGGCGTTTCCGTTCTTGTCCAGCGTTTCCAGGAACAGGTGTTCCTGCGAGGTCAGCTCCGGATGGATGCAGACCAGGACAGCCATGCCTGTATTGGAGCAGGTGCCGGCGATCCGCTTGTATTCCACCATCAGGTTGGAGAACACGGCGTCCGCCAGCATGGAGCACTCGCCGGCGCTCATCCTCGTAAAGTGGTTTTGTGTCATCTCGTTAATCAGGTCCGTGACGACATGTACCTTCGGCTCGATCACAGACGCCGCTTTCTCGCTCTGCTCCGTGAATGCCTTTTCCGCGTCGTTCAGAATATCCCGGATCAGTTTCTGAAGGACCGCGATCTCTTTCTTGAACGTTTCCGAAAAATCGGTGTTGTTCTCAGACAGTTTGGCCGCAATATCGGCAATGTTGACGGCCTGGTCCCCGAGCCGTTCAAATTCCGTCGACAGCTTGTAGTACTGGTTCAGCACCGAGATATGGTCCTCACTTTTCAGATGCGGGAGCAATTCAACCAGGTAACGGCTCAGATTGTCCGTCAGCCGGTCCACCTGCATTTCCTCCGCGGCAATCTCCTCCCGACGGGACGCGCTGTATTCCTCCAGCTGTTTCTGGGCCCTACCGATGTTTTCCCGGGAGATATGGAACATTTTCAGCAGCACGTCATAGCAGCTTTGCAGCGCGAGGGCCGGCGTGGCAAAGAACACGGGGTTCAGTCCTTTGATCAGTTCGCCGTGCGGATCCTTTTCTTCCTTCTTCTGTCCGACAATCCGGTCGCTCAGTTTCTCAAAAACCCGGATCATGGGGAGAAGGCAAATGGCGCATGCCAGGTTAAACACCGTGTTAGTGTTGGCAATCACACCGGAATTCACCGTGGAATCCCACAAACCGTTCAGCAGGCCGATCCGGTGAATGATCGCAATCACCAATAAAACCAGGAAGGACTTGCCCAGGTTGTACAGGATATTCACGATGGCGACCCTCCTGGATTCCCTGTTGGCGCCGATATAGATGACAATGGCGGTCGTCACGCAGTCGCCGAGGTAGATGCCGACAATCACCGGGTAAATGGCTTTAAAGGTCAGGAGACCGCTGGATGAAAACGCCTGCAGGATACCGACAGCCGCGGAGGAACTCTGCAGCACGAAAGCCACGCCCGCACCGGTCAGGTAACCCAGGAAAGGATTGTCGCCCAGGCCGGAGAACAGCTCTTCCACAATGCCGGATTTCTGCAGTGCATTCACGGCGCTCGTCATATTCAGCAGGCCGGAAAAGAGAATGCCGAACCCGATCGCAATGTTGCCGATGGATCTGGAATTCTTCAGGATCCCGGTCATAATCAGCAGGACGCCGACGATCAGGGCGATCGGAGCCAGTGTGGACGGCTGGAAAAAGCGAAGGACGGACGTCTCTGAAGCATTGAGATCCAGCAGCCGGATGATCTGTCCGGTCACCGTTGTGCCCACGTTGGCCCCGACGATGATCCCCAGCGACTGGCGCAGGGACAGGATTCCCGCGCCAACAAGGCCGGATGTGATGACGATGGTTGCTGTGGACGACTGGATCAGGGCAGTCACCGCGATGCCGAGGATAAAGGCTTTGAGCGCGTTGTCTGTCACCTTCTCCATGACGTTTTTCAGCGTTCCCGAGGAATTCTCCTTCAGAGAATCGCCCATCAGGCGCATGCCGTACAGGAACATCGCCAGGCCGCCGAGCAGGGACAGGACATCAAAAAAATTCATAAGACCTCCGTGGATTCTCAGGATCATTCAGGGCTTCCTGATTCATTCCATCCCGGAACCCAACATAAGTGATTCGACAAAAAACAGAAAAAGCCCTGCTCCGAAGAGCAGAACCAGTCACCGGGTCCTCCGGTAAATTTCTGGAACAAAGCAGCAATATCTGATATAATATATTTTTATGATCAATTGTATCGTCAAAACCGCCTGCCAGGGAGCCGGCCGGCAGATAATTCTGAACAAACCATCCTACGCCGCAGCCTGGCCGGTTCCATCAAATAACCCAGGAGATAAAACGAAATGCAAACGACGGAAGCCAGAAAAGAAAAAGGATTATCCCTGAAAACCGCTTCAATCCTCATGATGACCGTCTCCCTGGTCATCACGGTTGTGCTGCTGTTCACCGGTATCCGGACCTTTCACAGCTTCAGGGATATGGAAAAGTCAACGCACAACTATATCAGCATGGAAGAAGCGGCGAGCGAGCTGATGAGCGCTTCGGACTACCTGACGGACGAAGTGCAGTGCTATATGGTCATGGGAGACCGAAGCCACATGGAAAACTATTTCACGGAAGCGGAAGTCACCCGCCGCCGTGAACACGCGATTTCCGTCATGGAAAAAACGCTGCCGGACTCTCCGGCGCTCACCCAGCTGAAAGAAGGCATGACGGAATCCCTTTCACTGATGGAACGGGAATACTACGCCATGAGGCTGATGCTGTCCGCCCTGAACGAGTCCGATATTCCGGAAGCGCTGGAGAAAGTCACACTGACAGAGAATGACCGGGCAAAGAGTCCGGAAGAAAAGATTGCCCTTGCGCAGCAAATGGTCCATGATTCGGTATATTATGAACAGAAAAACAGGATCCGGACGAATATGGCCGATTGCGTCAACACATTGAAATCCGGCACCTATGGCGCACAGCAGGAGATGGAAAACAGAGCGAATCGTCAGCTGGTCTGGATGGTGATCCTCGTCTTTATCCAGTCAGCTGCCATGATCGCAATGATGTGGCTGACCACGCACCTGGGCGTGAATCCGGTGCTGCGGGCAGTGGATCACATCAAAAAGGATCAGAAGCTGCCGATCATCGGCGCCTCTGAGTTCCGCTACCTGGCCGGAACCTATAACGTGATGTACAACGCGTACAAGAAGAGCATCGAAAACCTCAGCTTCAAGGCGTCCCATGATGAGCTGACCGGCGTATACAACCGGGCCGGTTACGACCTGATCAAATCCAGCCTGGATACGGAGTCCACCGCCATGCTGCTGTTCGATGCGGATCAGTTCAAAAACATCAATGACCGCTTCGGCCACGAGCTCGGGGACAGGGTCCTTAAAAAGATCGCAGACGCACTGAAAAGGAATTTCCGCTCGGACGACTATATCTGCCGGATCGGCGGGGATGAATTTGTTGTATTTATGGTTCACACAACCGGCACACCCAAGCAGCTGATCACGCGGAAAGTGGTCAGCATCAACAGAACCCTGGCTGACGGGAAGGACGACCTGCCGCCAATCACGCTCAGCGCCGGTGTATCCTATCGTACAGCCGGCAAAGACCCCGAAGAGATGTTCCGGCAGGCGGATATCGCCTTGTATTATGTCAAGGATCACGGCCGGGACGGCTGCTGTTTCTATTCAGATGCATTGAAGGGAAAAACGAAACTGCAATCACGGTAACTGAAGAACCCCATCCACGGCGGAACGGTCATTCCCCCTGGGGGACGTCCCGGTTCAGGCTTTTATTCCGATAGTTCAGGTTGGTCCGCAGCGTATATCCCTGGTTCTCCCAGAAGGCGTTGGCCGCCTCGTTGTCCTTGAAGACCAGTCCGAAGATTTTCGTGATCCCTTCGGCGCGCAGCGCTTCCTCCGCCTTTCCCAGGAGCATCCCGGCGATCCCGTGGCGGCGGTACTCCGGACGGACGCATAAATGGTGGATGATGGCCCGCCTTCCGTCGTGTCCGGTCAGGATCACGCCGATTACCTGCCGGGGGTCCTCCTCCGGACAAGCCAGAAAACAGGTGGCCGGATTGCGCCGCAGGTACCGTTCGATCCCCTCCCGGCTGTCGTCCACCGGATTCAGCGCTCTTCTGGACTGTTCCGTGCTGTTCCACAGTTCAAGGATCCTGTCATAATCCCCGATGGTCACATTCCGGATTATGATCTTTGTGTTGTTCATCGCTTTCATCTTTTACAGTCTCTTCAGCATCAGAAATCTATTGACAAACGGCCCGTCCTTCATTCGGATCGCGTACCGAATGCCGTTATTCCCCGAACAGCTGGGTAGAATAGTAGCGTTCCGCGGTATCCGGGAGCACGGTCACAACGGTCTTTCCGGGCCCGAGCTTCTCCGCCAGGCGGATCGCCGCAGCCACGTTGGTACCGCTGGAGATGCCGCAGGCAAGCCCTTCCTCCCGGGCCAGACGCCGCGCGGTCTCGATCGCTTCCTGGTCCGTTACCACATAGATATCGTCGTAGATCTCCCGGTTCAGGATGTCCGGAATGATCCCGTCGCCGATTCCCATCTGCAGGTGGGTCCCTATGGTTCCGCCCGCGAGGATCGCGGCGTTCTCCGGTTCGACCGCCCAGATCAGGATATCAGGATACTGCGCCTTCAGCACTTCCCCGATGCCTGTCAGCGTGCCGCCGGTCCCGATCCCGCTGCAGAAGCCGTGGATGGGTTTGGCGACCTGCGCCATGATCTCCAGCGCCGTGTACTTTTTATGCGCCAGCGTATTGTTGATATTCTCGAACTGCTGTGGCACGAACACCTTCGGATTTTTCTTTTTCATGTTCAGCGCCGCCTGCAGGCATTCCTCCATGCACTTGCCAATGTCCCCGGCGTCGTGGATCAGCTTGACCTCTGCCCCGTAATGGCGGACCAGCTTCCGCCGCTCCTCGCTGACCGAATCCGGCATGATGATGATCGTCCGGTATCCGCGCACCGCACCGACCAGCGCCAGGCCGATCCCCTGGTTGCCGCTCGTCGGCTCAACAATGATGCTGTCCGGGCCGATCAGGCCTTCCTTCTCCGCCTGCAGGAGCATATTCATCGCGGTCCGGGTCTTAATGGATCCGCCGACGTTCAACGGTTCCACCTTCACCAGGATCTCCGCGCTGTCCTTCCGCGGGAGTTTGTTCAGCCGGACGATCGGCGTGTTACCGATCGCTTCCAGAATATTCTCACAGATCAATGGTCCGTCCTCCGATCCTGTTGGTTTCGCATTCTTTCATACGGTTCCTTATTGTACGGCTCTTTATCCGGGAATTCAACCATTTCGATCGGTAAAGTATGTTTTTTCGTTTGTCTGCCCGGGCCTGATGAAATGATCAGTCTTCCTTTGCCACAAATCCCCTGACGATCTTCATGACCTTCCGCATTTCTTTGATATCCGCGTCCACGTTTCCGGTTTCCAGCGAATGATTTGCGCCTTCGGTTTCATAGAGAGGGATGCCGAGGCGCCTGCAGCTTTTTTCAATGGCTTTCGTGTCCGCCCACGGATCCGCTGTGCCATGGAACGCAATCGAACGGCAGTCTGCGAACTCAAATGCGGCTTCCACCGGAGTAAAGAGGACCTGGCGGCAATCCAGCCGATGACGCTTCGCATAGGCGGCACAGACCACCGTTCCGATGCTTTTCCCGATCAGCAGGATCTCCGTATATTCACTCCAGTCAGTCTCCTGCAGCAGCTCTTCCGTCTGTTCAAGCGCCATGCGCGCACATTGCTGCATCTTTTCAGCACTGCCCTTCACGCCGGATGGAAAACCGGAATACAGCACCGGAACGATCTCCCAATCCAGGCCTTTAAGCAGCTTCCAGCTGTAATACAGCAGCGGCTTGTCACAGGTGTATCCGATTCCGGGAAACAAACAGGCGATCTTCTTCATGATCATTCCCCCATCGCGCAGCTGCTGCGGTCCGGTCCCTCCGTGCCTGACATATAGGCGGCATGGAATCCGGCATTGATCTCCCGCAGCTCGCGTTTTCCGTCGATATAGTCCTGGTACATCTCAATGATTCCCGGACTGCAGCCGTCACACAGGCCGGCGATATTCCCGATGGACTCCGCCACAATCTGCTCGCGCTCTTCCCGTGTGGTATCGGCAATTCTCAGGCTCTTTGTCATCTGTTATCCTTCCTGCGTCAGGTTCCGCTGCCGTTCCGGCCGCACAGTCCGTATCCGTTTGCTTGTATAAACTGCTGTTGCATATGGGACCGGGTTCATCATAGCGCAATTCCGCTATGACACACAACCTTTTTCTGCTATACTCTTGTTCAGGAAAATAGCAGAGGAGGTAGCCGGATGGAATGCCATGATGCAATCAACGCAAGGAGAAGCGTCCGAGACTTCACGGAGGAAAGGATCCCGGAGGACACGCTGAAAAGAATCATCGCTGCCGCTTACAAGGCGCCCGCCAATGATCATTTCCGGGACTGGCACTATATCGTCGTCACGGATCCGGAGGTCAAGCGGCAGGTGCTTGAGGGGATCCCGAAGAACCTGACCGTGAAGGACGTCGACCGGATGACCTTTATCTCGGATCCCGTCCAGAAGGAGAGCTATCAGGTCGCCGTCCCCAAGCAGTACCGGATGCTGTACGATACAGCCGCCCTTCTGGTCCCGCTGATGAAGAAAAAGTCGGACATCCTTCACCCCGCCAACCTTTCGGACCTGAACTGCTACGCCTCGGTCTGGTGCAGCATCGAAAACCTCTGGCTGGCAGCGACCGCGGAAGGCTACGGCTGCAACCTGAGGATCCCGTGGGGCGAAGAGGAAGCCGTCGCGCAGAAAGCCCTGGGATTCCCGGACGGATACCTGATCCCCTGCTTTATCGGGATCGGCCGGCCCGCTCCGGACGCGGTCCTCACAAAGCAGATCAACGTTGACCTGGACGACCGGATCCACTGGCAGAAATTCTGACACGGGACGAAGCGTGAAGTCGGTACGATCACAGGAAGGAGAGGCAGGACGATGGCCATCAGCAAGACGAAATACGAGGCTTCCAAAGAAGAAATCAAGGAATTGTTTTCTCTTCACAAAGTGGGAAACGTGCTTGACGTGGCCGCTCTTGGAAACGGAGAATTCAACGCAGCCTACAAAGTCACCTGCGACAACGGCACGGTCTACGCGTTAAAAATCGCTCCCCCGGAGGGTTCAGCCGTCCTCAGCTATGAAAAAAACATGATGGAGGCAGAGGTCTACTGGTATTCGCAGATGCATGAAAAGACGGATATCCTCTGCCCCCGGGTCTTTATTTCCGATTTTTCAAAGAAAATCGTCAAAAGCAACTGTTTTATCATGGAGATGATGGCCGGAAAAGCCTTGTGGGAGGCCGGCCTGTCCGATCACGAATATCAGGCAGTTCAGAAACAGAAGATCTCCATGCTCACGAAAATACACAGGATCGCCAACGACCGGTACGGCTATATCCAGACGGGGCTCGAGAATTCCTGGTATGAGGCCCTGAAAAAGATGGCGCTCCGGCTGGTGGCCGACTGTAACAGTCTTGGCCATGACACACCGGACGGAGAAACGTTCGTCCGCTTGATTGACAAGCATGAAAAGCTGCTCAGGGACGTTCCCTGCAGGATGGTGAACTTTGACCTGTGGGACAGCAATGTTCTCTACAATGAAGAGACCGGGAGGATTTGCTGGATCGATCCGGAGCGCGGCTTCTGGGGGGACCCGGTCGCTGATTTCATCACCCTCGGCCCCGGGCAAAAAGCACCCCTTTCCGCCAAACAGAAAGAACTTGAGATTTACAATAATTTGGCACAGGAAAAGATCCATCTGACGGAGGAAGCGGAGATCCGGTACGCGCTGGCGGTCTGTTATCTTGCCCTGATAGAAGAGGTGGAAAAATACGTCCGGTACGAGCCGGATAATCCCACCTACATCCGAAACACCGTCGATTCAAGGGAAATGTACGACATGGCTTTCAGGCTTCTTTAACAAGGCGCGCTCTCCGCTAATCATATCTGAAAGCAACTCAAGCAAAGCAATAAGACAAACAAGGCCATTGGCCCTGCCTGTCTTATCTTTTCAGGGTCCGGATCCGGTCGTTTCAGCTGCTGCAACGACAGCGCTGTCTAAAGGGAGCCATTCCGCCAGTCTGCCCCGCTTCGCCCGGCCGGGCATAGCGCGGTCCACAAATGATTCTCTTTTACGGATTCACTGACAGAACAACTGTCACATCACCGCTGCCGAGGATGGATTTCAGTTCGTCCTGATCTATATCAATATGTCCCAGCTTTGTGAAATCCCAGCGGTTTTCGTCATAGTAGACAGTGACCTGATTCCCCTGATACAGGATCACATCGCCCGGGGTTGTGGTAATATCCTCATCATTACGTGGAATGGAGATCCCCAAAGGACCAACCTTCTCAAAGTTGCCGTAATCATGCATGGAGATCGTGATATCGCCGGCTTTCAGCAACTGAAGCAATGCCTCTGACGAGGAATTATTCTCTGCTTTGACAGCCAGAACCGCTTCATGGACATGAATATAGAACATACCGATTTCCTCCTTTGGCAGGCGCAGGCTTTCCGCCCAGGCGCGGATCTCTTCCGCGCTGCTGCCGTTGCTGATCCGCTTCGCATCCAGCCAGACGGTGCTTCCGCCGGTCAGCTTCTGCAGGTTGGACGCGCTGCTTCCCGCGCCGGAAGAACCGGATGTGCAGAACGGAATAATTGTTTTTCCGGTCAGGTCAACATTCTCCATAAAAGTGTAAAGGATTCTCGGAGCCTGTCCCCACCAGATCGGATACCCAAGGATAATCGTACCGTACCGGTTCAGGCCTTCCGGCAGGACAGCAATGGCCGCCGGGCCTGCGGATCGTTCTGCTCGATACTTGTCCGGCTCCGGCTGTTATGGTAATTGACGTCATCCGCCGTGTACGGTTCCACCGGCTGAATCTCAAACAGATCCGCGGACAGGGCTTCCGCAATGATGTAGGCGGCAGCACGGATTGTGTCGTCTGTCGAAAAGTACACCACCAGAATATTGCTTCCCGCCGATTCAACAGAGGGAAGATGGTCAAGGGAAAGTGTAGCGGAGGATACAGCGTCCTCCGCGAGGGAAATACCGCATGTCAGCAGACTGAGCAGGATGACCAGGATCTTTTTCATAACGGTCTTTGTCCTTCCATCGTATTGTTCTTCACGGCTGTTTCGCATTATAATAGTATTGTACCATCTGAACCGGTTACCCAGTCAAGTATCCGGTTGGAAAAAGGAGCGGGAGAATATGGCCATTACTGTAAATATCCGCTACACCGGGAAAAACGGAAATGCCAGGAAGTTTGCCGAAGAGATGACTGCCGGCGGCACCGTAGCTTCCATCCGGGCGGAAGCCGGGAACCTGCGGTATGAATACTGCCAGCCACTGGACGATCCGGAAACGATCCTGCTGATTGACAGCTGGGAGAACCAGAAAGCCATCGATATCCATCACGCTTCCCCGATGATGGCCACCATTGCCGCGCTGCGGGAAAAGTATGACCTGCACATGACCGTGGAGCGGTATGTGAGCGCGGAAACACCGGAAATGGAAAAAAGGTTTGTCAGAGAGTGAGACAATAATGAAAGAACGCAAACGCAATATCGGCTCGGCTCTGATCATCCTGGCCGGCTGTTTCTGGGGTAGCATGGGGATCTTTGTCAGAAGGCTCAGCACCTTTGGTTTCAGCCCGATCCAGATCGTATCGATCCGGCTTACCGTTGCCGCCCTGGTTTTCGCTTTATTGCTGCTGCTCAAGGACCGCTCCGGATTCCGGATCGCATGGCGGGATCTCCCGCTTTTTCTCGGACTTGGCTTTGGCAGTATCCTGTTTTTCACTGTGTGCTATTTTTCCGCGATCACGATCATGCCCCTTTCCACAGCAGCAATCCTTCTTTATACGTCTCCCATTTGGATCATGCTGATGTCGGTACTGTTCTTCCGGGAGAAACTGAACCGGATCAAGCTGATCGCCCTGACGCTTGCCTTTGCCGGGTGCGTGCTGGTCTCCGGGATCTCCGGGGAGGGCCTGACCCTGACCGGACTGCTCCTCGGCCTCGGCTCCGGCATCGGATACGGACTGTACAGTATCCTGGGAACCATTGCCCTGCGGAAATATTCTCCCTATACGGTCACGACGTACACGTTCCTGTTCGCTGCTGCCGGTTCCTGGCTGGTATGCAGCCCGGCGGATATGATCTCAAAGTTTTCTGCCGCGGATAACCTGGCGGGGCTGCTGCTCTTCTGCTGTCTGACCGGTCTGATAACTGCTGTGATCCCTTTCCTGGCATATACGCTCGGCCTTCGTACCGTTGAAGCAAGCCGAGCCGGAATCCTTGCGACCATTGAACCGCTGGTGGCTACGCTTGTCGGGATTCTGTTCTTTTCTGAGTCTTTGACCCTCTTATCCGGTCTTGGTATCGTCCTGATCCTTGCAGCGGTAATCCTGCTGAACCGAAAACCGCATAACCAAGCCACCTGAATGATGCATTCTGCAAAGCACGACCGCGAAAAGCCCTTTACAAAACTTCATGCCACGCAGGCATGGAGTTTTGCGTATATATCCCTGGTCCGCATGGTCTTTCTGTCCGGAAAAGCTCCGAATCTGCCCGTTGTCCTGCGCGCAAATTGGTGCTATAACTTCACATGCGGCCAAATCGGGCCGCAGAAAGAGGTTTCTATTTATGTCCCGTACTCTGACGCGCGACCTGACTGAAGGCCGTCCGTTGAAACTGATCGTTTCCTTTGCACTCCCGCTGCTGTTCGGCGTCCTGTTCCAGCAGCTTTACAGTTTTGTGGATACCGCTATCGTCGGCCGCTTTCTCGGCGCGGAACGCCTTGCGGCCGTCGGTGCGACCGGTTCCGTGAACTTCCTGGTAATCGGCCTGTGCCTGGGCCTGTGCTCCGGCTTTTCGATCCCGATCGCCCAGGCGTTCGGGGCGAAGGATGAACGCGAAGTCCACCGCTGCACATGGCACGCCATTGTGCTCAGCGGGGTACTGAGCATTCTGTTCGCCGTGCTTTCCACGGTTCTGTGCAAGCCCATGCTCCGGCTCATGAATACGCCGGAGGAGATCATCGACTCCTCCGCCAGCTATATCGGCATCATCTTCGCCGCTATTCCCTGCTGCGTCCTGTACAACATGGCCAGCGGCATCCTCCGCGCCCTGGGGGACAGCCGGACGCCGGTTGTTTTCCTGATTCTGGCTTCCCTGCTGAATATCGTCCTGGATCTTTTCCTGATCATCGCCTGCGGGATGGACGTGGCCGGTGCCGCCGTTGCCACCGCCGTCAGTCAGCTGGTGGCCGGCATCGGCTGCGTGATCGTGATGCGCCGCCGCTTCCCGATCCTCCACCTGAGCCGGGAAGAACGGCATCTGGATCCCGTCCTGGCCCGGAGGATGCTCGGCACAGGCCTGCCCATGGGCCTGCAGTTCTCCATCACGGCAATCGGCTCTGTCCTCATCCAATGGTCCGTAAACGGACTAGGCGTCAACGCGGTCGCCGCAGTCAGCGGTGCCGTGAAACTCAGCGCCTTCTTCGCCTGCTTCTACGATGCCCTTGCTTCCACCATGGCCACCTATGCCGGCCAGAACATGGGCGCCCGTAAGCTTGACCGGATCAACCAGGGCGTGCGTTGCACTGCCATCCTCGGTGTTGTCTACTCCGCCCTCGCCTTCGGTGTGGTCGCTCTGTTTGCCGGTCCCATGCTCGGCCTGTTCATTGACGCGAACGCGGCTCCCGAAGTCACAGCGATGGGCATCCGCTACCTGACGATCAACGCAGCCTTCTATATTCCGCTGCTCTTTGTCAATATTCTCCGCCTGAGCATCCAGGGAATGGGCTTTACCCGTGTGGCAATGCTGGCCGGGATGTCCGAGATGGTTGCCCGCGCCGCCGTCGCCCTGTTCCTGGTTCCAGCTGTTGGTTTCACCGGCGCCTGCTTCGCGAGCCCTGCGGCCTGGGTGCTCGCGGATCTGTTCCTCTTCCCCTGCTATTTCCAGATCATGCGCATCCTGCGCCAGCGCCTGCTTCCGGAGACCGAGGAATACACAAATGCCGCCTGTACACCTCTGCACAGGGCGGCATAACGCTCCCGGCTGATCAGCCGGCCTGACCGGAATTCCCGCGAACCGGCTCTTCCCACCTGAGTTTTCGTTTATCTGTTCCGTTCCAGGATCGTCAGTCCCTGTTCCAGGTCCTTACCGAGGACCTCCTGGATCTTCCGGAAATCATATTGCTGATGCAGCCTGTCGAGAACAGCGGCAAGTTGCTTTTTCCCATACCTGCGAATAAAGAGTGCCAGCGCCTTAATGGCGTTCACATCCTCGTTTGCATAGAAGCCTTTCTGACAGTCCTTCAGGTCCCCGCATTCCCAGCAGCCATCCATGCCCTTCTGCCTGCAACAGGCAGTATTCGGGCATATCCCGTCCGGAGAACAGGTTGCGTAGGAACAGGTATTGTATAACGTCCTGCATCCTCCACACCAATCCTTCAGGAAACAATGATTGCAGGACAGGCCGCAGTACGCAACGGGATCCACGCCTTTCCTGGCATTTTGGCACAGTTTGTTCTTGATGCGGCACATGGCTTCGATATGCATGATCCAGTGCCGGCTGAACGGCATCTGAAGCAACCCCTTAAGATCTTTCCCGCACCAGTAGTCGATCAGCCAGAACGCGTCTTCGTCCGCGCTAACACAGCGGCTGCTGATCAGCCTTTCTTTGTCTGCATCCGTATACTTCCGTTTAAGGTCCCTGTATTCCAGCTTCTGCAGGATCGCGTTTGTGGAGTCCATCACAGCCCTGCAGTATTCATATACCGCTTTCATATCCAGCTGCTCTGAGAAATGTGCGATCTCTGTTCCTTTCAGTTCATTGCCGGTGGTGAAGATCGGACTCTTCGTTCTTTCGAGCCAGCCGTCCGTAAACAGCACCTGTTCATCCTGTGCGATCAGGGTATGGGCAACAATATCCTCGATCCTGAAAACATGCCACATGGAATAAGCCAGCGTTTTGCTGTGATACCCTTCCGCTCCGGAAAAAGGCATCTGGTAAAACGCTTCTGCCGGGTAGGTATTCACGATGGAGGAGATCTGACTGAACAGATCGTCCCGCAGGTTAACCAGGACATTGATTCCTTCCCGGAAGCTCGCCTCTTTACCGATCAGAGACTGCATCTCCCTGTTCTTTTCAGACCATTCCTTATTCATACAGCACCCGCCTTTCAGGAGTTCATCCCCTCAGTCGTTTTACATTCTCATTCACTCCGCAAACCGGATGACCTGCTTTTCGGCGTCCACCACCGCGTCCACTCCGAATGGAATGATGCAGCGCGGCATCGCATGCCCGATATTCACATTAAATATGATCGGTAGATCCGGCTTGCCAATGACTTTCTTCAGCAGCTGCCTGTATTCGTCCGCATAGGTTTCGTCCATCGGTTTCCCGGCCAGTACACCGGATACCGCATCGAACACCCCTGTGTCCCCGAGGTATTCCAGCGCACGGCGGTAGATCTCAGGCGTCGGCTTTTCCTCGCTGGATTCCAGCAGCAGGATCCGTCCTTTCCAGTCCTCCGCGTCCGGGAACAGGCGGTATCTCCGGCAGAGCACGGGCATATCCGCGTAGCGGTCCCCATTAAACATATCATACATGGAATCGATGCATCCGCCGAGGATCTTTCCGGAGAACGCCGGAGGCCCCTGCAGCAGTTCAAAACCATGATCGGGACGGGCGGGAAGCTGCCTGCCCACCTGGTCCAGGGCAAAGCTTTCCCTTTCCCCGTACCACACGTCGCTGGGCGTGATCTCCCGGATCCCGCCGGTAGTGATCAGCTCCTCGAAATACCGGCGGGTATAGGGATGCATCTCCGGACCCAGCTCACAGATGTCCGACAGGAACGCCTGGCCGTAAAAAGTACGCAGTCCGACCTTGTGCAGCATCAGATGATTGATCGTGGTATCGGAAAAGCCGAGAAAAGCCTTGTCTGCTACGGCTTCCGCCAGTTCATTGTGATCGAACAGGTACGGCAGTAGCCGATAAGTATCGTCCCCGCCGATCGCACACAGAATCATATCGGTCTCCGGGTCCCGTAAGGCTGCCAGCAGATCCTCCGCCCTTTTTTCCGGATGATCCCGGATGTATTCCATCCCTTTCAGCGCATGCGGCATGAACCGTACATTCAGGCCGTATTCCTTCAGCCTTCGAAGGCCGATCTCCACTTCAAACTGTACAAATGGCTCTCCCGCGATCCCGCACGAAAGGCTCACGATTGCAACGTTCTTAATCATTGTCCTCATCCATTTTCTCCTCTCCCGGAGCTGTTTTTTGTATTCTGTCTCCTATTATCCCAGATCATCCTCCGTCTGACAAGCGAAACCCCGGCCGCGTCTCCTGTTTCTCTTCTGTTTGCACGCCGGTTTCGGTCTTGTTTTTCCGCCTGACCTGTCTATAATGGATATGATCATGTTACGGAGGAGGAAAACCCTTTGAATTATGCCGAGGAATCCCTGCGCCTGCATGGCGAATGGAAGGGAAAAATCGAAGTTATCTCTCGTGTCCCCGTCAAGAGCAAGGACGATCTTTCGCTCGCCTATACCCCGGGCGTTGCCCAGCCCTGCCTGGCGATCCGGGAAGATTATAATAAATCCTTCACGCTTACCCGGCGGAGCAATCTCGTTGCCGTCATCACGGACGGTACGGCCGTTCTCGGCCTGGGCGATATCGGTCCGGAAGCCGGTATGCCGGTCATGGAGGGTAAGTGCGCTCTGTTCAAGGCCTTCGGTGATGTAGACGCCTTCCCGATCTGCATCCGCAGCAAGGACGTGGACGAGATCGTCCGCACGATCTACCTGATCTCCGGCTCCTTCGGCGGCATCAACCTGGAGGATATTGCCGCCCCCCGCTGTTTTGAGATTGAACGCAGGCTCAAGGAGATCTGCGATATCCCGATCTTCCATGACGACCAGCACGGAACCGCCATCGTGGTCGGCGCGGCACTGATCAACGCCCTGAAGGTCGTCGGCAAGGAGATCGGCGAAGTGAAGGTCGTCATCAACGGCGCGGGCAGCGCCGGAATCGCCATCGCGAAACACCTGATGAACCTCGGCGTCCGGTATATCAAAATGGCGGACTCCGTCGGCGTCCTGTGCGAAGGACGTGAACGGATGAACCCGGCCAAGGATGAGATCGCCCGGATTACCAATCCGGAGAAGCTCTCCGGCTCCCTGGCAGACGCCATGAAAGGCGCCGACGTGTTCATCGGCGTCAGCGCGCCGCACGTCGTCACACAGGACATGGTCCGCTCCATGGCCGACGGTCCCATTCTCTTCCCGATGTCCAACCCCGTGCCCGAAATCGAGCCGGATGAGGCCCTGGCCGCCGGCGCCGCGGTCGTCGGGACCGGCCGGAGCGATCACCCGAACCAGATCAACAACGTCCTCGTCTTCCCCGGCCTCTTCCGCGGAGCGCTGGACGTACGGGCAAGCGATATCAACGAGGAAATGAAGCAGGCAGCGTCCCATGCACTGGCCGCGCTGGTGTCCCCGGAGGAACTGAATCCGAAATATGTCCTGCCCGCTGCCTTCGATCCCCGGGTCGGCCCGGCCGTCGCAAAGGCGGTCGCCCAGGCCGCCCGTGACAGCGGCGTCGCCCGCATCTGAATCAGGCCGGGGATTTCTTCCCCGATGCCCATCAAAAAACGGCTGCCGGAAAGCAGTCGTTTTTGATTTACTGGGGATCCGTTTCCTCCGCCTGCTGCATCAGTTCCTCCATCCGGAGCTGCTCCAGTGCTTCCTCCACCTCCGGCGAAGCACTCGCCTGCGGCTTAGCCCGGCGGGGTTTCGGTTCCGCGGGAATAACCAGTGACTGGGGCAGCCGGATCTTCCTCTTCTTCCCGAGCTTCTCCCTCGTCATACCCATCACATCCTCCCAGGTAAAGGGCGTACAGGCCACGGCGATCCGCAGCCACCCGGCCGGGGCATAATAAAGGATCATGCATTTCTCCGGCCACAGCTGAACCCTGGCCACATCCTTCCAGGCCAGGTTCTTTTCGGACAGCTTCACCACCTGCGCCCCGCCGTCCTCGCCCACCTCGCCGATCTGCGAGGGAGACTTCAGCCGCGCCAGCATCTTCAGCGGCGTAGGATTTGGCAGGTAATGGATCTCATGGATCCCGCGGTTGTCCACGACGTAGTCCGTCAGTTCCTTTCCCTGCAGGAGAAGAGCCAGCAGCACCACAGCCAGAGTCGTCCCAAGGAGGATCAGCAGCACCACCGGGAACCCGGAGGTCATCATCTTCTCCACCGCGCCAATCCCGCCGGAGATCCCTTCCAGCAGCAGGACCAGCAAAAGAATTGCCAGCGCCGCCGGCAGCAGCAGTCGCATCACGGCATTCCAGCTCATCCAGTCCTTCGCCGGTGTGCGTTCCACGCACCAGGCAACATGCGCCGCGTTCTTCCCCAGCCGCGTCCCGCAATACGGACAGACTTCCGCCGCATCCACTTCCCTGCCGCATTTTTTGCAAAAAGCCGTCAGTGCCATCCAATTACTCTCCTGCCCCAAGTACTCAAGAGCAAACCCGAAGGGGCCGGGCGCTGACGCGCGCGGTACGTGAGAGTCACGACTGTGACTCCGCGGTGCGCGTGCGAATCAACGTGCGTTCCCTTGCGGAAAACCCCCTTTTATTTTCATTCTACCTTTGATTGATTCTGTTTTCAAGGCGAACAAAAATCTTTCTCCTCCCTGTATTGACATCCGTTTTTTGTTATGTTACTATCAGTTAGCCAAGACAAACTGTCATTTGTCCAGGCACCCGATCAAACAAGCTAAACCAGAAGAAAAGCAGGTAATGATGATGAAACTGAATGAGCTGAAACCCGGCCAGTCCGCCCGCATCGAGACCGTCGGCGGCGAAGGCGCCTTGCGCCAGCACTTTCTGGACATGGGCGTCATTCCCGGCACCGAGGTGACCCTGATCAAGCTGGCGCCCATGGGCGACCCCATGGAGCTGCGGATCCACGGATATGAGCTGACCCTCCGCGTCGCGGATGCCGGAGAAATCGGAATCACCCTGCTGAAAGGCGCGGAAGCCGCAGATGCCGCTGCCCGGGAGAAGAAGGACCAGAAGTCCCCGGAGCACCCCGGCCTCGGTGAGGAAGGCCGCTTCCATCCCAAGGGCTCAGGCAACCCCCTGCCGGAAGGGACCACGCTGACCTTCGCCCTCGTCGGCAACCAGAACTGCGGAAAGACCACGCTGTTCAACCAGCTGACCGGATCCAATCAGCACGTCGGCAACTTTCCCGGCGTCACCGTGGATCGCAAGGACGGTGTCATCCGCGGGCACGCGGATACCCTGATCACGGACCTGCCCGGGATCTATTCGATGTCCCCCTATTCCAGTGAGGAGCTTGTCTCCCGCGACTTTGTCCTGGACCAGCATCCGAAGGCGATCATCAACATCGTGGACGCCACAAACATTGAGCGCAACCTTTACCTGACCATGCAGCTGCTGGAGATGCGCATCCCCATGGTCGTCGCCCTGAACATGATGGACGAGCTGCGGGGCAACGGCGGCACCGTCGACGTGAACGCCATGGAAGCCATGCTGGGCGTTCCCGTCGTCCCGATCTCCGCCTCCAAGAATGAGGGCGTGGACGAGCTCGTGCGCCACGCGATCCACGTGGCGAAATACCAGGAATGCCCGCTGGAGCAGGATTTCTGCGGCGTGGAGGATCACGGCGGCGCGGTCCACCGGGCCCTGCACGCCGTTGAGCACCTCATCGAGGACCATGTTGAGCGGGCCGGTGTCCCGCTCCGCTTCACCGCCTCCAAGCTCATCGAGGGCGACCATCTGATGACCGAGCGCCTGGACCTGGACCAGAACGAAACAGAGATGCTCGATCATATCGTCCTGCAGATGGAGAAGGAGCGCGGCCTGGACCGCAGCGCTTCCATCGCGGATATGCGCTTCGCCTACATCCGCAAGGTCTGCGGCGAGTGCGTCATCCGCCCGCGCGAAAGCAGGGAGCACATCCGCAGCGAGCGGATCGACCGGATCCTGACCGGACGGTATACCGCTATTCCCGTCTTTATCCTGATCATGGGCCTGGTCTTCTTCCTGACCTTCTTCCTGATCGGACCCTTCTTCCAGGATCTTTTGCAAAGCGGGATTGACGCGCTCGCGGGCATCGTGGAACAGGGCATGATCTCCGCCAACGTGAATGAAACCATTCAGAACCTTGTCCTGGAAGGAATCTTTGAGGGCGTCGGCACCGTGATCAGCTTCCTTCCGATCATCGCGATCCTGTTCCTGTTTCTTTCCCTCCTCGAGGACAGCGGCTACATCGCCCGGGTTGCTTTCGTCATGGACAAGCTTCTGCGGCGCATCGGCCTGTCCGGCCGCTCCATCGTCCCGATGCTTATCGGCTTCGGCTGTACCGTGCCCGCTGTCATGTCCACCCGCACCCTGCCCAGTGACCGGGACCGCCGGATGACGATCCTGCTTACGCCTTTCATGTCCTGTACGGCGAAAATGCCCATCTATGGTTTCTTCGTGACTGCCTTCTTCCCCCGGATCGGCTGGCTGATCATTACCGGCCTGTATCTCCTGGGCATCCTGACCGGGATCCTGGTCGCTCTCCTCTTCCGGAAGACGCTCTTCCGCGGCGAGGCCGTTCCGTTCGTCATGGAGCTGCCGAATTACCGCCTGCCCACACCGAAAAACACGGCGCAGCTGCTTTGGGAAAAGACCAAGGACTTCCTGCATCGCGCCTTCTCCGTGATCCTGATCGCGACCATCGTGGTATGGTTCCTGAAGAGCTTTGACCTTCGCCTGAATCTCGTGACTGATTCCCACGACAGCATCCTTGCCGCCGCGGCCGGCTTGCTCGCCCCCATTATGAAACCCATCGGACTCGGGGATTGGCGTATCGTCACCTCTCTGATCTCCGGCTTCATGGCCAAGGAAAGCGTTGTTTCCATTATGACGACCCTCTTCGGTAACGGGCTCGCCTCCCTTGGCTCATTGGCCGCTGCCTCCATGCTGGCCTTCAGTCTCCTGTATACCCCCTGCGTGGCTGCCGTTGCGGCCATCCGCCGGGAAATGGGCGGCAAATGGGCTGCCGGTGTCGTCCTCTGGCAGTGCGTGATCGCCTGGGTCGCTGCCCTGCTGGTCCGCCTCATCGGCTCACTGTTCTGATTGTCTGTGTCGTTCTGAACGAAGTGAAGAATCTTAAAGGAGCCTCGCTTATGAACCTTTCCGATATCCTGATCCTCCTGGCTGTTGCCACACTCGTCGTCTCGGCAATCCTTCGCATCCGCAGGAACAAAAAATCCGGCAGATGCAGCTGCGGTACCTCCGCCTGCTGCAGCCACTGCGAAAGCTGCAGCCTCTCCTGCAGCAACAAAAAATGATCCACGAAGAACCGCCGCGGAGATTTTATTCCCGCGGCGGTTTCGTGTTTTCTGTCCATTTATTTTCCTGTCACAAACCCGGCGATATCCCGGACGACCTGCATATCGACCTTCCCTTCGCGGGCGTAGGCTGCAGAGCCTTCTGTCTTTTCTCCGGGCATGAACACATGCGTCAGCCCCGGATAAGAGATCAACTGCCAGTTATCCCTGTCCCCGACAGCTTCCTTCCATAAAGCAAAATCCACCATCGTGGCCTGGTAATCCTCCTCGCCCTGCAGAAGCAGTACAGGTTCTGTGATCTCTTTCGCAGCCTGCAGGGCATCATAACCGGCCAGCCACTTCCAGTAGGAAGCATAGACCCCGATGACGGTATCATCCTCGGCCAGGGCATCAGGATTCTTCAGTTTGTCCAGCTCAGCGAAGATCATATCCTTCTGTGCCTGCTGCTCCTCGGTCACTTCCGGCATCAGGGAATAGAGGAAGTCGTACTGTTCCCGCATCAACTCGTCCAGCGACCGGGGTGAAGCCGCCATCATGATGAACCCGCAGGCCTTCACCGGCGCCTCCTTCAGTTCCCTTGCAACCGCCGGGATCGCAGTCCCGCCGAGGCTGTGCCCCAGCACAAAGATCCGCTCCGGATCGATCTTCTCCTGCTTCGCCATCAGCTGCACCGCGTTTACAGCGTCCTCAAGGTATTCATCCTTCAGCGTGATGTCTTTCTTTGCAGCGAGCGCAGCACCGAACACATAACTCCGTTTGTCAAAGCGGTATACCGCAACACCCAGTTCGGCCAGGCCCTCCGCGATATCCCGGAAGGGTTTCAGGTTCCCGACCGTCTCGTCCTTGTCGCTGGAACCGGAACCCTGCAGCAGGATCACGACCGGGAACGGCCCGTTTCCCTTTGGAACAGTCAGGACCCCTGGCAGTTCCCCGAGTCCCGGGACCTCAAGCGCCAGCTCCACCCTGTCAAAGACATCGGATTCCGTTTCCGCCTGTCTTCCCCCGTTGTACAGGCCTGTCGTCAGACTCGCGATCGCGCCGTCCTGCACAAGCATGACCAGGTCCACGGACATCGCCTTAAACACGCAGGGGATATAGTACGCCTTGTAACCCTGCACATCCCCCTCATAGGCGGCGCCGATCTCCCGGATCTCTCCCAAACCTGCCAGCCCTTTCGCCAGCCCGGTGCTTCCACCCATCTTCGTGACAGCCGCCTCCATCTGGGCGGACATCGACCAGGCACCGTCCAGCTCTTCCGGATGTTCGCCCAGCAGGGCAGTGACCCATTCCTCCGCGTCCGCAGCCGTTTCGATCTTACGTACTTCCTGCTCCGCCGCAGCAATCCCGCAGGCAGTCAGCAACAGCATCCCGGCCAGCAACACCGCCAGCAGTCTCTTCATGTTCTTCATCTCATTTCCCTCCCCAAACATCCACACTGAATCCGTGATGCCCGCACTTCCCGCAGGTCAGCTTCCGTATCCTCTTCGTATGCCGTATGCGGAACACTTTTTTATGGCAACCGTCCGGTTTTCAGTCTCCGACGACTGCCCGAACGCACTCCTCGATATCCATTGCTCTTCGCAGGAGCCTCTTCTTCCGGATGTCTCCTTCACCCGGCCATTCCATCAGCTTCTTGATCCGGCCGAGTGCGATGGTCGCATCGAACCGCTCCCTCCAGCCTTCGTACAGCGTCGTATACCAGGTCCATAATTCTTCCCTGCTTGCTTCCGGTCCTCCCCGGATCCTGCGCGCAAGGGCAGGATCCGCCAGCAGTCCGCGGCCGATCATGACAGCTTCCACAGCAGGAAAACGTTCCCTGATTTCGCTCACATCTTCCGCCGTGCGCAGGTCGCCATTCCAGACCGGATGGGAGACCCCCCTCTGCAAAGCAAGCTCAAAGGCTTCCGGATGGGTGCTGCCGGTATACTGCTCCCTCATCGTCCGCAGGTGAATTGCCACATGTGCGAGGGGATAGTCTGCCAGTATATCCAGGATACCCGGCCACTCTTCGGCGCTGTCATATCCGATCCGGGTCTTGACCGAGAGCGATACCGGCAGCGTATTCGAGAACACCCTGTCCATGAAGGAACGCAGACCATCCGGATCGCGCAGCATACCGCTCCCGCGTCCCCGCTTTGTTACCGTCGGGGATGGACAGCCGATGTTCAGGTCCGCACAGGCGTACCCGCATTCGCTCACATAGTATAGCCACGCGGACAGCTGCTCCGGATCCCGCGTCAGTGCCTGGGGCAGAATATCCAGGCCTTCATTTTCCTCCGGCGAGATGTCCCGTTTTTCCCGTGTCAGCAGCGACAGCGTCTGGTTCAGCTTGTGAAAAGGGAGGCAGTATACGTCGATTCCCCCGAAGATCCGGGCATGGGCCTGTCGCAGGATCCCGTCCGTGACACCCTCCATCGGTGCAAAATAGATCTTCAACCCGGTTCCTCCCATAAAGAGCCTTTTTGCTGTATCCGTAGTGTAAATCATATCATAACCATTCTGAAAGGAAAAGAGGACAAGTCCAGCATCGGAGAACCTCCCGTTTTGTTTCAGGTGACATAAGAATGCTCCCTTCATGCAACAGCTTTTTTACTGTCTTTCATGAAGGGAGCATATCAATGAACAGGGGTGCTGTTAATCATCTGATATTCAGCTGAAGAAGTTTAAGGGACAATCGGAGCGCTTTCTTATCTTTTACTTCAGCGATTCTTTCCAGGTCGCGTACTGCGCTTCGACTTCCGCCTTCAGGTCGTCAATGCCCGCTTCCTTCAGTGCCTTGCGGAACGCTTCCAGCCCAGCCTCAGGATCGTCCGGGTCCACCGCGCCGACCATCAGTGGCCGTTCAAACTTCTTCACGACTTCGGCCACGGAATCCAGCAAATCCTGGCACTTGCTCTTGTCCAGGCGGAAACCGTAGGAAGCAGTCTTCGGCGCGCCGTCTGCGAAAGACTGCAGCAGCGCGTTCTTTTCCGGATCTTCGGTCGTCAGCACGTACTGGAGCTTGGTGTTGCCAACCGTCCATGCACCGCCGTGCATACCGTACCAGTTGGCATCCTCGATCAGTTCAACCTGCTGGTCGTTGACCTTCCTGTAGTTCACGCCTTCCTTGCCGTAGAGCATCAGGTTCACCAGCGTGGGATCGCTGTGCATCAGGTTCAGGTACTTCATGGCCGTCTTGTATTTCGCGGTCTTCGGGATCGCGAACATCGAACCGCCAGCCTGGCAGGTCACCAGGTACTTGTCCTGCATGATGATCTCGGTCAGCTCAAAATCCGGCACATCAGGCGCCTTGTTGGCGCCGTACATCTCCACGGACTTGATGTTATTGCCCTTCAGCGGCTGGGTGAATACCAGGAAATTACCCGTACCGAATTCCTTGTTGTAGTCAAAGCCGAGATCGGCAGCTTCCGGATTGATATAGCCGGCTTCCATCCATTTACGCATCAGGCGGATATGGGCTTCCTGCTCTTCCGTCTCATAGATGCTGTAGACGGTTTCGTCGAACTCGCCGTCCTCATTTTTGGCCATCTTCATGTCCAGGGCATCGCCCTCGATGGCAACCCATTCATGGATCCAGGGCTCATCCGACCAACGGTCTTTTTCCATCAGGTAGGGATAATTGTCCGGGAACATTTCCTTATACTTCGCCAGCCAGGGTTCCAGCTCTTCCGTGGTCTTCACCGGATCCTTCTCGACGTCCCAGCCGATCTTCTCGGCTGCCGTCTTATTGACAATCAGTCCGGATGGCACACACAGTTCCTTGTTCGTGGGAATGCCGTACAGGATGCCGTTGAACTTGGCACCGTCCATGAAGTCCTGCGGCAGGGTCTCCAGGATGCCTTCGCCGTTCTTCTCCAGCAGGTCGTCCTGGTCCAGCGGCAGCAGTTTGCCGGCCAGGATCTCCTGGACATAGCCCTCCCAGTCCGCCGTAAAGATCAGGTCGATCTTTTCGTCATCCATCAGCGCCTTGATCGCCACGTTTGTCCATTCGGGATCCCAGGTGACCAGGTGGAAGGCGACCTTTGCCTTGATCAGCGGCTCGACATATTCGCTGACCGCTTCTTCGACGCCCTTGCGGATCTCTTCATCATCCTTGTTGGCAATCCAGTAGATGTCCAGGGTGTAGTCCTTCGCGAATGCGGCGGACGCCAGCCCCAGCGTCAGCGACAGAACCAACAGGAATGCAATCAGTTTACGCATCGATATGAACCTCCTCGTTTTTAAACAGCCTTATTGAGTTTTCCGGTGCTTTAATAAACATATCA
Organism: uncultured Eubacteriales bacterium; assembly: GCA_902793605.1. Taxonomy (GTDB): domain Bacteria; phylum Bacillota; class Clostridia; order Christensenellales; family Aristaeellaceae; genus Aristaeella. The sequence continues at coordinate 42,813 of CADBEB010000019.1, forward strand.
CAAAACAGGCCTTTGTACAAGTCTGTTTTTACTCCTTCTCCTGATACAGCACCCTTGCTTCATAAGGCTGCAGCCTGCCCGCCTGGTGGGTCGGATAGTTGGAGATCAGTTCTTCTCCGCCGGTTTCCTCCGCCAGCGTACAGGGCACCGTATGGTCCGTCCAGTTCAGCATCACCGTCAGGCGTTTGCCGTCCAGCTCCCGTGCGTAGGCATAGACTTTCTCGTCGTCCTCCAGCAGCGGGATGAACTTCCCGTACACGATCACGTCGTATGTATGGCGCAGCCCGATCAGCTTCCGGTAGTAGTGGTATACGCTGTCCGGATCGTTGACCTGGTCCTCCGCGTTGATCAGCAGGTAGTTTTTGTTCACCGGCAGCCACGGCGTCCCCGTCGTAAATCCGGCGTTCTTCTCTGTGTTCCACTGCATGGGCGTCCGGGCATGGTCCCGGGCGATCCGCGCAAAGTATCGCAGCATGTCCTGCACGTAGACCGGCGAGATCCAGATCACGTCAATCCCCAGGTTCTTCAGGTAATCCAGGTGGGCTGTAATGCCGTTCAGGTCGCCGATGCCGTCCCCGTTGGAGTTGGCAAAGCAGCGAGGATAGATCTGGTACACCTCCGCTTCCTTCTACCAAGTTCTTTTTTCATTGTTGATTGTGATCCCCCCCGTCAACGCGCCGGGTAAGCGAGCGCATATCCGCAATGTCTGATTTTCTGATCTTTTCAATCATTATTCTGCCACGCGTTGTTCCTTCTGTCAACGAATACGCGCATGACCGATTAAAAATATACGCGGTTTTTCCAATTCGGATATTGACAAAGAAAAAAAACGGAATTAGAATATGCGCAGACCGATTGGAAACGTTTCCAATCGCGAAAAATCGCGGTTTTCCGCAAAAAAGGAGAGAAAATCATGAGGAAATTTGTTGCGCTGCTCTTGGCACTGGCAATGACACTGACCATCGTCTCTATCGCCTCTGCCGACGAAACCGGTAAAGTCTATTACCTGAACTTCAAGCCCGAAGCTGATCAGGCTTGGCAGGATCTGGCGGCCGAGTACACCAAGCAGACCGGTGTCGAAGTCAAAGTGCTAACCGCCGCCTCCGGCACCTACAGCGATACCCTGACCTCCGAGATGGAAAAAAAGGATGCTGCTCCTACCCTGTTCCAGATCGGCAACGCTGAAGGCGTAGCCACCTGGGGTGATTATGCTCTTGCACTGGACGGCACTGACCTGATCAACGAGATGACCACGGCCGACTTCAACCTGAAGAACGCCAATGGTGAGACCGTCGCTGTCGGATACTGCTACGAAGCGTATGGTATCATCACCAACAAAGCCTTGCTTGAGAAGGCTGGCTACACAGTGGCTGACATCACCAACTTTGAGAGCCTGAAAAAGGTAGCTGACGATATCCATGCGCGCGCAGCGGAACTGGGCTTCGATGCCTTCACCTCTGCCGGCCTGGACGGATCTTCTTCCTGGCGCTTCTCCGGTCACCTGACCAATATGCCGCTGTTCTATGAGTTCCGCGATGACGGCATCACCGAGCAACCCGCCACCGTAAAAGGTACTTACCTGAATGCCTACAAGAATATTTGGGATCTGTATATCACTGATTCCGCCGCGGATCCGGCCAAGCTCTCCACCTACACCGGTGATGCCGCTCAGGAAGAATTTGCTACCGGCAAGGCCGTCTTCTTCCAGAACGGTACTTGGACTTATGCCGACCTGAGTGCGGCAATCGATCCCGCGAACCTGACCATGTTGCCCATCTACTGCGGTGTAGAGGGAGAAGAAAACGCTGCCCTGTGCGCCGGAACCGAGAATTGCTGGGCTGTGAACTCCAAGGCTTCCGAAGCTGACCAGAAAGCCACGCTGGACTTCCTCAAGTGGGTTGTTACCAGTGATGAAGGCACCAAAATGATGGCGGAACAGTTCGGACCCATTCCGTTTAAAAACGCTAAGGAGCCCGAAAACGTATTCTTCAAGGACGCGAACGAGATGCTTGCCGCCGGTAAGTACGTTGTGACCTGGGCGTTCAACTATACACCCGATGTGGACAACTGGCGCGCCGGAATCGTCTCCGCGCTGGAACAGTATTCTGCCGGTTCCGCTGACTGGAGCGAACTGGAATATGCATTCGTGGACGGCTGGGCCAAGTGCTACGAAGCTACGCACTGATTGATCGTTTTTCCTTTGGGGAGCGGGTATAACCGCTCCCCTTTCAGTACTGAAAAGGAGTGAGAGACCGTGAAAAGAAAAGGCCGGGCGGCTGCGGGAGCCGTAACGTCACCACTGATCCGTAAGCCAATCCAGCGTTGGTTTGCTGTTTTTCTTCTGCCTACCTTCCTGTGTTTCTGCATCGGTTTCCTCTGGCCGTTCATTCAAGGCATCTTTTTGTCCTTTCACAAGTTTACCACGGTCAGCAACACGTCATTTGTGGGCATCAACAACTACCTGAAAGCCTTCAAAGACGAAGGGTTTATGCACGCCTTCGGGTTTACCGCCCTTGTCGCAGTTACCTCGCTGATCCTGATCAATGTGTTGGCCTTTGCCGTGGCATTTGCACTGACTAAACAAATACGAGGCAGCAATCTGTTTCGCGGCGTATTTTTTGTACCGAATCTGATTGGCGGTATCGTCCTTGGTTATATCTGGAAGACCTTGATTAATTCTGTTCTGCCCGTTAGTATGTCCATTCAGGCCGAATACGGATTCTGGGGCTTGATCGTCGTCCTCTGCTGGCAGCAGGTCGGCTATATGATGATCATCTATATTGCCGGCCTTCAGGCAGTACCGGAGGATATGCTGGAAGCAGCAAGGATTGACGGTGCCAGTGGATGGAAAACCTTGTGGCATATCATCCTGCCCAATGTAATGCCCTCCATAACAATCTGCACCTTTCTTAGCCTGACCAACGGTTTCAAGCTGTATGACCAGAACTTGGTGTTGACCAATGGCGCGCCAATGCGCAGGGGTATAGGGATGACGGAAATGCTGGCGCTGAACATAGCGAATAATTTCACTACTGCCAACCAGCGGGGTGTCGCCCAGGCAAAAGCCGTTCTGTTCTTTATCCTGGTGACCGCCCTTGCTCTGATACAGCTTCGTCTGACTCGCAGTAAGGAGGTGCAGCAGTAATGGAGATCCGCATGAAAAAGCAAGAGACCGATCAGAAGAGCACACCCGGAAAAATCGCTCTGACCGTTGTTTTTGCCGTAATCAGTGTGATCTGGATGATGCCGATCATCATCGTGCTCTACAACTCACTGAAAACAAACGGCGCTGTAAACACACAACTGTTTGCACTTCCGAATGCCGAAACCTATGTCGGCTTTGACAACTATATCAACGGCATGACCTTCGGCAACTATCCTTTCTACTTTTCAGCCGGATACAGTGTTTTTATCACACTGGCTTCCACTTTCCTGATCCTTCTTTGCACTTCCATGGCTGCCTGGTATGTTTCCCGTGTAAATGACCTCTTCTCCAAGGTAGTCTATTATCTGTGTGTATTTTCCATGGTCGTTCCTTTCCAGATGGTTATGTTCACACTGGCCAATACAGCACGTGAGCTCCACCTGGATACCCCCTGGAGCATCCCAGTAGTCTATCTCGGGTTCGGTGCAGGCCTGGCAGTATTTATGTTCGTCGGCTTTGTCAAATCCATACCCATTGATATCGAAGAAGCCGCTTCCATCGACGGCTGCGGTCCGCTACGGACATTCTTCAGCGTAGTCCTGCCGATGATGAAGCCCACGTTGATCTCCGTCGGTGTGCTTGAGATCATGTGGGTATGGAACGACTACCTGCTCCCCTACTTGGTACTGGACGTGACCAAATATAAGACCATTCCCATTCATATCCAGTATCTGCAAGGAAGCTACGGTCGGGTAGACCTGGGCGCCACCATGGCGTTGATCATCCTGAGTCTGTTACCCATTGTGATCTTCTACCTGACCTGCCAGAAGCACATCATCAAAGGTGTCGCTGCCGGCGCGGTCAAAGGATAAAAAACAATCACACAAAAACTTACGCTGTCGGAATGACAGCGTATTGTTTTATTCCATTTGTCAGCTTCCATACTTCCGAAAAATGACAAAAAATCTTCTGTCGGGCAGAATTGTTTGAGCACATACAACTGTCCGGACCGACCCTGGAAGAAGAACAAGGTATGCAGTCTTTCATGCACACAACAAAAGCCCCGGCAGGCAAAGCACGCCGGGCTGCCGGTCCGGAAAACCAGCCGGTACCGCTCCAACATCACGGTTTCCAAGGGCGACCACAGCGCCAACGGCAAGGCTACCCTCAGTCTCATGGATCTCGGCATCCGAAAGGGCGATCAGATCAAATCGCTTCTTCCTTCCGGATCTGTCGGTCAGATCCTGTGAATCACCGTGGGGTCCATCGTTTCCAGGGTCGTGCAGCCGGTAAATGCCATCGCCTTTTTCAGCTCCGCCGTCGCCTTCAGCAGGTAATCCCGGACACCGTGCTCCAGGTCCTGTTTGATGGCGGTCATCAGCGGCCGGCCGATGCAGACGCCCTTCGCGCCCAGCGCCAGCGCCTTGAACGCGTCCATACCGGTTTTTATTTCACAGTCGACAAAGAGCGGGACCTTTCCGCCTGTCATCTCCACGATTTCCGGAAGCAACGCCATCGGCGGGAGCGCGTATTCGATCCGGTTGTTGTGATGGGACAGGACCAATCCCTGCGCCCCGGCTTCCAGGCAACGCTCCGCGTCCCGGACGCTCAGCACGCCCTTGATGATTACCGGCAGGCGGGTATCCCGGCAGATCTCCCTGAGTTCCGCCGTCTTCAACGCCGTCATCTCATGCCCGGAGACAATATCCGGGGAACCGTCGTCAGCGAACGGATGATCAATGTCGATGCCTACAGCCAGCAGGCCGAGTTCCTCCGCATGCCGGATCTTTCTGTAAATCATCTCCCGGTCTGTATAAGGCTTGATGATCTCGATCATCGGCGCCCCATAACCGGCCAGCCGCCCGATCTCCGCCTCCTCCGCCATCCCGTACCACAGGATCGCGCCGGCTTCCTTTGCTCCCCTGGCCAGCGCGTCCGCCGCGCCGGGATACATGAAATGATGAAATGATCCAAGTGAGAGAGTGCCGCCGTCATGATGGGTGTTGCAGCCTTCGTTCCGTACAGTTCGAAATCAAGGACGGGATTCCCCGAATCCATATACCTCGTTTCGATCCGCAGCGAGTCCAGATATTCCCTTGCAATGCGGTTGGAATTGCCGATGTTCTCCATATGCCGACCCTCCGTTTTCAGATAGATATCCCATTCTCTCCGGCAATGCCGGCCAGGTAGTTATACGCCTTTTCATATTCCTCAAAGGTCGTCATATGTTCCAGTAGCACGGGCGCGTCTGCCGGCAGCCTGTCATCCAGGATCTTCAGGATCTTCGCGAAATCCAGCGACCCTTCCCCGGGAGAGCATTCCTCCAGGAGCGCCGTCAGGTTCATCGGATGCATCCGGGAATCTTTGATATGCGTGCTTTTAATCAGCGGTGCGAGCTCACCGAAACACTCCGCGACAAACTGTTCCGCGGCCAGGTACCGGCGCGGGCAGTTGATCATGTTCACAAAGTCCATATGGGCGGCAAACTGCGGCCTGTCCACATCCCGGATCAGCTGCAGGTATACCTCCGGGCTGTCCGGGATCATCCAGGGCATCGGTTCCAGGCAGTAGAACGCCCGTTTCGGTTCCACCCTGTCGATGATCTCCCGCACGCTGCGGAGGATCCGCTCATAGGTCTCCTCCGTGAAGTTGGACGGATCTGCGGCATCCCATCCGGCGGTGCCCGCAGACCCCGCGATGTTCACGCAGCAGGGGATCCCGAGTTCGTCCGCCAAGGCCAGCTGGCCTTCCGCGAAGGCTTGTGCTTCCGCCGCGGCTGCGGGGTCCGGGTCGAAGACGTTCTTCCACACACCGACCTCGGCGATCACCACGCCGTGCCGTTCGCAGGCCGCCAGGTACGCCTCCGTTTCCTTCCGGGGCGTATGCATGCTGAACGGCGCGGTCACTGCCCTGAAGCGGGACCTGACCAGCAGTTCCTCCCATTCCCCCGGGCCCGAATACGGGCCGGCAACCGTTCCACCCAGCCGCATTTTACGTGTCCTCCCTGTAGATCTCTTTCATCTCCAGCAACGTACCCAGGTCCTGTGCGGTATCAAAATACTCGTAGGCTTCGTATCCCTTTTCCTGCTTGAACAGGGACCGGTATCCCTCCAGGGCCAGCTTCCGCTCGTCCTCTTCCAGCACCCCGTTCGTCACCAGGCACACGGAGCACACGGACGTCCCGTGGTCCTTCAGCCACTGCGCCCAGGGATCGCGATCCCCCAGCGGCTGAATGATCTCAAACCAGAAATTCTCCGTCAGTACGCTTTTTACCTTCATCGGGGTATCGGTAATCGGTTTCCCCAGGTACCGGGTATAGGGTTTCCGGACCGTCCGGTGCTCCCCGGATTCCTCCATTTTCCGGTCCGTTCCCAGCAGCCGTTCATATGCGCCGGCCGTGCGCTCCAGGTCGTCCGTCACGACAATGATCAGTTGATGATCTGAATACTCCGGAGATTATGGTCATTCTGCTTCACCCATAATCCATCCGGTTCCACATGGCACGGCAGGAACAGAACGCTTACTCCGGCCTCCCGCGCCTGTTCAAGCGCTGTTCCGAATTCCGGATGGGTCCGGATATTCGGCCGGACTTCCGTAATACCGTTCATTTGAATGGCAAAGGCAAGCACTGCCCGGTATCCGTCCTTCACCGCCCCGGCCAGTTCATGGAGGTGTTTGACTCCTCTTTCTGTCGGAGCGTCCGGGAAATAACCAATTCCGTCAACTTCCAGTGTACATCCCTTGACCTCCATCAGTATTCGTTCGCTTTCCTTTTCCAGATAAAAATCAATTCTGGACTCACCATATGAATACTCAGGCCGGATCACATCGTATTGTTGTGTTTCAAGCCATTCCCGGACTACCGCGTTCGGTGCCTGGCTGTCAATATTGATCAGGATACCATTGTGCTTCCTGACCGCGACCAGATCATACTTTGTCTTTCTTCCCGCGGTTCCCGGTGCTGTGAGCCAGACTTCGGCTCCGGGCAGGAGAAGTTCCCGGCACCGGCCTGTGTTCTTGACGTGGACCGTTTCCGTGCAGCCTTCCGCTTTCACATGCGCAATAAAACGGTTTGGCCGATCAACGAATACGCCCCGGGTTATATTCGGATACTTCATCTGTTTCCCCTGCTGTTTTCATCGATCCATTCCGGACATCACTTACCGGGATTTACTGTTCCATGTTTTGTCAGCGTAATTATCTCATATGCTTCTTTCTGGCACAAGCAAATGCAGACGAAAGACAGCAGAATTCCGAACAGGATATTTTATTCAGATCACTTTCTGGAAATACCGATTCAGTGCGCCTTTGAACTGGGTCATCAGCAGCGCTACATCGCTGTAGCTCATCCCGGTTATGACCGTCTCTCCGTCCCCCTTTTCAACCATTTCCGGCTCCGGGATCAGTTCGAGAAAGACAGCATAGGGTTTGTCTTTCATCATTTCCATGATCGGCTCCAGAACCTTGTTGATCCGTTTCACCTTGTTCTCGTTTACGATGCTGCTCCCTTTCTTTCGGCTCATGATCTGGAACTCGAAGAACAACTGATCAAAGAAGTCCTTCAGCATAAAGTCATGTTCCCGTTCAGCGCCATAGGTTTCGATTAGGCTCTTATCCTCTTCCTTCATGTTTTCGTCCTCCTTTGTAAAGATCGTCATATAGTTCTCGTTCGGCAGCATCAGTTCCGGCTTTTGCGGAATCTGGATGCCAATGATTTTTCGATCTACCCGTGTGTCCTGTCGGTTCGGATCATAAGTCCGTCCGGTCTCATACAGTACGTAGGTGCTCTCTCCCTTCTTTTTATAAACCAGTTTCCCCGGCGCGTTCGGAATGAGCACCGGTTGGTTAAAATACATATTTCTTTCCTCCCTCGGCATGTAAGGTAGCATTCTGAATGGAATGAAGAACCTTTCCGTTTAGTGTAACTTTTATTTAGTGTAACCACTGCTTTTTCTTATCAGCAGCATACTCAGATTACCTCTTTCCTTCCCAGTTATGGGTGGAAAAGAAGCGGCACAGTGTCGCCGCCGAGTCCGGTGCGTCGTCATGCTCCGCATATTCAGTATAGTCCAGGATCTGGTCGATAAACTCCCTGTCCGTCCCTTCCAGGAACCGGATTTTTCCCCAGGCCTGTCGGAGATAGGTCTCGATCTTGATCTTCTTGCTCTGGCTTTCGTTGTAGGTCTTCGCCCATACGCTGAACCCCGGATAGCGGTTGATCTCCCGTTTCAGAAAGCCCCTGTCGCTGTTCTCCTCGCAGCGGATGATGTTGCAGCGCAGCCTCGTCGCTTCCCGCAGGATCTGCTCCAGTACGCTGCCCACGTCCTTATGCCAGAGTCTTCCGTACATGACGATGCTCCCGTCCGCCTGCTTCTGTGCGCAGGTAAATGCCGTGTAGTCGCTCCCGCCGAATGCGGCGTCAATATGGGCATATCCGTTATGGATCAGTCGCTCATCATTCGTAAAAACAGGGGCGGTGATAAAGATGGCGTCCGAACTGGCAATATGCTTCAGTTCATAGTTGGCGGCAAAAAGAAACGGCGGCATGGATTCCCGGATCTCCCGCAGTTTCTCCGGTGAAATCAGTTCCGTCGTATAGCAGTCGTATTTGTGAATGTTGGGCATCTTGCAGAAGACATCGTGCCGATGCCACGGCGTACCCAGATTGATAATCCGTCCGCCCCGGTTTCGAATATTCTGCAGCTCGTCGTACTGCATCTTGGTCCGCTCCCGTTCCGCCCGGGAGCTCCGGTCCTCCTTGTTGCAGATGTCGTCCGTGATGACATAGAAGGCATGCTTCCCGGTGATGGAAGCCCGGATACCCAGGCCTTGCAGCTGAGAGGAACCCATCGGGCTGGTCCACAGGTTGGTGCTGATCTGTTCTGTCGTCTCCGTAGTCAGTGTCAGTTCCGTCCCGTAAAGCCGGAATGCCAGGTTCTGGAATATCTCGCTTTTCAGGATCTTCGCGACCATCCGCATCATCTCCGCCACGTCGTCGTCCGTCTTGCGCAGGAAGATGATGTTCCGCTTCGGATAGATCACCATCATCATGGCGATCGCCACGGCCAGGCAAGAGGACTTGTAGGATCCCCGGTGGGCCTGCAGCGTATAGTCTCCCTTGCCGTAGACCATCCTCCGGATCCATTCCCCGTGCATCTTCGTCAGGTCTTTGAACCCGACCGCTTTTCCGATGATCTCCGGGTTCTTCAGCAGGGTCTTGACCGCAATGCTGTCGGACCCTCTTCCGGTTTCCGTCATTCATCCTCCTCCTCGTCTTCAGCCTCTTCCTCTGTGTCTTCAGGAAGATCCTCGTCAGGGCCCTTCTCCTCCTGTTCCGCCGCTTCCTTCATCTCGTCCTCCGCTTGGATTTCATGGATCATCTCCATCAGCCTCGCCTCGGCCATGTCCATGTTCTCCACAGCTGTGGTTACTTTCAAGGGAGTCTCCGCCTTCCCCAGCGCTCGGTCCAGCACCATCCCGATCAACTGGACCCTGGAGGCGATGGGTGTGGAAGGGTCATTGATCAGGTCTCGGATACTAATCACCGCCTGCGGACAGATTTCCAGAAACCAATCCCGGATCCGGTCTTCTCTGCTCTTCTGTTTCATTTTGCACCATTCCCTTCCTTTCAATATTGTTCATGCCAGCTTGGCAAATACATCGGTTTTTTCACTCTGGGCTTTAAGCTCCGCCCTGGCTTCATCCCGGGTGAGTGCACCTTTTTCAAGAGCTTTGAGTACAAGCTCTGTATGTCTTTCAGCAAATTCCATCTGCTTTTCTGCTGACAGGGTCCTTACGGGATTGAAATTGATCCGCAGGTCTTCCGGAACGTATCCCAGCGCAGACAGTGCAAGGATCGGTAGCAGCTTCTCCAATGCCGGACGCAGCATTCGTTCCTGTTGTTGGGCGATCATGTCGTAGTAGTGCTGCAAATCGGCTTCACCGGTGGAGTTCATTCCTTGCGGACTGCGTCCAAAGAATCTTGTTTCAGGGATTTCTGCCGCACCTGCCATGTTCATCATGAGTCGATCAAAGACGTCCGATATACCGGTGAAGTTATAGTTCAGGTTCTGCATCTTGTCGCCCGCACCCAGTAATTGTGTCCCGAAATTATTGCGAAACAGGTTCTCTACGTGTAGTGTTTCGAATACCTGTTCCCGGTTTTCGGTTGTCCCAAGACATAGCTTTTCCATAAGATCATCCGATTGCAGCGTCGTGATATTCGCTTGGAACAGCAGCTGTGCCATATTTGCGCTGGCAGTATGATACATAATCAGGTCATCCCAGATATGCTCCAGTTCACTGGCGCCCCAATAGTTTTGATTCACCATCTCATTTTCCGGGAGTTCCCGACCGATAAATCGAAGGATCCTGGAGTGATGGATCTTTATATTCCGCGTTATCCCATCCTGATCAACGTTAACATAATAGTACTCCGGCAGGCCGAAATCCGGATCACATAAATCAGAGACCTTTTCCAATGATGGTTCAATTCCCTGCGTAGGATCCAGAACCAGAAGCCCTTGAAAAAAACCCGGCAGAATGATATCCATCCTCAACGGTTTGTTAAGAATGTCTTCTTGACCCAAAAGAACAATTACTGCAATGGCGCCGCCATAAAGCCGTGCCCACCGCAGCGCGTTGGTCATTTCCTGTTTTATATTATGTTTCGCCTCCAGTTCATAAATATCATGAATATCTTCCATGGATATCGAAGATTCTATCATGTACCATTCCCGGGTCATATCCTCTGAAGGCATGTCAATGATCCGTTTTGCTACCCAGCTCCCCCGGTATGCCGCAGTCAGTGTTTCCCGATCCATCGTCAGGCCGGATCGTTCGAATCTCCCGGCCATCATCAAAGGAGAGGCGTTTCCAATGGATGCAGCATAGTTGCTGAATCCGTCCTTACCGAAAACACTGGCTACCTTCATTGCAATGGCAAGTATGTTTCCGGGATGCCATCTTTTCTTCTCCCCTGTACCGGCCGATCGTGTCAGGGATTTGGTTGCGCCTTGTTGTGCAATGATGGCCTGCTTCGGTTTCCGGTTGGTACAGGTGCGGTTGTTCCTGCGTTTGCTCATTTGGGGTTCCCTCCGTATTATTATATTTTGTTTCCCGTTCCCCGCGAAAAGGGTATAAAGAAAGCCCGGCAGTTCGGGCGATAATCCCGATCTGTCGAGCTTACTTTTTCAGTGTAATAATATCACATGTATTTTTTGTGCACAAGCGAAGAACAGCGAAGAACAGCGAAATCCGGCCAAAAAAGTTATTCAGCCCTATAAACTTCTTCACCGTGCACCGGTCCAGAGCCGCTTCTACCATAAACGCACACAATAATCATACCATACCTTCCCCCTGTCGCAAAGGCGCAGATCCACGCACTTTCGCGCACTCACGAAAGAAAATCCAGGAATAGCCTTAAATACTACAAACAGATCCCGGAATGCCCAGGATCTGTTTCGACAGCATAACAATATCATAAGGCTGCCTTGCATTCAAGTGAAGAAAGGTGAAGTCCGGTCGGGAATCTTATTTCCTTTCTCATACCTTTTGCAGGTTAATTATCTCATATAGTCAGTATGCAAACAAGTACAAAACCATGCAGTTCTATCCCGGGTTTCCTGAAACAAGGTTAACAATCATGGTTCAAGCTCTCACTGTCTGATATGATAGTCACCATCCCGGTCCACCGTAAGTTCCAGATCCGCAGGTCCGGTTTTTGCCAGGCAGGTCCGGACATTCGGCATGTCGCTGAAGTCCACGAACCGGATTGCCGCTTCCCGTTCCACGCCTGTCTTTATCCTCCTGTCGATCAGCCTGTCCCGCAAAAGTCCTTCCTCCGCGCTGACAGAGATTGTATAGTCCGCGTCAGCCCTCAGATCACGCCAGCCGTCTTCATCCAGGAGCAAATAGTTTCCTTCCAGCAGCACGATATCCGCATCGATTGTCACGGCGTTGTCCGTAGGATTGTGGAGCAGCCGGTCATAAACCGGCCAGCCGCATTGATCCCCTGCGGCCACCCGCTTCACACGCTCTTTCAGCTGTTCGAGATCAAAGGTCACAGGCGCCCCTTTGATATCCACCATGCGGATCTCTTTCCCGTCCCGCAGGACGCTGTGGCTCAGGAGATACTCCTGCCGCCTGTGAAACCCGTCCATTCCGATCGTCTGGATCGGGCTCAATTCCGCGTGTTCCCGAGCCAGCCTGTCCAGGAAGCTCAGCAGTGTGCTCTTGCCCGCCCCGGGCGGAGCGGCAAGCATAACCAGGATTCGTTTTCCCTCGCTCTTCTGCAGTTCTGTCAGCTTTTTCAGGAGAGGAAGAAAGATCCCGTTCACCGCCTCCTCGCTGTAGACCGCGTCAACATCGATCCCGTTGATCGTTACGTCATACCTGATCATTTCGTTTCTTCCTTCCGGTTCCTGTGGATTTCCTTCCCTGCCCATGATAATAAAAAAGCACCGCAATTGCAACGATCATGCCCGTTTCGCAATTGCGGTATACCCGTTTGATACGATAAAGCCGTTCCGCGAAAGCGGAACGGCCTTGAATACGATGATGGGGGTTATTCCTTGACGCCGCCTAGGGCAACGCCCGCGATGATGTACTTGCTCAGGGCAAAATACACGATGATCAGCGGCAGCGCCGTCATGGCCAGGCCCAGGTAGATGGAGCCATACTCTGTGCGGTAGATATCGCCGCGCAGCTCCTGCACCATCATCGGCAGGGTCTTCAGTCCAGGATCCGTGAACAGCATCAACGGAGTCAGGTAGTTGTTCCACGAACCGATGACTGCCATGATGCCCATGGTCGCCATTGCGGGCACCATGATCGGCAGAATGATACGGTTGAAGGTCTTGAGCTCGCCGCAGCCGTCAATACGTGCCGCTTCCACCAGCGAAAGCTGGAGGTTCGACTCCAGATACTGCCGGAAGAAGAACACCGTGCCCGCAGCAGCGATCGACGGTATGATCAGCGCCAGACGGTTGTTCACCCAGTGCAGCTGATACATGAACATGAAGAAACCGGTGCCGGTAACCTGCGTCGGGATCATGATAATCGCCATGACCACGGCGTACAGGACCTTGTTGAGCTTGAACCGGTAAACCTTGAAGCCGTAAGCGGTCATCGCGGAGAAATACACGCTCAGGATCGTGGAACCGAAGGCGATGATCGCACTGTTCATGAAGCCGATCGATACGTCAAAGTTCTTGGATGACAGCACGTTCCAGTTGTACTGGAGGTAGGTGCCGGGGATCAGGCTGACGCCCTGCTGGATCGCCTGGCTGGACCGGGTCGCGTTCACGATCATGATCCAGAAGGGAACGATTGCCAGCACGCTCAGGAAAGTACAGAAGACATAGATCATGCTGCGCTTGGAGTTATGGACTCCCTGCACATGCGCCGCGAAGGCGACGATCGAGCCGCCCATCACCATCAGGGCTACCAGGCTCCGGATCTCCGCGTTGCCGTAAGGCAGCTTGATCGGGAAGGCTGCCAGGCGGAGAATGACATAACCCGCCAGCAGGATACCGATCAGATGGAGGAAAGACGAGAAGGTATACAGCTTGCTGGCATCCTTGTTGCCAGCCAGCACGACCAGGATCGCCGCCAGCACAAACGCGCCGAAGGCTGCCCAGATGCAGGCATAATAGACCGTATAGTTCCAGTCATACAGCTTGTACTGGTTCACGACGGTCATGTCGATCTCCAGTTCGGAAGGAAGCTGTCCGGGCAGGAGCGCATAGCTCAGGCCGTTCTGGCTTTCGCCGGTAGCAGCCGCCTGCTGATCCAGCAACGCCTGCAGCTTGTCCTTTTCCTTCTGGACCTTGTCCTTCTGCTTCTGGATATCGGCTTCGCTCTTCTTGCCGCCGTCGATCCAGCGTTTCAGCTGGGTCTCGGCGCTGTCCACTTTGCCCTGCTGCTTCTCGATATCGACACTCAGTGAAGCGGAAGAATTGTCATTGAAAGTTGCGATCGGCAGGAACATGCCGAGGATGGCGATCGCCATGAAAACAAGGAAAACGATCTTTCTGGTCTTGCTCATTTGATCGCCCCCTTCTTCGCCAGCTTAGCGGGCTTGGGCTCATGATCGTTCAGCACATAGCGGATGATCAGGGAGCCGACGATAATAATCACGAACAGGACCACGGAGGCCGCGCTCGCCATGTTGAAGTTCCGGGATCCGGTGAAGCCCTGGGTATAGATGAACCGGGCCACTGTATTCGTAGTGTCGTTCGGTCCGCCCTGGGTCATCATGTGCGGGATATCGAACATGGTCAGGCCGCCGACCAGGGAGGTCGTCAGGTTGTAGACCAGGATGGGCTTGATCAGGGGCAGGGTGATCTTCCAGAAGGTCTGGCGGCTGGAGCAGCCGTCAACCAGCGCCGCCTCGAACAGGCTGGGGTTGATCCCGCTGATACCGGCGATCATGATGATCATGGTATTGCCGCACCACATCCACCACTGGATGAAAGAGATCAGGCCACGGCTCCACTCGGTCGAGCGGAAGTATTCAACCGGCATATTCGCAATGCCGCTCGTCTGCAGGAAGGTGTTCACCGGACCGATCGGATAGGCAAACAGGCTGAAGAACAGCATACCGATCGTAGCGGCGGTGATGATGTTCGGCATGAAGATCGTTGTCTTGTAAAAGCCCTGGCCCCTCAGCCGCAGCCGGCTGTCAGTGAACCAGGAAGCCAGGATCAGCGCCAGGCCCAACTGGGGAACGAAGTTAAAGAACCAGATGATGATTGTGTTCCCCAGGGCACCCCAGAATTTTTCATTGGCCAGTGTTCCGGACGTGAAGATCTGGGCGAAATTTTCAAATCCAATGATGTTGTTGTTCAGAATCTTCTCCCAGCCGACCGCATCCGTCACAGACGTCTTGAACGTGAAGAGGATCGGGTACAGCCCGAAAATCAGGAACGTAATAAAGAACGGTGCGATGAAGATGTAGCCCCAGTGGCTGTAGCTGACGGATTTGACTTTCTTTTTCACCGCCGGTTGAGCCTGCATAAGTCCACCCCTTTTCAGAATAAATGAGAAACGACAAGGGTTCTTTCCCTTGCGTAAACGCTTGATATGGCTGCCGCACTTTATTAAGCGCTTATGCAAGAGAAAGCAGTGCTTCTTCTTGCTAAGAAGCGGGGCTGTCCCCTCGCAGGAGACAGCCCCGCAAGGCTGCTTATTCAGCAGTCCTTCTCAGGCTTTTTGCCATTAGTCCACGTCGATGGTGGTGATGACAGACTTGACCTGGTTCTTGAACTCGGCGATCGCATCGTCGACGCTCTCGACTTCACCCTTGGTGTAGGGAGTGGTCACGAACTTGTCCCACAGATCGTTGATGGTGCTGTCATATTCGCTCATCAGAGAGCCGTTGGCCAGAGCCGCGGCCTTGGCGAAGATGGCGTAATGATCCTGTCCGCCCAGGAAGGGGTTCGGGGTGCCGCCGTTGGCCAGGATGGTCTCCACAGCCTTCGCGCTGCCCACGAAGTCGCCGCTGTCAGCAGCATACTGGGTCAGGAAGTCATCGTCCAGGGTGAAGAACTTGATCAGGTCATGCATAGCGGCCTTCTTGGTGTCGTCCGCGGTAGCAGCCTTCGCAGCGTTGATGCCCATCCAGGTGCCGCCCCAGCTGTAGGCCACGGGGCCGTCGGTCAGGCGCCAGTCACCGTAGGTACCATTCTCGGTAGCGTTCTTGATGTTCTCTTCGCTGTCAGGATTCTCAGCATCCCAGCCAGCCACGCAGTTGGGCTTCAGGGTGTAGTGCAGGCCCCAGGTGGGGAGGAAGTAGCACAGGGTTTCGATTTCACCGCGCATACCGGCGAACCAGGTCTCGCCCCAGGCACCGGCCTTCTGGGTCAGGTCATCCTGCTCCAGGGTCTTGCACAGTTCTTCGAAGTCGAGCAGCTCGTCATCGATGTTCAGCTTGCCATCGACAACCCAGCCCTGGGAGCGCTGATACTGATAAGCATTCCAGATGTCGCCGGAGCCGCAAACCATCTTGCAGGCGCCTTCGGAAGCGGTCTTCAGTTCTTCAGCGGTCTCGAGGAAGGTGTCCCAATCCTTGACCTTCTCCTGCATTTCTTCAGGAGACTTCACGCCCAGGTACTTCTCGGCCAGGGAGGCACGATACATAAGGACGCCGGGGGTGGACTGCCAGGACAGGCCCTTCTGGATGCCATTGGAGTTCTGGCCGATCTGAGCCATGACGGGGAACGCAACAGCCAGCTCGTCATCGGTGAAGCCGATGTCCTTCAGGTTGCCGGTGAAGTCGCTTTCCACATAGTGCTTCACGAAAGCAGCTTCCAGGGTGAAGATGTCGGGAGCTTCTTCGGAAACAGCGGCATCCGGCACGCCCAGGGTGTTGTCAACCTTGGTCTCGTAAGCGGAACCATCGGTCGGATAAATCTGGAACTCGAACTCGATTTCCGGATGATTGGGGGCATAGTACTTTTCGATCATGCCCTGCAGTTCGTTGGTGAAAGACCAAACGACCAGCTTGGTTTTGGGGGCTTCAGCACCAGCGATGCTCATGCATCCGAGCACCAGAGCCAGAGCCAGGACCAGAGAAAGGACCTTTTTCATAATGGATTTCCTCCTTTTATTTTCGCGGCAGTGCCGCAATATTCTCAAACAGCGGTCCCGCTGTTATCGACTGATCTTGAATCCCATTCAATTCCCCGTTTCAACGGACATAGTATACTCCTCGAAAATGCGATTTGCAAGCACAATATGTAGTATTTTTGCGGGTTTGACACCGTTTTCCACATGTTTTCGACCCGACCGGAAACGTTAACAATCTTGAAAAACAATGTGTTCGTACATTATGTTTTTTTATGTTTTTTGTTAAAATTTTTCCTGTTTTTCTCTTCGCCTCCTGAAAAAAGGTGAAAGGAAACGTTTCTCTTTGTTTTTCACCTTGTTTGATTTCATTCAATACCACAAGATATTGTGGTCCGTTTCCGGCTTCAGCGGGATGATATCCGTACTAATTCATAATTCTGATCGATTCCGTTCGCCTTTTGTGTCAGCCTGCAGAGCACATCCGTTCTCAATCAATCCTCAGGATCAGCTGAAGGATGTTTTCTGCCGCCTTCTCCATTTCGCCGCGGGTCAGCACGCCTTTTTTCATGGCTTCCAGCAGGCGTTCCGGGAAACCGGTAGCCATCTTCATATCATTCCCGGCTGCCACTTCCTTATAATGTTCCCCGAGCGTCCACCAGTCGGTGGTAACCATGCCGTCAAATCCCCATTCTTCCCGGAGGATACCGGTCAGCAGGTCCTTGTTTTCGCTCGCCCGATGACCGTTGATAATATTGTAGCTGGTCATCATGGACCAGGGATGAGCTTCTTTCACAATGATCTCAAACTGCTTCAGGTAGATCTCGCGGATCGCCCGCTCCGAGGCCCGGGAGTCGCAGTTCCGCCGGTTGGTCTCTTTGTTGTTGAGTGCGAAATGCTTCGGCGTCGCCGCGATGTGCTCAGACTGAACGCCTCGAGTCAGGCTCGCCGCCTGTTTCCCCGCCAGCAGCGGATCCTCCGAGAAATACTCGAAGTTCCTGCCGCAAAGAGGATTCCGGTGGATATTCACACCCGGTGCCAGCCAGACCATGATATTGTTTTCCTTCGCTTCCTGTGCGACGGCAACGCCGACCTCAAAGACGATCTCCGGATCCCAGGTGCATCCCAGCAGCGTTGCACAGGGAAAAGCAGTCGTAGCCACTCCAAGTTCCGGGTTGAAGCGGATTCCTGCCGGGCCGTCGGCTGTCATGATATTGGGAACTCCGAAGGCCGGATTGTTTCCGTATCCGAAAGTATTAGCCAGGCCGACATTCGGCTGGCCGCCCAGCAAAGCCGCCAGATCCTCCGCGGGCAGCGCCGCGACAAATTCCTTCAGGCTGATCTTTCCATCCGCCACATCCTGCAGTTTCATTCCGGTCACATGGCCAAAGTTTTTAATCCGCGGCACAGCGCGCACTTCCGGCGATGTATGAATCGCCGCATCCTCCAGCGGCACGAGGACGTTCGCGTTGAAATCATTGCAGGACGCCGTAGGCAAGCTTTCATATGTCCCGTCCGCCAGCAGCCGTTTCTCCAGGCAGGTGGGAACCATCCGGGCCGTCAGCTGCTCCGTGATCCGGTCTTCCGCCACCGTCCAGGCGTTCTCAGCCGTCACGGTATCCCGCACACTCGTCCCGATATGGAAGCGGTACTCGCCCGCTTCCAGCACCCAGGCGGACCGGGCCACTTTACCCAGGTCGTCGTAGGCAGCCATTTGGGAGAAGGGGAAGCGGATGTTCACCCATTCCGATTCTCCGGGCGCGAGGAGCCGGGTTTTCCGGTATCCGGCAAGTTCACGCTTCGGCCTGGACAGTCTGCCGCCCGGCGCGGAATAGTACACCTGTACCACTTCTCTTCCCGGATAGTCTCCCCGGTTGGTCACCAGCACCCGGGCCTCCACCCCTTCCTCGCCGAGGAGGATCTCCTCGTCCGTCAGTGCGAAACGGGTGTAGCTCAGTCCGAAACCGAAAGGATACACGACCTTTTCCGCGGCGCCCGGAATCGTCTCAAAATACCGGTAGCCCACAAAGACGTCTTCCGTATAGTTTGCATATGTGTCGCTTTCGTAGAAATCCGCGCAGCCCGGATAATCATCCAGCTCGGTGGCCCACGTATCCGTCAGCTTCCCGGAGGGCACCGCCAGACCCATGAGCAGCTCCGCCTCGGCGCAGCCGCCCTCCATTCCCCCCTGGCAGGCCAGCAGCAGGCCCCGAATGCGGGGATCGTCCCGGAAACAGGCCGTCTCCATGATCCCGCCGGTATTCAGCACCACGATCGTCCTTGCGAAGGTCTCACTCACCCTTCGCAGCATGCTGCGCTCCGCATCCGACAGATAGAAGTCTCCCCGTTCAAGCAGCGCGTCGCTCATGCTGACCGCGTCGCCGGTCACCGGTTCCTTCCGTGCAATCTTCGCCTCCGGGTGTTTCCTGTCCCATCCCTCTCCGGAAAACCGGCTGAAGGAGACAACCGCCGTGTCGGTGAACGCCCGGGCTTCACGCAGGAGCTCATCGGGCACCGGCGGTTCCGCCACCATGCCCGGAACCCAGTGCGCTGCGTACTGTTCATTCACATACTTCCGGTAATACTCCACCGTTCCCTGATAGACCGTCTCCGCTCCGATGATCTCCGCAAATCCGTCATACAGGTTCCGGATATAGGGAACCGTCACGTCCCCGCTGCCTCCGCCGCCCTTGACATAATCGATCGTGGCCTTGCCAAACAGCGCCACTCTGCACCCCCGGGCAAGCGGAAGCACATTCCCTTCATTCTTCAGCAGCACCATACCTTCGCGGGCGGCTCTCCGGGACAGCGCGATATGTTCCTTTCCCGCAGTGACACGGCGGCCGTCCTTTCCGAGGGGCAGTCCGGGCAAATAACGTGAGCGGATCCATCTTTCCATATTGTCAGTCCTCCGTCATGTTGCAGATGAGGTGTTCCCCGATCTCAGGAATCAGAGGCAGCGAACGCGCAGCGCGGCGGCATACCGTTCATCATGGCCATGGTCATGTCCTCCGCGACAGCTCATTGACTTCCAGCAGGTTCCTGCATTTCCTCGTAACAGCTACGGTGCCCGCGTCCGTGACATTCTGGCAAAGAAGGAACGTAACCTCCCGATCCGGGATATTGCTGAAATACGTTCCCAGCCAGCCGTCCCACCCGTATTCACCCGCCCGGGTCAGAAGCCCTGCTTCTCCCGGCCGGTCACATACGCGCATCAGGCAGGAATAACTGTACCCGCCGAGGCCGTCCCACATATCCGCCCGAACACGCTCGCTGAGCTGCGGCGTCCGCATATACCGGACCGAGGCCTCTGACAGAATGCGCCGGCCGCCGCTGGCAACACCGTTGTTGAGCAGCATCTGGGCAAAGGCCATATAATCGTCCAGGGTGGAAACGAGCCCGGCGCCGCCGGATTCGAAGGCAGGTTCACGACTGTAGTCGCCGACTGCCAGATTCAGATTGTGGAATTCTTCCAGCCCCTGCTCCGTCCTCCGATAAACAGTCACCAATCGATCCGTCTTTTCCGGCGGAACCCAGAAAGCGGTGTCCTTCATATTCAGAGGTTCGAACAGTTCTTCTCTCAGGAACCGGCCGAACGGCTTTCCGGAGACAATTTCCACGATCGCGCCGAGGATATCGGCGCAGGTGCTGTAGCGCCAGCGGGTTCCGGGTTCAAATGCCAGGGGCAGTTCCCCCAGGCGATTGCAGAATTCCACTGTGCTCATCCCGCCCCCGGCCCGGATCAGGGTTTGATCCTCTTCAAAGACGCGGGTTGCATACTGTCCTGCGGGGTCCGTGTCCGGATAGCTGAGTCCCGCGGTCATCCCAAGCAGTTCCAGGATATACGGCGCACGAAGCGCAGGTATGATCTCTCCGTCCGCCCGGATGACCCGCGGATTCCTGAATCCCGGCAGATATCGATCCGCACAGTCCATCAGATCCAGTTTTCCCCGTTCCACAAGAAGCATCACAGCCGCTGCCGTGATCGGCTTGGTCTGGCTGTAAAGCCGGAAGATGGAATCCCTGGCCAGCGGTTTCTGTTCATTGATGCTGGCCATTCCGGCCTGGGCGTAGCAAAGCTCTCGCCCCTTCATAAAGGCAAGTACGCTGATTCCCGCCGCTTCCTGCCGGTCGACTGCTTCCTGCAGGCAGGCGGTCAATCGATCCTTCAGCAGATGATCGCTTATCGTTTCCATAATTGAATCCTCCTGAAGACCTGTTATTTTTCCTTGTTCATCTTTTCAATCAGTTCCAGGACCAATTCGCGTGTCAGACCGCCCGTGCCGAAGCTGAATGCGCCGCGCAGCGGCATATAGTTCATCATCGCCATGGTCATATCTTCCGAGACGGCTTCCTTCGCTGCTTCAGAACCGCCGCTGCTTTCCTCGTTGCCGAAGATCTCCATGGTCTTGCGGATGACAGGCATCATAATCTCCTTCGCCTTCGGGTCAGCCATGATATCCATGAAGATGCTGTCCAGGGTATAACGCCGCGGCAGTTCCACCGTGGATTCAACCGTCACTTCGGCCTTCAGGGGCAGGTCGCGGCTGGATGCACCGGCTTCGACCGTAAAAACGCCGGATTCCACATGCCAGTCGTGGATCTCCTGATTCCAGTAGGCAAAAGATCGTTTGTCGAGCGTGAAGGCCACTTCCTTGCTTTCCCCGGGCTGCAGCATCACCTTCCGGAAGCCCTTCAGCTCGCGCACGGGTCGGATCGGTGTACTCTCCGCGTCCCCCACATACAGCTGGACCACTGCTTTACCCGCCCGGCTGCCGGTATTCTTCACGCTCACCCGCGCCTCAAGCGTTCCGGTGTCCGCAATCCTGTCGGCACTGAGCTTCAGGTCGCTGTATTCGAATGTCGTGTAGGACAGCCCGTGCCCGAAGGGGAACAGCACGTCCATCTTCTTTTTATCGTAATACCGGTAACCGACAAAAATGCCCTCGCGGTATTCCGTCACGTTGCCTTCGCCGCCATAATAAAGATAGGAAGGATTGTCCTCCAGTTTGTTCGGGAAAGATTCCGGCAGGTGGCCGGAGGGGTTCACGTCACCAAAGAGCACCTTCACTTCAGCTTCGCCGACAGCCTGTCCGCCGAGATAGGCTTCCAGGACAGCCTGCACCCGGCCGATCCAGGGCATTTCCACCGGGGAACCGTTATGCAGGACCACCACCGTCCGGGGATTCGCGGCTGCCACCGCTTCGATCACCCGGTTCTGGCACTCCGGCATCCGCATGTGGGTGCGGTCGTACCCTTCGGATTCATAGGCATCCGGCAGGCCGGCAAATACCACGGCCACCTTCGCCTGCTTCGCCGCCGCGACCGCTTCGGCAATCATCTCGTCCGTCGCGTCGTCCGCGGCTACGGAGTAACCCTGCGCATAGGTCACCTTCAGGCCCTGCGCCTTTGCTGCCTCAAGCGCGCCGGTAGTCCTGAAACAGTTGATATGGCTGCTCCCGCCGCCCTGGAAGCGGGGTTTTTCGGCGAACTCACCGATGAAAGCGATCCCGTCTTCCTTTGACAGGGGCAGGACAGCGCCGTCGTTCTTCAGCAGCACCATGCAGTCAGCTGCGATCTCCGCCGCCTGCCTGTGCTGGGCTTCCTTGTCCCAGGGCGTATCCGGCTTTGCGTTCTCCGTATACCGGTACACAATGTTCAGGATCCGCTCACAGGCCTGATCCACAAGCTTTTCATCCAGCTTTCCGGACCGGACCGCTTCCACGATCAGGGCATCGTTCATGCCGCCGGACGCGGGCATTTCCAGGTCGAGGCCCGCCGCGACACCGGCCACCCGGTCAGACACAGCGCCCCAGTCCGAGACCACATAGCCCTCGAAGCCCCACTCCTTCCGGAGCACCTCCGTCAGCAGCCAGGGATTCTCGGAAGCATAAACCCCGTTAATCCGGTTGTAGGAACACATAACTGTCCAGGGCTGCGCTTCCCTGACCGCCTGCTCAAAGGCCGGGAAATAGATCTCGCGCATGGTCCGCTCGTCACAGTCGGAGGAGGAACTCATCCGGCGGTGCTCCTGGCTGTTCAGGGCAAAGTGCTTGATGCTCGTACCGATATTGCGGCTCTGGACCCCCTGGATCAGGGCAGTCGCCATAGCGCCGGACAGGTAGGGATCTTCTGAGAAATACTCGAAGTTGCGGCCACACAGGGGGGACCGCTTGATGTTCACCGCCGGACCGAGGATGACGGAGACCTTCTCGTGCTGGCAGCTGTCGCCGAGGGCTTCACCCATGCCGCGGATCATATCCGGATCAAAGGAAGCCGCTGTCGCGCTGGCTGCGGGAAAACAGACCGCCTTGATGCTGTCGTTGATGCCGAGATGGTCCGCTTCCTCATCCTGCTTGCGCAGGCCGTGGGGACCGTCGCTCACCATGGAGCGGGGGATTCCCAGCCGTTCCACGGCCTTGGTATGCCAGAAATCGTCGCCGGAACACAGGCCCGCCTTTTCCTCCAGCGTCATTTGGGAGACCAGTGCTTTGATATCCATCTGTTCATTCTCCTTTTCCATTATTCATCATTCCGGGAAATATGCAAACGTTCTCATTTCTGCCCGTATTATGGCATCCGCGGAAGCCGGCTGTCAACCGTCTATTTGCGCCGGAGGGTATCCGCGGTCTGCTGCATGACCTCCTCGCAGTCTTCTTCGTTGAAATATCTCGGATCCTCGATCATACTGAGCAGGAAAACTCCGTCGTCGCTCTCCACATAATACCTGCGCTCGCGATAGTCTGAAAACTCCGTGCTGTAGCCCCGCGCCATCCGGATTCCCTGCGGATTGGTATAGATTTCCAGTTCCGTCATCCAGTCGCAGTCCCTCAGTACGGCTTCCGCGCTCGCAAAGCCCTGTGCGTGTTCACCCCGGATCCCCCCGTCGAAAACGATATTCCCGGGTTTTTTGCCTTCGCCGGTAAACTTCCATGTCGCATAGCGGGAATCCGAGAATGACAGCGTGTATCCTTCGGGCGGAGTCACCCGGATATGCCCGTATGTCCTGTCAAGGCCGTTCGGCCTGAGCAGGAACATCCCGACGATCATCAGCACGAACAGCAGGGGGAAGAAGAGTCTCCGGATGATCCGGGTCCTGGAGGCGACGGCTTCTTTCCGCGCCCTGCTTTCCTTCAGTCGTTTCCGTTTGAGGGCAGCTTTCTCATCCCCGCTCATTCTCAATTCATTCATCCACCGCAGGATATTCTTCCGGAGAAAGCGGAACAGGAGCGAAGCGGGGATGGAAGCCGCCAGAACCGCAGCAATATAGAGCGGGACCGATTTGATGTAGAGGATGCTTTTCCCGCTGTCCAGGAAACTGTAGCCGAACAGGTCCACGAACAGTCCGTGGATCAGGTAAAACTCCAGCGTGATCGCTCCAAGCCCGGCCAGCGCCCGGTTGCCGAGCTTCACCTTCATCATCAGCAGGAAACAGAAGAGTACGTAAGCAACACTCACCAGCCATTCGGAAGCAGCGCTCATCAGCCGGTGCGGCACCTTCAGCATATTGATGCCCCACTCGCCGTAGTACCCGATGCCGTTCGCCTGCATGTACTGTGTTAACTGATAAAGCGCAAAAATCGCAGCAAAGGACAGGATCAGCCAGATCCAGTAGCCCTTCCTGAAGAATCGGGTTATCTTTTCCTCATATTTCGCGAAAAGAAGGCCCAGCGGGAAGAGGATGATGCTGTTGTACCACCATTCGCCGCGCATCCACCAGTCGTCCTGGTGATCGATCAGGGAACCGAGCACAGTATAGGCCAATGTGAACAGGAAGATCCAGAAGATGGCAGGGCCTTCCTTTTTGCAGAATCGAAAGGCAGCCCAGAAGGCCAGGTAAAAGAACGGAATGACAATTGCGTACCACGAGTTTACATTGGCCATATGCAGGCCGGAAAGATACCACAGGACCTTTGTCAGATCCATCCGTTCGCCCGACAGCAGGCGGATCGCCGTGTACAGCCACTCCGACAGGTAAAAGGCGACGACGACCGGCAGGATCCTCCGGCGGAAAAAGCCCTTCAGGTAGTCCGGCTTGGTCTTATAGCTTTTGTACAGCCCCAGGCCGCTGCAGAACAGGAACACAGCAACTAACATATAGCCCATGGAAAGGAATACGTTCAGCCCGTTCACAATCAGGCCCCGCGGCAGCCACGGAGCGCAGGTCTTCTGCGCCATGTGGTGCAGCGCGATTCCCAGCGCTGTGATTCCCTGCAGTGCCCTGGTCTGTTTCAGGGACGTATATTCCTCGTTCCAGGCACCTTTCCCGGCGCTGCGGGCCCCGAAGAAGATCAGCAGCGCCAGCGAAAAGTAAAACAGATACATCCAGTCCATTTCATTTCTCCCGCATTGAAGATGTGATCATTATATCAGAAGCCATTGTTTCTGAACAGGGAAACGGCCATTTTGTTCGCCTTCCCTTTCCTCCCGTCTTACGATATAATACGGATAATGATCCCGACAGGAGGAAATGCCCATGAGTGAGAACACCCTGCTGCCCGAAGAGGCCCCGATCCTCGCCGGCCAGCCGCTGGCCGCCCGGATGCGGCCTTCCTCGCTCGATGAGATCGCCGGGCAGCAGCACCTGCTCGGCCCGGGCAAGGTCCTGCGCCGCCTGATCTCCTCCGACAGCATTTCCTCCATGATCTTCTGGGGCCCGCCCGGCGTCGGGAAGACCACCCTTGCCCGAGTGATTGCCCTGCAGACCAAGGCCACCTTTATCGACTTTTCCGCCGTCACCAGCGGGATCAAGGAGATCCGTCAGGTGATGATGAAAGCCGAAGAGAACCGGGTTTACGGGATGCGGACCATCGTCTTTGTCGACGAGATTCACCGATTCAACAAGGCCCAGCAGGATGCCTTCCTGCCCTTCGTTGAAAAGGGCAGCATCGTGCTCATCGGCGCCACGACCGAGAACCCGTCCTTCGAGGTCAACAGCGCGCTTCTCTCCCGCTGCAAGGTGTTTGTGCTCCAGGCCCTCAGCCGGGATGATATCCTGACCCTGCTGCGCCGTGCTTTGACGGACGAGCGCGGCTTCGGAAAAGACAAGGTTACGATCAGCGAAAAAGCCCTCGGCGCCATCGCGGATTTTTCAAACGGCGACGCGCGCAGCGCTCTGAGCTCCCTGGAGATGGTCGTCCTCAACGGCGAAGTCGGGGAGGACGGAATTGCCGTCACGGATGAGATCGTCGCCCAGTGCCTGAGCCGCAAGAGCCTCATGTACGACAAGGACGGGGAGGAGCACTACAATCTGATCTCTGCCCTGCACAAATCCATGCGCAATTCGGACCCCGACGCCGCGGTCTACTGGATGATGCGGATGCTCGAGGGCGGTGAGGATCCCCTGTATATCGCGCGGCGCGTCCTGCGATTCGCCGCGGAGGACGTCGGCCTCGCCGATCCCCGGGCCATGGAAGTTGGCGTCGCCGCCTACCAGGCCTGTCATTTCATCGGTGTGCCGGAGTGTAACGTCCACCTGGCGGAAGCCGTGGTCTACATGTCCCTGGCCTCCAAATCCAACGCCATGGAAATGGCCACCATGGAAGCCAGGGAAGCCATCGAAAAAGGGCCTGACGCACCGGTCCCGCTGGTCATCCGCAACGCGCCGACCCGACTGATGAAGGACCTGTCCTACGGCAAGGGCTACAAGTATGCCCATGATTATGAAGAGAAGATCACCGCCATGCAGTGCCTGCCCGATGCGCTGAAGGACCGGCGGTTCTACCATCCCACCGACCAGGGGCAGGAAGCCCGCTACAAGGAACGGCTGGAACAGATCCTCGCCTGGAAAGAGGAACAACGGAAAAAGGAAAAGCAGAAATGAAGAAAATACAACTCTGCCGCGCGCTCCGGACCGTACTGCTCCTGCTGCTTTGTCTGGCAATGCTCGCGCCGACGGCTTTCGCCGCGAAGGAGTCACCTTCTCCTTCCGGGATCCGGGTGCGCCTCCAGCGCTTCAACCTGACGGACGCCGTCTGGATGACGCTCGAAGGCCGCTACCTTGTTCGCTGCGCGGACGGGACAGAGCTTCTGCTCCCTGCCTCCGCCGGGGTTACCGTCCTCCTGCGGGACGGCAGGCTCATCCTCTTTTCCGAGGGCGTCTCCCTGTCCGCCGGAAAGAAGCTCACGCTCCTGCGCCGGGAGGAGGACGGTTCGGAGCCCGGGATCCGCTTCAACCTCCAGCAGGGATTCTATCCCGGGGATCTCAGCCTTTCCGTGAAGGACGGCGCGATCCAGGCGGTGATGACCCTGCCGCTGGAAACCCACCTGCAAGGTGTCGTGCCCTACGAGATGAGCGACTCCTTCCCTGTGGAAGCCCTGAAGGTCCAGGCCGTCTGCGCCCGGACCTACGCGCTGAGCAAGCTGAACCCCGACGCGGACTGGGATGTGGTGGACACCACCAACGATCAGGTCTTCAAAGGCCTGAGGCCCGAATATAAAAACACCGCCCTCGCCGTGACCGGAACAGACGGCCTGGTGCTGACATACAGGAACAAGCTGATCACCGCCTGGTACAGCGCCTCCAACGGCGGCCAGACGGAACTGCCGCAGCATGTCTGGGGCGGGAACGATATCCCCGCCTGTTTTGAAATGACCGATGACCCCTGGGACGCGGAGAATCCGGACAGCCTGACCCGCTCCGCGGTCCTGAAGAAGGATGGGTCCAACCTGTCCCCCGCTTTTCTGCGTCTCCTGCGGGAAGCTCTGAAATCCGAACCGGAGATGAAAGATTTCGACCTGGAAGACGGTTCGCCTTTCCGGGTAGACGTCATCCGGTCCATGCTCCTGACCACGCCCCGGTATGAAGAACCCAGCCGGCTGATGACAAAGCTGCAGATCTCCTTCTCCTGCTCCGCCGCGCTGAAGGCAGGCCATACCCGGCCTGAGGAAGACGGCGGCGAGCTGGATATCCGCGACCTGCTGGGCGATGAGCCAACCCCCACCCCGACTGCCACGCCGGCAGCAGAGAACGGGGAACCGGTCCCGATTCCCGCCGGCACGTTTGACGTGACGCTGAACCTGTTCCCGGGCGTCCTGAACGCCCTGGCCCTGAGCATCTCCGGCGCAGGCAACGAGATCGTTACCCTCCGGGAAGACGACAGCGCCTTCACCCTCACTTCCGGCCGCTACGGCCACGGCGTCGGCATGAGCCAGCGCGGCGCCCAGTACCAGGCCTCAAAGGACGGCCGCGGCTTTGAGGAGATCCTCTCCTTTTACTATCCCGGCGCCGTATTGAAACAGTACAGCGGGGAAACCGCCCCCCTGCCCACGCCGGACCCGGCCCTGGCGGTCACCCCCGGTCCCGCTCCGACCGCTACGCCCCGCCCGACGCTGATGCCGGTCACGGAAGAGCTGCCCGAAGGCGCCTGGCTCGCCAGCGTTGAGAACATCGACGACGACAGCAGCCTGAACCTGCGCACCGAGCCTTCGCCCGCCGCGGAGATTCTGATGCGGCTCTTCCGCCACCAGAAGCTGATCGTCCTGGAAAACGCCGAGGTGGACGGCTGGGTCAAAGTCAAAACTGACGCCGTCGAAGGCTATGTTATGCTCAGTTTCCTGCAAGAAGTAAAATAACGCCAAAGACTTTTCTCTTAAATGCAGTACCTGATGTGTCATCCTGAACGAAGTGAAGGATCCTTTGGCTGCACACCGCAAAATAAGAGCGAGCGTTGCCTGCAACGGACAACGCTCGTTTCATTATGAATAAAATGATCAGAACAGCCCGGTAATCTTACCGTTCTCATCCACATCGATCCGCTCAGCGGCGGGAGACTTGGGCAGACCGGGCATCGTCATGATCTCACCGGTCAGGGCGACAAGGAAGCCGGCGCCCGCGGACACCTTCAGGTTTCGTACAGTCACGGTAAAGCCTTCCGGCGCGCCCAGCAGTGTCGGGTCGTCCGAAAAGGAGTATTGGGTCTTGGCCACACACACCGGCAGCTTGTCGAAACCCAGCCGGGTCAGCTGCTCCGCCTGCTTCTTCGCCGCAGGGGTCAGGGCCACGCCGGCGCCGCCGTAGATCTTTTTCGTCAGGGCTTCCAGCTTTTCCTCAATGGTAGCGTCCAGCTCATAGGAGAAGGTGAAGTTGCCCTTTCCTTCCTCGCACAGCCGCACAACCTCGCGGGCCAGGTCTTCACCGCCCTTGCCGCCTTCGGCCCAGACGGTGGAGAGGATCGTGTTGACGCCCAGCTCCCGGCATTTGCGGACAATGAAGTCAATCTCCGCGTCCGTATCCGTCGGGAAACGGTTGATAGCTACCACGCAGGGCAGCCGATAGACGTTCGTGATGTTGTTCACATGGCGCAGCAGGTTCGGAATGCCCCTCTCCAGCGCCGCCAGGTCCTCATTCGCCAGCTGCTTCTTGTCCAGGCCGCCGTGCATCTTCAGGGCGCGCACCGTACCGACCACGACCACTGCGTCCGGAGTCAGGCCGGCCATGCGGCACTTGATATCCAGGAACTTCTCCGCGCCGAGGTCCGCGCCGAAGCCAGCTTCGGTCACTGTATAATCGCCCATGCGCATAGCCATGCGGGTCGCCATCACGGAGTTGCAGCCGTGGGCGATGTTCGCGAAGGGACCGCCGTGCACGAAGGCCGGGGTGCCTTCCAGCGTCTGGACGAGGTTGGGCTTCAGCGCGTCGCGCAGCAGGGCTGCCATGGCGCCGGTCGCCTTCAGATCTCCGGCGGTCACGGGCTGGTTGTCATAGGTATAGGCTACGATGATCCGGCTCAGGCGCTCCTTCAGGTCCGACATGGAAGAAGCCAGGCAGAACACCGCCATGATCTCGCTTGCCACGGTGATATCGAAACCGTCCTCGCGGGGCGTCCCGTTGGCCCTGCCGCCCAGTCCGTCCACCACGAACCGCAGCTGGCGGTCGTTCATGTCCACGCAACGCTTCCAGGTGATCTTCTTCACATCGATACCAAGGGCGTTCCCCTGCTGGATGTGGTTGTCCAGCATAGCTGCGAGCAGGTTGTTCGCTGCGCCGATGGCGTGGAAGTCGCCCGTGAAGTGCAGGTTGATATCCTCCATGGGCACGACCTGAGCATAACCGCCGCCGGCCGCGCCGCCCTTGACGCCGAAGACCGGGCCAAGGCTCGGTTCCCGCAGCGCCACGGTCACATCCTTGCCGATCCGGGCCAGGCCGTCCGCCAGGCCGATCGTCGTGGTGGTCTTGCCCTCGCCTGCAGGAGTCGGCGTGATTGCAGTCACGAGCACCAGCTTGCCGGGCTTCCGGTCCGTCTCGTCGATCAGGGCCGGATCGATCTTGGCCTTATAACGGCCGTACTGCTCCACGTATTTTTCATCCACGTGGGCTTTCTTCGCGATCTCCATGATCGGCTTCATCTTACACTGCTGGGCGATCTCGATATCCGTCAGGTAGGCCATTTTACACTTCCTCCTATTTCGCAAATAAGCTGCACATTCCGGCCGAAGGGGTTGGGCGATGTCGCGCGTGGCTGCGATGTCGCGTGCGGTGCGCGAGAGTCACGACTGTGACTACGCGGTGCGCGTGCGAATCAACGTACGTTTCCTTACGGAAAGCCCTCTTATTTAAAATACTTCACTGCCGACTCAAACATCCTGATGTCGTAATTCCCGGGAACGTTCTTGTACAGATCTTTCCCGGTACGCTCGCTGTGGCCCATCTTGCCGAAGACCCGGCCGTCGGGGCTGGTGATGCCCTCGATGGCATAAAGGCTGCCGTTGGGGTTGAACCGCAGATCCATGGACGGCTGATCCTCAAGGTCCACATACTGGGTGGCGATCTGACCCTTCGCTTCCAGCTCCCGGATCAGGCCATCCTCCGCCAGGAAGCGGCCCTCACCGTGGCTGATCGGCACACTGTAGACATCGCCGACCTGCGTTCCCCGCAGCCAGGGGCTCAGCGTGCTTGCCACCCGGGTCCGGACGATCCGGCTCTGGTGCCGGCCGATGGTGTTGAAGGTCAGCGTCGGGCAGTGGGCGTCCGTCTCAATGATCTTTCCATAGGGCACAAGGCCGAGCTTGATCAGTGCCTGGAAGCCGTTGCAGATCCCGCACATCAGGCCGTCCCGCTTCTCCAGCAGCTCTGTGACCGCGTCGCTGATGCCTTGGTTCCGGAAAAACGCGGTGATGAACTTCGCGCTGCCGTCCGGCTCGTCGCCGCCGGAGAAACCGCCGGGAATGAAGATCATCTGGCTCTTGCGCACCTCGTCGGCAAACGCTTCCGCACTGCTGGAGACCTCTTCCGCCGTCAGGTTCCGGACCACGAAGATCTTTGCTTCCGCGCCGGCGTCTTCCATGGCGCGGGCGCTGTCCACCTCACAGTTGGTGCCCGGGAAGGCCGGGATCAGTACCCGGGGCTTCGCTGTGCGGACCGCCGGCGCCGGCCAGCTGTTCGCTTCAAAGCGGAAAGCCTTCACCTGGTCCTTTGCCCGGACCGCCGGCCAGCAGGCGTCCGCCTCCTCCCGGTCTTCCGGGGTCCATTCGGGATTCAGGGTCGGATAGACTTTCTCCAGCTTGTTCCGGCCCAGTTCCCGCAGTTCCTCCAGGGCTACGCTGCTGTCGTTCCATGTGAGTTCCGGCTTCTGCAGAATCATACCCAGCTGCTTGCCGTTGAATCTGTCGTTCAGGGAGAAGTCAAGGGATCCCTTGATTTCCGCAAGGAAGCTGCCGTAGCGGCATTCCGCCAGATCGTCCAGCGTCAGGTCCTTTTCAAAAGCAAATCCGAATCCGTTGCCCAGCGCCATCTTCATCACGGAAGCCAGGCTGCCGCCTGTCTCAAGCGTCCGGCAGGCAACGATCCTGCCCTCCCGGATCCATCCGGCGATCCGGTCGTAAAGGGCCAGCAGGGACGCCGTGACCGGCAGGCCGCGCTCGTCCCGTTCCGGCTCGAGCAGCACGACACTGTCTCCCGCCTGTTTGAACTCGGAAGAAATAATATCCCCCGTCTTCGCCGTCGTTACCGCAAAGGACACCAGCGTAGGCGGCACATCCAGCTTCTCGAAGGAACCGGACATGGAGTCCTTGCCGCCGATGGCGGCGATCCCCAGATCCATCTGGGCGTCGAATGCGCCAAGCAGAGCCGCCAGCGGTTTGCCCCAGCGTTTTCCGTCTGTCCCGGGTTTTTCAAAATATTCCTGGAAGGTCAGGTACACATCGTTGAAGGAGGCGCCGGAAGCAATCAGCTTGCTGACCGAATCCACGACGGCCAGATAAGCGCCGTGATAGGGACTGAAGGAAGTCAGTTCCGGATCGTAACCCCAGGCCATCAGGGAACAGTCGTCCGTATGGCCCTTTTCCAGGCTGATCTTCTGCACCATCGCCTGGACCGGGGTCAGCTGGTTTCTGCCGCCGAAGGGCATCAGCACGGTGCCCGCGCCGATCGTGGAATCAAAGCGCTCCGAAAGTCCCCTGCGGGAGCAGACTGCCAGGTTTTCCGCGGTTTTCTTCAGCTGCGCTGCAAAGTCCGCCGGTTTCTCCGCGGCCATCGCCGTCGCGGGCTTTGAGGCCGCGGGCGTGATCACGGTATGCTTCGGCGCGCCGTTGGAGTTCAGGAAATCCCGGCTGATATCCACGATGGTTTTCCCGTTCCAGCGCATCGTCAGGCGGGGATCCGCCTTGACCTTCGCCACGGGGCAGGCCTGAAGGTTCTCTTCGGCTGCCAGGGCCAGGAAGGTTTCCGCGTCCTCTGCGGCAACCACAACAGCCATGCGCTCCTGGCTTTCGGAAATCGCCAGCTCGGTCCCGTCCAGGCCTTCATATTTCTTCGGCACCGCGTTCAGGTCGATATCCAGTCCGTCGGCCAGTTCGCCGATGGCAACGCTCACACCGCCGGCTCCGAAGTCGTTGCAGCGTTTGATCAGCTTCGTCGCCTTCGGGTTGCGGAACAGCCGCTGCAGCTTCCGCTCCTCCGGCGCGTTGCCCTTCTGCACCTCCGCGCCGCAGGTCTCCACGCTGTGCGCGTTGTGCGCCTTGGAGGATCCGGTCGCGCCGCCGATGCCGTCCCGGCCGGTGGAACCGCCCAGGAGGATCACGATATCCCCGGGAGCCGGGCATTCCCGGCGGACGTTCTCTGCCGGCGCCGCCGCAATGACCGCGCCGATCTCCATCCGCTTGGCCGCATAGCCGGGGTGATAAATCTCATCTACGATGCCCGTCGCGAGGCCGATCTGGTTGCCGTAGGAGGCATAGCCCGCCGCCGCGGTCGTCACCAGTTTGCGCTGGGGCAGCTTGCCGGGAATCGTTTCAGACACAGGCCGGGTCGGATCCGCCGCGCCGGTCACGCGCATCGCACCATAGACATAGGCACGACCGCTCAGAGGGTCGCGGATCGCGCCGCCGATGCAGGTGGCCGCGCCGCCGAAAGGCTCGATCTCCGTGGGATGATTGTGCGTTTCGTTCTTGAACAGCAGCAGCCAGGGTTCTTTTACACCGTCCCGCTCCACGTCCATCTTCACCGTGCAGGCGTTGATCTCTTCGCTCTCGTCCAGCTTGTCCAGCTTTCCGTTCTTCCGCAGGTACTTTGCCGCCACCGTAGCCAGGTCCATCAGGCAGACAGGCTTGTTCTCCCGGCCCAGTTCCTTCCGGGTGTCCAGATAGCGCTTCCAGGACTTCTCCAGCACCGCGTCCTCAAAGCTCACGCTGTCGATCTCCGTCAGGAAGGTGGTATGCCGGCAGTGGTCGCTCCAGTAGGTATCCAGCATCCGGATCTCGGTGATGGTAGGCTCGCGGCCTTCCTCCCGGAACCAGCTCTGGCAGAAAGCGATATCATCCGTATCCATAGCCAGGCCGTAGTCCGCCACGAACTTTTCAAGCCCGGACCGGTCCAGGGCTGTAAAGCCTTCCAGTGTCGCGACTTCCGTCGGCACGGCATACTCGGTCCGCAGGGTCTCCGGCTTATCCAGGGAAGCTTCCCGGGCTTCCACAGGGTTGATCACGTATTTCTTGATCTCCAGGATCTCCGCCTCAGTCAGGGTGCCGTAGAGGATATAGACCTTCGCGCTGCGGATCAGGGGCCGCTCACCCCGGGAGATGAACTGGATGCACTGCGCCGCGGAATCCGCCCGCTGGTCGAACTGACCCGGCAGGTATTCCACTGCGAACACAGCCGCTGCGCCTTCTGCGCTCAGCTCCGCCATCGTATCGTCCAGCTGGGGCTCGGAGAACACTTCCCGCACCGCCAGGCTGAACAGTTCCTCCGGCATATCCTCCGCGTCGTAGCGGTTCAGCAGCCGGACCCTTTCCAGCCCTTTGATGCCCAGGAACGTCCGGGCGTCCCTCCGCAGTTCCCGCGCTTCGTTGTCCAGGCCGGGCTTCTTTTCCACAAAGACTCTGTAGACCATATCGTACCTCGTACATTCATAATTGGGAATTCATAATGCTGCCAGCGCCCGCGCTCCGATATCTTTCCGCATATAGCGGTTCCCGAAGGTCACGGTTTCCGCCATTTCATAGGCTTCTTTCACGGCTTCCGGCAGGGTACCGGCCACGGCGGTCACGCCCAGGACCCGGCCGCCGGAGGTCACGAGCCTGCCGTCCTTCAGCGCCGCCCCGGCCACAAACACATGCTCCGACACCGCCTCCGGGATCGTGATCTCATAGCCTTTCTCATAGCTCAGCGGGTAGCCTTCCGAGGCCAGTACCACGCAGCAGGCGTGGGCATCCCGGAACTTTACTTCGCACTCCGCCAGCTTTCCGTCGGTCACCGCCCGCATCACGGTCAGCAGGTCGCTCTCCAGCAGGGGAAGCACCACCTGGGTTTCCGGATCGCCGAAGCGGCAGTTGTACTCGATCACCTTCGGCCCGTCCTTCGTGATCATCAGGCCGAAATACAGGCAGCCGCGGAATTCCCGCCCCTCCGCCTTCATCGCGCGGATCGTCGGCAGGAAGATCGTTTCCATGCACGCGTCCGCTACTTCCTTCGTATAGTAAGGATTCGGCGCGACCGTACCCATACCGCCGGTATTGGGACCCGTGTCCCCGTCCCCGGCCCGCTTGTGGTCCATGCTGGAAACCATCGGCTTCACAGTCGTCCCGTCCGTGAAGGACAGGACCGAGACCTCCGGCCCTTCGAGGTATTCCTCGATCACGATCCTGTCGCCGCTTTTTCCGAACTTCCTGTCCTCCATGATCTCCCGGACCGCGCCGCAGGCTTCCTCCCGGGTCATCGCCACGGTCACACCCTTGCCGAGCGCCAGACCGTCCGCCTTGACCACCGTCGGAATCGGTGCGGTCTCCAGGTAGGTCAGCGCGTCAGCGGGATCGGTGAACACTTCATAGGCCGCCGTCGGAATTCCGTATTTCTTCATCAGGTCCTTTGAGAAGACCTTGCTGCCCTCAATGATGGCCGCGTTCTTCCGGGGGCCGAAGCAGGGAATCCCTTCCGCTTCCAGCAGGTCCACACAACCCAGCACCAGCGGATCATCCGGCGCCACCACGGCATAGTCGATCTTCGTCCCGCGGGTGAAGTTCACGATGCCTTCCAGGTCGGTCGCCTTGATGTTCACGCATTCCGCGTCCTGTGCGATCCCGCCGTTTCCCGGCAGGGCATAGATCTTCTCCACTGCCGGGTTTTCCTTCAGTTTTTTGATGATCGTATGCTCACGGCCGCCGCCGCCGACAACAAGCAAATTCATTTATACTGTTCTTCCTTTCAGGCTTTCTGCTCCCGAATTCACAGTTCATCATTATGAATTCAACATGAGGTTGTTCCGTCAATGATGGAACAGCCTCATGTGCGTAAACGCCATGGTCATCCCGTACTTGTCGCAGCATTCGATGACCGCGTCGTCCCGGATGGATCCGCCGGGCTCGGCGATGTACTTCACGCCGCTCTTATAGGCCCGTTCAATATTGTCGCTGAAGGGGAAGAAGGCGTCGGAACCCAGCGCCACATCCTGCCGGGTATCGAGGAAAGCGCGCTTCTCCGCCTCGGTCAGAGGCGCAGGCTGCGCCGTGAAGTACTTCTGCCAGTTGCCTTCCGCGCAGACGTCCTCTTCATTCTGGTTGATATAGCCGTCGATGACGTTGTCCCGCTCCGGCCGGCCGAGATCCGCGCGGAAAGGCAGGTTCAGGACCTTCTCATGCTGCCGCAGGAACCAGGTATCCGCCTTGGAGCCTGCCAGGCGCGTGCAGTGGATGCGGCTCTGCTGGCCGGCGCCCACGCCGATCGCCTGTCCGTCCACCGCATAGCAGACGGAGTTGGACTGGGTGTACTTCAGGGTGATCAGGGCGACGATCAGGTCACGGACCGCGCTCTCCGGCAGGTCCTTGTTCTTCGTCACGATATCCCCGAGCAGCTCCCGGTTGATCTCGAAATTGTTACGTCCCTGCTCAAAAGTGATGCCGAACACCTGCTTGCGTTCCTGTACCTCAGGCACATAGTCCGGATCGATCTCGACGATGTTGTAGTTGCCCTTGCGCTTGCTCTTCAGGATCTCCAGGGCTTCCGGCTCGTATCCGGGGGCGATGACGCCGTCGGACACTTCACGCTTGAGCATCTTCGCAGTGGTCACGTCACACACTTCGCTCATGGCCACCCAGTCGCCGAAGGAGCACATCCGGTCGGTTCCGCGGGCCCGGGCATAGGCGCAGGCCAGAGGGGAATCATCCAGGCCTTCGATGTCGTCCACAAAGCAGGCTTTCTTCAGATCCGCGCTCAGCGGGATGCCAACTGCCGCGGACGTGGGGCTCACGTGCTTGAAACTTGTCACCGCGGGCAGGCCCAGGGCGGCTTTCAGTTCCTTCACCAGCTGCCAGCTGTTGAAGGCGTCCAGGAAATTGATATAGCCCGGCCGTCCGGACAGGATTTTGATCGGCAGCTCACTGCCGTCGTTCATGTAGATCTTCGCGGGTTTCTGGTTGGGGTTGCAGCCGTACTTCAGTTCGAACTCTTTCATTTTCTCTCGCTCCCTTACTTGTTCTTGTTGACAAGGCGGTTCTCCACAGCCCCGGTCTTCAGGTCAATATAGCGGACATACAGGCTGATCCTGTTCTGCTCGTTCAGCGCGTTCCAGATCCGGCCGGTCATCTCGTCAATGTCGTCACACACTGCAATCCGCTCCGGCTCGCCCTGGAAGGTCGGGATCGGGTTCCCGTCGCACACATAGGTGTGGATGAAGTGACCCAGGCCGTTCTTCGGCGCGTAGCTGTAGGTATAGCGGTTGCAGGCACTGCCTTCCGCGTCTGCGCTCTTGAGGATGCTCATCTGATAGGTAAAGTCTCCCGCGCCGAAGGTCAGCATCCCGCTGATGCGGGGAGTGAAGTTCGGGCCGTCCGGCTCAAACTCACGGCTCTCCAACGCTTCGGAGAAACCCTTGCCGGTCTGAAGGCCTTCCACCACGGTATCGGTCTGGTTGCCGTTGGTGACCACCAGGTTGTTTCCGAAAGAGCGGATTGCCGCATAGATGATCAGGGAAGGATCCTGAACCTTGGCCGCGTCGAAGGGTTCGGTGAAGACTTCGCCGTTCTTCTCAGTGAAAATCCGGTTCCGGCTGTTCTCGCTGCGGCCCATGATGAAGTAGGCCGTCATGGCTTTCGCGCCGTCCGGCGTCTTGCCGATCACTATGCCGCGGCCGGGATAGGTGTTGTCCTTCAGCAGTTCCTCAGGGGTAAAGATGCGGTAGATGTCCATAGGCTCCTCCTCTTATCCGTTTATGATTTCTTTGCAGATCTTCTCGACGCTCTGCGGAAGGATCACCCATTCCGCCTGTTCCATCACTCTGCGCTGCAGGATCTCCGGCGTATCCCCGGGCTCGATCCTCACAGCTTTCTGAGCGATGATCTCCCCGCCGTCCGGGATCTCGTTCACAAAGTGAACGGTCGCGCCGGTCACCTTCACGCCCCGGCCCAGCGCCGCCTCGTGCACCTTCAGCCCGTAGTATCCCGCGCCGCAGAAGCTGGGGATCAGGCTCGGATGCACGTTGATGATCCGCCTGGGATACCGGGCTGTAAAGTCTTCGGTCAGGATGCTCAGGAACCCGGCCAGGACGATCAGGTCCGTCCGGTTCTCTTCCAGTGCGGCAAGCAGTTTTGCCTCAAAGGCTTTTTGTCCGCCACAGGCTTTCTTGTTGATCTCCACGGACGGGATCCCGGCCATCGTGGCGCGCTCCAGCGCATAGGCGCCGGCGCGGTCACTGATCACCAGGGTCACTTCGCCGTCGGACAGCTCACCCCGTCCGGCGGCGTCCAGGATCGCCTGCAGGTTTGTGCCGCCACCGGATACCAGAACAGCGATACGGGCTTTCTTCTTCATCTCGGTTTCCTTTCGTCAGACGATCGTGATCTTGTCTTCGCTCTCGATGATCTCACCAATCAGGTAAGCGTCCACGCCCTGGTCCCTCAGGATCTGCAGAGCCTTGTCCGCCTCCGCCGCGGGAACCACGACGCTCATGCCCACTCCCATGTTGTAGGTGTTGAACA
Source organism: uncultured Eubacteriales bacterium (assembly GCA_902793605.1). GTDB lineage: Bacteria > Bacillota > Clostridia > Christensenellales > Aristaeellaceae > Aristaeella. The sequence goes on from CADBEB010000019.1 coordinate 80,929, forward strand.
TGTCCCGCTCGGAGATGCCGCCCTTTTCCGCGATCAGCCGGAAAATTGGCAGCACCCGGATCCTGTCCTTTTCGATCCGCGCGCCGAGCCCGTCAGGAATGCTCCGCGGAATGTTCTCATAGAAACCGCCGCCGGTGATATGGCTGATGCCCTTTACGCTGACTTCTTCCAGCAGGGCCAGCACCGGCTTCACATAGATCTTCGTCGGCTCCAGCAGCGCCTCTCCGAGGCAGCGGCCGTCCAGTTCCGCCACCGGCGCCTTCAGGTCGGTATGCTCCACGTCGAACACACGGCGCACCAGGGAGAATCCGTTGGAATGCACCCCGGAGGACGGCAGGGCGATCACGACGTCCCCGGCCCGCATGGTCTTGTTGTCGATGATCTTCGCCTTGTCCACGATACCGGTGGAATAACCGGCGAGGTCGTACTCATCCTCGGGCATCAGGCCGGGATGCTCGGCGGTCTCCCCGCCGATCAGGGCGCAGCCGGCCTGCACGCAGCCCTCGCACACGCCCTTGACAATCTGCTCGATCCGCTCCGGCACGTTCTTTCCGCAGGCGATGTAGTCCAGGAAGAACAGGGGCTTCGCGCCGCAGCAGATGATATCGTTCACACACATTGCAACGCAGTCGATACCGACCGTGTCGTGTTTATCCATCAGGAAGGCGATCTTCAGCTTCGTGCCCACACCGTCCGTGCCGGAAACCAGTACCGGCTTTTCCATCCCGCCGAGATCCGGCTCAAACAGGCCGCCGAAGCCGCCCACATCCTCGCATACGCCGGGAACGCCGGTCCTCCGGATGTGCTTTTTCATCAGTTCAACGGATTTGTAGCCGGCGGTGATATCCACCCCCGCGGCGGCATAGGCTTCTGACCTGGAATTCTTCATGCTCGTTATTCCTTTCCGTTCCAGCAATAGGTGCACAGTTCACAGGGATCGATGCCGATGGCCTTGATGACGCCTTCAAGCGTCTGGAACTCCAGGGAGGCAAAGTGGAATTTGTCGCAGATCACCTGCCGGAGTTTCTTTCCCCGTTCGGTCGTCCCGTCGGCATACTCGTCAATGTAGTTGAAGCCTTCCTCGCCCTCCAGCTCCAGGATCACCCGCCGGGCGATCAGCTCAAGATCGCTGTTGGAGCGGGAGAAGTTCAGGTACTTGCAGGCATACATGATCGGCGGACAGGCGCTGCGCATATGCACGGACTTCGCGCCGCTCTCATACAGGAACTCGACGGTTTCCCGCAGCTGCGTTCCCCGGACGATCGAGTCGTCCACGAAGAGCAGGTTCTTGTCCTTGATCAGGGCGTTCACCGGGATCTGCTTCATTTTGGCGATTTTGTCGCGATCCGTCTGGTTGGCCGGCATGAAGCTGCGGCTCCAGGTGGGGGTATACTTGATAAAAGCCCGGGCGAAGGGAATCCCGCTTCGGTTCGCGTAGCCGATGGCGTGGGGTGTTCCGGAATCAGGAACCCCGCCGATATAGTCGATGGGATCGTTCCGCCCGGCCGCCTTGTCGTTCTCCGCCAGGATCGCGCCATTGCGGTAGCGCATCTCCTCAACGTTCACGCCTTCATAGGTCGAAGTCGGATAGCCGTAGTAGCTCCACAGAAAGGAGCAGATCTTCTTTTTCTTGCCGGGCGCCGCCAGCTGCGTCATCTTCTCGGGGGAAAGCTCCACGATCTCCCCCGGTCCCAGCTCGCGCACGTCCTCAAAGCCGGTCTTGTGGAAGGCAAACGATTCAAACGCGACCGCGTAGCCGTCCTCCCGCTTTCCGACTGCCACCGGCAGCCTGCCCATCCGGTCCCGCGCGGCGATCATCGTTCCCTTGTCCGTGAGGATCAGGATGGAAGCCGTCCCGTTGATGGACTTCTGGGCAAAGCGAATGCCCTCGGCAAAGTTGCTCTTCTGGTTGATCAGAGCGCTGAGCAGCTCCGTCTGGTTGATCTTGCCGCCGGTCATGGAATCAAAGTGGCCGCCGCTGAAGCTCAGGTACTGCTCGATCAGTTCCTCCGCGTTGTTGATCACGCCGGTCATGCAGATGGCATAGGTCCCCAGGTTGGAACGGATCAGCAGCGGCTGCGGATCCGAATCGGAGATGCAGCCGATCGCGGACGTGCCGCGCATTTCCTCAAAGATGCGCTCAAACTTCGTCCGAAAAGGCGCGTTGCAGATATTGTGGATCTTGCGCTGCAGGCCGATCTCCTTGTCCCACGCGGCCATACCGGCCCGGCGGGTTCCCAGATGACTGTGGTAATCCACACCGAAGAACACATCCAGCATACAGTCCTGTTTGGAAGCGATCCCGAAAAAACCACCCATACTTTACCTCAATTCACAATTCATGATTGACAATTGCAGTTTGTTTTACCCGTTAATCAGGACTCCTGATTCATCCGGAATGATGAATCCTTCGTTCCGGATGAATCGGATCGAGTTTAAAGCCGTTCCATAATCCCCTTGTCTTTTTCCAGCACCGCCTCAGCGTCCGCCTTCCGCTTCGCGTCCAGCTTCGCCGCCAGTTCCCGGTCCTCCACGGCCAGGATCTGCGCCGCCAGCAGCGCGGCGTTCGCCCCGCCGTTCACCGCTACGGTGGCCACCGGGATGCCGGAAGGCATCATCACGGTGGAGAGCAGGGCATCCAGACCCTCCAGGCAGGGCCCCTTGCAGGGAATCCCGATCACCGGCAAGGTCGTATTCGCGGCAACGGCACCGGCCAGGTGGGCTGCCATCCCGGCAGCGGCGATCAGCACGCCGAAACCGTTTCCCCTGGCCTGAACAGCAAAAGCCCGGGCTTCCTCCGGCGTACGGTGTGCGGAATACACGTGCGCCTCATACGGTATGCCCAGGCCCTTCAATACGTCTGTAGCTTTCTGAATCACAGGCAGGTCACTGTCGCTGCCCATGATGATCCCGACTTTTCTCACGGTCTGTCCCCCTGTTCCGAAACGTTTCCACCCTTGAGATCATTCTCTTCGGGGCCTTTCCACTATATCGAAAAATCCGAACATTGTCAATTCTGAATGGACAAAATTTGTAGAAATTTAACACAAAACCCGAACGTTCGGAAATAAACGTTCGGGGATCTTCGTCTTTTGTGCTTTCCGGCCGGTTTTTAACCGTCTTATCTAACCTTCGTGTCGTTCTTCGTTTACCCGGTGTTATCCCGAACGCAGTGAAGGATCTTAAGCAAAGGCTCAGATATTCGATGCTTTGGTCTCGCACCAGGCGCAGCGGTATTCCTTCTTCGCCCGGTCCGTCAGGCAGAAGACCTGGTCCAGCTCCTGCTCACAGGAGGAGATGCAGCGCGGATTCTTGCAGAACAGCACGTTGACCAGCTTTTCCGGCATCTCGATCCGCTTCTTTTCCTTCAGTTCCCCGTCACAAATGATGTTCACCGTCGCGCCGGGATCCACATAGCCGATGATATCCAGGTCCACGTCGATCGCAGCGTCAACCTTGATGATATCCTTGCGTCCCATCTTCCCGGAGACTACGTTGGTGATCATGGCCACCGGCGCCTCCAGGTTTTCAAGACCCAGCAGGCGGTAAAGCTTCATGCCGCAGCCCGCTGCGATGTGATCGATCACGATACCGTCCCGGATGGAATCCACATTCATGCCTGCGTTCCCCCTTTCAGACCCAGCAGCATCAGGATCAGCGCCATGCGCATATACTTGCCGTTCAGCACCTGCTTGAAGTAGCAGGCTCGCGGGTCGTCATCCACCGCCACGCTGATCTCGTTCACCCGGGGCAGCGGATGCATCACGCTCAGGTCATCCCGGGCTTTCTTCATCTTTTCCGGCGTCAGGATATAGCTGTCACGCAGCCGCAGGTAATCCTCCTCATTGAAGAAGCGTTCCCGCTGTACCCGCGTCATGTAGAGGATATCCAGGTCACCGATAACCTCCTCCAGGTTTTCCGTCTGGGTATAGGGAATCCCCTTCTTCTTCAGCGCGTCACTCTTCACGTAGCTTGGCACCTTCAGTTCCTCCGGGCTGATCAGTACAAACCGCAGCCCTTCGTACCGGCTCATGGCGTTGAGCAGACTGTGCACCGTACGGCCGAATTTCAGGTCCCCGCACAGGCCGACGGTCAGATTCCCCAGCCGGCCCTTTTCCCGCCGGATCGTCAGCAGGTCCGCCAGCGTCTGGGTCGGATGGCAGTGGCCGCCGTCCCCGGCGTTGATCACCGGTACCGACGCGTTCCGCGCCGCAACGGATGCCGCGCCTTCCTTGGGATGGCGCATGGCGATGATATCCGCGTAACAGGAGACCGTCTTGGCCGTATCCGCCACGCTCTCGCCCTTTGCCGCCGAGCTGCTGTTCGCGCCGGTCACGCTCAGCACGTTGCCGCCCAGCTCATACATGGCTGCCTCAAAACTCAGGCGGGTGCGGGTGCTGGGTTCGAAGAACAGCGTCGCCAGTTTTTTTCGCCGGCAGGCGTCCGCATAGTCGTCCGGCCGGGCAATGATGTCCTCCGCCGTATCCATGAGCTGGTCCAGTTCTTCCTTGGTCAGATCCGGAACGTCGATCACGCTTCTCGCCATTATTCTCTCCACCCCTCGTCGGAAGGATTATTGCGGAACCGGATCAGGCGGGAGATGTCCTCGGGCCGGATATAGCCTTCGTTCGCCGCCTCCTCTGCGATCACATCGAAATTCGTCAGCGATACGTTCTTCACGTTCGCCGCCGCCAGGCGTTCGATCCCCTTCTGCATCCCGTAGGTGAAGATGCTCACCACGCCGAGTACCTCCGCGCCGGCCTGGCGCAGGACGTCCACCACTTCCAGCACGCTGCCGCCTGTGGAGATCAGGTCTTCCACAACGACCACTTTCTGGCCGGGCTCCAGCCGGCCTTCGATCTGGTTTTGCCGTCCGTGATCCTTCGCTCCGGAGCGCACATAGCCCATCGGCAGGCCCATCAGGTGGGCCGTGATCGCCGCGTGGGCGATACCCGCGGTGGAGGTGCCCATCAGCACTTCCACTCCGGGATATTCCTCATCGATCAGCTGGGCCAGTCCCTTTTCCACGTCCGTGCGGACCTCCGGCGCCGTCAGGGTCAGCCGGTTGTCGCAGTAGACCGGGCTCTTGATGCCGCTGGCCCAGGTAAAAGGCTCCTCCGGGCGGAAAAAGACTGCCTTGATCTTCAGCAGGTCCTGCGCGATCTTCCGGTTCAATTCTTCTCTGGTCATCCTTGATGCTCCCTCCTCAGTCACAGAATTCGCTGATGCACCGCTCGTATGCCGCCACCGGGTCTTCTGCCGCGGTGATCGGCCTGCCTACGACGATGTAGTCGCTGCCGGCTTTCTTTGCTTCCGCGGGCGTCATCACCCGCTTCTGGTCTCCCACGTCCCCGTCCGCAAACCGGACGCCCGGCGTCACGGTCAGGAAGCCTGCGCCGCAGACCTCATGAACCTTTCCGGCTTCCAGCGGCGAGCAGACCACTCCGTCCAGCCCGGCCGTCCGGGCGTTCTTCGCGTAGTGCATAACCACCTCGTCGATCGGACGCTCGATCCACAGATCCCGCTCCATCGCCGCCTGGTCCGTGCTGGTCAGCTGAGTCACAGCGATCAGCAGCGGCCGCGTGCCGTCCGGCCGGGTCAGGCCTTCCAGCGCGGCTTCCATCATCCGGACCGTTCCCGCGGCATGGACATTGCAGATGTCAACGTCCAGCCGGCTCAGCACCGCCATGGCTTTTTTCACCTGGTTCGGGATATCGTGCAGTTTCAGGTCCAGGAAAATCCTGTGTCCCCGCTTCTTGATCTCCCGGACGATCTGCGGTCCTTCCGCGTAGTACAGCTCCATACCGATCTTCACGAACGGTTTCCGCGCCTGTCCCTCAAACCGGTCCAGGAACGCCAGCGTCTTCTCCATGCTGTCAAAGTCACAGGCTACAATCACATCTTTTCCCATCTCATTCCGCTCCTTTCAGTTCCACCAGTGTCCTGATGCCGTATCTGTCCATCGCGGAAGGAAGATCCCCGATGATCTTCCTGCAGGCGCAGGGATCCACCAGGTTGGCGGCACCAACCTCAACAGCGGTCGCCCCGGCCATCATCATTTCCAGCACATCCTCGGCAGAGCTGATACCGCCCATCCCGATCACGGGGATCTTCACCGCCCGGCAGACCTGCCAGACCATCCGCAGCGCCACCGGGAACACCGCCGGACCGCTCACGCCGCCCATGATGTTCCGGATCACGGGCTTCCGCGTCCGCAGGTCAATCCTCATCCCCTGCAGCGTATTGATCAGGCTGATCCCGTCCGCGCCGGCGTCCTCGCAGGCCTTCGCGATCGCCGTGATGTCCGTTACATTCGGACTCAGCTTCATGATCACCGGCTTGGTCGTGACCTTTTTTACCGCCGCGGTCACCTCCGCCGCGGCTTTTGGATCCGTCCCGAAACTCATACCGCCGCCGTGAACGTTCGGGCAGGAGATGTTGACTTCCAGCCAGCCAACCTGCTCCTCTTTGTCCAGCCTTTCGCAGGTATAGGCGTAGTCCTCCACGCTGAAGCCGCTGACATTCGCCATGACTTTCTTATGGAAGACTTCCTTCAGCCTCGGCAGTTCCTCGCTGATGACCTTCTCCACGCCGGGGTTCTGCAGGCCCACCGCGTTGATCATCCCCGCCGGGCATTCCGCGATCCGCGGCGTGGGGTTTCCGAAGCGCGGCTCCCTGGTCGTTCCCTTGAAGGAGAAAGTGCCCAGGCAGTTGATGTCGTACCACTGTGCGAATTCATATCCGAAACCGAAGGTGCCGCTGGCGGGGATCACCGGGTTGTCAAGCTCCAGTCCGCACAGGACGGTTTTAAGCCGTCTGTTCTCCGCTTTATCCGTAACCTCGGAATCGACGAAACCGCAACCGGCGGTCATCAATTCTCCGCCCACATGATCTCCTCCTTTTCCAGCACCGGGCCTTCCCGGCAGATCCGCTTGTATCCGGTGATCGTTTTGCAGCTGCAGCCCATGCAGGCGCCGAAGCCGCAGCCCATCCGCTCTTCAAAGGAGAACTGGCCGGATGTTTTCACTGCCCGGTACACCGCCCGGAGCATTGGCTCCGGCCCGCAGGTATAGAAATAACTGTACTCCTGCGGCAGGGCGTCCGTCACGAAGCCCTTCACGCCGTAACTGCCATCCGCGGTGGTCACCGTCACGCTGCAGCCGAGCGCCCGGAACTCCTCTTCCGCGAATACCTCCGCCGCGGTATTGAAGCCCAGCACCGCCGTGACCGCCTTGCCTTCCGCCCGCAGTTTCTTCGCCAGCAGATACAGGGGCGGCACGCCGACCCCGCCGCCCAGCAGCAGCGGCCGATCACCGGCTTTGGACAGGTCGTATCCGTTCCCGAGTCCCGTCAGCACGTCCAGCTGCACTCCGGGTTCCAGGTCCTTCATCTGCTCCGTCCCCCGGCCGACCACCTTGTAGAGGATTGTCAGCCTGCCGGGCTCCGAATCAAACACCGAGATCGGCCGGCGCAGATACAGGCCGTCCAGCCGGATGTTGACAAAGCCGCCCGGCTTCTGTTCCTCCAGTCCCGGCGCTCCCAGCTGCATCCGCCACACGCTCTTCGTAACCGGGCTGTTTTCCGTGATCGTGAGTATTTCCTGCTTCATACTGTTCCTTCCACAATCATGTTGTGAATTATGAATTAATTGTCGATATGGTCAATGTCGTCTCCTCCAGCACGTCCAGCAGCACCCGCACCGTATCCAGGCTGGTAAAGATCGTTGCGTTGTTCTCCGTCGCGCACCGGCGGATCTGCAGGCCGTCGCTCTCGCTCTCCGGCTCGCCGATCTCCCGTGTGTTGATGATATAGGCCACATGACCCTGCCGGATGCTCTCCAGGATCTCGTTGGATCCCTGGCTGATCTTCAGCATCGCATGGGTCCGGATGCCGTGCTCCTTCAGGAAGCGGGCCGTTCCCCGGGTCGCCTCGATGTTGAAGCCCAGGTTGTAGAAGCGGCGGATCAGGTCCAGCGCCTCGTTCTTGTCCCGGTCAGCGATCGTGGCCAGCACCGTTCCGTAGTTCTGCAGCCGGGTCCCGCCCGCCTGCAGGGCCTTGTACAGCGCGCGGTTCAGCTTGTCGTCGTAACCGATCGCCTCGCCCGTGGATTTCATCTCGGGACTCAGGTAGGCGTCCAGCCCTTTGATCTTGTTGAAGGAGAAGACAGGCACCTTCACGTAGAAGCGCTTCTTCTCTTCCGGATACAGGTCGAAGTAACCCTGCTCTTTCAGGCTCTTGCCGAGGATGACCTCCGTAGCGATGTCCGCCAGGGAGTAACCGGTCGCCTTGCTTAGGAACGGCACCGTGCGGCTGGACCGCGGGTTCACCTCGATGATGTAGACGTTTTCGTTTTCATCCACGATGAACTGGATATTGTACAGGCCGATGATCCCGATGCCCAGACCCAGCTTCTTCGCATACTGCAGGATGATGCCCTTCACCTTGTTGCTGATGGAGAAGGCCGGATAGACGGAGATCGAGTCGCCGCTGTGGATGCCGGTACGCTCCACCAGTTCCATGATTCCGGGCACGAACACGTCCCGGCCGTCGCAGATGGCGTCCACCTCGACTTCTTTTCCGCGGATGTACTTGTCCACAAGCACCGGCTTGTCCGCGTCGATCTCCACGGCGGTCCGCAGGTAATGGCGCAGCTGTTCCTCATCCCCAACGATCTGCATCGCCCGGCCGCCCAGCACAAAGCTCGGGCGCACCAGCACCGGGTAGCCGATCTCCTCCGCCGCCTTTACGCCGTCCTCGATCCGCGTCACCGCGCGGCCCTGGGGCTGGGGGATGTGGAGGTCCTCCAGGATCTTCTCGAAGCTGTCCCGGTTCTCCGCCCGCTCGATCGCCGCACAGTCGGTCCCGATGATCTTCACGCCGCGGTCCATCAGCGGCTGGGCCAGGTTGATCGCCGTCTGGCCGCCCAGGGAAGCGATCACGCCTTCCGGCTTCTCAAAGTCGATGATCGCCATCACATCTTCAGGCGTCAGCGGCTCAAAGTACAGCTTGTCGGCCGTCGTATAGTCGGTGGAGACCGTCTCCGGGTTGTTGTTGATGATGATGGCCTCGTATCCGGCCCGGCGGATCGTCTGCACCGCGTGCACCGTGGAGTAGTCGAACTCTACGCCCTGGCCGATGCGGATCGGGCCGGCGCCCAGTACGACGATCTTCTTCTTGTCCGTCAGGATGCTGTCGTTTTTGTTGCTGTAGCTGGAGTAGAGGTAGGCGATGTACTTACCCGTGTGCAGGGTGTCCACCATCCGGAAGACCGGCGTAATCCCGTTTTCCTTCCGCAGGGCGTAGATCTCCGTTTCCTTCCGATCCCACAGGATCCCGATCTCCTTGTCCCCGAAGCCCATCACCTTGGCTTCCTTCAGCAGGCTGACGTCGCCCGGCGCCGCCTTCAGGCGGACCTCCATCTCCGTGATCTTCTTCAGGGACTCGAGGAACAGCTCCGTGATCATGGTCTTCTCATGGATGGAAGCGATATCCTCGCCCCGGCGCAGCAGTTCCGTCACCGCGTAGAGCGTGTCCGCCCGGAAGTCTTTAACGTATTCCCTCAATTCTTCTGTCGGCATCGCGTTGAACTTCGCCAGCTGCAGGTGGCACACGCCGGTCTCAAGGCTCCGCACACTCTTGAGCATGCACTCCTCCAGCGTGCTGCCGATGCCCATGACCTCGCCGGTCGCCTTCATCTGGGTGCCCAGCTGGTTGCTGGCCGAGGTGAACTTGTCGAAGGGGAAGCGCGGGAATTTCGCGACGATGTAGTCCAGGGAAGGCTCCATGGCCGCGTTGCCGCCGGCTACCGGGATCTCCTCCAGCGCCATGCCCAGGGCGATCTTTGCCGTCACGCGGGCAATGGGATAGCCGCTGGCCTTGCTGGCCAGGGCCGAGGAGCGGCTGACCCGGGGATTGACTTCGATCAGGTAGTATTTACTGCTGTTCGGATCCAGGGCAAACTGCACGTTGCAGCCGCCGGCGATCTTCAGCTCCCGGATGATCTTGATCGCGCTGTCGTTGAGCATCTTCAGGTCTGCGTCGCTCAGACTCAGGATCGGAGCCACGACGACGCTGTCTCCGGTGTGCACGCCCACGGGATCCACGTTCTCCATACCGCAGATCGTGATTGCCTTGTCGTTGCAGTCCCGCATGACCTCGAACTCGATCTCCTTGTATCCGCGGACGCTCTTTTCGATCAACACCTGGTGCACCGGGCTCAGGCGGAAGGCGTTCGTGCCGATCTCAATCAGTTCTTCCTCGTTGTTCGCGAAGCCGCCGCCGGTGCCGCCCAGCGTGAACGCCGGCCGCAGTACCACCGGATAGCCGATCTCCAAGGCGGCCTTTTTCGCCTGCTCCAGGTCGTAGGTGATCTCGCTCGGAATCACAGGCTCGCCGATGGATTCGCACATCTCCTTGAACAGCTCGCGGTCCTCCGCCCGCTCGATGCTCTCGCTGCTGGTGCCCAGCAGTTCCACGCCGCACTCCTTCAGCACGCCCTTGCGCTCCAGCTGCATGGCCAGGTTCAGGCCCGTCTGGCCGCCGATGCCGGGCACGATAGCGTCCGGCCGCTCGTACCGCAGGATTTTCGCGATATATTCCAGCGTCAGCGGTTCCATGTAGACCTTGTCCGCGATCGCGGTATCCGTCATGATCGTCGCCGGGTTCGAGTTGCACAGCACGACCTCGTACCCTTCCTCTTTCAGAGCGAGGACCGCCTGTGTTCCGGCGTAGTCAAACTCCGCCGCCTGCCCGATGACGATCGGACCGCTGCCGATGATCAGTACCTTTTTGATGTCTGTCCGCTTTGCCATGCTCCTGCCTCCTTTATCTTTCAAAAACCGTTTTCCCGTCGTGCTGCGTCCTGACGCACCGGCCGTATACCCGCCGGCCTGCGAAAGGCGTCGCTCTGCCTTTGGAAAGGAAGGTCTCCGGGTCGATCCCGTACTCCGCTTCCAGGTCCCACTCGCACCGGTCTCCTTCCCGCAGGGGGATGCCGAACCGTTCCCGCGGGCGGATCGCCATCAGCCCGATCAGCTGCTCCAGCGTCAGGATCCCGGTCTTCACCAGCCCGGTATAGAGCACCGGGAACGCGCACTCGAGCCCGACAACTCCGAATGCACTCCCTGCCAGGCCCCGGCTCTTCTCATCCGCGCTGTGCGGCGCGTGGTCCGTGGCGATCATGTCGATCGTTCCATCCAGCAGGCCTTCCAGCAGTGCCTCCCGGTCTTCCTTCGCCCGCAGCGGCGGGTTCATCCGGAAGCGCCCGTCCTCCTGCAGGTCGTTTTCGTCCAGCAGCAGGTAGTGCGGTCCGGTTTCACAGGTCACGTCCACTCCGTCCCGCTTCGCCTGCCGAATGAGCTCCACGCTCTCCCGGCAGCTGATGTGGCATACGTGGTAGGCGCAGCCGGTCTCCTTCGCTAGCTTCAGGTCCCGGGCGATCGGCCCCCATTCGCTCTCGGAGCAGATCCCCCGGTGTCTGTGCGTCCGGGCATATGTCCCGTCGTGGATGTATCCGCCGTGCAGCAGCCGTTCATCCTCGCAGTGGGCTGCGATGATCTTCCCGAGCCTGCGGCAGCGTTCCATCAGGGAGCGCATCATGCTCTCCGACTGGACGCCCTTTCCGTCATCCGAGAAGGCGATCACCCGTAACGCCAGTTCCTCCAGCGCGGCGGCCTCCGTTCCCTTCTCCCCGACAGTCAGCGCCGCATAGGGGTAAACGTCGACGATCCCGCCGGCTGCCCGGATCAGGCGTTCTTCCTCTTCCAGGTGGGCGGCGCTGTCCGGCACCGGGTTCAGGTTCGGCATCGTGCAGACTGCCGTATACCCGCCCGCAGCCGCGGCGCGGCTCCCGGTTTCGATCGTCTCCTTATAAGAAAAACCCGGCTCTCTGAAGTGCACATGCACATCACAGAAGCCGGGAAAAACGAACACTCCGTCCTCTTTCCGGATAATGCTCCCCTGGGTTGCTTTCACCGGGAACCGGGTCCCCTGTCTCACCGTCATTCCACAACCCTCCTTACCCCAATAAAAAGCTCTGCCGGAGATCGGCAGAGCTCGGATCGCATGAATGCAGCGCCTGCCGCGCCTGCGGCATACGCCTTTCCGAATCTTGCCGATATCTCTGTATCGCCTTAAAGATCGGTACCGGTATATCTTTTATCATACTGCCGGGGTCTTGTCAAGGGTCCGCCGGCTCTTTTTCTCAGCCCTTATTCTCCCCGTTTTCTTCCGCGGGCCGCGGGAGTTCCGGCGGGATTTCATCCGCCGGTTTCTCTTCGGCGGGTCCTTCCGCCGGCTTTTCCTGTGTTCCCTGTCCCGTCCGGGCGGCTTTCATCTCCATCCGCTTTTCCGGCGACATGGTCATCCATTCGTTGCTGACTCCGTCGCCGCCTCCCTCGTCCTTCCGGCCGCGCACCCTGTCGATCACATTGCCGAAGCCCAGGGTCACTGCCTGCGCCATCAGCCGGTTGAACACCCGGCGCGCCTCCGGGTTCACTTCCTTCCGGTTGCCGACCATCGTCAACAGGCTCCTGAATTTTTCACCGGTCAGGTCGCTCATCCTCGTCGCCTTGGTGGTGTCCACCAGCCGGAACAGTACGTCCACGAAGTCCGCCCGCTGCTCGGGCGTGCTGTTCTGCAGCCAATTGTGCAGGGTGTCCCGCGTGACCTTCGCCGTCTGGTCCACGTCCGGCCGGGTCACAAACTGCGGCCCGTAGATCTGCCAGGTCATAGGGTCGTGCTGGCTGATTCCGCTGGCTGTGGAATGGACGACCGTATACGGCTCGTAGTAATCCATCAGCATGCCGATGATGCTCGTCTGGGGAACATAGGAGTGGATCCTTTCCCGGATCCGCCCGAACCCTTCGGTCTGGGACATCTCCCGGTTCATGCCCGGTCCGTCGTAGGACCAGATGCTCTCGATCCGCTTCTGGATCTTTTTGGACACGCAGGCGGACGCGTAGACCGCCAGGTTCCCGCCCTTGCTGTGGCCGACGATCCGCAGCGGCCGGTCGGACAGCCCTGCCGCGCGGGTCAGGTAAAGGGTGGCGGCTTCCTGGGCCGGCACCCGGGTCTGGTAGGCCATGTTGAAGTCTTCCCGCCAGCCGACAATCGTATTGTCCGTTCCGCGGAACGCCACGCAGGTCGTTCCGTCCGGCAGGTCCAGGCACATCGCCGAAAACTGCATTTCGATCTCCGGATCCGTCAGCGCGATCGCGTGGTGCATCCGGGTTTCACTGAAGCGGGCGCTCTCTGCCATCTTCTGAAAGACGGCTTTCCGTCCGGCAAAGCTGTTGCTGGTTCCTTCCTGCAGCGCGTCGATCCGGTTCAGTTCCTCCAGTGTCCATCCCTTTGTATTCTGTCCCCCGTGGAAATCCAGATAGCTGAACTGTGCGCAGATCAGTCCGTCAACGCCGCCCCACGGGACGACCGAAAGAGGGATATCCCCGCGCCAGACCAGGTAATCCAGCATGTTCGCCATGGTTTATGCCATCCCTTCCGTGGATTTCTTCATCTCTTCCCATTCTTCCCGGGTGATCAGGCACTTGCGGGGTTTGCTGCCGTCCTTGGCCGCCACGATGCCCCGTTCCTCCATCTCGTCCGTCAGCCGTCCGGCCCGGGCATAGCCGATCTTCAGCCTGCGCTGCAGCGTGCTGGTGGAGATTTGTCCGTCGGCGATGGCAAATTCGACCGCCTGCTCGAACAGGCCGCCGTCCCCGCCACTCATGTCGCTGCTGTTGATGATGATATCCGCACCGCCGCCCTCCGCGTTGCCGCTGGCAAGCTGATCCAGTTTCTCCATGATGTCCGGGTCGTACGTGCTCGGGTTGGCCTTGCGCACATGGTTCACGATGTTGTTGACTTCCTCGTCGCTCAGGAAGCAGCCCTGCACCCGCGTCGGGGCAAAAGAACCCGTCGGCAGGTAGAGCATATCGCCCCAGCCCAGCAGCTGCTCGGCGCCGTTGCGGTCGAGGATCGTGCGGCTGTCCACATAGCTTGCCGTCTTGAAGGCGATCCGGCTCGGGATGTTGGCCTTGATCAGGCCGGTGATCACGTCCACCGACGGCCGCTGCGTCGCCACGATCAGGTGGATGCCCGCCGCGCGCGCCAGCTGGGTCAGCCGGCAGATATATTCTTCCACGTCCTTCTTGCACACCATCATCAGGTCTGCAAGTTCGTCAATGATGATCACGATCCGGCTCATCGGCTTTTCCGTCGGCGCGATCACGCCGTTATAGCCTTCCAGGTTCCGTACCTTGCGCTCGGCAAACTTGTCGTAGCGCTCCATCATCTCCGCCACAGCCCAGGCCAGGGCGGCCGCCGCCTTATGCGGATCGTTCACCACCGGGATCAGCAGGTGCGGGATCCCGTTGTAGCACTGGAGCTCTACCACCTTCGGGTCGATCAGGATCAGCTTCACCTCGTCCGGGCCGGCCCGGTACAGCAGGCTGTTGATGATCGCGTTGATACACACGGATTTACCGCTCCCTGTCTGGCCGGCGATCAGCATGTGCGGCATTTTCGCCAGGTCACAAACGATGGGCGTGCCGGCGATATCCCGGCCCAGCGCGACCGTCAGCAGGGATTTGGCGTTCTGCATCTTGTCGCTCTGCAGCACTTCCCGCAGGGTCACGGTGGATACTTTCTGGTTCGGCACTTCGACGCCCACCAGGCTCTTACCCGGGATCGGCGCCTCAATGCGCACCGAAGTGGCGCTCATGCCGTAGGCGATGTCTTTTTCCAGCTCGGATACCTTGTTGACCTTGGTGCCCGCCGCCAGCTCCATTTCGAACCGGGAGATCGCGGGGCCGTGGGTCACATGGACCACGCGCGCCTGAACCTTAAAGCTGGCCAGGGTTTCCTCCAGCTTGCGGGAACGCAGTTCGTCCTCGGCGCTCGTGTCCCCGACTCCCTGCCGGGGCATGGCCAGGTCCGTGATCGGAGGATAATTGTAGGGCGTCGGCGTCCAGAGGTCGTCTTCCTCCGTGCGTACGTCTTCCGCCTTCGGCGGCAGTTTGAGCTTCGGCTTGTAAGCTTCCTCGCCGATCGTCTGCTGTACCTCCGGGATTACTGGTTTCGCGGGCGGCTGCTTCCCGTTCTTCTCCTCCGGTGGCCTGCGGAAGTCTGTTACCGGCAGTTCCTCTGCCGTAACGGGCGGCTTCGCCGGCGGAATCGGCTCCGGCGGTGCCGGCGGGGTCTCGGTCCGGACGGGCTGCGGCTCCGCCGCCGGTTTGCGTCTTGTCCGGGGCGTTTCGACGGCCGGCGCTTCGGTTTCCTCCGGTGTCCAGCGGGTCTGGGGCTGTGTGAGCTCCGCGCCGGTCGCCGTTCTGCGGGTCCTCCGCTCGCCGGCCTCCGCCGCCTGCTTCTCCGGCTGCTTCAGGGTCGTTCCGTCACTCAGCCCGTCGTATTCTGTCTTTTTACCCAATCCGAAGATCTTGCTCCGGTACGAATTCTCCGGTGCGTCGGTCTTTCCGTTCTTCTTTTTTCTGAAGATGCTGCTCTGGTGTTTTCCACTCGCGGAGACCAGCTGCCCGGTCGCCGCCAGATCCTGCCAGCCGCTCACGCCGCCGTCGTCCGTGCGGGACGGCACGCTCTGCTGCGGAACGTTCTGCGGCATCTGCTGCGGGACGTTCTGCATATACTGCTGTTGCTGCTGGATGATCCGCGCCTGCTGTTCCTGCCATGCCGCCTGCTGCATCGCCTGTTGCTGCTGCCAGGCCATCTGCTGCTGTTCGGCGCGCTCCCGTTCTGCCTGTTGCTGTTCCCGGCGCTTTCCGGCCTGCCCGGTCAGCAGGTCGCGGATGCGGGAAGGCGTCAGGTTCATCGCCATCAGGATGGCCATCACCGTCAGGATGAACACGATGGCCGTACCCAGCACCGGCCCGAGGAATTTCCACAGCGGCCAGGCCAGGATTGTCCCGATGGCACCGCCGCCGGAAGCCCGCGCCATCCGCGCCGCGCTGTCCGCATAGACACCGCGGATCACTGCGCCCCAGTTGTCGCCGAACTGCTGCCTCAGGTAGTCCATGGCTCCGGTGATCATCATGAAGGTACAGATCCCGATGAAAGCAAGCAGGCCGAAGACCCACGGCAAAACCGGCGCCTTCTTCTGCGTGGACCAGATCACGAGGCCGCCGGCCCACAGGATGAGCACCGGCAGGATATAGGCAAGGATCCCGCACAGGCCGAAGCAGACCCTGCGCAGGCCCTCGAAGATGTTGCCCGTCATATTCAGTTCCACTGCCATGAAGATGATGGCGCCCAGCGCGATCAGGACCAGGCCGGCCATGTAGCGCAGTGCCATCGCGTCCGCCGAGTAGGCAGGCGCCTGTCTTCGTCCGCTCCCTTTCTGAGCCATTCGTTCCTCCGCTTTCCTTTTATTCCGACACCACAATACTCAC
This sequence comes from uncultured Eubacteriales bacterium, assembly GCA_902793605.1. Taxonomy (GTDB): domain Bacteria; phylum Bacillota; class Clostridia; order Christensenellales; family Aristaeellaceae; genus Aristaeella. Next base: position 97,329 of record CADBEB010000019.1, read on the forward strand.
AAGTGTGCCGCCCTCGTCGCTGTAAAGCTGCAGCCGGTAATCTCCGTAATTGTAATAGTCGCATTTCCCCGGTACGATCCGGTTCGCCTCTGCTTTTTCCTCGGAGATCTCCGCCTCGCTGTCCGGCTCGCAAAGCACGGACAGCCACTCATCCCGAAGGGTCTCCCCGACGCACAGGCCGTACGCGCAGCCCTCGTCCATCCGGATCCCCTGCACAGTGCTGTTCTCCCAGCCTGCTCCCAGGTCGTCCGTCAGCAGGTAGGTCTTCCGGAACATGCCACCCTCTAGGGCAAACATTCGCCCACCTTCATACCCGTCCGGGTCCGTCAGCAGGTGATACCGGTCCGTCAGTTCCTGCATGCTGTCGCCGATGGCCGCCGGAATCCCCGGCAGGCGGCCTTCTGCTGTCGTGCCCTTCAGCTTTTCCGCACTCTCCGGCATCAGGTCGATCATCTCGTTCACGCCCCGGCGGCTCAGGATACCGTCCTCACTCAGGTCCAGCACTTCCCGCAGGCGATACCAGCCGATCCGGATATCCCCGGCCCGGTCGCTCAGGGTGCTCAGCTGTTTCACCGGATACAGCAGCCGCAGACCTGTCGCCTCGATCACGAAGGCTTCCGGGATCGGCGTCACTTCGCTGTTCTGCAGGTGCGCACTCAACTCCGGGGCTACCTCGTTCTCCAGATAGCTTTCGATCATCTCCCGCGCCGCGGCTTCATCCGTAAACAGTTCATCAAGCCTGATCTCGTGGCCGTCGCGCAGGTCGATGTTGCTCGCTGTCAGCACCTGGGTCGAGCGCGTCGTCTCCAGTGCGCCTTCCGCGGAAACGGTGCAGATAAACAGGTCTCCGTCGGTAATCCCGCCGGCCCATTCCGTCTTCAGGCTTCCGCCGGAGATCAGCTGGGCCGCCCGGGCCAGGTAATCCCGGATCCCGTTGTCCTGCTGGATCCGGTCGTTGATCTGCTCCTCGAGCTCCGCATCCGCCAGTCCTGTCACGGCAGGGTAGTGGATGCTGATCTCATCCGACAGGTCCAGACCCCGGTCTTCGACCCGGATCTCCGTTTCCGCCAGGCTGCAGCCCGCAATCATGACGAGCACGGCAGCCAGGCAGCTCAGCTGCCGGATCCTGCGAATGCATTTCATTCCCATCCCTCCATGAACTTATATTTTACAACCAATCGCGTTTTCGGGCAAGCCTGCGCCTGTCTCCGCAGGCCTTCCGGCGCATTTGACAGGCCATTTTCGCCTCGTTATAATGAACGAAACAGCAGGCTGAAAGCCTGCTGCTGATCCTGATGTATAAGGGGGTAGCCACCTTTGGCGGCCGGAAAAAAGCTCTGGAAGATCCTGCTGAAGATCCTGGCATGTCTGGTTTCCATCGCCCTTCTGGCGCTGGCTGCCGCCTCCCTGATCCTGGCAAAGCCCGCACCGGAGCCGTCGGCTGCTCCGGCTGCAACCCCATCCGCCGCCTCCGGCCCGGCGCTGGAGATCCGGGATGAAACGGAACTGTACCGCCTGGTCGCCGCTTTCCCCGCCCCGGTCATGAGCTTCATGAGCGGCTCCGGGATGACCTTTGTTTCTGCGGTATCCGCCGATTCAGCCGTCTCCGGCAGCTTCGCGCGGACCGCCACGCTCTACTGGCAAACGGAGGATGCCCGGCCGATGATCCTGCAGAGCATCTGCCCGGCTGATTCGCTGAGTCTGCTCGAAGAAGAATACCATTTCAGTGCAACCCCCGGACCGACGCTCTTCGGCAACCCCTCTGTCCGTATGGAAAAGGAAGATACCATCCGCATCCATGCGACGACGGACCAGGCGCTCTATGTGCTGATCCTTCCCTCGTCCCTCAGCGACCAGGTCTCAAACCTTTGCCGCTCCCTGCAGCTCTTTACCGTAAATCAGGAATAAACAAAACCGAAGGTCCGGGACTATCGGAAAGCATCCTTTATCCATTCATTCAGCTCCAGTCCCCTGGAGCTGAATCTCTTCCGCGTGAGGCCGCATCCCTTCGATGCAGATCTCCGCGACTTCCTTCACTTCCATCCCGAGCAGATCGCAGCCCTTCCGGATCAGCTCCCGGTCGCACTTGGCGGCGAACTTTTTATCTTTATACTTTTTCATAAAGCTCTTGATCTCCAGGTCCTGAATGCCATTGGGACGCATGCGCGCGCAGGCCTGGATGATGCCGGTCAGCTCGTCCACCGTGAACAGGCTCTTTTCCATATTGGTCAGCGGTTCCACATCCGAGCAGATGCCCCATCCGTGGCTCAGGATTGCCCGGACATCCTCTTCGGACACCCCGGCTGCCAGCAGCGGTTCCTTTGTGTGCTGCAGGTGCTCTTCCGGATATTTTTCATAATCGTAATCGTGCAGCAGTCCGATCGCCTGCCAGTGTTCGACGTCCTCGCCGAAATGCTCCGCCATGGCGCCCATGGCATAGCTCACGTTCTTCGCGTGGATGATCAGGTGCTCATCCGTCACCATGGTCCCGTTCAGTTCCGCCGCTCTTTCCAGACTCAGCATATTCCGTCCTCCTCAGGTGTATGTCTGTACGGAACGATCCGTCTTTCCTATCCGGTCGACAGGTTTTCGGATTGCCCTGTACAAACGGATTTATTGTCCTTTGCTTACGAATAACAGCGCCGACGCCCCGCCGTATTTCTTTTCAACTGTATACCCCAGCTCTGTTGCCGCGGAAACGAAGGCTTCATAGCTTCCGGCTATATCATTATGCGGACCGATGAAAACAAATTCATCCAGTCCAAAGATTCCCATCTGGGAGAGTTTGTCGAGCATCTCCTCTTTTGTCGCATACCAGATCCATCTGTCGGTATTTACAATGCTACCCTGATATCGTTCTTCATACTGGCTGTCATGCGTCAGGTAAAACTGGAAATTTGCATCCGTCCATTGATGGACCAGTGTGGTTTTGTCATATGCGCCTGAATCCATCCACACTCTTTCCGCTTCGCGGACATCATCCTTGATCCGGAGATGAAATACTTTTCTGATCCCCATCCCGCAGTAAACAAGCACAACAAGGATCAGGATGCCTGAAATGACTCTCCTGAAAGTTTCCTTTGCTCCCATTCTTTCGGTGATGGCTTTGATAAACCAGTACACTTCTGTAACGATGAGGAGCATGATCATCGGTGTTATGAAAAGGAAGTATCTTCCGATAATATTGTTTGTTCCCCGGCTTCCGTCCCATTCATTGTACCCATAGAATGAAAAGGCTGTCGCAATATAGTATACGATCCATGCAAAAGCACCCACCGCCAGCAACTGGAACAAAACGGTCCTGGCTCTTTGATTCTTTACAAGGAACGGTGTGACAACCGCCACAACTGCACATACACACAGTATCACAATTGACAGGCTGTTTCCGCTCGTAAACCCAAGACAGAATGCGGTACTGTATAAAAAGTCAACAACGGGATTGCCCTTCTTGAACACCGGGGAGTGAGATACTCCGGAAGTCCCCTGGTGGCTCAGTTGCGGAAGCAGGAAGAAAACCACCAGCAAACCCGCCACGATTGCGGCAAGCCCGGAGAGAATAAGCAGTTCCCTGATCTTTTCCTTTTTCCGCAGATAGTGGATCATCATTGTGCCATACAGCGGAAGAATGATGAATACTGCGCCGTACTGACTGTAAACCGACAGACAGGAAAACACAAAGAACCCGATGATATGTTTTCTCTCCCCGTCCATGATCGAATAGAGGAAAAAACACAGAGTCCAGCAGACACAGCACAGGAGCAGGTTGTACTCTGCGCATTCCAGCGCGTAGTCCGCCACTCTTCCGGTCAGCAGATAAGCAGCCGTACCGAACAGAGCATATTGGTAACCGGTCAGTTTCTTCATGGCCAGGAACAAGCCGATCCCGCCAATGATCGTGGTCAGTATTCCTGCCAGCCGAAAACCAAATTCCGAATCAAAAACCATCAGCCACAAATGCATCAGCCAGTTATACAGAGGCGGCTGATAGGTTTCTGTAATCCGCTCATACATGCTTGTGGTCGCTCTGCCGCCCGGAACAGGTCCGGAAGCCACCTTGGAATAATAGTATTCGATTGATTCATCATACCATAAAGCAGATCTTGTGGCATTCAGACAAAACAGCACGAGAATCAGAAGCAGCATCCCGGCAACCGGAAGCCACTGTGACGGCTTTGATTTCAGCTTAAGGGTCATTCGTCAAATCTCCTCATTGTATTTATGCGTCAATATTTCTCCTCAGCCGATAGAAATCCCCGACAGCCGTCCATCCAATTTTGATGATCCTTTTCAGGTTAATGCTGTTTTTCCCGGCTTTCCGCGATGAAAAGGAAATGGGAAGAAAAAGAACCCGATCCCTGAAATAGACATAATAGGTTGTCAGCATGATGTTTGGCAGATTAAAATCCTTTGGAAGTTTCGCGATATACTTTTTCAGGAGACCGGACCGCATCAGCCGGAACGGCGCATTCGCATCCGTTACTTTGATTCCGAATATGATACGGAGCAGCAGGCAGATCACTTTCTCGACGAATACCCGGTTCTTACCGTCGCCCCGTTCAGTACGATAGCCGATCACAGCATCGTATTCATTTCTGGCTTCCCAGAATTGTTCGAATTCCGCCGGATTTGTCTGTCCGTCCGAATCGGTTTGATATACCCATTCAGCGCCTGCTTCGATCGCGTATCTGTATCCAAAGAGAACTGCGGAACCGTGCCCGCCGTTTTCTTTGGTAAGTGGAATAAGTAAAGGCCTGTCCGCTGCCAGTTTTTGCAGCTTTTCGTATGTTTGATCCTTCGAACCGTCGTTTACAATGACCAGCCTGCTGGTCCCCCCGTCGTTATGTTTTTCAACGACAGAATACCAATCGTCAACACAGCGCTCAATGTTCAGTTCTTCATTGTATGCAGGGATCACAACATATAAGCTCAATTGTACTTCCTCCATTCAGGACCCTGAAACAGTTATAGATTTTACCATGTCACTTTTGAAAAGTCCACCTTCTTGCATGCTTGAACCGTTTGCCTGAAAAATGACAAAAGGAGCACAAAAAGACCGCTCGTTATTGAGCGGTCTTGATGCTCCCCAGACATTTTCATATCCGAACCGCTTTTTCCCGGAGTCATCTTCTGATTCACATCGTCAAACGTGATCGTCTTCTGACCTTCCTTGTAATTAA
>CADBEB010000020.1 GCA_902793605.1 uncultured Eubacteriales bacterium
AGGACAGCACCATGCAGAGCTACCTTGAAAGCAATTACCCGAAGGTAAGCATTGTACAACCGAAAAAATAGCAACAGGAGATGGGTATCCCATGCTGAAGACAGCTTCTCTCTTTTCGGACGGCGCCGTCCTGTGCAGAAGGAAGGAGATCCGGATCTTTGGAGAGGCGGACAACGGAAAAACCGTGACCGTTTCCCTGTATGATCAACACAACAACCTGCTGGCAGAAGGAAAGGCCCGGGCACGGGAAGGAAGCTTCCTGGCCTTCCTGAGCCCCCAGGAGGCACAGACCGGCTGCCGGCTGATGACGGAAGCCGGAAACGAGCAGGTCGAAGCAAAGGACATCGCCATCGGCGAAGTGTTCCTGGCCGGCGGGCAGAGCAATATGGAACTGGAACTGCGCAACGCGGATGAAGGTCCGGGGATCATCCGGACGCACGACGATCCGCTGCTGCGGTTCTTCAACGTACCCCGGATGGCCGTGAAAGGGCCGGAGCAGCGGAAGGCTGTGGATGAAGCGCGCTGGCACGCGACCGTGCCCGGGAAAGGCGCTGAAGACAGCGCTGTCGGGTACTTCTTCGCCGCGGCGCTGCGTCAAAGGCTGACGGGGATCCCCGTGGGCATTATCGGATGCAACTGGGGCGGAACCTCCGTGACCTGCTGGATCGGGGAGGACGCGCTGAAGACCGAGACGGAGGGGCAGCGCTACCTGGATGAATACGCCGGACGTACCACCGGCAAGGATATGGAAACCTATCTGAAAGAGGAAAAGGCTTTCCTGGACGTTTTCATTCCCTGGTGCAACGAGGTGGACGCATACAAGGTGAAACATCCCGGCGCGCTGTGGCAGGAGATCGAGGAAGCCTGCGGCCCCTCTCCATGGAACCCGCCGGCAGGCCCCGGATCCCCCTACCGGCCCTGCGGCCTGGCTGAAGCCATGCTGGCGGAACTGACGCCTGCCGCGCTGACCGGCGTCCTGTATTACCAGGGCGAGGAGGACGCCTGCCGGACGGATCACTACGATACCCTGATGATTCTCCTGATCCGGCACTGGCGCGAACGGTTCCGCTCTCCGGAACTGCCGTTCCTTTTTGTCCAGCTGCCGATGTGGATTGACTGCAACGCTGAGGATTCCTTCCGCTGGCCGCTGACCCGGCTGGCCCAGACGGCGGCACGGGATACCATGCGGAATACCGGCATGGTCTGCCTGCTGGACCAGGGCGAATTCGGCAATATCCATCCCACAGCGAAACGGCCGGTGGGCGAGCGGCTGGCAGAGCTGGCAGGAAGCATGCTGTACGGCGGGGGAGAAGTTTCGCCCAGAGCACTGGATAAATATACAGAGGGGAATCAGATCATCATCCGGCTCTCCGCACCTGTCATTGTCCGGGACGGAGGAACACCGGCCCTGCTGGAGATCGCCGGGGAGGACAACCGCTATATGCCGGCACAGGCGGAGATCCGGGAGAACCGGCTGATCCTCACCTCAGAAGGGATTGATAACCCGGTTCAGGCGAGATACGCCTGGACGGATTATTCCGACAAGGTAAATCTGTTCGGTGAGAACGGATTGCCGCTGGAGCCATTTGAGCTTTGAACAGCGGATGACAAGCTCCCAATATGCACAGCCCCCTGTACCGGCCGGTACAGGGGGCTGCGGGTTACAGGATCATTCCCGGCCGATCAGGCAGTTTTCCATGATGGCACGGACGATATCCGGATAGACCCATTCGCAGGTCCTGCGATCGATCAGACCGAAGCGTTCGCCCTGGTTGGTAAAGTTGTGGTTGTCCCACCAGAAGCATGTGATCCCCCGGGCACTGGCAGCTGCCACATACCAGGCTGTGAAGTTTACCCGGTCCTGGGTGTTTTCGGACTTGTTCAGGGCGCCGAATTCGTCCATCATGACCGGGATGCCCCTGGAAACGAAGCGGTTGTAAAGCTTGCCAAGAAACTGGGCGATCTCGTTCTTCTTACCCTGGTCGGTATCCAGGTCAAAGGTGCGGTCCTGACTGTCCAGGTTCAGGGCAAAATTATACGGCGTGTAGGCATGGGCTTCGACGATGATCCGGTTTTCCGCGCTGTCCTGCGGGAGCACAAAGGCACTGTCGACGGCAGCCCAGGGAGAGGCACAGTAGGCCGGGACAGCCAGATACCGGGTGGCGTTGCTGCCGCCGGTCGCGCGGACCGTATCCACGAAGAGCTGGTTCAGGCGATTGATACAGCCGGCGGCTTCCAGGCATTTTTTATTCTTATGGCTCCAGTTCCATTCCTCCGGGGTCCCTACCAGCCGCGGCTCGTTCATCGACTCGAGGATCAGGCGGTCGCCGCAGTCGGAAAAGGTTTCCGCCAGCTGTGTCCAGACCGCGGTCAGGAACGCCGCGGAGCGTTCAAAGTGTTCCTCGTCCGGATAGAACCATCGCTTGTCGTTATCATGATGCACATTGACGATGACATACATATCCCGGTCCAGAGCGAGACCGGCGACCTGGCGGACGCGGGCCAGCCAGTCCGCGTCGATCCGGTCGTTTCCGTCCACATGATTATGCCAGCTGACCGGAATCCGAATGGCATTGAACCCGGCATCGCTGATGGTGTCGATCAGTTTCCGCGTGGTCTTCGCGGCGCCCCAGCCGGATTCCATGCCGGTCCCTTCGCTGTGCGCGGTGTAGCCGTCAAAGGAATCAAAGGTATTCCCCAGGTTCCAGCCGCATTTCATGTCCTTTATCAGGGCCAGGGCTTCGTTGTCCGGGATTTCATAGCTTTTCATATCGGCAATGACGGGCACGGAAATCGTTTCAGCCGGCAGGGCGTCTTCCGTCCTGCCGGCACAGGAGAACACGACGATCCCGATGACCAGGACCAGGGAAATCAGCAATTTCATGTTCCGCATCCGTTTATCTCCCTGCTTTTTTTCCTAATTATATATGACATTTCCTGTTTCGGCAATGTGTTTTCCTGTTTCCCGGGTTGAAAGAAGGATTGAGAGCGGATAGAATATACCTGTCAAAACGATTCCATGTCAGCCTGAAGGATTCTTCGCTGTGCTCAGAATGACACGAGCGGCTGGGCGAGGAAGACGGTCAGGGGCAACCGACCGGAGGAAAGATGTCATGAACAAAAAACTGATCAGCCTGATGCTCGTCCTGTGCCTGATTCCCATGGGGACAGCCTTCTCGGCGGGCGAAGACAAAGCGGTATACACCTCTGACTTCAGCAAAGACGAGGACGGCTGGTACGGCCGCGGCGCCCAGTCCTTCCGGACCGCAGAGGGAACCCTGAAGACCGTCGGCCGCGAGAGCGACTGGAACTCCCCGGGCAGAGACTTTCCCCTGGTGGAGGGCGGAAAGTATCACCTGAGCGTGGAAGTAAAGCAGGACGAAATAGCCATGGCGAATTTCATGATCTCCGTCGCGCATACCAGCGATGGCGTGGAGACCTACGAGAACCTGGCCCATGGAAGTGCGAAGAAAGGCGAGTGGACGGCCATTTCCGGGACCTATACCGCAGGCGCGTTCGACCGGTATGTGCTGTATGTGGAAACGACCGGCGCCGGGACGCTGAGCTATGAGATCCGGAACTTTACGGTGACCGCGCCGGAAGGAGAACCTGAACCGAAACCCACCGAACCTCCGATGATCGTTGAAGAGGCGAAGGAGGAACTCCCGAGCCTGAAGGACATCTATGCGGACAAATTCGACTTCGGTACGGCTGTCCCGCAGACGGCCTTCTCCAGCGCGAAGCTGCAGGTACTGATCCTCAAGCAGTTCAATATCCTGACGCCGGAGAACGAACTGAAACCCGACAGTGTCCTGGATGTCCAGGGGAGCAAGAAGCTGGTGGAGGAGACCGGCGACGAAACACAGGTCGCCGTTCACCTTGACGCGGCAGGGCCACTGCTGGATTTCGCGCAGAAGTATCACCTCAAGGTGCACGGGCACGTGCTGGTCTGGCACAGCCAGACGCCGGGCGCCTTCTTCCACGAGGGTTACGACGCGAAGAACCCGCAGGTCAGCCGGGATGTGATGCTGGCCAGGCTTGAGAACTATATCAAAGCGGTTTTTGAGGCCACGGAAGCGCAGTATCCGGGCGTCATCGTCTCCTGGGACGTGCTGAATGAGGCGATCGACGACGGGACAAACAAGCTGCGCAACAGCAACTGGAAGAAGATCATCGGGGAAGACTATCCGAACTACGCCTTCGCTTATGCCCGGAAATACGCCCCGGAAAGCGTCAGACTGTATTACAACGATTACAATACCGCCATTCCGGGCAAGCTGGCGGGGATCGTGACCCTGCTGAAGAGCCTGATCGGGGACGGCAATATCGACGGCTACGGCTTCCAGATGCACCACAGCGTCGGTTTCCCGTCCATGAGCCAGATCAAGGCCGCGGTGGAGCGCATCGAACAGCTCGGACTGCGCCTGCGGGTCAGCGAACTGGATGTCGGCGTCAGCGGGAACACTGAAGCCGCATTCAAAAAACAGGCGGAATTCTACGCCAACCTCATGAAGCTCCTGATCAAGCACAGCGACAGCTTCGAAGCCGTCCAGGTCTGGGGCCTGAACGACCAGATGAGCTGGCGCAGCAAGGATTATCCGCTGCTCTTTGATGGCAAAGGAAACCCGAAACCGGCTTTCTGGGCGGTCGCCGATCCCGATTCCGTAACATAATAAAGATCTATCCAGTGCAAATCCGGAAACACTTGCCGTGTTTCCGGATTTGTAACTTGAAATGTAACCATAAAAGTCGTATACTCAAATTGGTATTTTGTATGGAGTCGGTAAGTGTGCCTGAGTAACTTTCCGAAGGCAATGGCACCAACAAAAAACATGGAGTGTACGGATGGAGATCTATCATCCCAGAGATGAGGAACTGCTGCGGGAAATGCGGCGGGTGAGGCGTGCCGCGAAGCGGAGACGGCTCATCTGGGGGCTTGTGATCTGGCTTGTGCTGAGCATCGCAGCCGGCATCTTCCTGTTCAACCGGTTCTATCTGCTGGCGGTCGTGAAGGGCCCCGCGATGGGGGACACGCTGCCGGCCGGCAGCCTGGTCCTGGTCCGTCGGGCTGAAAAGGATACGGCCTATACCGCGGGGGATGTCCTCCTGTATGAGAAGACTCTTGCTTCGCCTGTGGAGATTACGGTTCTCAGCCCGAAGGGGAAGATCCGTGACTACTGCCGGTATATCGTCTACCGGGACCTTGGTTCCACCCGCCAGTATCTGACGCGGAAGGAAGGGAAAGTGACCTGGGCGGCCAAAGACTCCGATGCGGATACCTTTGAGAGCGACCAGGAAGGCAATCTGCAGCTGGACACCGACGGGATGCCGAACGGGGAGTACTGGCTGAAGGAAGTCTACGCTTCCTACGGCCAGACGGTCCTCCTGGACCCGATCCCGTTCAACGTCAACAACCCGATTCTGACGCAGGTCAAGCGGGTGCTGGCGGCCCCGGGCGACCGAATCGTGCTCAGTCCCTATACCGCGATGAGGATCAACAGTAAGGCCCTCAACCGTACCTTCACTTCCGGACGGCCGGATGACGTGAGCGTTGAAGCCCGCCGCGTCAACGTAACGGAAGGGGAATACTTCGTCCAGGGCGATCAGCTGAGCCTGTCGACGGACAGCCGCGAAAAGGACTTCGGCAACATCAAGCAGGAGGAAGTGATCGGCCGGGCGGAATTTGCCCTCTGGCCCATCCGCTGCTTTGGTGAACTGACCGGCCAGGTGGTAACAGCAGGAGCCACAGAACAGGAGGCCGCGGAATGAGAAAGTTCTTTGCGTTCCTGTTCATCTTCCTGCTGATCGCCGCCGTTGCCGGCTACCTGCTCTATCCGACGATTTCGGATCAGATTGCACAGGCGAACGACGGAGCCGTCATGAAGGCTTACCGGGAGAAAACGGCCCAGATGAGTTCCGAGCAGATTGAAGCGATGCTGGCAGATGCCGACGCGTACAACAAGACGCTGGAAACCATCCAGGCATCGGATCCGTTCTCCGCGGAGCTTCCGCGGACGTCCCGGGATTACCAGAACCGGCTGAATGTTCACTCAGGAGCGATCGGCGAGCTGGTGATCCCCGCGATCGGGGTTTACCTCCCGATCTACCATAACAGTGCGGAGACTCCGGCCACTGCAAAGCTGGTCCACCTGGAAACCAGTTCGTTTCCGTCAGACCAGGAAGGAACCAGTATCATCCTAGCCGGTCCGGGCCTGATGAAAGCCGAGGGTTTTCTCGGGGAAATCGGATTGACGGACGCCCGGATGCTCCAGGACCTTGACCGGCTGACGGCGGGCGACCTGATTCTCCTGAACGTGCTGGACCGGACCATGGCTTATCGGATCGGCGAAGGGCTGGAGGAAAAGGATGCCATCCTGATGCTGACCCCGGGCGGAGTCCGGGAACTGAACCTGCTGCCGGGAACGGAACAGCAGGCGGAACCGGAGCCTGAACCGGAGCCGGAAACGCAGGACACACCGGAGTGGCTGAAAAAGCTGAACCGGAATTCGGATCCAACACAGACAGCGGAGGCTACCCCGGAACCAGAACCGGAGCCGGAGCTGACACCGGCGCAGACCGCGGAGACGGAGCAGCTGACCCTGCTGACGCCCTGGAGGGATCAGAAACTGCTGGTCGTCCGGGCCGCACGGATCCCGATTGTTCTGGCCCGGAACGAACTGAATGCCACCGACCGGGCAACCTACCCCGAGGGGTGGAAGAACGTCCTGCTGCTGGGCAGCCCGGTGCTGCTGCTTGGTTTCCTGGTGATGTTCATCATCGAACGGATCAAGAGACGTTCCTACATGCTTCCCGACGAGGGCAGGCGATCCGCCCGGCGGGAGAAGAAAGAAAAGGCGAAACTGGACAATCTGACGACAGAAACAGTGAGGGTGAAAGAGCATGAAGACAAGGATTCTGAGAACGCTGAGCATGATGATCGCAATGGCGCTGCTGCTGACGAGCCTTCCGGCCATGGCGGCGGAAAACCCGCATGACGGCAAGATGGAGATCACGATCGGGAACAACAACAGCAAGTTTTACCAGGGAGAAATTGAACTGTCTGCTTACCTGATCGCCAGGGGCGACTATGGAGACTGGACCCCGGTCAAGGAGTTCGCCGATATCACCATCACGTCCCGGGATGACGGTTCCGCCTGGATCAGTTCATCCATGAAGCAGATCAAACAGCGGATTAAGGATCTGAAAATTCAACCGGTTAAGTCTGCAAAATCGCATAAGAACGGGAAAACAAATCTCAACGGGCTGGAACACGGCATCTATTATGTCGCGATGACAAAGGGAAACGGTGAAAACATCACGATCACTCCGATGCTGCTGTCCACGCCGGACAAAAGCAAGAGCGTGGAAGTGACCGCGATCGCCAAGTATGAGTATACCCCGCCGGAAGAAGATGAGGAAACGCCGCCTGATGAACCGACCATTCCCCGGGGACCGGTACCTGTTCCCCCCAAGGTCCCCATGATCATTGTTCCCACCAGAAGAGGCGAACGGCTGGTGGACATTGACGAATATAAAACCGCTTTGGGCCTGGGGAACATCCAGATCCATGTGGGGGTCTGCTACGAGTAAGCAGAAACTGTAAACAACGGATGGGGGAAGAACGGAAATGAAACGACTGATTGCGCTGCTGCTGGCCGGCATCCTGCTGCTGGGAGCATTCCCGGCACTGGCTGAAGAGGAAATGACGGAAGATGCTGATTTCGAGGCGGCCGAACAGGCGGAAACCGAAGAAACAGCGGAACCCGATGAAACGGAAGAACCGACGGCAACAGAGGTCCCCTATCCGGACCGGAATTACGAGGAACTGGTGGTCGGCAACCCCACGCCGATGGACGGGAAGTTCTTTACCGGCATGTGGGGCAACTCCACCACCGATATCGACGTCCGGACCCTGGTCAATTCCTATTACCTGACGATCTGGTCCTATGATACCGGCATTTTTGAAGCCAATCCGGTTGCAGTCGAAGGCGCTGTCGTGGTCGTCAACGATGAAGAAGGCTACCGGAAGTATGTGTTCCAGATCGCGGACGACCTGTACTATTCCGACGGAACGAAGATCACCGCCTGGGATTACGCGTTCTCCGTGCTGTTCCAGGCAGCGCCTGAGATCGCGGAGCTGGGCGGGCAGCCCATGGACCTTTCTTACATGGAAGGATATGAGGATTATGTCTCCGGCGACCTGCCGTATTTTGCAGGTGTTCATATCCTCAATGACATGATGATCGAATTCTCGGTCAAGGCGGAATACCTGCCGTATTTCTTCGAACTGTTCCGCCTTGGCTTCCTGCCTTATCCGATCGCGGAGATCGCCCCTGGCTGCAAGGTCTACGACGACGGCGACGGATGTTACATCGGAAATGAGGACAAAAGCATCCCCGAGAAGATCTTCACGAAGGAACTCCTCGAATCCACCGTGATGGATCCGGAGAACGGCTACCTGTCCCATCCCACGGTCGGGAGCGGTCCTTACCGCATGACCGGCTGGGACGGGGAATACGCTACCTTCGAGATCAACCCCTATTTCAAATGCAACGCGGAAGGATATAAACCGACCATTCCGACCCTTCGATTTACGCTGGCGAAGAACGAGAATATGATCGAGAAACTGGAAGCAGATGAGTTCCAACTGCTGAACAAGGTAACCCGGCGGGATGCTATTGAGAAGGGCAATCAGTTGCTGGGCTCCGGCCTGTTCAGCGTCAGCAACTATCCACGCATCGGCCTGAGCTTCATCGTGTTCACGCCGGACCGGCCGGCTCTGCAGGAGCAGAACGTCCGCAAAGCGATCGCCTATTGCATGGATAAGGAACAGCTGAAGAATGAATATACCGCTGCTTACGGTCTGGCCATGGACGGCCTGATCGGTATCGGCCAGTGGATGTACGGCATGGTGAACGGGACGGAGGATTATCCGGTGGAACTGCCGGAGAACCCCACCCCTGCTGAACAGAAGAAATATGACGAAACCATCGCGGAATGGGAAGCGCTCAGCCTGGACGGCCTGAAGCACTACAACCTGAACGTGGACGAGGCAGTCAGCCTGCTGGAGACGAACGGCTGGCGTCTGAACGAAGACGGCGAGCCCTTCGATCCGAAGAAGGACGAGGTCCGCTGCAAGATGATCAACGGTAAACTGGAGAAGCTGGACCTGACCTGCGCATATCCGGAGACCAACTTCATGGCGGAATCCATGGAAGTGCTCTTCGTTCCGTTCCTGAAGGAAGCCGGCATCAAGCTGACCCTGATCCCGATGACCATGAAGGAACTGTTCCGTTCCTACAACGACAAGGATATTGAGCAGATCGACATGTTCTATCTGGGGGACGATTTCAACATCGAGTTTGACCCGCAGCTCTTCTTCCTGGCGGGCGATCCCTATGCTCCGAAAGAAGACACCCTGGCCTGGGCTCATTCCCAGATGGCTGAGTATGCCCGACTGATGTGCGAGACGGAGCCTTCCGACGCACTGGGCTTCGTGAAGAAATGGATCACATTCCAGGAGCAGCTGAGCGACCTGCTGCCCCTGATCCCGGTCTATTCCAACGTGTATTTCGACTTCTACACCAGCGACCTGACAAACTATGACATCCTCTACTATATCACCTGGGGCGACGCGATCGTTCCGGCCCAGTATTCCAGGCAGGAACCCAAGACCTTGGTAGACGGGGAAGATGACGAGGAAGAAGAGGAACTGGGAGAGGGCGAGGAACTCTTCGACGATTAAAACCCGGAAACACGGACGGAGGATGAACGCATGCCGAAAAACATGCTGAAAAGCTACGGGCGCTTTGAGCTGCTGGAACTGATCTACGCGATGCGCAAGGAGAACCTTGAACTGAAGGAACGGTGTGAGACAGCGGAGAAGCAGGTCGTAGAGATCAAGATGCAGACCGAAAAGCAGCTGGACAACGCCCGCAGGGACTATGAGAACCGCATCGAAGAACTGCGCATGCAGGGCGCCGCGAAGGATCTGCAGATCCGCATGAAGAAGATCGAGGAACAGCTGCGCCTGATGCAGAAGCTGACCTCCGTCGACATCGAGCTAAACGACATGCCCACTGATGAAGAGATCGAACAGCTGGCCGCCCAGGAAGAGGAAGAACGCCGCGCCAAACTGGAAGCAGAGAAGAAAGCGGAAGGAAAGAAGTAACACCGAAACGTTTCATATATAATAGGAAGAAAAGAGCAAGGAGACACACATGGCCAGAAAGCCAAAGGACGTACAGGCGCTTCCGGAGCTGAACGAGATCGAATCCGAAATGAGTCAGGTCCGGAGCAAGGGCAGATTCCGGCAGTCACTCAAGGGCACCTTCGGAGCACTCGTGGTGGTGGTGGCCATTGCTGTTATCATTGCTTTTATCCTCCTCCCGGTCCTGAAGATCACCAACGGTCACAACATGGAACCGGGATTCCAGCCCGGGGATATCATCCTTATCCAGAAAACCAGCAAAGCCGAAAAAGGTGATGTCTGTGCGTTTTATTTCAACAACAAACTTCTTCTCCGGAGGGTCATAGCCAAAGAGGGGGACGTTGTTGAGATTGATGAACACGGATACGTCAAGGTGAATGATGAGATCCTGGAGGAGAATGATTATATTTCAGAACACGCTTTAGGTCAGTGCGATATTGAGTTTCCTTTCCGTGTTCCCACCGCACAGATCTTTGTACTGGGAGACAACCGTGACTATGCCCTGGACAGCAGGGCAACCAACTTTGGATGCATCGCCCAGGATGAGATCTACGGAAAGCCACTGGCCAGGATCTATCCGTTCAACAACATGACCTGGTTCGGGTTCTGAGCTGGTGAGGTTTAATAAAAAATTAACAATTGTTTTTCCTGCTCCGAAAACGGTTTCGGAGCAATCTTTTTACCGGTTACATAAAAGATACATAACCAAACCGAATCTCCCCGGACCGTTGAAAAATCATGATTTTTGCAAAAACCGCAAAAATGCAAAAACAGAAAAAGTTACACAAAACAGGTTGCTTCCCAACAAACCGTTACACTTTTTTTCGAAGAGAGCCCGAAAAAAAGTTGCCAAATGTCACTGAAAGTAACTCACATGTAACGCTTATAAAGGCCTAAAACGTTGACAAATAAGCACAATGCCGATATAATTACATTAACGTGATAAGGGTGAGATAGGTTGTCACCCGGAAACGTAAAAGCAACCCGGCTCAGGAGAGCATCATTACCGGTTCTCGCAAGATCAAGGTCTTGCTTAGGAACTTGGGAACATTGAAAGGAGGGCCACCGACAATCTGAAAAAGCAGATCCGGCAACCCTATGGACATGAGGAATGTCCGGTCCCAAGTGATAAAGTTTACCCAACGACCCCAATATATGAAAAGGAGAAGGACACATGAAAAAAATCGTATCTCTCGTACTGGCCCTGTGCATGGTGCTGATGGTCGGCGCTGCTTTTGCGGACACCAACAACCTGACTGCCGACAACAAGATTTCAATTACCGGACTTGTTGGAGGTGATGTCGCCAATTTCTACCAGGTCCTGAAATTTGACCAGGATGCTACTGCGACCAAAGGATGGGTTGCCGCTGAAGGCTTTACCAGCCTGACTGAGGCTGAAATCAAGTATATGCTCGGCATTGATCTTGAAGAAGGCCAGACCGGCGGAATCACCGCTTCCATGGGCGGTAAGATTGGCAACATGGCCAAAAACGCTACCGCGAAGTATGCTAATGTCGCAGCGAATTCGGATGGCAAGGCTGAAGTTGCGACGGGTGTCGTCCCAGGCCTGTATGTTATCATCGTTACCCCTATTGACTCCGATACTGTTTACAATCCCGTATTCGTTGGTGCAGACTACGCGGAGAACACTTCCAATACCTGGGCGATCAATATGGCGAAGACATACTCCGACAGTGCCATGGCCAAGAAGGACAGGGTTCCGCTCAACAAGACTGCTGCAACTTCTGAAGAAACCTATGAAGACAATAAACCCGAGACTGTTGCTGTCGGCGATGAGATCACATTTACGGTTACAACAACCATTCCGCAATTCGCCGCAAACTACACCAATCCTGTGTTCAAAGTAACAGACGTTTTGGATACCGGACTTACTTTCAAGACCGGTTCTCTGACGATCGCCCCCGAAATCGCGGCAACCAATTACACTCTGACCGAAACGACCGGTGGTGTTGGTTATGTTCTGGACTTCAAGGCTGACTATCTGAAGGCCCTGACCGCTCCTGTCGATATCACGATCACTTACAAAGCGACCGTTAATTCTGAAGCAAATTTCAATGTCAACGAGTTTGACAACACCGTTACTGTAAACTTCTCCAACAATCCTTCTGACACGGAAGGCCATGGCGTTCTGAGGGACAGGACCAAGCATTATACCTTCTCCATTGACGCCACGCTGCTTGGCCAGCCCGGCTATACCGCTTCCGAAGTTGTCAAGGTCGGTCTTGACGCTAACGGAAAAGAACTGACCGAAACTGTAACTCTGAGCAACAATGGCGAAATCGGTGCTCTGCAGGGTGCGGAATTCAAACTCTATACCGATGCTGACTGCACTACTCTGTACCGTGATACTACCTATACTTCCGATTCAAAAGGCCATATCACCATCAAGGGTCTGGATGCCGGCACCTACTATCTGAAAGAGACCAAAGCTCCTGACGGATATATCAAGCAGCAGGCCGCTACCAAGGTCGAAATAACTGCTCAGATCGAAGAAAAGCAGTATACTGAAAAAGTTGATGGAATTGACGTGACCTACAAAGTCAATGAGTTAAAGAGCTACGAGATCAAAATTGATGATCAGAAGACTGCCAGTGCAAGCCTGAATAATTCTGCTACCGGAATTACAGAGCTCACTTGGGAAGAATTCGTTGGCAAGTTCGGACTGATTGGTTCTGAAGATCCTAAGGCTGCTTATGGTAAGATTCAGAACACGAAGGGCGTTGAACTTCCCAGCACTGGCGGCATCGGCACCACGATCTTCTACATCCTCGGCGGCCTGCTCGTGGTCGGCGCGGCTGTGATCCTGGTTGCCCGTCGCAAGGCTCATGACTAATCCTACTACGGATTACGAATGAACTGAGGTAAACCTACTGTCCCGATCCTCTTCATAGGGGATCGGGATTTTTGTCATATCCGGGGAAGGCATTGACATTCCGGAACATCTCTTGATAACTCTGCACAGAACAGGTAGAATGTAAAAGACGGTATGTGTCTGTACTCAGCAGGCAGGAACCAAAGGGAGCTTTGCGTGAAGGAGGTGACCCCCATGGGTCTCGGACTGATCAGCACCCACTATATTACGATATTCCTGGTTGTATTATTTGGTATTAAACTGTATGCCCAGCAGAGAACAAGAGACGTTGATATCCGTTTTTACTGGCTGACGCTGTTTTGCTGCGCACTGCTGGTTGTGCAGGACGCATTGGAGGCTACCGCTTCACAGGATCCTGAACTGAGATTCTGGCGCATACTGCTCTCGGTTATCGGCTATGTACTGCGGCCCACGGCGGCGGTCGGCCTGCTGATGGTGGTATGTCCGAAAGAAAAGAGAAACTGGAAGATCTGGATCCCATGGGGGATCAATCTTGCAGCAAACCTGACAGCGTTCTTTTCACCGGTCGCTTTCTACTTTGACGAGAGATATGATTTCAGACGCGGACCGCTGGGGTATGTCGTTTTTATTGTGTCCTTCATCTATATGTTCCAGATTCTGTACTTTATTTGGAAGCGTTTCTATGAAGGGAAAACCGCGGAAAGATGGATCCTGATCATCTGCCTCTTCGGCTGTATGGCAGCCTCTGTGGTTGATGCGTTTTTCGGCGGCGTTCATCTGACAGAAGCTATCATGATTTCCAGCATTTTCCTGTATATGTATCTTCGCTCTCACGATAACTATCTTGACCCGTTAACTTCGCTGCGAAACCGGTTTGCTTTCTATGACGATATTGACCATCTGAACAGAGACATTACCGCAATGGCATCCCTCGATATGAACGGACTGAAAGCACTGAACGATTCAAAGGGCCATGCGGAAGGAGATCAAGCGTTGACGGTGATCGGCAAATGCCTGAACGCCAACTGCAACCGGAATATTACAGCATACCGTGTCGGCGGGGATGAATTTACCGTGTTGTTTATGAATCAGAATGAGGAAATGGTCCGGCAAACGCTGGAGCATATAAAAGAGGAGATAGCGGCGGCGGGATACAGTATCTCTGTCGGATACACCATGAAAACAGGAGGCAGGAGCCTTGACGATGTGCTGCATGAAGCTGACCGGAAGATGTATGCGGACAAGGCTGCGTACTATCAACAAAAGGGGAGAGACAGGAGAACCCGCTCTGTGTCTGATGCGGTTAAGCCAAACAGCTAAACAAACCAACGATCCCGATCTCTCTCCGGAGAGATCGGGATTTTTGTATAAAAAGAGAAGACAAAAGCGGTCCGGATGTGGTAGAATCACAGAGCAGAACCGCTTCAAGCAAAAAACGATTCTATATGAACGCCGAAAGGCGGAAAGGGGAACATAACATGGCAAACAAATACGCGGGAACACAGACTGAAAAGAACCTGATGGAAGCCTTTGCGGGTGAGTCGCAGGCGAGGAACAAGTATACCTATTTCGCTTCCAAAGCGAAAAAGGATGGGTTTGAGCAGATCGCCGCCCTGTTCCTGAAGACGGCGGAAAACGAGAAGGAGCATGCCAAGCTCTGGTTCAAGGAGCTGAACGGAATCGGCACGACGGCTGAAAACCTGAAGGCAGCGGCGGACGGGGAGAACTACGAGTGGACCGATATGTACGAAGGCTTCGCGAAGACGGCCGAAGCGGAAGGTTTCCTGGAACTGGCGGAGAAGTTCCGCGGCGTCGCAGCGATCGAAAAGCACCATGAGGAACGGTACCGCGCGCTGCTGAAGAATGTGGAGACACAGCAGGTGTTTGAGAAGAGCGAGGTCAAGATCTGGGAATGCCGGAACTGCGGGCATATTGTGGTGGGAACGAAGGCGCCGGAAGTCTGTCCGGTGTGCGCGCATCCGCAGAGCTACTTTGAAGTGAATGCAGAGAATTATTAATGGGGGGCTTTCCGATCGCCCCCATGCCCCCTTCGGCAAAATGTTTGTTAAAAAATGTTTTGAGGAGAATTTGATAAATGATACGGCACATGATCATCTGGACGCTGAAGGATGAATTCAGCGGGGAAGAGAAGGCGAGGATCAAGGCGGGCATCAAGGAAGGGCTGGAGGGCCTGCACGGGAAGATTCCCGGGATGGTCAGGATCCAGGTGATGACCGAAGGCCTGGCGAGTTCGAATACGGACCTGATGCTGGATACGCTGTTTGAGGATGAAGCGGCGCTGAAGGGGTATTCCGTGCATCCGCTCCATGTCGCCGTGGCGAACGAGAAGGTCCGGCCGTTTACGAAGATCAGAAGCTGTTTTGATTTTGAGGAGTAAGAATCGCTGCCGGATACGCTGGCCTTCCGGGATAACAAGAATCAGGGAGCTTAAAAACTCCCTGATTCTTATTTGGGGGACGCTCCCCAAGCCCCCTTCGGCCTTCGGTAGTTATAAAAAATTTTGGAGTTACTCTGTACGAAGTGCGACGACGGGATCCTTACGGGCGGCGATGCCGCTGGGGATCAGGCCGGCGATCAGAGTCAGGAACATGGAGATCGCCACGAGGATCAGCCCGGCGAGCGGGGGAAGGGCGGCGATATCCGGGATGCCGGTCAGGCCACCGAGGATCAGGTTCGCGACGACGGTCAGGAGCAGGGTCACCAGGATGCCGATGACGCCGGCGGAGAAGCCAACGATGAGCGTCTCGGCGTTAAAGACCCGGGATACATCCCGACGGGAGGCGCCGATAGCCCGCAGGATACCAATCTCCTTGGTGCGCTCCAGCACGCTGATGTAGGTGATGATCCCGATCATAATGGAGGAAACGACGAGGGAGATGCTGACAAAGGCAATGAGCACATAGCTGATGATATCCGTGATGGTGACCACGGAGGACATGAGCAGGCCCACATAATCCGTATAGGTGATCGCCTTGCCGGGTTCGGCATTTTTGTTATACTCCGCGATCAAATCAGTGATCCGCTGCTTGGCTTCAAAATTTTTCGGATAGATATAGATGGCGGCAGGACGGTCCGGATCGCTGACACCGAGGGTGGACAGGTTCTGCTCATAGGTGTTGCCGCTGATCATCATGGTGCCTTGCTGGACAAACTGCCGGAGAAGTTCCTTGGTCAGGAGCGGCTTATAGGAATCCGGGATCATGCCGGCGGGGATGAGGCCTTTCTCCTCCATGAGGGTGAGGAACTCCGGCACATCCATGTTGTCCAGGAGGTTCATGGCATCCATGGCTACGGAGCTGAAGACCTGGCCGGTAAAGATATCGATATCGGGATGTTCAAGCTGTTCCTTCACGATCTCGCTGTCGGCGACCTGCTTCAGGAGGTAATCCGTGAGTTCCCGGCGATAGCCGATCCCGCCGCCCATGGAGGTGACAACGGAGCCCTGGGCAGGACGGATGATCCCGACGACGCGGATCTCCATAGCCTTTGACAGGACTTCCTTCATGTACTCCGGATCGTCGCCGCGGTTTTTCCAGAAGGTTTCCGACTTCACAAAACGGTCGGTGGGGAGAAGCAGGCGGAAAGTCAGGTTCATCAGTTCATCATAGGTGAACTCCATTTCCTTGCTCTCGATCGCTTCGCCCTTCATGAGGGTGGTAAAGGTGTCCCTCAGTTCGCCCTGATCCTTGAGGCCCAGGGTATAAAGCGTATAGTCGCTCAGCTCGTTCCGGCTGTTCAGGATGACGACCATCTCGTCCATCTTCTCCGGCATGCGGCCGGCGACGACGTCATACTGGCTGGCCAGAAGCTGCGGATTGTCGAGCATGGGCTCGAAGACGTTCATCCGCCGCATGGCGGTGTCCATCATGGTCTGCTGGAGGCCTACCATGGACGCGCCGCTGTTCAGCATGTCCATCATGCCGGTGGCTTCCATGGTGGTGGAGGGATTGACCTGGATGGTCTTATCCCCGTCAAGCCGGTACAGGTAAAGCGCGGTGTTATATTCATACTGGATCCCGGAGACGAGGGCATCGACCCCGGAGGCCGGATCATCCAGCCACTTCTTGAACGGGGCAATATCGTTCTCCGTGATACTGGTCATCCAGGAGGACATCATCTGGGTCATCCGGGTACCGGAATAGACCTTGCCGTCCTCATGGGTCCGCTCTTCATTATCAATGCCCATGAGGCCGGAGAGTGTATTCGTCATATCCATGGTCCGCTCATCGATCTCGAGGGGATAGGAGGAGAGGGTATCCCGCTGAACCCGTTCGATATAACGGTTGACGCCGTTGGAAAGGCTCAGGATCAGGGCGATGCCGATGATGCCGATGGATCCCGCGAAGGCTGTGAGCAGCGTCCGGCCTTTTTTGGTCAGAAGATTGTTCAGGGAGAGGCTCATCGCGGTCCGCAGGGACATAAAGGATTTTTTCGCGTGCTCTGTTGAGGATTGTACCGCCTCTTCACTCTCTCCGCCGGCGGGCTTTGAATCGCTGACGATTTTCCCGTCGAAGAGGTTGATGATCCGGGTGGCGTAGGTGTTGGCCAGCTCCGGATTATGGGTGACCATGATGACGAGCTTGTCACGGCTGATCTCCCGGAGAATCTCCATGATCTGGATGCTGGTCTCGCTGTCCAGCGCGCCTGTGGGCTCATCTGCCAGGACGATATCCGGATTGTTCACGAGGGCGCGGGCGATGGCCACCCGCTGCATCTGGCCGCCGGAGAGCTGGTTCGGCCGCTTCTTCAGCTGATCCTGCAGGCCGACACGGGTCAGGACCTCGACGGCCCGGCGGCGGCGCTCCTCACGGCTGACCCCGGAGAGGGTGAGCGCCAGCTCGACATTTGCCAGGACGCTCTGGTGCGGGATCAGGTTATAGCTCTGGAAGACAAAACCGACAGAATGATTCCGGAAGGTATCCCAGTCATTTTCCGTAAAATCGCGGGTGGATTTGCCACGGATGATCAGATCACCCTCGGTATAGTGATCCAGCCCGCCGATGATATTCAGCAGGGTGGTCTTTCCGCAGCCGGAGGGGCCGAGGATGGCGGCAAACTCGCTTTCGCCGAATTCCAGGTCGATACCGCGGAGGGCTTCCACACGGGAGTCCCCGGCGGAGTAATGCTTTACGATCCCCTTTAATGTCAACATCAGTCATCATTCCTGTCTGATAAAAGATTATTTGCATTTTATCATGCGGAACAGGCAGCACACAAGGCCTGAAGCGTGTACTTCATCTGAAAACTGTGTGAAGACGACCGTGCTGGAGGTTTTAGCGGGTGCAATAACGAAATATACTGTATCAGGAAAGAGGCAGAATGACATGAGCTATGAACTGAGATCCGCGCGGTACCTGGCGCGGGAGGTGCTGGAGCGGGCTGTCCGGCCGGAGGGCACGGTCGTTGACGCCACGATGGGGAACGGGCACGACACCCTGATGCTGTGCGAGGCAGTCGGGCCTGCAGGCCGGGTCTATGCGTTCGATATCCAGCAGGACGCGGTAAAGGAAACGGAGAAACTGCTGAAAAGCCAGGGCGTTTATGAGCGTGCAACACTGATCAACGCAGGGCACGAACATATGAAGGACTATGTGAAGGGACCGGTGAACGCTGTCGTCTTTAATCTCGGCTGGCTCCCCGGCGGCGACCATACCATCACCACCCGCTGGGAGACGACTTCCCGAGCGGTGCAGGCGGCACTGGACCTGCTCGGAACCGGAGGAGTGCTGGTGATCTGCGCTTATCCGGGACACGAGGAAGGAGACCGGGAACGACAGGAACTGGCCGGTTTCCTGTCTGCCCTTGACAACCGGGTATACAACGTGCTGCGGCAGCAGTTCCTGAACGCAAACGCCGGGGCACCGGAGTGTTTTGTGGTACAGAAGACAGGAAAGTGAGGAAAACAGATGCAGAATCGGATCAATACGCCGGGACCGCTGCACGACAAGCAGGGACGGCTGATCGAAACCGGATACGCGACGGAACTGATCAAAACCTACGACCGGAGCAAGGTCAAGGCAAATCGCCTGCGGATCAAGGAATGGGATTATTACGCGGTCTGCACAGACCGCTTCGCGCTGGCCCTGACGATCGACCATAACGGTTATATGACGATGGACAGCGTTTCCCTGCTGGATTTTGAGAAGAACAGCCAGATCACCAAGTCGGTGATCGGCCTGCCGTTTCTGAAGAAACGGGATCTGCCGGCAACCAGTAAGCAAGGGGATATTCAGGCATCCGGGAAGGGCTATACCCTGTATTTCAAAAACGACGGCGAAAGCAGGCATCTTGCCGGATTCATGAAAGAGTTCAGGAAAAAAGAACCAATTTCCTTTGACCTGCACCTGACGGACGCGCCGAAGGAGAGCATGGTCATCGTGACCCCGTTCAGGGATCATCCGGAAGCGTTCTACTACAACCAGAAGATCAACTGTATGCGGGTAGAAGGAAGCATCCGGCTCGGAAGCGAGGAATACACCTGCGACCCGGCGGATACCTTTGCCGTACTGGACTGGGGACGGGGCGTCTGGACCTACGACAATACCTGGTACTGGGGTTCCGCGTCCGGGCTCGCAGACGGCGTGCCGTTCGGGTTCAATATCGGCTATGGGTTCGGTGATACGTCCGCGGCCAGCGAGAATGTGCTGTTCTACGACGGAAAGATCCATAAGCTGAGCCAGGTCCGCTTTGAGATCCCTATAAAGGACGGGAAAGAAGACTATCTGGCGCCCTGGCGGTTCACCAGCGACGATGGGCGGTTTGAGATGACGTTTGAGCCGGTCATGGACCGGAGCGCCCTGACGAACCTGGGGGTGATCTGCTCGGACCAGCACCAGGTGTTCGGGCGGTTCAGCGGGACGGCTGTTCTGGACGACGGGAAAGAGGTTCATATTGAGAAACTGATGGGGTTTGCAGAAAAAGTCAGGAATAAATGGTAATTTCAAGTTTATTTTAAGGTTTCTGATTATCATAGGGGTCAGCCGGAAGGGAACCGGCTGACCCTGAATTATTGACGAAAGAAGGAAGAAACCATGTTCAGAAAGATCACTGCGATCCTGTTAACCATAGCGATGCTGTTCAGCATCAGCCTGTGCGCCTGCGCGGAGGAGAACGGACAGCCTCCGGAACCTCCGTCGGGAGACATGGCACCGCCGGACGGCGGGAACGGACAGCCGCCGGAGAAGCCGGACGGCAATCCTCCGGAAGGCGCCCCCGGCGGCGGGGGATTCGGCGGAGGAACCCCTCCCGGAGGCGCCACGTCAGATTTTACCTATACCGCAGCGACGGAGATCACCGAGACGGCGGAGCAGGCGGAGCAGACCTATCAGTCCGAAACCGCGGATGAGAGTGCGCTGATCATCAATACAGGCGATGTCGTCACGATCAGCAACCCGACCGTAATCAAGACCGGCGACTCCAACGGCGGAGACAACTGCAACTTCTACGGGCTGAACGCGGGCGTCCTGGCCATGGGCGGAACGACGACAAACATCACGGGCGGCATCATTGAGACCTCAGCCTCCGGCGCGAACGGCGTCTTCTCTTACGGCGGCAACGGCGGACGGAACGGCGCGGAAGGCGACGGGACGACCGTGAACATCTCTGACACGATCATCACCACGACCGGCGACGGATCCGGCGGTATCATGACCACGGGCGGCGGAACCACCAACGCCGCCAACCTGACCATCACGACTTCCGGCAGGAGCTCCGCGGCGATCCGGACAGACCGCGGAGGCGGCCTGGTGACCGTAGACGGCGGGACCTATACGACTAACGGCCTGGGTTCCCCGACGATCTATTCCACGGCAGATATCACGGTGAAGAACGCGACGCTGGTGTCCAATCTGTCGGAAGGCGTGTGCATCGAGGGCAAGAACACCATCACCCTGGAGAATTGCAACATGACCGCCAACAACACCCAGTGCAACGGAAACGCCACCTTCCATGATACGATCATGATCTACCAGTCCATGAGCGGCGACGCGGACAGCGGCACCTCCTCCTTCACGATGACGGGAGGCAGCCTGACCAGCCAGAGCGGACACATGTTCCATGTGACCAACACGCATGCAGTGATCAACCTGAGCGGAGTGCAGCTGATCAACGAAGGAAGCGACATCCTGCTGTCCGTATGCGACGACGGATGGAACGGGGCGTCCAATATCGCGGAAGTGAATGCGGACGGTCAGGAAATGGAAGGCGCGATCCTCGTAGGCGACAATTCTTCGCTGAACCTGACCCTGACGAACGGATCAACTTTTACGGGATACTTCAGCGGTGAGATTGAAAACGCGAAGGGCGAGACGGTATCGACAGAAATCGGTACGGTGAACGTAAACCTGGATGAGACCAGCACCTGGACCCTGACCGCGGACAGCTACATCACGAACTTCGAGGGCAATGCCGCCAGCGTAACAGGAAACGGCTATACGCTGTATGTCAACGGCGTTGCGCTTGAGGGAATCAACTAAAGAAAGGGGGGGACTTTCCGATCGCCCCCTTTTTCCCCCTTCGGCAAAACCGGTTTTGTTGTATAATATAAGAAATATAATTCAGGAGGGGATATCAGGATGCCAGAGAAGACGACAACGGTACAGATCATCATGCCCCAGCACTGCAACGGCTACAAGAAGCAGAGACTGTTCGGCGGACAGATGATGGCATGGATCGACGTGATCGGAGGGGTGGCAGCCCGACGGTATACGGGGAAAGCCGTGACAACTGTCAGCATTGACAACCTGACGTTTTTAAAGCCTGCCTACCTGAATGACACGGTGGTGCAGGAGGCCATGGTGACCTGGACGGGGCACACCTCGCTGGAGGTTCGGGTGGACAGCATGGTGGAACGGCTGGACGGAAGCCGGGAGCTGATCAACCGCGCGTATGTGGTGTTTGTCGCGCTGGATGAAAACGACAAGCCGACAGCGGTTCCGCCGTTTGTGCCGGAGACCGAGGAGGAGAAGCGGATCTTCCAGGACGCGGAAATCCGGAAGCATATCCGGCTGAGCCTCGGGAATGAGGCAAAAGGGGGGAAATAGGGGGCTTTCCGGTTGCCCCCTAACCCACTTTGATTCGTGTGTCTTGTTTGAATTACAGGTAAAAGCGTTGTGTTTGCATTGTTTGTGTATTTTTGCGATGGATTGTATACAGAACGATTGACAGCGGAAAGCCCGTTAAGGTAAACTTTGCCGGAGGGCAAAGGCGTCTTCGAGTGAAATGCTCGGAGACGTTTTTCGGTAAACGAGAAATCACAGTGAGAGGCGGGGGAAGCAAATGGATGGCTTTCTGAACGGTGTAACAAATGTAAACAACGCCGTGAACGGTGTGGTGTGGGGAGTTCCCGCACTGGCGTTGCTTGCATTCGTCGGCATCCTGATGACCGTACTGACCAAGGTTTTCCAGGTGACCCATTTCGGGCACTGGATGAAGAAGACGATCGGTGCGGTGTTCAAGGACAAGCACGTGACCACGCACACTGCCGACAAGAGCATCTCCCAGTTCCAGAGCCTGTGTACCGCGCTGGCGGCCACTGTCGGAACGGGTAACATCGTCGGCGTATCCGGCGCCATCCTCATGGGCGGCCCCGGCGCTGTGTTCTGGATGTGGGTCATGGCCTTCCTGGGCATGATGACCAACTATTCCGAGAACGTGCTGGGCATCTACTACCGGCGGAAGAACTCCAAGGGTGAGTGGTCCGGCGGCGCGATGTACTATCTGCGAGATGGCCTGGGGGCCAAGAAGGGCTGCAAGACGATCGGCAAGGTGCTGGCGGGACTGTTTGCCTTCTTCTGCCTGGTGGCTTCCTTCGGCATCGGCAACATGACGCAGGTGAACGCCATCTCCGGCAATATGCTGAACGTGTTCGGCATCCCGACGTGGGTGACCGGCGCCGTGATCATGATCCTCGTCGGCCTGGTGGTCGTCGGCGGACTGAAGCGGATCGCAGCCGTGACGGAGAAGATCGTTCCGTTCATGGTCATTCTGTATATGATCGGTACGATCACGATCTTCATCCTGCATATCGATCAGTTTGTTCCTGTTTTCAAGGCGATCTTCAAAGGCGCATTCGGCATGCAGGCCGCGACCGGCGGCGTGGTCGGCTACGGCATCAAGCTGGCGATCGAGTGGGGCATGAAGCGCGGCGTCTTCTCCAACGAAGCCGGCCTCGGTTCTTCCGTTATGGTCCATTCCAACTCCAACGTCAAGGAACCCGTGAAGCAGGGAATGTGGGGCATCTTCGAAGTGTTTGCCGACACGATCGTGGTCTGCACACTGACGGCCTTTGCGATCCTGTCCTCCGGACTGATCAACCTGCAAACCGGTACGCTGGCCGAAGCGTTCAGCGGCCTGACCAAGAACGACCTGGTCGCTACCGTATTCGAGCAGAAATTCGGCACCGTCGGATCAGGCTTTATCGCTGTTTCGATCATGCTGTTCGCGTTCTCCACGGTGCTCGGCTGGAGCCACTACGGCACCAAGGCCTGCGAATACCTGCTGGGAGAGAAGCGGACGGTTCCGTATCGGGTGCTCTTCGTGCTGCTGGTGTTTGGCGGCGCGGTCATGGGAGACAACCTGGCCTGGGATCTGGCGGACACCTTCAACGGACTGATGATGATCCCGAACCTGATCGGCGTGATCGTGCTTTCGGGCACTGTCGCGAAGATCACGAAGAATTATGTCGACCGTCATCTCCGGGGAATCAACGAGCCGCCGATGTACTCGGCCTTCCCGGATGTTGAGGCGGAGCAGGAAGCCGCGCCGGATACGGAAGGCGATGACTGATGGATAGGGGACTTTCCAATCGCCTCCTTAAACCCCTCAGGCTCAAAAAGAAAATGAAGCCAGACATATATGACGGAGTTCCTCGTATAAGGAACTTCGTTTTTTTTGCAGGCTTGCATATTCCCGGGTGAAGTGATAAGATATAATTGTATTGAAATGTATCAATACAACGAAAGGATGACCGGGATGAAGAAACTGCAGTCGGAAAGCGCCAGCCCGCTGTACCATCAGCTGATGCAGCGGATCCGGGTGGATATCGAGAAGGGGAAATACCCCGTCGGCAGCAAAATTCCGCCGGAACATGAGCTGGAACAGACCTACCAGCTGAGCCGGGTCACGGTTCGCCGGGCACTGGCAGAGCTGACGGAGATCGGGCTGCTGGAAAGAAAACAGGGCAAAGGAACGTTTGTATCAGTGCCCCGGATCCAGCAGGACCTGAAGAGTCTCCACAGCTTCCACGATGCCTGCAAGCAGAACGGAAGGGCGCCTTCGACGGATGTGATCCATATCGTCGAGACGACTGCAGACGCGCAGGACGCGCAGGACCTGAACCTGAAACCGGGAAGCCGGGTAGTAGAAACGCTGCGGCTGCGCAGGGCAGACGGGGAACCTGTGGTCCTGGAGCGGAACCGGTTTTCCATGGCGTTCGCCTATCTGGAAGATGAGGACCTGAAGGGAAGCCTGTACGCGGTCCTACGGGAATACGGCGCGGAGCCGACGCAGGCCGTGCACGATATCTCCCTGTGCTACGCTACGGCAGAGCAGGCCGGATACCTGGGGATCAAAGAGGGAACTCCGCTGCTGAAACTGCACGAACTGATCTTCGACCAGCGAGGAAGACCGCTGCACAACAGCCTGCAACTGATCCGCGGAGATCAGTTTGTGTTCAGAATTTAGGGCCAGAGGACTTTCCGAACGCTCTCCGGATTCCTTCGGCTCCATGAGGCAAAAAAGAATGAGTAGATTAAAATGGATGCGGAGGTAAACATGGAAGAAGAAAAGACCATTACGGAAAAACCGAAGAAGCTGTGGGATGGGGCCCTGAAAATGGTGAAGGGCGAGAATACGACGCAGCTCATCGAGCAGTTCACGTCGGAAATGACACTGGTCGCGGAAGGCCTGTGCGAGGATCAGAGCAAGCTTCGCAAAGAAGTTGACGGCATGATCACCGAGGAAGACAAGCAGATCCAGAAGCTGCAGACGAAGATCGACCAGATGGAGACGTCACTGGACGAAGAGCGGCGGGAGCACGACCGCGATGTGACGGAACTGCGGAACCGGCTTGCAACACTCGAGAAGAAACTGCCAAAGGAAGCTTCCAAGGAGAAGAAGAAAGCCGGAAGCATCATCCGGGACGCAACCTGGCTGGTTGCGATCGCTGCAGGCGCCTGGGTGATCGTGACGATTATAAATAAATTTTTCTGAGTGAAACAGTGAACCCGCAGGAAAGGGGTGAGTCCGGTGAAGACTTATGAAGAAATCGTCAGGGAATACAAGAAGCGGCAGCATGATACGGTCGTGGACACGATTGCGACCGGGCTGACCTATATGGACGAGGTTGCGGTGGACAGCGGATTGCTGGAAGAGACCGGAATCCTGACGGAACTGACAGAGAGCATGGCCGGCGTACTGCCTTTTGTGATCATTTCGGTTCACGAAGGAACGAAGGTGCTGCTTGGCCGGAAGCCCGGCATGACCGGACTGAAGGACGGCGCCTTCCGGATGGTGAAGACCGGGGCGGCCATGGGCGTCGGTGCCGCTGTCGCCGGTGCGACAGGATTCTGGGCGGCTATTCCCGTGACCATGGGCGTCCGGGCTCTGTTCGACCGGTACCGCAGCAAAACACTGACCGGGAAACGTGTCCAGGGACGGATTAAACGGCTGCAGGAACTGAATCGCTTTATCCGCCATGAAGAAACAGAAGAAGACAAGGAAAAACTGACGGACGGCGCGGAGATCAACGCCGTGACCGCAACAGGAGAGATTCGATGAGATTTACGAAAATGCAGGGACTCGGTAATGACTATATCTATGTGAACTGCCTGGAAGAGACTGTTCCGGATCCGGTTGAAACAGCCCGAAAGATCAGCGACCGCCATTTCGGCGTCGGATCGGACGGACTGGTGCTGATCCTTCCGGATGAAGAGGCGGATTTCCGCATGCGGATGTTTAATTCTGACGGCAGCGAGTCGGAGATGTGCGGCAATGCGGCCCGGTGCGTCGGGAAGTATATTCATGACCGGGGCCTGAGCGACAAGGATGAGATCCGCCTGATGACGGGCGCCGGAATCAAAACCCTTAAACTGAGCGTCCGGGACGGCAGGACGGAGAGCGTGCGCGTGGACATGGGAGAGCCGATCCTGGAGGCGGAGAGGATCCCGACGACGCTGACCGGCCTGAAGGTGATCAATACGCCGGTGGAAATCCTCGGAGAGACCTACGGGGTGACCTGCTTGAGCATGGGCAATCCGCATGCGGTCATCTTCGTCGAGGATGCAGATCATACAGACGTGCATACGATCGGTCCGGTGATCGAAAACTATCCGCTGTTTCCCCGGAAGACCAACGTGGAGTTTGTGACAGTCAATGACCGCGGGAACCTGAGGATGCGCGTATGGGAACGCGGGGCAGGCGAGACCATGGCCTGCGGAACCGGCGCCTGCGCCTCTCTGGTGGCAGCAGTACTGAACGGATTATGCGAAAGAAAAGCGATCCTCCAGCTGAACGGAGGACCGCTGACGGTCGAATGGGATCCGAAGACGAATCATGTGTTCCAGGAAGGACCGGCGGAGTTTGTATTCGATGGCGTTTACTGATCTATCATCATCATGTTGAGGATACCGGCGTCCGTCAGGTCGTCGAGCAGGCTCTGGACGGACGCTGTCGGTGCTTCGGCAACGAAATCAAGCATGCCTTTGATCAGGGGCTTTGTAACGATTGACTTGAAAATGGAAAGGGCATACTCGCTGAAAGAGAAGAAATTAAAGTTGCCGTACAGTTCTTTCTCATAATAATTCGGGATTATATCCACGGGAGTATCACTGGGAACAACGGTTCCCTTACAGGTCAGGACGGTCGCGGGGTCAGCACCTTCCTGAGGCAGGAGGAGAGAGACGGACACAGATCCGTCTTTTTCTGTTTTGCCGTCGACGGTAAAATCGAAGTTCGGATAGAGTGCACCTTTCATTGCAGCTTTCAGAGAGAAGGACGAGTCGCAGGGAAGCGAAGTCGGGATGGAGTCGCCGGATGCGGATATGATCACCATCGTTTCCGGCCACGATGAGTCTTCCTCCTCTTCACCGCTGCTCTCCTCTACGGATCCGACTTCTGATTCTTCACCGGAGCCGGTCAGCGGATAATCTCCGCCTTCGCTTTCAATATTTTCACCGCTTTCTTCATCTCCACCGGTGACCGGGCTGAAGTCTTCTTCCGACATTCCCGGAGGCAGGACTGCTTTCCCACGGATCATGGACCCGTCCAGATTGAAACTGAACATGCCGTTTTCGGTCCTGCCGGAGTAATCCAGCG
Source organism: uncultured Eubacteriales bacterium (assembly GCA_902793605.1). GTDB lineage: Bacteria > Bacillota > Clostridia > Christensenellales > Aristaeellaceae > Aristaeella. The sequence goes on from CADBEB010000020.1 coordinate 27,399, forward strand.
TGGGCGTATACCGATTCTCATCCGCGGGCAGCGTCAGGGACCACATCACTGAATGATCTGTCGTTTCACGAGCGAAGAGTGTCGTTCCTTCTGCGTTTGTCCAGGTTTCGGTGCCGTCGCCGATTTCAACGGTCAGAGGCCCACCGGCCGAGACAAATTCACGCAGATAGGAAGGAACGGCATTCAGCTCGGCTTCCACGGCTTCGGGAGCGGAGGAAACCGAATAAAGAGCGGTCATCCATACGTTCAGGTAGGGATCCGATGCCAGCAATTCCGACCAGGCTTCAGCCAGTTTTTCAATCTTTTCCGCGCTGATCTCGCGGCTGACATTGTTCGGGCCGGTATGTTGCTCCCAGGCCTGATTGACTCCATAGAAGTTATAGTAATAAACAAAGGGGTAGAGAAGCGCGAGAGCAGGGAGCGGCGTTTCCAGCGATTTCCTGATCTTGATCGCAAACTCGGCGATGCTGCCCATATTAAAGAGGATCGTTTCGTTGCCGATAATGGGTGAAGTCAGGAAAAGCAAAGCTTCAGTGCCGTAGAAGCTGAAGGGGATGGAAACATCCGGCTTGTCCCTGAAAAAAAGCGTCGCATTGATCTCAAAGGATTCAGTCGCTTCACAGACCACCAGATCACCCCGAAGCTCCAGACGATCCAGCAGCTCACTATAGCCGCGTGCCCGGAGGCGGGATCTGGCAGGAAGCGCATCCGGATTCAGGGAGAAAGTCAGATCAAAATCATAACGCTCCACAACCGGCTTTGTTTCTTCCGAAACCGGCTTTGTTTCTTCCGCGGCCGGCTTTGCCTCTTCCGCAGCGGCGCAGGAAAGGCACAGAGCCAGGATGCACAGGAGACAGATCAAACGTCTGATCATTGTAAATTCCTTTCCAAGGGGGCTTTCCGCAAAGATTCGCACACGCACCGCGCGCGGCAGCGTTCCCTTACTCCCATCGGTTCCAATGGGTTTTGGTTTCCTGATAATTTTATCACAAAGCTTCGAACAACTGCAACGGTGATCAGTCTTCATCCGTAACCGTCCAGATGCCCGGATCACTTTGGTAGCGGCTGGTGTATTCACTGTCCAGTTTCAGCTGGGTGTTTATATTGGCGATCCCGTTCTGGCGGAGGCCGGCATATGTCTGATAATTCCGGACGGCTTCGGCGGTCCCTTCACCATAACGGCCGCTCACGAGCGCGGGATCAAGGAAACCCAGGTAGGCCAGCTTTTCCTGAAGCTGGCGGACCTTTTCCCCCTGATTGCCGATGGACATCGTGATATCCGCCACATCATGAACGGTACCGTAGCCGAGGATCGACGGACTGTTCAGATCATAAATATCCCGGGCGACAGCAGAAGGCTTGTTTCCCTCGATCACGTGAATCTGAACGGCATCCGTAACCGGATCACGGGTACAGAATTCCACCATGGCGACATGTTCCGTGTCAGGACCGCCGGAGAAGGAAAAGAAGACCCAGTCACCCGGCTGGGGGATATAATCACCGGACTTCAGGAAATCCGAGCTGCCTTTCAGCCATTCATACCCCCAGCCTTCCACCTGGCCCTTCCGGACCACATAACGCCCGGCCCTGATAAACCAGTTCCGGCCGGTGTTGGAAGAAGTGTAGAAGGGATAAACGTTCCGAAGGAGGTTCGTTCCCCAGCGCTGATCCACCTGATCCACACACCAGCACTGGAACTCGGCGCACCATTGGGCCGCCGGATCGCCGGCCCATTCGCCGTATTTGGTCCTGCCGTGGTTCTCGGTATAGCCGACTTCCTCAGAAGCAACCTGAAGCAAGTGCTCCACATAATCGGGGACCGGGTAAGCAGGGGGAATGAGGTTTTCCTCAGCCCGGACAGGCAAAAGAGGGAAGAACAGCAGCAAACACAGCAAAAACAGGGCCAAAAGAACCGCCCCTGGCGTCCCGTTTTTCAAGGGGATCCCTCCTTTGCTGCATTGGAGTCATTATAGCAGAAAGATTAACAATAAAACAAGGCGGGTGCTTCTGCACCCGCCCTGGGAACCGAACGAATTACTTGATTTCGACGGTAGCACCGACAGCCTTGAACTGCTCGGCGATCTTCTCAGCTTCTTCCTTGGAGACAGCTTCCTTGATGGTCTTGGGAGCGGACTCAACCATGTCCTTGGCTTCCTTCAGGCCCAGGCCGGAAACGACTTCACGGACAACCTTGATGACCTTGATCTTTTCAGAGCCGGCATCCTTCAGCACGACATCGAATTCGGTCTTTTCTTCGGCTTCAGCAGCAGCGGCACCGCCGGCAGCGGGAGCACCGGCCACGGCGATCGCGCCGGTCACACCGAATTTTTCTTTCATTTCGTCAACGAGTTCTTTCACCTGAAGCAGAGTCATGGACTCAATGGCTTCGAGAATTTCCTGATTAGTCATTGAAATTTCCTCCATCATTAATCGTTTGTTTTGTTGGTTATGCGGCCATCATGCCGCAAGGTGCATCAGGCGGCGGATTCCTTCTTTTCGGCGATTTCGTCGAGGACGGAAACCAGCGCAGATACGGGAGAGACCAGGCAACCCACCATGGTGGCCAGCAGCTCTTCGCGGCTGGGCGTGGCAGCCAGACCCTTGATGGTCTTGACATCGATCACTTCGGTGCCCATCAGGCCGCCGCGGATCTCCAGAGAGGTCAGCTTATTCTTTTCAATGAAGGAAGAAATAATCTTCGGACCGGCGGTCACGTCCTTCTCACTGAAGACAAAGGCGTTGGGGCCTTCCAGCAGACTGTCCAGACCTTCGATGTTCAGCTCCTGCAGGGCACGGTTCACCAGACGGTTCTTCAGAACGCAGTAGTGAACACCGCCTTCGCGGCACTGTTTACGCAGCTCGGTCACCTGCTCCACGGTCAGACCGCTGTAAGAGCAGACCATCATGCACTCGGCATTCTTCAGCTTTTCAACGATGTCAGCAACGACTTGCTTTTTCGCTTCCAGATTAGCGCTCATCTTTCTTTCGCACCTCCTGTCCGGCTCAGAATAAAGAAACCCTTGCGTGCAGGCGCAAGGGAAAACAACGAATCCTCTCACACCTCGGCAGGCGGGGAAACCCCATTAAATCTTACGATACCGGCTGTCTTCGGCACAGGCTTCTTCAGAAACCGTTTGATATATTAACACAGGCGGGACAAAGTGTCAAGCATTCTTCTTCCTGAAGATCAGCAGTTTGCTGGCCACATAATTCAGGACGATGACCAGGATATTGACGCTGATCTTGACGACCAGATCGTTGAGGTGCAGCCGATCGACCAGGACATACATCAGCACCCAGTCGAGTACGCCGGTTCCCAGGCGGCAGAGTAAGAAGGAAACGAACTCGCGGATAAACTCACTGCGGGTTGACGCTTCACTGTGGAAGACCCAGTTTCGGTTGGTGAAATAGGCAAAGATGACGGCGACAAGCCAGGCGATCATCGTGCTGGGAAGCGCATCCATGCCCAGAGGGTGAGCGCAGAGCCAGAAAACACCCGTATTGACCGCGGTGGTTAACGCGCCAAAGACCAGATACAGGATCTTATCCTGGAATTTTTCGTACAACTTCCTGATCATAGGACCTCCGAACACCTGCGCAGCGCCTGCTCCACGACAACGTCCATATCATAATACCGGTAATCGCCGAGACGGCCGCCGAAGATTACGCCCTTTTCCGATGCGGCAAGCTTCCGGTAGGCATCCGCCAGATCGTTGTTTACCTTGTCGTTGATCGGATAGTACGGCTCATCGCCGGGCTTCCATTCGGCCGGGTATTCCCGGCTGATGATGGTGGTCGGGAGATCGTTTCCGTCCTCATCTTTTCCGAATTCGAACCATTTATGCTCGATGATCCGGGTGAAGGGAACATCCCGGTCCGTATAATTGACCACGGCATTGCCCTGGTAATTGCCGGTCTTCAGGTGCTCGTCCTCAAAGCGGACGGAGCGGTACTGCAAAAGGCCGAGTCGGTGATCGAAGAACGCGTCGAGCGGTCCGGTATAAACGACGCGGTCCGCCAACGCGTTGAACACCTGCCGGTCCGCCAGGTAATCTTCATTCAGGCGGATCTCTGTACCGTCCAGCATCCGCGCGATCATCTCCGTATAACCGTGGACCGGAATACCCTGATAAAGGGAATTGAAGTAATTGTTGTCATAGGTGAAGCGAACAGGCAGCCGCCGGATGATAAAGGGCGGCAACTCGGTGCAGCTGCGGCCCCACTGCTTTTCCGTATACCCTTTGATCAGCTTTTCATAGATATCCCGGCCGACCAGGGAAATGGCCTGCTCCTCCAGGTTTTCCGGCTCGCGGGTGATCTCTTTCCGCTGCTCCGCGATCTTTGCCGCCGCTTCCTCCGGAGTCACGATACCCCACATCCGGTTGAAGGTATACATATTGAAGGGAAGGGAATAGAGCTCCCCCCGGCAATTGGCGACGGGTGAATTTGTGAAACGGTTGAAATCCGCAAAACGGTTCACGTAATTCCAGACGGTCTTGTTATTGGTATGGAAGATATGCGCCCCGTACCGGTGAACGAGGATGCCTTCGTCTTTTTCCGTATAGATATTTCCTGCGATATGCGGCCGTTTATCGATCACCAGGACCTTTTTGCCCCGATCCAGCGCTTTGCGGGCAAAAACGGCGCCGTAGAGGCCGGCACCGACGATCAGAAAGTCGTATTTCATGAGCAGATCTCCTCCCAGCATCCGAAACACAGAAATTGTAGCATATTATCCTGAGAGCCGCAAGATATGGTAGAACCCTCAAAAGCCCGACAGACAAGGGATCCGGGAGATTTCCAAATGGAAACAAATAGAACATAAATACGTAAATATTAGTTATTTATTATTAACAAACAAGTTGACAACTTAATAATTTGGTAATAATATATGCTCGTAAGACTATCGGAAGGAGGCGGATCAGATGAAGAAGCTGAGAAGCGTGCTGATCCTGACACTGCTTTTGTGCCTTCTTCCGGTATGCACGGCCCTGGCGAAGACAGGAAAGATAACCGCTTCCTCCCTGAATATGCGCAAGAGCGCGTCTACCGACAGCAAGGTTGTCAGCGTTCTCCGGGAAGGGGACAAAGTAACGATCAAGGACAGTTCCGGCAGCTGGTACAAGGTCACCAAGGGAAGCAAGACCGGCTATGTGGCAAAAAAATATGTCAAGGTAACGAACGGATCCGACAGCGGATCCTCGTCCTCCGGCAGCAGCAAGAAAAGCAGTAAATCCTCCGGCAGTTCCGACGGCACCTGCGGACCGGGCGATACCGGCAGCTCGGTAAAGAAAGTTCAGCAGCGGCTGAAGAAGCTGGGATACTATACCGGCAGCGCAGACGGCGACTACGGCGGAGGAACGAAGACAGCTGTCAAAAACTTCCAGAAGCGAAACGGCCTGACAGTCAACGGCACGGTAAACAAGAAGACGCTGGCGAAACTGAATTCCTCCAGCGCCAAGAAAGCCAGGGCCTCAGACGCGGCCGGAGGAAGCGGGAGCGGCGCCGGGTCCACGGAACGACTGAACTGGTTCAACGGCGGCAGCAATAAGATCCCCAAAGGAGCCACCTTCAAAGTGAAGGACATCAAGACCGGGATTGTGTTCACGGTAAAGCGCTGGAGCGGTGCCAACCACATTGACGCAGAACCCGCGACCAGTTCGGATACAGGAAAGATGAGGAAGATCTTCGGACACTGGAGCTGGCGGAGAAGGGCCATACTCGTGAAATACAACGGCCATGTGTACGCCGCTTCCATGAACGGCATGCCGCACGGTACGCAGACCATCAGGGGAAACAACTTCGACGGTCACTTCTGCATTCACTTCTACGGCAGCAAGACGCACGGAAGCAGAAAAGTGGACGCTATGCACCAGAACTGTGTTGCTGAAGCGATGAAGCACAGCTGGTAAACATCAACGTGAACAAACAGTTGATGTCAGCCCCTGCATGCTTTTAACCGCGCTACAGGAGGACTTGCTGTGAATTTCTTTTCCATTGAGTTTGCTTTTTTCATATTCATCCTGTTTATTGTTTACTGGATCCTGCCGGGAAGATACAGAAATATGGCGATGCTGGCAGGGGGATATGTTTTTTACGCATTTGCCGGGCTGCACTATACCGTTATTTTAGGCGTTTTTACGGTTTCATCCTTTTTTTTCGGGAAGACGATCGAGAAGCAAAGGGAAAGGGGTCAGAATCCGAAAGCAGCACTGGTATCAGGCATACTCATCCCGCTGTGCACCCTGTTTGTGTTCAAATACCTTGATTTTGCCATACGTGTTGTTTCCGACATTTCAAATCATCATTTCAATGCTTTCCAGATCATCCTTCCTCTTGGGATATCCTTTTACACATTTCAGGTCACCGGGTACCTGATCGATATTTACCGCGGCCATGAAAAAGCAGAAAAGAACTTTATTACGTACGCGGCATATATTGCTTTTTTTCCGCAGCTGACGTCCGGACCGATCGCGAGAACAAAAACAATTCTTCCGCAATTCAGAAAAGCAAGGGATTTCAATTACAGCTTTGCGGTATACGGCGCAAAGCGGTTCGCAGTGGGCTTTTTCCAAAAGTATTTCATAGCAAACAGACTTGGAGAATTTGTTGACACGGTATATGGAAATCTGCCAGATCATGCAGACGGCATTCTTATTTTAACAACTGTCTTTTATACCCTTCAGATTTATTTTGATTTCTGCGGCTACACACATATGGTTACGGGGATTTCCGCTCTGTTCAATATAAAACTGGATGAAAACTTTAATGCGCCCTATTTTTCGCAAAGCATAAGGTCATTCTGGGCAAGATGGCATATATCCCTGACTTCCTGGCTAAGGGACTATGTTTATATTCCCATGGGCGGAAACAGATGCGGGAAAATACGAAGCTCGATGAATGTGTTTATTACATTTCTGATCAGCGGATTGTGGCACGGTGCCAATTATACATTCCTGATCTGGGGAGCGTTGCACGGAGCAGCACAGATTGCTGAAAACCTGATCGGAGGAAAGAAAATCAAAGATTCAAAAGGCATTCCCGGACTGGTTCGTATGCTGGCTGTTTTCATCTTTGTGAATTTTGCCTGGATCTTTTTCAGGGCCCCTGATATTCAAACAGCAATAACCATGATCAGCCGCAGTATGAACGGTTTGCTGAATCTGACAGGCAGCATTAAAGCAGCATATTTATTCCTTGCCTCATTCGGGATAAGAATGTGGATTGCCATAGGCTTTGCGGCTGTATTCGGAGTGATGGATTACAGGCTGCTCCACGGAAAAAAAGTTGATTTTACAAACAGACTCAGAACGCCTGCCAGATGGGCTGTTTATATTCTTGCAATGTTTGTGACGATGCTGCTTGCTACCGGAGGCACTTCGCAGTTCATCTACGTCAGATTTTAGGAGATGCCGCAGTATGATAAGATTCCTGAAGAAAATGTCTGTTTTCCTGATTGCTTATCTGGTGGTTGCGGTTGTGTTTTTTCTGCTTGTTCCGGCGCAGTATCCGACCAGTTATGACGCGGCCATACGGGATAAGATCGACAGACTGGAAAAAATTGGATCCCCGAAGATTATTCTTGTGGGCAACTCAAATCTGACATTCGGAATCGTTTCTGAGGAAATCGAAAAGGCGATCGGCATGCCGGTGGTAAATCTGGGCTTTAACAAGGGATTCGGAAATATTTTCAACGAGAATATGGCAAAAAGGAATATCTGTGAGGGTGATCTCGTCATTATCTGTCACAATAATTTCAATGATGAGGGGAAAATGTTCTACCGGGATGAATTCTGGTTTACTATGGAAAACCATTTTGATTTGTGGGATATTCCGGGAATCTACGGAATACTGGAAAACGCATACAATCTTCCCTGGTATATGCTGAAAGCTACAATGCACTACATTTCAGGACGTCAGAATGATATTTACAGATACTACAGAGATGACCTGAATGAATACGGTGATTTCAAACCTGAAGTGCATGCTTCCGTGGATCCGAACATGTATAACAATCCGAACAAAGTGAAGATGCCTTCGATCAGCGAAACCTGCGTGAAGAGGATCAACGCGCTGAACAGGTACTGCAAAGAGAGGGGAGCAACGCTTCTCATTGCCGGATTTCCGATCGCGGATGAGGAGGACAGGCCCGCAGATGAAGCGTATGAAAAATTTCAGGCAGAACTTGAAAGACGTATGGAATGTCCGGTCATTTCAACCTATACAGACTACATTTTCCCGGTTGAATACTTCCATGAACTTGCATTGCATCTGACGGACAAAGGTGCATTACTAAGAACCGGACAGCTGATCAAAGACCTGACCGCGTGGAGAAAGAACGAAGAAACAGTTCGGAAGGTGAACTGACAATACGGTTGTCAGAATTGTTTTACCGTTTGTAAATCCGGTGGATCAGCATCATAAACGCAGGTCCGGCTCCTGCGAAAACATGGCTGACACCGGTGTTTTTCTTTGCAGGATGAAAGAAATATGATAAAATAACTTTTGTGCGTGCCTGCACACATGGAACAGGAGGATGATTTATGCTGACACAGGCTCCCCGCGGGACACGGGACGTACTGCCCGCAGACAGCTATCGCTGGCAGTTTATTGAGAGCAAAATGCGTGCGGCGGCCGCGCTGGCAGGCTACCGGGAGGTTCGGACTCCCGTGTTCGAACACACGGAGCTGTTCCTTCGCGGCGTCGGCGATACGACCGATATCGTGCAGAAGGAGATGTACACCTTCGAGGACAAGGGAAAGCGCAGCGTGACGCTGAAGCCGGAAGGAACGGCCGGCGCGGTGCGGTGCTTCCTGGAGCACAACCTGTACGCGGAGCCGCTGCCCTGCAAGATGTACTACCTGAACGCGCCGATCTTCCGGTATGAGAATCCCCAGAGCGGGCGGCTGCGGGAGCACCACCAGTTCGGCATGGAATGCTTCGGCGCCAGGGAGGCGACGGCGGACGCGGAACTGATCCTGACGGCCTACCATCTGCTGCAGGACCTGGGTATCGGGAACCTGAGCGTGGAGATTAACAGTATCGGCTGCCCGAACTGCCGGCCGGTGTACCATGCACGGCTGAAGGAATACCTTTCCGGACGGATGAACAAGCTGTGCGCCACCTGCCGGGAACGGTTTGACCGGAATCCGCTGCGGGTGCTGGACTGCAAGGAAAAGCAGTGCCAGGAGCTGACCAAGGACGCGCCGAGCATGCTGGACCTGCTGTGCGACGAATGCCGGGAGCACTTTGAACAGTTGAAGGGCTGCCTGGACCAGGCGGGGATTCCGTACCGGGTGAACGCCCGGATCGTCCGCGGACTGGACTACTATACGAAGACCGTTTTCGAGCTGGTCACGAGGACCGAGGACGGGAACCTGACCGTATGCGGCGGCGGCCGGTACGACAACCTGGTGGAGCAGATCGGCGAGCAGAGCATCCCCGCAGTCGGCTTCGGCATGGGGCTGGAGCGGGTGCTGATGCTGATGGATTCCGAAGGGATCGAGATACCGAAGCCGACATGGTATGAGGTTTTCGTGACGTATATGGGCGAGAATCGACCGGCAGCGTTCGCACTGGTGCAACAGATGAGGAAGGCAGGGATCCGGGCGGACCTGGATCACTGCGGACGGAGCCTGAAGGCACAGTTCAAGTACGCGAATAAGACGGGGGCGCCGATCACGGCGGTGATCGGCGATGAGGAAGCAGCAAACGGAACGGTTAAGCTGAAACGGATGGCGGACGGGGAAGAGAAGACAGTTGCTGTCGCGGATGTCTGTGAAGCCGTGAAGGAAATGAATTCATAATAGGGATCATAACTGGAGGATAAGTATGCAGTACAGAACACATACCTGTAATGAACTGAGGCTGGAAGATGCCGGGAAGAAGGTCCGGCTGAGCGGGTGGATGGAGAACGTGCGCGAGGTAAGCGGCAACCTGGCCTTTATCGTGCTGCGCGACTTTTACGGATCCACGCAGCTGGTGGCGGAGGACGAGAAGACCCTTCAGGTGTTCCTGAACCTGAACAAGGAGAGCGTCGTTTCCGTGAGCGGGACGGTGCGGGAACGGGACAACAAGAACCCGAAGATGGCCACGGGCGATATCGAAGTCGTTCCGGAGAGCGTGGAAGTGCTCGGCAAGTGCCGGTACAACGCGCTGCCCTTCCAGATCAGCCGGAGCCGGGAAGCGGACGAGAGCATCCGCCTGAAGTACCGGTACCTGGACCTGCGCAATCCCGAGGTGCAGAAGAACATCATCCTGCGGTGCAACGTGGTGGCGGCCCTGCGACAGGCGATGACCAAACAGGGCTTCCTGGAGATCACGACGCCGATCCTGACCGCCTCCTCCCCGGAAGGCGCGCGGGACTACCTGGTGCCGGCGCGAAAGCATCCCGGCATGTTCTATGCGCTGCCCCAGGCGCCGCAGCAGTTCAAGCAGCTGCTGATGACGAGCGGGTTCGACCGCTATTTCCAGATCGCCCCGTGCTTCCGGGATGAAGACGCCCGCGGAGACAGGAGCCCCGGCGAATTCTACCAGCTGGATATGGAGATGGCCTTCGCGACCCAGGAAGACGTGTTCGAGGTACTGGAAGAAGTACTGCCGCCGATCTTCGCGAAATACGGAAGGTATCATACGGCTTCCGCGGCGCCTTTCCGGCGGATCCCGTACCTGGAAGCGATGGAAACCTACGGCAGTGACAAGCCGGACCTGCGCATCGACCTGACGGTGAAGGACGTGACGGACCTGCTTGGCGGGTGCGGTTTCGGGCCGTTTGAAGGCAACGTGATCAAGGCGGTTCCGGTGACGGAGTTCAGTGCCACGCGCAAACAAATCGACAAGCTCTGCGCCGATACGGAGGTCGTGAGCGGGAACAAGGCCTACTGGTTCCGGCTGGACGAAAACGGCGAACTGGTGGGCGGCATCTCCAAATTCCTGCAGGAAAGCAAGGAACAGGTCATCGCCGCGCTGGACCTGAAGCCGAATACCTTTGTCGGCCTGAGCGCGGGCAAGAAGAGCGCGGCCCAGAAGACGGCCGGCGTGATGATCCGGAAACTGGCGGAGTTGTGCCCGAATCACTTTGATGCGGAGAAATACGAATTCTGCTGGATCGTCGACTTCCCGATGTACGAGATCGGCGAGGAAAGCGGCGAACTCGAATTCTGCCACAATCCCTTCTCGATGCCCAACGGCGGGCTGGAGATCCTGCAGAAGGCCGCGGCGGGAGAGGTGGATCCCCTGGAGATCACGGCATTCCAGTACGACCTGGTCTGCAACGGCGTGGAACTGTCCTCCGGCGCGGTGCGGAACCACGACCCGGAGATCATGATCAAGGCCTTCGAGATGGTCCGGCTGGGCGAAGAGGATGTGAAAGCCAAGTTCCCGGCGATGTACAACGCGTTCTGCTACGGCGCGCCGCCGCATGCCGGCATCGCGCCCGGCGTGGACCGGATGGTGATGCTGCTGGCGGGAGAGGATTCCATCCGCGAGGTGATTCCGTTCCCGATGAACAAGAACGCCCAGGACGTTATGATGGGCGCGCCCGGACCGGTGGAACAGAAACAGCTGGACGAACTGCATATCGCACTTGTGAAGGACGAGGACGAGCAGTTGTAAAACGCGGTATATTTTGGTATAATATACAGGCTAATGAGAACTTTGCCGATAAGGAGGCTGTAACACATGGCAGCTAAGACGGACAAAAAGCCGAACAACCCGCTTCCCGTGAATACGGATGACCTGACGCCGTCCTCCAACATCACTTACAACAACGAGGTGGTGGCGATCATTGCCGGCCTGGCCGCCAATGAGGTGGAAGGTATTGCGGGCATGTGCAACGTGAGCGGCAGCCTGATGAGCAAGAACAGGAACGTGACCAAGGGCGTCAAGGTTGAGGTCGGCTCGGAAGAGGTGGCTGTCGACCTGTATGTCATCGTTGAATACGGCATTCCGATTCAGCGGGCAGCCGCGGACGCGCAGGAAAATGTCCGCAAGGCGATCGAATCCATGACAGGGCTGCATGTCGTTCGGGTTGACGTTCACGTTCAGAGCGTGAGCTTTGAGCAGGACAAGAAGGCGCTGCAGGCGGGCGTGCAGAACGCTGCGCTGGCCGCGGGTGAAGTCGAACAGGAGACTGTGCCGGTCAAAGCTCCGGAAAAGAAGGCTGAAGAGAAAGCCAAGCCCGAACCGAAAACAGAACCAGCCAAAGCGCCCGAGCAGGAACCGGTGAAAAAACCGGAGGACACAGCAGCGGCCAAACCCAAGGCGGAGAAAGCCAAGGCTGAGCCCGCGCCGAAGGCAAAGAAGCCCGCAAAGAAGGCCGAGAAGCCCGAAGAAAAGAAGGAAGACGGGAAGGACGCTCCCGAAGCCTGATAATGACTGACAGGGGAGTGATCCTCTGTCTTTTTCCCTGTAAAGGGTATGCATCGGAAGAGGAGGAAACAGGATGAAAATCCGTATTCTGGACAGGATCCTGGTCGCACTGGCCGGGCTATTGATGATCGCAGGTGTCGCGGCACTGGCTGCACAGCTGTTCTTCGGCAAGAACGTGGCCGGGAGGGTGACTACCTGGCTGAACAACGACAGCCTGAGGGTCTACATCATCATCGCCGGCATCCTGATCTGCCTGCTTGGCGTATACTGTGTGCTGCTGCTGTTCCGACACAGGGGAAGGGACGGGAAGTTCGTCATGCAGCGGACGGAGAACGGAGAACTGGCAATTTCCCTGAAAGCGCTGGAGACCATGGTGCAGAAGTGTCTGGAGCAGCACAAGGAAGTGAACGCGCAGGCGGTCAGCCTGGACAACCAGAAGGGCAGCCTGCTGATCCGGATACGGGGGACCGTCGCCGGCGGGATCAGCATCCCGCTGACCGTCGAAACGCTGCAGCAGCAGATCAAGCAATACGTGACAGCGTGCAGCGGCGTGGAGGTTAAGGACATCCGGGTGGAAATCGAATCCTCCGGTCCGGACGCGAAGGACGCGCCGTTCAAAATCGAAGCCCCGGCCGCCAGGGGCCTGCTGAAAGGCACCGGCGAAGAACCGCTCCCGACGACGGAGGCGGTAAAGCCGGAAGAAAAGGTGAAGACGGCGGCGCCGGACGAGAAAAAGGAAACAACTGAAGCAGAGGCCCCCGCAGCCGAAAAACCGCAGGCGGAAGACGAACTTTCCGCGGCTGCCGCGGCCGCTGCCTTACTGATGAACCAGGCACCGGAAGATGACGACGACCGGCCGATGCACCAGCGGCTGTTCTCCACGGTGGAGGAGCCCTGCGTGATGCCGATGCCGCCGACGGACCTGGACGAAGCGAGCAAGGAAGAGAAGGAGCAGGAAAAAGAGAAATCCTCCACCGTACCTTCCGATCCGGAAACTCCCGAAGAAAAGAAACCCGAAGAACCGGTCTCCGAAGAAAAGAAACCCGCCAACGAAACAGCGGAAGAGGAAACACAGGAGACCAAGGAAAATGAAGGAGGCGTCGAAGACTGATGAATATGAAACGCGGAACACCGATGTACGGTATTGCGATCGGAACGGCGCTGGTCGCCCTTGGAGCGCTGGTGATGCTGATCGGCTTCTGGAAGACACTGATCCTCGCCGTGCTGTTTGCGGTAGGTTATTTCCTCGGCACGGTGGAGAACAAGAGCGAGTTCATGAAAAATGCGGCCAACAAACTGATCCCGGACAAGGAAGCGAAGGTCATTGATTTCAAGACCGAGCTTGCACGGGAACAGGAACAGGCTCAGAACACTGCAGAAGAAGCCGTTAAGGCAGACGAGAACAAGGAGTAAGACAGATGTCGCGAACGACTGCGCGGGCCGCCGCCATGCAGATGATCTTCGAAAAAATCTCCGGCGGCCAGGGCGGAGAAGATACGCTGAAAATGGTCTATGACGAACTTCGGGAAGACGGACTTCCGGGCGTGACCATGATCAGCCGTAAGGAACCGGACGAGGAAGACCGGGGATACATCACGGCTGCACTGGAAGGAGTGCTGGCACATCGCGAAGAGATCGACGAAATGATCGAAAAGACCGCGAAAGGCTGGTCGATCGACCGGATGTCGCTGGTCGACCTGACGATCCTGCGGCTGGCCGTATGGGAGATCCTGTACGCAGATGACGTGCCGGGAAGCGTATCCATCGCTGAAGCCATGGAGCTGACGGAACGCTTTTCCGATCCGGAAGACAAGAGCTTCGTGAACGGTATCCTCGGGACGGTGCTCCGGGAGCATGAGGCCCGGACGTGAACGATCGCGGACAGAAGCCTGCCGTGATCGGCTTTGATACAAGCAACTACAGAACCTCTGCAGCGGTTGTCACCCTGGACGGAGAGATCCTGGCAGACTACCGGGAACTCCTGCCCGTTTCCGAAGGGGAACGGGGTCTGCGTCAGAGTGAGGCCGTTTTTGCACATATCCGGCAGCTGAGGAACTGTGAGGAACTGATCCGGCCGCGGGCGGGGGAGTTCATGATCGAGGCGGTCGCGGCGAGCGTCAAACCGCGGGACGGCGAGGAATCCTATATGCCCGTGTTCCAGGTCGGACACACGGCGGGATGCGTCCTGGCGGCAGCGCTGAATGTCCCGTTTTATGAAACGACCCATCAGCGGGGACACCTGGCTGCGGCGCAGCACGGGACATCGCTTGAAGATGCAGAACAGATGCTGGCGCTGCATCTCTCCGGCGGTACGACTGACCTGCTGGAGGTTGACCGCGAGCGAATCCGTCTCCTGGGCGGAAGCGCCGACCTGCACGCCGGGCAGCTGGTCGATCGGGCCGGTGTAGCGCTCGGGCTTCCTTTCCCGGCGGGAGAAGCGCTGGAAGCCCTGGCGGTCCGCGGAAGGAGCGAGGCCCGGCTGGGATGCAGCCTGGAAGCCGGCGATCTGACCTGTCACCTGAGCGGAGCGGAAACGAAGGTTCAGGAGTGGATCCGGAAGGCGGAAATCAGCAGGGAAGATATCGCAAGGGAGATCTACGACCTGCTGGCGCGGACCATCGTCCGGATGCTGCGGGCGGGCTCAAGGGAGACCGGGATCACAAGGGCGCTGGTCACCGGCGGAGTCGCGTCGTCGCCGCTGCTGCGGCAGCTGCTGGAGGAGCGGCGGCAGAAAACGAACGGATGCCCGGAAATGGTATTCGGGAAGCCGGAGAGAAGCGGGGATAACGCGGTCGGGGTGGCACTGATCGGAGTGAAGAGGCTGGAAAGAACGAGTCAGGAGGAGATTTCTTCACACGGCCGCTGAAACGGTCCCGGTCGAAATGACAAAACAGGAGGAAATACAGTAATGGCAGCTGAGATCCTGGATGGCAAGGTGATGTCTGAAAGACTGCGGGCGGAGATCGCGGAGCGGGTTACCGCGCTGAAGGAAAAGGGCATCACGCCCGGGCTGGCCGTGATCCTGGTGGGCAATGATCCGGCCAGCGAGATCTATGTGCGGAACAAGGGAAAAGGCTGCAAGGAAGTCGGCATGTATTCCCGGACGATCCGGCTGCCGGAAGAGACCACGCAGGAAGAACTGAACAGCGAGATTGAAAAGCTGAACGCGGATTCCGCAATCCACGGGGTTCTGGTGCAGCTGCCGCTGCCGAAACATCTGGATGAGCAGGAAGCCCTCGCGAAAATCCTGCCGGAAAAGGACGTGGACGGCTTCCACCTGATCAATGCCGGCCATATGCTGACGGGCACGGAAGGTGTGATCGCGTGCACGCCGCGGGGCGCCTTGTATATGATCAAGAGCACCGGAATCGACCTGGACGGAAAAGAAGCGGTCGTAATCGGCCGGAGCAACATTGTAGGCAAACCCATGGCGATGCTGCTGCTGCGTGAGAACTGCACGGTCACGCTGTGCCACAGCCGGACGAAGAATCTGGCAGAGCATACCCGCCGGGCTGATATCCTGGTGGCAGCGGTCGGAAAAGCAGGCTTCGTGACAGCTGACATGGTCAAGGACGGAGCGGTTGTGATCGACGTCGGCATCAACCGCGTGGACGGCAAGGTATGCGGTGACGTCGACTTCGAGAATGTAAAGAAAAAGGCCGGCTGGATCACTCCGGTGCCGGGCGGCGTCGGCAGGATGACGATCACCATGCTGCTAGACAACACCGTCGACGCGGCGGAAAGGACCGTGAAACCGTGACAGGTAACGCGGGCATCAGCGTATCGGAACTGAACCTGATGGTCGCGGAAGCGATCCGCAGGGATCCGCGGACCCGAAGCGTGACAGTACGCGGAGAAGTCAGCGGGTTCAAGCATCACATCGCCTCCGGCCACTGGTATTTCTCCCTGAAGGACCCGGACGCAGCTGTCAACTGCGTGATGTTCCGGCAGAACACGCTGAAAGCAAAGATCCGGCCAAGGGATGGCGACTCTGTCCTGGCGGACGGATATGTGGACGTTTTTCCGCAGCAGGGGAAGTACCAGCTGTACGTGACAGGAATGCGCCCGGCCGGGCTGGGTGACCTTTTTGTGCAGCTGGAAGAACTGAAACGGAAGCTGGCGGCCGAAGGCTTCTTCGATCCCGGAAGGAAGCGGCCCCTGCCGCTCTCCCCGAAGAAGGTTGCCGTGGTCACCTCCCAGAGCGGCGCGGCATTACACGATATCCTGAACGTTTCCGGCATGCGGAGCCCTTCGGTTCCGATCGTCCTGATCCCCGTAACGGTTCAGGGCGCCGGCGCAGGCAGCGAGATTGCCGCAGGAATCCGGGAAGCGAACCGGACGGACGCGGATGTGATCATCGTTGCCCGGGGCGGCGGATCCGCGGAAGACCTGTGGTGCTTCAATGACGAAGCGGTCGTCCGGGCTGTAGCGGCCAGCGAAAAGCCGGTCGTATCGGGCGTCGGCCATGAGGTGGATATCACGCTGTGCGACCTGGCAGCGGACGTCCGGGCATCCACGCCGAGCAACGCCGCAGAGATCGTGTTTCCCGACCGGCGTGAGCTGACAACGCGGGTGCGCCTGATGCGGTCCGGACTGATCCGCGCGCAGGCGGAAAGATTCGGGAAAGCGGAGCTGCGGCTCCAGGAGATGAACCGACGCCTGGCGGCCCTGTCGCCGGAAAAACGGATCCTCCTCCTGACAAACGGCGCCGCTCTGACACGCGAACGGCTGACCGCCGTGATGCGTGCACTGACGGAAACCCGACAGAATGAATTGAAGGCGACGGCCGCTGCCCTGGAGAAGAGCGTACAGACACGGATGCTTGAGGGACAGCACGCGGTGGCCCGGCTGCGGGAACGACTGGCGGCGGTGAACCCGATGGCCGTCCTGAACCGGGGATATGCCCTGGTATACTCCGGAGAGGAAAAACTGCTGACCAGCGCGGCAGAAGCGAAGGGACACCGGGAAATGACCCTGCAGTTTGCGGACGGCCGGGTCGGGGTGACCGGAAAGGAACAGAAATGACAGAAACGAAGGGAACCTTTGAGGAAAGACTGCAGGACGTGCAGGAAATCATCACCAGAATCGAAGAAGGTAAGCTCTCGCTGGAAGACTCCGTCAAGCAGTTTGAAAGCGGGATGAAGACCCTGAACCAGCTGGATGAGGAACTGAAGGGCATGAACCGCAGGCTGACCGTACTGAAAGACGGGAAGGAAGAAGACCTGCCCGGCGGAGAAAACGATGAAGACTTATGACGAGTACCGCCGAACAGCGGAGCAGGCGCTGACGCCGATGCTCCAGTCGCTCGGAGCTATCCCGGAGCGACTTTTGGAGGCGATGCGCTACAGCCTGGAGGCCGGCGGGAAACGCCTCCGCCCGGTGATGCTGCTGGCCGCGTGCGATATGGCCGGCGGGGATATGGAAACCGCCTTACCTTTTGCCTGTGCGATAGAGATGATCCATACCTACAGCCTGATTCACGACGACCTGCCGGCGATGGACAATGACGACCTTCGCCGCGGGAAACCAACGAATCACAAGGTTTTCGGTGAGGGAATGGCCGTCCTGGCGGGAGACGGGCTGCTGAACGCAGCGGCAGAGCTCATGGCGCGCGCGGCGCTGCAATTCAATGACAACCGCGGAATACGCGCTCTGGAGATCATCATGCGTCATGCGGGCGTGACCGGCATGATCGCAGGACAGACGGCGGACCTGGTCAGCGAGGGCGAGGAACCGCGCGAGGAAGTGCTGACTTATATCCACAGCCACAAGACCGCGGACCTCCTGGAAGCGCCGATGGAAGCCGGGCTTGTCCTGGCGGGAGCAGACGAGAAAGCGCGCCGGCTCGGCCGGGACTACGGATACCACCTGGGGCTCGCCTTCCAGATGACGGACGACCTGCTGGACGTGACCGGCGACACAGCCCTGCTGGGCAAGAAGACCGGAGCGGACGCCGAACAGAACAAGATGACGTGGGTTACCCTGCGCAGCGTGGAAGGAACACAGAAGGACGCGGAAGAACAGGCGGAACTCGCCATCAGAGCTGTGGACCGGATGCCGTGGGAACATGCCTTTTTCACGGAACTGGCCCGCGGGACCGTATCACGCAAACAATAACGGACGGAGGACAAACACATGCCTTTCATGGATCATTTTCTGGAAGAGGTTGTGACCAAAAGGAACAACACAGTGAACCGGATCATCTACTACTTCAGCTGGGTGATCATGATTATCGCGGCGGTTTTTGCCAGCCTGACACTGGGAACGCTGACGATGAACTTTAACTGGATGAGCGTGATCACGATCGTCGTTTCCGCCGGTATCGCAGTATACATCTGGTTCTTCCATGACAAGCTGCTGACGGAATACGAATATACCTTTACGAACGGGTCGCTGGATTTTGCCGAAGTGTACAACAACAAAAAACGGAAAAGCCTCGGCAGCCTGAACGTCCGGAACGTGGAAGCATTCGGGAAGGTGGATTCGGAATCCTTCCGGCGGTATATCAGCATGCCCGGGATCAAGAAGATGAACTGGTTTCTGAACCGGGAGGCGGAATTGTACTATTTCTATTTCACCAAGGAATCAGATCGGAAGATCATCATTTTTGAGCCCAGCGAGGAAATGGTGTCCTACATCCGCCAGTATCTGCCAAACGGCGCCTACAGGGAGTAACGGAATGAACGTATATCTTGACAACAGCGCCACAACGAAGCCGTCCGCGGCCGTTGCGGCCGCCGTCGGGGAACTGATGGAAAGCGGATGGTATAATCCATCCGCTTTATATAAGCCGGCGCTTGAGATCCAGAAACGGATCGACGGGGTCCGCGAGACCTGCCTGCAGGCAGCCGGTGCCGCCGGACAGCGGGTGATCTTCACCTCAGGCGGAACGGAAGCGGACAACCTGGCTTTACTGGGTCATCTGAAGAGCCGGCGGGCACCGGGAAAGGTCCTGATCTCCTCGGTCGAGCATCCGGCCGTTTCCGCCTGCGCGGAGGAGATCCGGCATATGGGATTTGAGACGGAAGCCATCCCGGCCGGGAAAGACGGCCGGATCGATCCGGCAGTGCTGGAGCAGATGCTGGACGAAAAGACAGTCCTGATCTCCGTAATGCAGGTGAACAACGAGACCGGGGCTGCGGAACCGCTGGCGGAGATCACGAAGATACGCGACCGGAAAGCGCCGGGAGCGGCGATCCACGTGGATGGCGTGCAGGGATTCCTGCGGATGGGGCTTGATTTCAACCGGCTGGGGATCCAGAGTTATGCGTTTTCGGGGCACAAGATCCACGGGCTCAAGGGAACCGGCGCGCTGATCGCGCGAAAGGACCATGCGATCCGCCCGATCCAGTACGGCGGCGGACAGGAGGGGAACCTTCGTTCCGGTACCGAGAATACCTTCGGGATCCTGGCACTGGGAGAGGCTGTGAGTTCATGGGATCCGGAAGCAAACGACCGGATGAGAAGGCTGAAGAACCGGCTCCGGAACGGAATCCTGGAACGGATTCCGACGGCCGCGGTGAACGGACCGGAAGAAAGCCCGGTGACCTGCGCGCCGCATATCCTGAACATTGCGATGCCGCCGGTGCGGAGCCAGACGATGCTGTTTGCCCTGGAGGGCGATGGGATCTATGTTTCCGCCGGAAGCGCATGCGCCAGCCGGAAACAGAAGATCTCCCCGGTGCTCAAGGCCATGGGCGTCAGTACGGAGCAAGCGGATTGTTCACTGCGGTTCAGCCTGTGCCCGACGACTGCGGAGGAAGAGATCGATTACGTCGCGGAGCGGGCAGGAGCGCACTGGGAGATGCTGAAGAAGTTTACGAGAAGATGAAGACGGGGAAAGAACGGGCAGGATTTCTCCACGCACCCGCTTCACTCGGTCGGTCGAAATGACAATGTGGAGTATCCGTCGGAACTTCCGGTTGATACGGAGAAATAAACAGGAGTTGAGTCATATGCAGGAGTTACTGCTGGTACGGTACGGGGAGATTTTTCTGAAGGGACTGAACCGGCCCTATTTTATCCGGGCACTGGTCCGGAAGGTGCGATACGCAGTGAGAGGACTCGGCGCAGAAGTATGGGTCCACGACGGACGGATCTTTGTGCGGGGATTCTCTGACCTGGATGAATGCATCAGCCGGGTGACGAAGGTCTTCGGCGTCCACAGCGTCTGTCCGGCGGTGGAGATGCCGAAAGAAGACTTTGAAGCGATCTGCGCACAGGCTGTCGAGATGACCAGAGACCTGAAGGGAACATTCAAGGTCAATGCCCGGCGGAGCGACAAGCGCTATCCGATGAATTCACCGGCGATCAACGAGGAAGTCGGATACAGGATCCTGCAGGCAAATCCGAACCTGAAGGTGGATGTCCATGAGCCGGAGCATCTGGTGAACATCGAGATCCGGGATATGGCTTACCTGTATGTAAAGGTGATCCCGGCAGTCGGCGGCATGCCGGTCGGCACGAACGGCAACGCGGCGCTGCTGCTCTCCGGCGGGATCGACAGCCCGGTGGCGGGATGGATGATCGCCAAACGCGGCGTACAGATCTGCGCGGTGCATTTCCATTCCTATCCCTACACGAGCGACCGGGCAAAGGAAAAGGTGCTGGACCTGGCACGCAAACTGAGTTTCAGCTGCTGCGGGATCAAGGTATTCGTGGTTCCGTTTACCGAGATCCAGATGGCGATCCATGAAAAGTGCCCGGAGGAATACACGACGCTGATCATGCGGCGCTACATGATGCGAATCGCGGAACGGATTGCCCGGGAACAGGAATGCGAAGCGCTGATCACCGGTGAAAGCATCGGACAGGTGGCGAGCCAGACAATGACGGCGCTCGGTACGACGGACAGCGTGACGGAGATACCGGTATTCCGGCCGCTGATCGGCTTTGATAAGAGCGAGATCATTTCGATCGCCAGGAAGATCGGAACCCTGGAGATTTCTGAGCTGCCGTTTGAGGATTGCTGCACGGTGTTCACCCCCAGGCATCCCGCGACGCATCCCAAGATGGAAAGGATCCTGGAAGGGGAGTCGAAGCTCGATACGGAGGCGCTGATCGGCCGGGCACTGGAAGGCGTCGAGATGATCAGAGTTTAATTCACAATTCATAATCCGGAATTCGGGACTATGAATCAGTGAGCGGGAAAGGTTCACTTTATTGTGGTGAGTTTTTCTGAGAGTTCATAATCATTTAACTTGTAATGCAGTTGGCCGTATGGTAAAATGATCTTTGGGACGCGATTTGCCCTTGCGGGCAAAAACTGTCCCACGAGATCAGGAGGAGGCGAGCTGTATGGATCCGGGGTTCATTACCCTGATGAGAAAACTTGCGCCTGACCTGATCGATGAGATCACACGACGGGCTCTGATCCTCGAACGGATCGCCGCCCTTCAGCCCGTCGGTCGGCGGCAGCTGGCGGCCCGGCTGAACCTGCCGGAACGGGAAATCCGAAATACCGCGGCGATCCTGAAAGACCTCGGGTATATCGAGCTGGACGCTTCCGGCATGTCCCTCTCCGGCAAGGCGGAAGAGGTGCTGGAGACGGCGAGGGCCTTCTCAAAAGCCATGAGCGGCTTGACAGAGATGGAGCAGAAGCTGAGTGAACTGCTTCCGGCGGACCGGGTACTCATCGCTCCCGGAAACGCGGATGAGGATACACAGGTGCTTTCCGATGTGGGTCGCATCTGTGCCGGACACCTGAGGTCCCTGCTGCAGAACGGAAACACGCTGGCAGTGACCGGCGGACGCACGATCGCCGCTGTGGCACGGAGTCTGCAGAGCCCTACGCCGCTGAACGTCATGGTGGTTCCGGCGCGCGGCGGCCTGGGCCGGTCGGTTGAACTGCAGGCCAATACGCTGGCGGAAGAGATCGCAGGAAAGCTCGGCGGGCATTACCGGCTGATCCACCTGCCGGATACGATGGACGCGGCGGCGATGCAGGAAATGCTGAAGCTGCCTGAAGTCAGCGAGGCGATGGAGCTGCTGGAGCGGGCCGACGTGATCCTGCACGGGATTGGCACCGCGTCGGAAATGATGAAGGAACGGCGCGTTTCCCATTCGACCCAGACCCGCCTGATCCAGGCGGGCGCAAAAGGCGAGAGCTTCGGGGCGTACTACGACCTGAACGGACAATGCCTGCTGGAATCCAACAGCGTGGGCGTTGACCTGGCCCGGCTGAAACCGACCTGCCGGATGGTCGCGGCAGCGGCCGGCGCATCAAAAGCGGAAGCGATCATCTCTATCCTTCGGCATACGCATCACGCTCTGCTGGTGACGGACCAGGGCGCGGCGGAACGGATCATGGAGATCCTGAATCACTGATTGCCGGTCTCCGAAAGGAGATTTTGCAATAAACGAGTAAAACAAACAATAATTTGAAAAGGAGCGGAACTCTCATGGCAAAGAAGACAGTAGACGACATTCAGGTAAAAGGCAAGCGGGTACTGGTACGCTGTGACTTCAACGTCCCCATGAAGGACGGCAAGATCACCAACGACAAGCGCATCGTCGCGGCTCTGCCCACGATCCAGAAGCTGATCAAGGACGGCGGCAAAGTGATCCTGTGCTCCCATCTGGGCAAGCCGAAGAACGGTCCGGAAGAGAAGTTCTCCCTGGCGCCTGTGGCTGTCCGTCTGAGCGAACTGCTGGGCCGGAAGGTCGTTTTTGCCAACGATGACAACGTGGTGGGCGAAAATGCCAAGGCTGCCGTGGCTGCGATGCAGGACGGCGACGTGGTGCTGCTGCAGAACACCCGCTTCCGCAAGGAAGAGACCAAGAACGAAGAAGCCTTCAGCAAGGATCTGGCTTCCCTGGCTGACTGCTATGTGGACGACGCTTTCGGCTCCTGCCACCGCGCGCATTGCTCCACCGCCGGCGTGACTGCCTACACCAGCCCCAACGTTGCCGGTTACCTGATCGGCAAGGAACTGTCCATCATGGGCAAGGCTCTCGAGAACGCGGATCGTCCCTTCGTCGCTGTGCTGGGCGGCGCGAAGATCGAAGACAAGCTGAACGTGATCAACAACCTGCTGGAAAAAGTTGACACCCTGATTATCGGCGGCGGTATGGCTTTCACCTTCCTGAAGGCGAAGGGATACGAAGTCGGCAAGAGCCTGCTGGATGAGAGCAAGATCGACTACTGCAAGGACATGATGGCCAAGGCCGCGGAGAAGGGCGTCAAGCTGCTGCTGCCCATCGACACCGTGTGCGCTGCCGGATTCCCGGACCCCATTGACGGACCGGTTGACACCGTGATTGTCGACTCCGACAAGATCCCGGCCGACAAGGAAGGCCTGGATATCGGACCCAAGAGCCGTGAACTGTTTGCTGATGCCGTGAAGAGCGCGAAGACCGTGGTCTGGAACGGACCGATGGGCGTGTTCGAGAATCCCACCCTGGCGCAGGGCACCCTGGCTGTGGCGCAGGCGATGGCTGATTCCGACGCCGTGACGATCATCGGCGGCGGCGACAGCGCTGCTGCAGTTGAGCAGATGGGCCTGGGCGCCAAGATGACGCACATCTCCACCGGCGGCGGTGCTTCCCTCGAGTTCCTCGAAGGAAAGACCCTGCCCGGTGTTGCCTGCCTGGATGAGAAGTAAGAGGTTGGGGTGCTTTCCGTAAGGAAACGCACATTGATTCGCACGCGCACCGCGGAGTCACAGGTGTGACTCTCGCGCACCGCGTGCGACATCGCCAACCCCCTTCGGCTCGAAGGGGTAGGACAGGAAGACAGGGAGGGCTTTCCGATCGCCCTCCCTTAAACCCTCCTTCGGCAGAACGTAAAAGTATAAAGAAAAAGTCAGTTTGTTCAATCAAAGAAACATGAAGGAGAAAGCTTATGCGTAAAGCGATCATTGCCGGAAACTGGAAAATGAACAAGACCCCTGAAGAAGCGAAGGCCCTCGTGACCGAACTGAAGCCCCTGGTAAAGGATGCGACCTGTGACGTGGTCGTGTGCGTTCCCGCTGTTAACTTTGCCGCTGTGAAAGAAGCGGCCAAGGGCAGCAAGATCAAGCTGGGTGCTGAGAATGTACACTGGGCGAAGAGCGGCGCGTTCACGGGCGAACTGAGCGCCGATATGCTCAAGGCCTGCGGCGTCGAGTACGTCATCATCGGCCACTCCGAACGCCGGCAGTACTTCGGCGAGACCGACAAGACCGTGAACCAGCGCGTGCTGGCCGCTGTCGAAGCCGGTCTGAAGGTCATCCTGTGCGTGGGGGAGAACAAAGAAGAGCGCGAAGCCGGATATACCGACGCGCTGGTTGAATACCAGACCCTGATCGCCCTGAACGGCTTGACCAAGGAACAGGTGGCGAAGATCATCATCGCCTATGAGCCCGTGTGGGCAATCGGCACCGGCCTGACCGCCACCGACGAGCAGGCAAACGAGACCATCGGCGTTATCCGCAAGGCGGTTGCCCGCAAGTACGGCAAGGCCGCCGGAAACAAGATTCGCATCCAGTACGGCGGAAGCATGAATCCCAAGAACGTCAAGGGACTCATGGCCCAGCCCGAGATCGACGGCGGACTGATCGGCGGCGCCAGCCTGAAGGCGGTCGACTTCAGCCAGGTCGTCAATTACGACAAATAAGACAAGCAACGCAAAAGACCCGGAGCGATTGATATGCTCCCTTCACAAGAGACAGTAAATAAAAAACTGTCCTGTGAAGGGAGTGTTTTTATGCAAAGAGGGAAATTGTCAGCAGAGCAAAAAGCTGAGATTGTCAGATTGTATCTCGAAAAGGGAGAAAGTCAATCTTATATTGCAAAGCAATATGGCATTCATGAAAGA
>CADBEB010000021.1 GCA_902793605.1 uncultured Eubacteriales bacterium
CTCTTTGGAATCTTCGCTGAATTTCTTGCGCGTTTCTCTCTGTATCGTTTTCAAGGTTCGCCTGCTCTTCCCTCAAGCGTTTGCTTTCGGGCGAGCTTGCATAGAATACCAAACGCAAACCCCTTTGTCAAGCGTTTTTTTGGCCTTTTTGAAGAAAAAATCAAGGCGGATCAAAGCATCCGGACGATGCCTGATCCACCTTGACGGAATGTTCGGGTTTTCCCTGGAAATCATTGCTTCCGCATGGAGGAACGTTCAATAAGTCTACTGTTGTCAGGTCATCTTTTTCAGGATCGTCATCTCGATGGTCCGGCCTTTAATCCCGACCTTGATATCGTCCGCCACGTGGGCGACCACGGATTTCTCCAGCTCGTCCCGCGCCTCCTGCACAGCCTCCGCTTTCTCCGGCTTGCAGGCTTCCAGCGCCTCTTCGTAGTGGATCATGGACCATTCCCAGTCCATCGCCGGTGCCGTCGTGTATTCATACATGCCCGGCAGGATCAGCGGATTCGAGAAAGCGGCGACATCCTCGTCCGCGCCGATCTCGAAGAAGTTACGCAGCCGGCCCATCAGACCTTTGGCTTTTTCGTTCTTCCCCGTCGTGGAGGCGGCCAGCAGCTTCTCCCGCGTTTCGCTCGTCAGCCATTTTTCCGTCTGCAGGTGCAGCTCGTAAACGCCGTCCTCGTCCTGGATCCAGAATTTGCCTGTCACGTCCCCGGTGATGGACCGCATCATGCCCATCATCTCTTCAGCCAGCAGGCGGAGATGCAGGGCGTTCTTCCGGCTCATCTCCTTGTAGGCTGCCACCTTGTCCGCCTGGAGCAGTGCCGCTTCCATCCGTGTGCCTTTGCTCGAAATCGTGATCACGTCTGTTTTCATAATGATTCCTCCTTACTCCGTCTGTCCCGGATTACATACTTCCGTGATGATGCCTCCGCCGAGGCATTCGTCCCTGTCATAGAGCACCGCGCTCTGCCCGGGGGTCACCGCCCGCTGCGGTACCAGGGAATGCAGGTACAGTTTCCCGTCCCGCAGGGTCGCTTCCACCGGCTGGTCCGGCTGGCGGTAGCGGTACCGCGCCGTGCAGGAGATCGTCTCCCCTTCCTTTACCGGCGCCATGCCGACCCAGGTCACGTCCCCTGCGATGCTCCGCGTGCTGTAAAGCAGGGGATGGTCCTCCCCCTGGGCGACCAGCAGCTGGTTGTTCCCGAGGTCCTTCCCGATCACAAACCAGCTTCGTCCGTCTCCCCGTCCGCCGATACCCAGGCCCCGGCGCTGCCCGAGCGTGTAGTACATCAGCCCGTCGTGCTGTCCGACCGTCTCGCCCTCCGGGGTGACCATGTCTCCCGGCTGAGCTGGCAGGTATTCCGAAAGGAACTTTTTGAAGTTCCGCTCTCCGATGAAGCACACGCCCGTGGAGTCTTTCTTTTCGCTGACCGGCAGGCCCCGCGCCTTCGCGATCGCCCGAACCTCGGCTTTCGTCATCCCGCCGACCGGGAACACCGCTTTTTTCAGCTGCTCCGCGTGCACCATATAAAGGAAATAACTCTGGTCCTTGTTCGGGTCCGTCCCCTTGAGCAGGCGCCCGTCCCCGTCCGTGCGGACGAAGTGGCCCGTCGCCATCTTCGACGCCCCCAGGGTCATCGCGAAGTCCAGAAACGCCCGGAACTTGATTTCCCGGTTACACAGGACGTCCGGGTTCGGCGTCCGCCCCGCCCGGTATTCCGCCAGGAAATAGGAGAACACCCGGTCCCAGTATTCCTTCGCGAAGTTCACACTGTAGTACGGGATCCCGATCCGGTCACAGACGTCCCGCACATCCCGCCAGTCGCTCTCCGCGGTGCAGGTGCCGTTTTCGTCCTGCTCGTCCCAGTTCTTCATGAACACGCCGACCACATCCCAGCCCTGCTCCTTCAGCAGCAGGGCGGCCACGGATGAGTCCACGCCCCCGCTCATGCCGACCACGATGCGTTCGCTCACTGTTCCATCTCCATCAGGCGGCCCAGCACCTTCTCCCGGATTTCTTCGGAGATCTCCTCCCGGGTTCCTTCCGCGTTCACGGCCACGAACCGGCCCGGATCCCGCGCGATCAGCTCATGATATCCGTCCTCAACCCGTGCGTGGAAGCTCTCCGCCTCCATCTCCAGCCGGTCCGGTTCGCTCGCCGCGCACCGGCGCGCCATGGCCTTCCGGTGATCGATGTCCAGGTACACCGTGATATCCGGCAGCGTGCCGTCCACTGCCGGCGCGTTGATCGCCAGCACCTTATCAATACCCAGTTCCCGTCCGCCGCCCTGGTAGGCGACCGATGAATCCAGGAACCGGTCGCACAGCACGACCTTCCCCTCGGCCACCGCCGGCCGGATCTTCTCACGCACGTGCTGCGCGCGGGACGCCGCATACAGCAGTGCCTCCGTCTCGTCCGCCATGGCGGTGTTCTCCCGATCCAGCAGGATCGCCCGGATCTTCTCGCCGATCGGGGTGCCGCCGGGCTCCCGGCTGCGAACCACTTCATAGCCCCATCGGTCCAGCGCGTCCGCCAGCCGCTCGATCTGCGTGCCCTTGCCGCTGCCATCCGGGCCTTCCACCGTCAGAAACGCCCCGCGTTCCGGTTTCGCCTCCGGGCACAGGATCCCGATGATCTCCCGCGGAGTCCGCGCGATGCGCTCCGCTCCGCTGTCCCGAAGCTCTTCCTCGCCGCCGTATCCGTATGTCACGCCCAGCGTGTGCACGCCGGCCTTCACGCCGCCCTCCATGTCAAAGCAGCGGTCGCCGACCATCCAGGTCTCCCCGGCGTCCTCCGGCAGTGCCTTGCGGATCAGGTGTTCCTTCTCCGCGTGCCCGTCCGTCGCGCACACCACGGCCGACAGGAATTTGTCCAGCCCGAAGTACTCCAGGATCTTCCCTGTCGGATATGCCGGCTTGCCGGTTACGATGCCCAGCTTCGCCCCCGCTTTCCACAGGGTCCGCATCATCACCCGCACCCCGGGGTACACCCGGTTCTCGTACATACCGACGGTGGTATACCGCTCCCGGTAGAAGCGCTTTGCCTCTTCCGCCTGTTCCTCCGTCAGGCCCATGTAGGTCCGGAAGGAGTACTCCAGCGGCGGGCCGATGAATTTCCGGAGGGTCGCTTCGTCCGGCGCCGGCAGGTTCATCTTTTCCGCTGCGTACCGCGCGCAGTTCCAGATGCCTTCCTCGCTCTGCGTCAGCGTCCCGTCCAGGTCAAACAGGACCCAGGTGTCTTTCAGTTCACCTTTCATCTCATTCCTCGACGCGGATGACGTTCTCGACCACGCAGATCTCCGGGTTCATGCTCTTCAGTGCCCGCTGCACGGCCTTTTCGGACGCTTCGTGGGTGATGAAGATCAGGGTCGCCTTGCCGTCCGGCGCCGCGCCCTTCTGCATCATCGTGGAGATGGAGATCCCCTCGCCGCCCAGCAGCCCGGTCACCTCAGCCAGCACGCCGGGGGCGTCCTTGGCCTTCATCCGGATGAAGTACTTGCTGTGCCAGTCGTCCGCCACGGGCAGCGGATCCTCCCGCAGGTAGGGCATCGGGTGCGCCGCGTTCTGCGCCGCCTGGATGATATCGCCCACGATGGCGCTGGCTGTCGGCGCGTCTCCCGCGCCCCGGCCTTCCAGCATCATATCCTTGAAGCTGTGGCCGTACAGGTACACCGCGTTCAGCGATCCGTCCACCCGCGCCAGCGGATGGTCCGCCGGCAGGAAGACCGGATGCACCCGCGCCTCGATGCTGTCCCCGTTGTCCTTGCCGATGGCCAGCAGCTTCAGCACGTAGCCCATCTCCCGGCCGAAGGCGATATCCTCGGCGCTCACCTTCGTGATACCCTCGCGGTATACGTTCTCTACCTTCACCCGGCTGTGGAACGCCAGCGATCCCGCGATGCTCAGCTTGTAGGCCGCGTCATATCCCTCCACGTCTGCCGTGGGGTCCGGCTCCGCCAGGCCCAGCCGCTGCGCGTCCTTCAGCACGTCCTCATACTCCGCGCCTTCCGCCGTCATCCGGGTCAGGATGTAGTTCGTCGTCCCGTTCACGATGCCCATCATCTGCTCGATGTGGTTCGCGATCAGCGGGCTCTGGATCGCGTTGATGATCGGGATCGCGCCGCCCACGCTCGCCTCGTAGTACAGGCCCGCGCCGGTTTTCCCGGCCATCGCGCGCAGCTCGTCAAAGTGCAGGCTCAGGGCCATCTTGTTCGCCGTCACGACGCTCTTGCCGTTCTCCAGCGCGCGCAGCATCATTGAGGCCGCCGGCTGCTCCCCGCCCAGGAATTCGCAGACGATCTGGATTTCCGGATCCTCGAGGATATCGTTCTTATCGGTCGTCAGCACCTCGTCCGGCACTTCCTTGCCGCCGTGGATCTTCACGTCCAGCACCAGTGCCTTCTTGATCCGCAGCTTCACGCCCGTGCGCTTCTCCACCTCGCCGCCGAATTCGCGGACCAGGTCCCATACGCCGCCTCCGATATTTCCCAGGCCAAGCAGACCCAGCACTACTTCTTTCATTGCTTTTCTACCTCCGTCCGGTTTCTTTCATAGATCAGCCGCAGCCCCTTCAGCGTCAGCAGGCCGTCCAGCTTGTCGATCACCTTGCTCTCCTCGGCGACCATCAGCGCCATGCCGCCGGTCGCGACGACCAGCGCGTCCTCCCCGAGCTCCTGCCGGATCTTCCGTACGATGTTCCGCACCAGGCCGACGTAACCGTAGTACATCCCGCTCTGCAGGTTGCTCAGCGTCGTCCTACCGATCACGTTGTCCGGCCGCGTGAGCTCGAACCGTGGCAGCTTCGCCGTCCCGGTGACAAGCGCCTCACTGCTCAGTTTGATGCCCGGGCAGATCGTCCCTCCCAGGAACGATCCCTCCCGGTCCACCACGCCGAAGGTCGTCGCCGTGCCGAAGTCGATGAAGATGCACGGCCCGCCGTATTCCTCGTAGGCGGCCACCGCGTTGGCGATCCGGTCGCTGCCCAGCTCCCGGGGGTTCTCGTAGCGGATGTTGATCCCCGTCTTCACCCCCGGCGCCACGAACAGCGGCGTCTTCCCGAAGTAGTTCAGCAGCATGTGCTCGATCGTGTAGTTGATCGTCGGCACCACGCTCGATACGATGATGCCTTCGACCACATCCGTACTCACGCCCTCGTGCGCGAACATCGAGGCCAGCTTCACCCCGTACTCGTCTGATGTCGAGGTGATGTTCGTCGACATCCGCCAGTACTTGAACATCTCCGTCCCGTCAAACAGGGCGGTCTTGATGTTCGTGTTCCCGATATCCATCGTCAGGATCATTGCATAAACTCCTTACAGCAGTCTCGCCTTCTTCAGTGCCACGCCGGCCGCGCCGGTCACCAGCGCCGCCACGGCCATCTCCACCACCGCGTTGATGCCGACACTCGTCACGATGTAGAGGATCACGCCCTTCGCGGCGATCTTGTCATGCAGCTCCGGCGTATTGCCGAACAGCAGCACCAGCAGGCCCATGAAGAACAGCGTGTTGCAGAACGCGGCCGTGAAGCCGGTCACCGCCCCGCGGACGTACAGCGGCGCCTTCGTTTTGCACATCGCCTTGTACACCACCGCCGTCAGCACGCCCACCAGCACCCGGGAAACGAACCGCTGGATGAACATCAGCACCGGGCTGTAGTTTACCAGCGCCGCGCCCAACGCGCTCGTCCCGAAGATGCCGAAGCACTGCAGGAAGCTGATCAGGCCGAAAGCCCCGCCGATGATCATCCCGCCCGGCAGCCCCATGGCCATTACCGCGATCGCCACCGGGATCATGTTGAACGTGATCGAGAGGCCCATCGGCATCGGGATATTCACAAATGCCAGAATGATCAAAATCGCCACCAGCATCGCCAGCAGCGTCATCCGCGCGATCTTCGTGCGCCTTGAGTTGTTTGTCGTCATGTTCTCCTCCGTTCGGGTTCCTTCCGGATACCCGTCGAAACTTTATTTCCGCGGTCTCCTCGTGTCCGGTGCGTCAGCTTCCGGCACTGACCGATGCGGATGGGATCATTATACTGCATTGTAAGGCTCAGAACAAGAGCAAAGCCCCCTGGGCCAGGGCGACGGCGCAGCAGGCCGCCACGGCCACTGTCAGCAGGCTGCGGCCCCGCCACGCGAGCAGCACCGCCACCGCGACCCCGCACACCGCGGTCCTGACATCCCCCGTCGAATAAAACACATCCGGGAACGTCATCGCCCCAAGCACCGCGTACGGGATATACGCCAGGAACGACCGGATAAACCGGCTCCTGATCTCCTTCCGGAACACCGTCAGCGGCAGCATCCGGATCAGGTACGTTACCCCCGCCGTCACCGCCAGGTACGGCAGGAACACATTCCATTTCATGCGGCGTCCTCCTTCACGGGGAACTTCCATGCCCCGGCGGCAGCCGCCGCGACCCCGCAGATGATGATCACAAACCCACCTGATACCGTGTTCAGTCCCGGCACATAGCGGAAGCACAGGCTCAGCGCCACCGCGATGATTACCACAAACCGCACCGGCTTCTGCTGCCGTGCCGGCGGCAGGATGATCGCCAGGAACATCCCGTAGATCGCGATGCCCAGCGCCGTCCGCACGAACGCCGGCAGGAGCGTTCCTGCCGCGCTGCCCAGCAGCGTCCCCAGGCTCCACCCGATCCACGGCGTCAGCATCAGGCCGTACAGGTAGTGTTTCCCGACCTTTCCCGGCTGGCTGCTCGCCACCGCGAAGATCTCATCCGTGTTCGCGAAGGAGAAGATCAGCCGCTGCAGCATACCCATGCTGCCGTCCAGCTTCCGGCTCAGCGACAGGCTCATCAGCGCGTACCGCAGGTTGATCGTCAGCTGGGTCAGCGCCATCTCCGTCAGCGACGCCCCGCCGACCATCAGCGGCAGCGCCGCGATCTGCCCGGCACTGGTCAGGTTCGTCATCGAGATCAGCACCGCCTGCAGCACGGTCAGCCCGTCGCCCGCCGCCTTCATCCCGAAGGCGAAGGAGACGCTCAGGTATCCCAGCGCGATGGGGATCCCGTGCCGGATCCCCTGCCGAAATTCTGCGTTCATTGATCCTCTTCTCCCAGTCTGACAAGGACGTTCTTCATCACGACCGCGATGAAGTTCGGCGCCCTGTCGCAGGCTTCGTCACCGATCCGGATCGCCGCGCGCACGGCCTGCTCCGCCTTCTCCGCGTCTTCCTCGCTCCTGGCGTGCAGGGTGCACAGGGGCGTGTCTTCGCTGACCTGGTCGCCGATCCGCACCTGCAGCACAAAGCCCACGCTGTAGTCCAGCTTGTCGTCCATCGTCAGGCGTCCGGCTCCCATGGCCTGCGCCGCCATGCCCAGGGCCATCGTGTCCATCTTCTGCACATACCCGGCCCTGCCGCACGTCACCTCGCGGATCACTTTCGCCTGCGGCAGCCGCGTCACGTCGTCGCACACGAGCGGATCCCCGCCCTGCGCCGCGATCATTTCCTTCAGTTTCTTCAGGCCCGCGCCGCTGTCGATCGCGGCCTTCATCTTCGCCTGGCCTTCCTCCGGCGTCTCCGCCTGCCCGGCCAGCAGCAGCATATACCCGCCCAGCATCAGCGACACTTCCAGCAGGTCCCCGCCGGCCTTCCCGGCCAGGATATCGATGGCTTCCTTGACCTCCAGCGCGTTCCCGACATGGGTCCCCAGCGGCTGTTCCATCCCGCTGACCACCGCGATGATCGGCTTCCCGGCCAGCGCGCCGACCTCGACCATCGTCTCCGCCAGCTTGATACTGTCCTCCTCCGTGTGCATGATCGCGCCGCTCCCGCTCTTCACGTCCAGCACGATCGCGTCCGATCCGGCCGCCAGCTTCTTGCTCAGGATGGAGCCGACGATCAGCGGCATGCTGTCCACCGTGCTCGTCACGTCCCGCAGGGCATACAGGGTCTTGTCCGCCGGAGCCAGGTGCCCCGTCTGCCCGATCACGGCCACGCCGATCTCCTTCACCTGCCGGATGAATTCCTCCTCGCTCAGCGATACGTTCATCCCGGGGATGGATTCCAGCTTGTCCAGCGTTCCGCCGGTATGGCCCAGCCCGCGCCCGCTCATCTTTGCGACCGGCGCGCCGCATGCCGCCACCAGCGGTGCCAGCACCAGCGTCGTCGTGTCGCCCACGCCGCCGGTGGAATGCTTGTCCACCTTGATGCCCGGGATCCCGGAGAGGTCCGCGATGTCCCCGCTGTCCCGCATGGCCAGGGTCAGGTCCGTCGTCTCCCGGTAGTTCATCCCGTTCAGCCGGATCGCCATCAGCAAGGCGCTCAGCTGATAGTCCGGCACGGTCTTTTCCGCCGCGCCGTTGGCAAAGAAGGTGATCTCCTCCTTCGTCAGCTCTTTCCCCAGCTTTTTCTTCTCGATGATCTCCAGCATCGTCACGGCTCGCATCTCCTTTCTGTGCAGGAAAAAAACCGCCGATACCCGGCTCCGGATATCGGCAAGCGGCGAGGCGCCTGGAACAGGGGGGACACGTGGGAAAACTGTCCCCGCCGTACCGGCGTCTCCGCCCTTAATTATTCTTCTTCATCTTCTTCAGGCAGATCCGCGTTATGGAACACATTCTGCACGTCGTCGTTCTCTTCCAGCAGATCCAGCATCTTCTGGATCTTCAGGATCGTATCCGGATCGGTCACGGCCACTGTGTTCTGCGGGATCTTCTGCACTTCGGCGCTCAGGAAAGTGAGGCCCTGCTGCTCGAGCTTCTCGCGCACCGCGCTGAAGTCGTTCGGCGCGGTCAGGATCTCGTATACGTCCTCTTCCACGTTCACGTCTTCGGCGCCGGCGTCCAGCGCGGTCATCATCATCTCGTCCTCGTCGCTGCCGGGGGTCTTCTCGACCACCAGCACGCCGCGCTCGTCAAACATGAAGCCCACGCTTCCCGTGGTCCCCAGGTTGCCGCCGTACTTGGCGAAGCAGTGGCGCACGTCGCTGGCCGTGCGGTTGCGGTTGTCGCTGATGCAGTCGACGATGACCGCCACGCCGCCGGGCGCGTAGCCTTCGTACGTGATCTCTTCGTACACCACGTTGCTCAGCTCGCCGCTGGCCTTCTTGATGGACCGCTGGATATTGTCGTTGGGCATGTTATTGGCCTTCGCCTTCGCGATGATGTCGCGCAGCTTGCCGTTCGACTCGGGGTTCGCCCCGCCTTCGCGCACCGCGATTGCGATCTCACGGCCGATCTTGGTGAACACAGCTCCGCGCTGTGCGTCCGCCTTGCCCTTTTTCGCCTGAATATTATGCCACTTGGAATGACCGGACATCGTATCCCTCCCAGAAATCTAAAAAACTCAACGCATTATATCATTGAAAAATAAGCATCGTCAACCCAGTTTCTTCAATGCTTTCAGGGCTGCAGCCTGTTCCGCGGCCTTCTTGCTCTTCCCTTCCCCTTCGGCGAGGCATTCCCCGCCGCGATATACCGCCGCCCGGAACACCGGTGCGTGCGGCGGCCCGCTCTGCCCGACGATCTCGTATGTCGGCGTCTCTCCTCCGTGCTTCTGCAGCTCTTCCTGCAGCGCGCCTTTCGCGTCCTGCAGCGGCCGGCTCACTTCCTCCTCGTCCGGCCAGCAGCGCTCGACCACGCCCTTCGCCGCTTCCATCCCGCCGTCGAGATATACCGCCGCCAGCACCGCCTCCATCGCGTCGCACAGCACGCTCGGCTTCTCCCGTCCGCCGGTCAGCTCTTCGCCCCGATCCATCCGCAGCGCCTCCCCGATGCCCAGTTCCCGGGCGATCGGGCTTTGCGCCGCCTCGCAGACCAGCAGCGCCCGCCGGTGGGTCAGCGCGCCTTCCCGCTCGTCCGGATGCGCGGCGTACAGCTTCTCGCTCATGATGAACTGCAGCACCGCGTCCCCCAGGAACTCCAGCCGCTGGTTGTCTTCCTTCCCGGCGGAAGGGTGCGTTAAAGCGCGGCGAAGCAGCGCTTCGTCGCGAAACGTATACCCCAGGGCCTGCATGACCCTGTCTGTTGCTTTCTCAGGCATGGTTTCCGGGTTCTCAGCCTTTCACCTTCGCGATGTAATTCACCACGTCGCCCACGGTCTTCAGCTTCATGATC
The DNA here is from genome assembly GCA_902793605.1 of uncultured Eubacteriales bacterium. GTDB lineage: Bacteria > Bacillota > Clostridia > Christensenellales > Aristaeellaceae > Aristaeella. Next base: position 10,086 of record CADBEB010000021.1, read on the forward strand.
TGGTCGTCCTCAACGGTGATACCGAAGCGGTCTTCCATGTCCATGATCATGACCATGATGTTGGCGCTGTCGGCCTTCAGGTCTTCCATCAGCCGGCTCTCGGGCTTGATCTCGCTCGGGTTCACCTTCAGCTGGTCGGCGATCATGCTCTTGACGGTTTCAAAATCCATTGTTGTTTCCTCCTTTATTCTTACCGGGATAACCGGCAATTCACGATGAGAGTATACACCCGCCGTGTCGTTTCGGCCAAACGGGCGAAGCGGGTGCGTGGAGAGATCTTCCTGTTGGCCGCCGGTTCTTTCTCCGGGCGTTCCAGACTTCGGGATGACACCCGACCATCTTGATGCACTGGCCGATCGCGCTGCAGAACGCGTACGCGTTGCTCGACCCGTGAGCCTTGATCACAGCGCCCTGTACGCCGAGCAGCGGCGCGCCGCCGATCTCGTCGGAGCTCATGGCCTTCTTCACGCGCCTGAACGCCGGCTTCGCGATCAGCCCGGCGATCTTCCCCCGCGTGTCCGCCATCAGTTCGCTCTTGATCAGCCCGAGCAGGGCCGTCGCCAGGCCCTCCGTGTACTTCAGGATCAGGTTCCCGCCGAAGCCGTCCGTCACGCAGACGTCGGCCTGGCCCAGCGGAACGTCCCGCGCCTCCACGTTGCCCACGAAGTTGTACGGCGCCTTCTCCATCAGCGGGTAGGTCTCCTTCACCAGCGCGTTGCCCTTCTCGGCTTCCGCCCCGATGTTCACCAGGCCGATCCGTGGATTCTCCATCCCCATCACGCCGCGCATGTACGCGTCGCCCATGATGCCGAACTGCACCAGGTATTCCGGCTTGCAGTCCACGTTCGCCCCGCAGTCGATCAGCAGGAAGTGCCCCTTGCCGTTGGGCATCAGGGGAGCCAGCGCCGGCCGCTCGATCCCGGGGATCCGGCCCAGGCGGAACATGCCGCCCGCCAGCGTCGCGCCCGTGGAGCCCGCGGACACGAAGCCGTCAACCTCGCCGCTGCGGACCTTCAGCATGCCCTGCACGGTCGCGCTGTTCACCTTCTTGCGCACGCCCATCACCGGGCTTTCATGGTTCGTGATGACCTCCGGTTCTTCCTCCAGGGTCAGGCGGTCCTTCACGTCGTCGTACTCGCCCAGGAACGGGGTCACTTCGTCCAGCTTCCCGGCCAGGATGATCTCCAGCTGCGGGTACTGCCGCAGGGCCTTCAGTGCGCCTTTGACCGGCGCCTCCGGCGCCAGGTCTCCCCCCATCGCGTCAACGTAGATCTTCATTGCAGCGTTTCCTCCGATATCAGTCTCCGGTCAAAACCTGAATACGAGGGAGATTCCTCGATTCCGCTTCGCTCCACTCGGAATGACACGATTGGTTGGGTGTCATCCCGGGCAAATCCGATGAGGATTCCTCGATTCCGCTTCGCTCCACTCGGAATGACACGATTGGCTGGGTGTCATCCCGGGCGAGTCCGAGGAGGATTCCTCGATTCCGCTTCGCTCCACTCGGAATGGCACGACTGGTTGGGTGTCATCCCGGGCGAATCCGAGGACGATTCCTCGATTCCGCTTCGCTCCACTCGGAATGACACGACTGGTTGGGTGTCATCCCGGGCGAGTCCGAGGAGGATTCCTCGATTCCGCTTCGCTCCACTCGGAATGACACGACTGTTTGGGTGTCATCCCGAGCGAAGTCGAGGGATCTCCTACGTTTCAATCTCCTTCCAGTCTGGGTTTTCCGCTTCCACCAATGCATTCTTTTTTTCTCTTCTCCAGCTTTTAAGCTGTTTTTCTCTTTTGATTGCATCGGTTACTTCATGACAGTTTTCGACATATACCAGTTTATGTACGTTGTATTTCTTGGTAAACCCTTCAAAATACCCTGTCTTATGTTCGTAAACCCTTCTTTTCAGATCATTTGTTATGCCTATATACATAACATTGTTGTACTGATTCGTCATGATATAGACATAATAATCTTTCATGATTAGTAAGCCTTCGCGAAGTACATGACCTTCTCGGCCTTCTTCCCGCAGCAGACGCATTTATCGCCGAACCGGAACTTCTCCTGGTCAAAGGGCATATTGCGGGAGGACGCGTTGAACTTATCCTTGATCTCGTCCTCGCAGGCCCGGTTCCCGCACCACATGGCTCTGGCGAATCCGTTCTCCACGGCCTTGCCGAGCTCGTCCATGTCGTTTACCTGTACGGTCCGCTCGTCCCGGAATGCCTTCGCCTGCTCATACAGGCCCTTCTGGATCTCGTCCAGCAGTTCGCCCAGCTTCCCGCTCAGGCCTTCCAGCGGCAGCGTGAACTTCTCCAGCGTATCCCGCCGGAACACGGTCGCCACGCCGTTCTCCAGGTCCCGCGGCCCGATCTCCAGCCGCACCGGCACGCCCTTCAGCTCCCAGTCGTTGAACTTGAAGCCCGGGCTCACCGTGTCGCGGTCGTCCAGCTTCACCCGGTATCCGGCCGCCTTCAGCTCGTCATACAGTTTCCCGCAGGCTTCCAGCACGCCGCCCTTGTGCGCCGCGATGGGCAGGATCACCGCCTGGATCGGGGCGATCTTCGGCGGCAGCCGCAGGCCGCGCTCGTCGCCGTGGGTCATGATGATTGCGCCGATCAGCCGCGTGCTCACGCCCCAGCTGGTCTCGTGCACGTACTCGAGCTTGCCTTCCTTGCTCTGGTACTGGATGTCGAACGCCTCGGCGAAGTTCGTGCCGAAGTTATGGCTCGTGCCCGCCTGCAGCGCCTTGCCGTCCTGCATCATCGCTTCCATGCTGTAGGTTGCCCGCGCGCCGGCGAACTTTTCCTTGTCGCTCTTCTGCCCGACGTAGACCGGCAGCGCCAGTACGTCCTCGGCCACCTCGCGGTAGACCTCGAGCATTTTCAGGGTCTCTTCCTCGGCCTCCTCGGCCGTCGCGTGGATCGTGTGGCCTTCCTGCCAGAGGAACTCGCTCGTCCGCAGGAAGGGGCGCGTCGCCTTCTCCCACCGCATCACCGAGCACCACTGGTTGTACATCATCGGCAGGTCCCGCCAGGTCTGCACCCACTTGGAGTACATCGAGCAGAAGATCGTCTCGGAAGTCGGGCGTACCGCCAGCCTCTCCTGCAGCTTCTCCGTCCCGCCCTGGGTCACCCAGGCCACTTCCGGCGCGAAGCCTTCCACGTGCTCCGCCTCTTTCAGCAGCAGGCTCTCCGGGATCAGCATCGGGAAGTACACGTTTTCCGCCCCGGTCTCCTTGAACCGTTTGTCCATCTCCGCCTGGATCCGCTCCCAGATCGCGTAGCCGTACGGCCGGATGATCATGCACCCGCGGACCGGCGCGTAGTCGCACAGCTCCGTCTGCTTGATCACATCCGTGTACCACTGGGAAAAGTCCTCGCTCCGCGGAGTGATGTGGGTTACAAATTCCTGTTTCTGGTCCTTTGCCATTGTGTTTTCCTACCTTTCCGGTAAACTCATTGAATACATGGTCTCGCCGGAGGCGAGCAACATTCTCCCGTCCTCCGTGATCCCGTAGAATGCCGTCATCACGACCCCGTCCGGTGCCGGGATCCGGTACCCGAAGAACCGCTGGCTGTTCACATCCGCCCGGTAAATGTAGTCGCCCGCCACCGCGTAGATGTTGCCCTTCCAGATGCTGGCCCCGACGCAGCTCGTCGGCAGCGTGTACCGCTTGTCGTTCATCCCTTCCAGCACCCGCAGCTCCGAGATCGTCTGTGCGCTGGAGGTCTGGCTCGTCGGCGCCAGCAGCAGCTTCGCCCGCCCGCGCTCCGGGATATCCGCGTCGATCAGCTTCCAGCCGTATACCAGCATCGTCGCGTTCGTGTCCTGCACGCACTTGTAGTCGTACGTGTAGACCTGTCTCGTCGTGAACACGCGCAGCTTCGCGTTCTCATAGATCACCTTGTAGGTCAGCGCCTCGCCCAGCGATACTTCGCCGGTGTTCATCTTGCCGACCTGGAACGTGTTCATGATCGTGTTCGGCGCCGTGCCGAAGATGTCCAGCGCCAGCGTCCACAGGTACTCGCCCTGCTCGCCGTAGAATCCCGTGTCCAGGATCATCAGCCCGCTGAAGGCTTCCGCTTCCGCGTCCACCTGCGCGCCCTTCAGATCCTTCACGATCAGCTTCGGGTCCGTATCCTCACCGACCACGACCACACAGTACCGTCCGCCCACCCGGGCAAACTGCACCTGGGCCTCCAGGCTCTCGTTGTAGGTGGCGTTCCCTTCCTGGTCCACGAGGTACAGCTGCGTCCCGGCCCATACGGCCAGGTGCGTCGGCCCGACGGAGAATTTCACCCCGTCCCCCGCCGGGAAGCTCCATCGGATCGTGCCCCCGGATGACAGGTGGTGGATCGACGCCCCGTCGTAGTAGACCAGGCCGTCCCGGAACGGCGTCACGCTCTGGCTCGCGTAGCAGGGCAGCTGGTTCATGCCGATCTCCTTGCCCTTGCCGTACCGCCGTAGGAAGTGCACCCCCAGCAGCGCCGCCAGCACGACCGCCACCAGGATGATCCAGCTGCGGATCTGCCGCTTCCGGATCTGCTCCGCGCTCTCCCGCGGGTTCTCGGCCGCGTTCCGGCTTCGGGACCGGTACAGCTGGTCGTTGATATTCTGGCTTCCCCTGGCCAAACCGCTCGGTCCCTCCTCTCCTAGCGTATCCGTTATGTGTCATTTCGACCGAGTGAAACGAGCGGAGAAATCTCCCCCGTAACAGCTTCAATCATGTCTGGGTGAGATCCCTCGACTGCGCTCTGGATGACACCGTTACTCCGTCTTCCTTTTCGGGCAGTCTTCTATTGCCCTGACCACCGCGTCCATCCAATCCTCATTGAACAGCTCGATCACGCCGGTGTCGCATTCCTTTGCGATCGCCGGATCGATCGGCAGCTGCGCCAGCAGCGGCACTCCCTGGGCCATCGCGATCTTCGCCGTCTGGCTCTCCCCGAAGGGGAAGATCTTCTTCCCGCAATCCGGGCAAGCCACATAACTCATGTTCTCCACAATGCCCAGCACCGGAATGTTCATCATCTTCGCCATGTTCACGGCCTTCTCGACGATCATCCCGACCAGCTCCTGCGGGCTCGTCACGATGATGATCCCGTCCACCGGCAGGCTCTGGAACACCGTCAGCGGCACGTCTCCCGTTCCCGGAGGCATGTCCACGTACATGTAGTCCACGTCGCCCCACAGCACGTCTGTCCAGAACTGCTTCACCGTTCCCGCGATCAGCGCCCCGCGCCAGATCACCGGGTCCGTGTCGTTCTCCAGCAGCAGGTTCACGCTCATCATTTTGATGCCCGTGCGCGTCTCCGCCGGCAGGATGCCTTCCTCCGTGCCCATCGCCTTGTCGTGCACCCCGAACATTTTCGGGATCGACGGGCCCGTAATATCCGCGTCCAGGATCGCGGTTTCCGCGCCGTTCCGCTTCGTCAGCACCGCCAGCAGGCTCGTTACCAGGCTCTTGCCGACGCCGCCCTTGCCGCTCACCACGGCGATCACTTTTTTCACATTGCTCTGCGCGTTCTGGGGCTCCAGCAGGCTCTCCGGCTTGTTCCGGCTCGCGCAGTCCGCTCCGCACGTGGAGCAGTCATGAGTACATTCGGACATTCTTTACACCTCTTTGTTTTCTGTTCGCCCGGCGTCATCCGGGACATCAGGTATTATCCTGAGCCCCGTCGTGTCATCCTGAACGAAGTGAAGGATCTTTTTCCATTAAGATCTGCACCCCGCACCATGTCATCCCGAGCTTGTCGAGGGATCTCTTACTAAAAAACCCCGTACCTTAAAATTTTCTATTCCTCTTCCTTCTTTTCCTGCATTTCGGGCAACATTTCGATCACCCGGCCTGCTTCCGCCACCGGCGTCCTTTCCTTTCCCTGCTGCGAAATGATCTGCATCAGCGCCTTTCCGTCCTCGCCCAGGCTCTCCGCGCTCAGCCGGATCGTCCGCTCCTTCTCCCCCGGGCTCACCAGTCCGCGGATCAGGTCCGTCCGTTCCCGGTCCGGCGTCTTCACCGCGTGCTCAAAGTCCCATCTTCCGTTCCGGCTCGGCACCAGCTGGTACGTCAGCCGCACCTGCTCTTCCGTCCGGAAGTGGAAGGTCATCGTCAGGCTGTCTCCGTCCCGGACGGTCGGGTCGAACCACAGCCCCCGCAGCTTCCCGCCCGCATTTCGCTCTTCCGGCAGGATAAACAGCGGCTCGTCGTCCTCCTCTGGCCGGCAGTACACCGTCGAGGCCCCGTGGATCTCGCGCAGCCGCGCCGTCAGTTCCTTCAGGCTCACCGTGCCGTCCCCGTCCGGGTCGATCTGCCATGGGTCGCTCGCCCGCAGGGCGCTGTCCAGCGCCTCCGTGAAGTATCCCGTCCCGGTGTACTCGTCCTCTTCCGCGCTCCAGAACCAGCTGTCCTCTTCGCTCCCGGCGGAGACCAGCGCCCGGTATCTTTCGTCGTCAAAAAAGTCCTTTCCCTTCTCCTTTCCCCGGCCGATCAGCGCGCCGCTCCGGCACGCGTCCGCTATCAGAATCTTCTGCCCCGGGACCTTGTCCATCATCTCCCGCAGCCGGTCCGGCGTCAGGCCTTCCTCCTGCTCTCCGTTCGACAGCAGCAGCGCCATCCCACTCGGCACGCCTTCCCGGCTCACCCCGTGGGTGCTCACGTAGAGCAGCGCTGTGTCCTCCTCCCGGGCGCCCGCGAAGGTCGCCCGGATCAGATCCTCAAAGTCCTCCGTGCTTCCCGGTCCGTCCGCGTGCAGCGTGATCTGCTTCTCCCCCGGCAGGAAGTCCTCCAGCAGGGCTGCCATGGTCCTCGTGTTGTTTTCGGAGGCGTGCCCGGTCGGCGGCATCGTCACAAACCGGTCACACCCGACCACCAGGCATCGGGTCACGCCCCATCCCGGGCTCGGGTCCGTCGCCGCCGGCAGGCACATCGCCGCGCAGAGCATCAGCGTTACCGCCGCCCGCTTCACCGTTTTTCTCATTCTTTTCTGTAGCTTTTCCTTCTGTCATCCCCGTGTCGTCCTGAGTAAGCGAAGCGTGTGGGAATAACACGGTTGATGGTACGGTATCAGTAGCCAAACAGAACCTGAAGCGTCATTGTTCCGCACTTGCCGTCCGGAGTAAGCCCGTTGGCGCTCTGGAACGCCTTCACCGCCGCGACCGTCGTGTCGTCATACTCCCCGGTGATCGAGTCCAGGAATCCCAGCTGGATCAGGCAGTCCTGGATCTGCACCACCAGGTCACCCTTGTCCCCGGCCTTCGCCGTGTCGTATTCCACCTTCGACGCCGTCGCGGCGATCGCGTCGCTGGAATACATCTTGCTCAGCGTCTTGCTTCCCGCGATGCCGTCCACCGGCGTCAGGTTGTTCTGGATCTGGAATTCACGCACCGCGTCCGCGGTCGTCGTGCCGTATTTCCCGTCGATCGCCCCGTCGTAGTACCCCAGTTCGTACAGGGTGTACTGCAGGTTCTTGACGCTCTTTCCTTCCTCGCCCTCGTACATCGAGGCGTAGGTAATGTTCGACCTGCTGCCGTACAGCACCCGCTGCGTCGCCGGTCCGGCCTTGCCGTCCACCGTCAGGTTGTTCCGCAGCTGGAAGGCCATCACCGCCGCCTGCGTTCCCTCGCCGTATCGGCCGTCGACGTTCCCGTTGTAGTAGCCCAGGTCCTTCAGCCGCTTCTGCAGGGTCCTCACCTGCTCGCTCTCCGTCCCGTTCTCCAGCGTCACATATCCGGTCGAGGCGATGTCGCTCGTATCCCGTCCGCTGTTGTTCACCGTAGCGGTCGTATTGCTGCCGGAGCTGCTGCCCGAACCTCCGCTCGAACTCCCGCCCGAGCCGCTCCCCGAGGTGCTGTTCGCGCTGCTCCCGATGCTGCTGCCCGATCTCCCGCCCGAGCTGCTGTTCGAACTGCTGTTCGTGCTCCCTTCGGAGATCTTCACGGCGTTGCCCTGGGCCTTCTGCGCCGTCCCGGAGTACAGCTTGCTCTGCGTGGCGGTCCCGGCCTTGCCGTCCGCCGTCAGGTTGTTGTTCTTCTGGAAGGCGATCACCGCCGCCTGCGTCGCCACGCCGAAGCTCCCGTCGACGCTCCCGCTCAGGTAGCCCAGGTCTTTCAGCTTCTGCTGCAGCCTGCGCACCTCGCTCCCGGTGCTGCCCATCTCCAGGGTATCCGGCTTGCTTGAGCTGCCGCTGCTCCCGGAGGAATTGTTCTGTTTCGAGGATCCGTTCCGCGCCGCGTTCGTAGAGTACAGCGCCTGCAGCGTATCCGGCCCGGCGATGCCGTCCTCCCACAAGCCCTTGGTCTTCTTCTGGAAGGCCATCACCGCTGCCTTCGTCGCCTCGTCGTATCTGCCCGTCACCCGTCCGCTCAGCCAGCCCAGCTCGATCAGCCGCCGCTGCAGCGTCTCGACCTTCTTGCCCTTCGCCCCGATGTCCAGATAGTAGTCCTTGCTCAGGTTCGGGGTCGCGGTCGGCCGCGGGGTGTTCGTCTTCTTCGGGGTTGGTTTCGCGGTGGGTTTGTTCGTCTTCTTCGGCGCCGCCGTCGCGCGGGCTTCCTTTGCGCTCACCGCCGTCTTCGTGTTCATTTTCGCCAGCGTCTGCTTCCCGACCTTGCCGTCGGCGCTCAGTCCGTTCGCCTTCTGGAACGCCTTCACGGCCGCCTCCGTCGCCGGGCCGAAGTCGCCGTCCGCGCTTCCGTTGTAGTAGCCCAGTTCCTTCAGCCGCTTCTGCACCGCGCGCACCGCGTCGCTGCCCTTGAAGCCGCGCTGCAGGCTCGGCGGGGTCTGCGTCGGGGTCACCGGCGCCTCCGTCGGCTTGGGCGTCTCCGGCTCCTCCGTCACCACGGCGATCGTCGCGTTGCCGCCCCCTTCCGGTGTGATCGTCACGTTGTCGAACACGATCACGCTGCTCGTCGGGTTCGGGGTCGGCGTCGTGCCGTCCTGTACCGTGCCCCAGTCGTTCCAGCCGTTTCCGCCGCCTTCGGGCGGAGTGGGCGTAGGCGTCTGGATGCCCGAGGTTTCGCCGCCGAAGATATTCTGCGTCTCGATGACGATCGTGTCCGGCGTCACCGCGACCGTGGCCGTCGGGGCCAGGGTCTGGAAGGGCAGGGCGTTCCCCGCGCCCGTCGGCGCTCCGGTGTTCACGTCGTCCGGCGCGTTGTAGCAACCGGTCAGGATCAGGCACAGGGCCAGCACCGCCGCCAGCGCCACGATCTTCAGGATCTTCTTCATCCCGTCTCCCTCCTTCAGGGTTTCGATGCACTCTCGGAAGGACTCATTTCCGTAAAGGTGTTGTAGTGGTCCTCCGTATACCATACGTGGCCGTCGTTCGAATAGATGATGCGGTACGCGTTCCGCTTCCCGCCGGTGTAGAAACAGTCGCACTCGTAGTACTTCCGTCCCTTCACCTTCGGCAGCTTTCCTTCGTAGTTCCCAAAGTAGTCCCCGCCGATGCTCATCCCCGGCGCCACGTCGCTCACGTAGTTGTAGCTGCTGTCCCAGCCCAGGTCTCTTGCCTCCTGCTTCGTGATGAAGTTCTCCGGCAGCTCTCCATGCTCGAACAGGTAATCCGCGATCCGCTGCGGCTCAATGATCGGCCCCGGCTCTTCCGTCGCTTCGGGAACAGCCGTCACAGCGGGCGTCGGCGTCGTGTTCTTCTTCTTTTTGCCCGTCACGGCAGCGTCTGCTGCACAGCTGCTCAGGACCAGCACCGCGGCCATCAGCAGCGCAACCAGGGCGATTAATCTTGTCTTTCTCTTCATGTCAAGCCTCATAACGTGTCATTCCGACCGAAGCGGAGGAATCTCCTCCGTTTCAGACCGGTGTCATTCCGACCGAAGTGGAGGAATCCCCTCCGTTTCAGACCGGTGTCATTCCGACCGAAGTGGAGGAATCTCCTCCGTTTCAGGCCGATTACTTATGATACCTCTCCCCCGCGTTGATCTTCTCCGCCCGGTACAGCTGCTCCAGCAGCATCACCCGTGCCAGCCGGTGCGGAAACGTCATTCGGCTCATGCTGAGTTCTTCATCAGCTCTTGCCAGAACGTTCGACCCCAGTCCCAGGCTCCCGCCGATCACGAACACCACCCGGCTTACCCCGCCGGTCCGCAGCTCCTCCAGGTGCTTCGCCAGCTCCTCCGAGCTCCGCTGCTTCCCTTCGATCGTCATCGCGATCACCCGGTCGCCCGGCCGGATCTTCCCGAGCAGTGCCTCCCCTTCCCGGGTCTTCACCTGCTCCTCCAGCGCCGGAGAATTCCCCGCCGGCTCCGGCAGGTCCGGGATCTCGATCTCCTCGTACTTTCCGTACCGGCCCAGCCGCTTCAGGTACTCGTCCGCCATCTCCCGGTAGGCCTTATCCTTCATCTTCCCGACGCACAGGATCGCCGCGCTCACAGCTTCTCCACCCGCGGCAGGCTCTCCCGCTCGATCAGCGTCCAGTTCATGCTCACGCTCTTTTCCCGTTCCCCGGCGATCATCCGCAGCAGCTTCTCCGCGCACAGGGCGCCGAAGGCCTCCTTCGGATGCCCGAGGGTCGTCAGCTTCGGCTCCACCATCTCGGCGAACGTCGCGTTGTCAAACCCGATGAACCCCATGTCCTCCGGCAGCTTCATTCCTTCCTTCTGCAGGATCGCCATCAGGCTGATCGCGAACACGTCGTTGTAGCACGTCATGCAGTCGACGTTCCCCTTCAGCAGCTTCTTCACGAACGCCTGCCCCTTCGTGGTCTTCAGCAGCGTCATCCGCTCTTCCGTCCCGAACAGCAGCAGCCGGTCGTCCGGCACCCTGATCCCCTGGCTGTTCATCTCGTCCAGGAAACCCTTCAGCCGTTCCTTCCCCTGCCGGTCGTCCGTCTTGAACATTCCGCCCGGATTCCGGTATCCCCGGCTCAGCACTTCCTGCGCCGCGATCCGCCCGCCGCCGTAGTCGTCCATCACCACGTGAGGGATCTGGCTCAGCTCCGGGTTGTATCCGTTCATGAACAGCAGCGGGATGTTCCGCTCCTCCAGCCGTCGGTACAGGTCGTAATTCTCGGCCGCCATGGCCGTCCGCGTCCCCTCGACGATCAGGCCGTCCACCTGCCCGTCCAGCATCCGCTCCAGGATGTTCCGCTCGGTCCGGCTGTCGTTGTAGGTCGCGCTCAGGTTCATGACCGCCCCGTTCGCGTTCAGCACGGATTCCATCCCCTGCACGATGCTGGGGAAGATGTAGTCCGTGATGTACGTCGTCACCACGCCCACGTGGACCGTGCCCTGCCGCTTCCGCGGCCCGTGGCGCACGTAGGTGCCGCTGCCCCGGCGCCGGTCCACCAGCCCGTCGTCCTCCAGCAGGGCGATCGCCTGCCGCACGGTCTGCCGGGACACGTTGAACCGGAAGCGCAGTTCCTCTTCCGTCATCAGGGTCTGCCCGTCCCGGAATTTCCCTTCCGCGATCTCCTTGCGCAGGGTGTCTGCCACCTGAAGATACTTGGGCTGTTCCGCCACTCGAAACACATCCTTTCCGGTATGTTGTTTTCATTTTACCAGACAAATCCATACAAATCAATAAGTTGTACGTAAAAAGTACGAACAAGTATTCCTCCCCACCACAACAGGTTGACTCTCTCTTCCTTTTATGCCACAATACTTATGATATCATGGTCTTCCCGGCGGGTGCGGGGCGCAGCCCCACCACCAATTAATCCCCGTCCCCACGCAGGTCAATTGGCAATACAGACCTGTAATGCGTGGGGAAGGGGGAAAGGGTTAAAACAAATGTACGTCTATTGCATGTTCTGCGAGACCCAGCGCTGCAAGGTCATCGCAAACCTCATGGAGATCCGCGGCGCCCTGCGCTCCTTCTCCCCCCAGATCGTAAGACGCCAGCGCAAAAAAGGCGTGAACCGGGAGGTTCAGTTCGACCTCCTCCCCGGCTACGTCTTCGTCTTCAGCGAGGAGCGCATGGTCGACTATACCCAGTTCTTCGGCATGGACGGCGTCATCCGCCGCGTCGGCAAGCAGGACACCGGTTATGAGCTCGCCGGCTCCGATCTCGATTTCGCCATGAAGCTCTTCGAGAAGGACGGCCTCGTCGGCTCCATGAAAACCTGCAGCATCGGGGATAAGGTTACCCTCGAGGATCCCCTCTTCAACGGCTGCCAGGGAAAGATCACCCGCATCGACTGGCGCAAGGAGCGCGCCCGCGTCGACTTCGTCTTCGATAACATGGCCTGCCATACCTGGATCTCCATCGACGGCATCAAGTCCCAAAAGAAGGATAAAGATCCGTTATCGGAAACCTGAAACCCACCGTGTCATTCCGACCGCTCCGTGTCAAAAGATCCGTTATCGGAAACCTGAAACCCGCCGTGTCATTCCGACAGCTCCGTGTCATTCTGAGCGAAGGCGGTAGCCGGAGTCGAAGAATCTCCTTCGGAACAGATTATGACCCGTTTGCGTGGGAGATCCCTCCACTTCGGTCGGGATGACACCATAACCCCGCAGAAAGGACCCCTTCCATGCCTTCACTTTCTCCCTACTCTCCTGCCCTGGACTATTCCTACGCCCCGGGCGTCTTCCCCTCCATGGAATGCCTGAAGCACCGGCCGGACGCTGTCCGCCGCCTGCTCCTGCATTCTTCCGCCGCCGGCCGCGACGGCGCGGATAAGCTCCGCGGCCTCGCGGAGTCCCTCGGCGTCCGCGTCGAGGAGGCCGACCGCGCCCTGGCGCGCATCAGCGGCAAGGAAAACTGCTTCGCCGCCGCCGTCTTCGCCAAGTTCGAGGACGCTCTCGATCCTGCGAAGCCCCATGTCGTCCTCCATCATCCGGGCGACTCCGGCAACGTCGGCACCATCCTGCGCACCGCCCTCGGCTTTGGTGTGGAGGATGTGGCCCTCATCCGCCCCTGCGTGGACCTTTTCGACCCGAAGACCGTCCGCGCCAGCATGGGCAGCCTTTTCTCCCTGCGCGTCCGCCTGTACGATTCCTTCGGATCCTATCTCGAATCCTTCCCGGCTCACACCCTCTACCCCTTCATGCTGGACGCCTCCCGGCCCCTCCATGAAGTCCTGCAGGCCAAGCCCGCGGCACCCTGGACCCTCATCTTCGGCAACGAAGGCAGCGGCCTCCCGCCCGAATTCGCCTCCTGCGGCCAGCCTGTCCGCATCGAGAGTAACGACAGGATTGATTCCCTCAACCTCGCCATCGCCGCAGGAATCGCGATCTATGAGTTCTCGAGGTTCTGACGCTCCCCTGGTTCTGTTGCAACACAAGCCAGCAAACCGGCAGCCCGCCGTGGTACTGGGGGGACGGTTCTTGCAGTAACACAAATGTGGAACGAGAGAACCGTCCCCATCCGTACCACGGCATCAGGGCTGCATACCACCCCTGCAGGTTCCGCTACAGGCCTGCATAGATTACTCAAGGAGCACACTTATGCGCAAGAAACCCTTCCTCACCATTTTCCTCTGCGTCCTCCTCCCGGCGCTGACCGTCCTCTTCTTCTCCCCCCTGGAGGTCGTCGCCCTGAACGCCGGCGAGTTCTTCTTTCCCCTCGCCAACGTCTGGTGGTTCCAGCTCCTGGTCTGCCTCGCCGGCTCCCTGCTCCTGGCCCTCCTGCTGTCCCTCCTCCCTGCCCGCGCAGGCCTCACCGCCGCCGCGGCCGCCCTGGGCCTGGGCGTCGCCGCCTATGTCCAGATCCTTTTCCTGAACAGCCTCGTCCCGTCCCTCACCGGTCAGGCGATCAACCTCTCTTCCGGCGGCAAGGTCGTGAACCTCCTCATCTGGATCGCGATCACTCTCCTGGCCATCCTCCTGGTCTTCCTTTTCTCGAAGAAGTTCCGGAAGACCGCCGAACTCGCCATGCGCGCCGTCGCCGCCGCCCTCATCGTCATGCAGCTTGTCGGCTTCCTCTCTTCCGCCCTCACCATGGATACGGAGGTGACCGAAGATCGCCAGAATCATGTTCTCTCCGCCCGGGGCCAGTTCGACCTTGGCTCCGATACCAACGTCGTCGTTTTCGTCATTGACACCGCGGACGGCGCCTGGGCCCGGGAGATGCTGGACCGCTGGCCGGACCTGAAGGATACCCTCTCCGGCTGGACCTGGTATCCCAACGCCACCAGCCGCTATAACCGCACCTACCCCTCCCTTACCTACATGCTCACCGGCCAGACCTGTCATTTCGACAAGCCTGTCCCGGTCTATGTGAATGAAGCCTTCACAAATGGCGCCGCCTTCCTGAAGAACCTCGCGGACGCCGGCGTCGATACCCGCATCCTCACCCCCGATCCGGACCTGGTCTCTGACCTCGCCGATCCCTATATCGCCAACGCCGTCAACTATGACTATGCCGACTTCGGCAATCTCTACCTCCCCCGCCTGGAGAAGGTCCTCCTGCGCATCGGGATCTATAAATCCGCACCCTATCTCCTCAAGAACTACGGCCTTTACGATATGAACTATGTCAACACCGCCTCCTTTAAGATCCATAACGACCCGGAGACAAAGTACGGCAACTATGACTATGAGTTCTATGCGAAGCTGAGATCAAACGGCCTCACCGTTTCAGATACCGCTGCCAAAGCCTTCCGCTTCTACCATACCGCCGGCACGCATATCGGCGTCTTCTGGGGCGAGGATCTCGTCCCCGATCCGAACCGCACCGGCACGGAGGACTATCCCGCCGCCCTGCGCGGCTGCTTCCGGAACGTCGAGGAGTATATCGCCCGCCTGAAGGACCTTGGCCTCTATGATTCCGCCACCATCATCGTCACCGCGGACCACGGCTCCAACTTCGGCGTCCCGTATGGCCAGCCCCTGGAACGCACCACCTCCGCCACCCCTGTCATGATGGTCAAGTATGCCCATTCCGACCTCACCCGGCCCCTGCAGGAGGATAAAGCTCCCGTCTCCCAGGACGAGCTCTTCGCCACCGTGGAGCAGGCCCTCTCCGCCGCCCCCTCCGGCCTCGGCAGCGGAAAAACGTTTAAGGACTTCACCGAAGGTGAAGCCCGTGACCGTTTCTATGATTTTATCGCCTACCATAACCACCTGGCCGGTGAGATCGCCGTCCGGGAATACCTCATCGACGGGGACGCCGAGGATATCGCGAACTATCACCTCACCGGCAACTGGTGGGACGTTCTCTACTCCGTCCAGCCCATCAGCGACGAACCGTTCCCGTAACCCCCTCCGTGTCATCTCGAGCGGAACGTAGTGGAGTCGAGAGATCTCCCCCGTTCCTCCCCCGTGTCATCTCGAGCGGAACGCAGTGGAGTCGAGAGATCTCCCCCGTTCACCTCAACGAGAAATCCTCCTTGTCTCTCGTAAGGTTCGGATTATAATACGGATCCCCTTCCTCCAGCACCCGGTACCATTTCCTCAGAAAGCGGTTCGTCTCCCCGACGAAGAACCGCTTTTTTTCTTCTGTATCCTCGTCTGCTCCCCGGCTCTTGCTCTCGTAGTGGGTCAGCTCCGCCCACGGGGTCCAAACGATATTGTACCCCGCCTCCCGGATCCGCAGGCACAGGTCCACGTCGTTGAACACCACGCTGAAGCTCTCGTCCAGCCCGTTCATTTCCTCGTACACCTTCCGCGGGATCATCATGCAGGCTGCCGTCACCGCGCTTACCTCCTGCGCGTAGCTCAGCCGCCCGTAATATCCTTTGCTGTCCCCGGCCTCTCCGCGGAAGTAATGCCCCGCCAGCATCTTGATCCCGATGCCGATCCCTGCGTGCTGGATCGTCCCGTCCGGGTAATACAGCTTTGCCCCGACCGCGCCGACATCTTCCCGCTGCGCGTACATCAGCATCTCCTGGATCCAGTCGGGACTCACGACCTCCGTATCGTTGTTCAGCAGCAGGATCTGTTCTCCCTTCGCCTCCCGGAAGCCGGCGTTGTTCACCGCGGAGTAGTTGAACTGGCCTTCCCGCCGGATCACCCGGATCCGTTCGTCCTTCCCGATCTCCTCGTAGTACCGGAAGGTCTCCTCGTCCTCGCTGTTGTTCTCGATGACGATGATCTCCCACTTCGGCCACGTCGTCTTTTCCCTTATGGAGTCGATGCACCGGGCCAGATCCTCCCGGTGGTCCTTGTTCGGGATCAGAATGGAGACCAGCGGTTCCCCCTCGATCGGGTCCTGCACCCGCCGGACCGCAGGCTGGAACGTCTCACCGGCAGGAATCCGCCGGTAGAACAGGATCTTCGGGACCCGCTCGACCCGCTCGGCCGCAGCCGCCATCTGGATCACCGCGTCCCACCGCTCCTCCGGACTCATCCCGGCATAGCCTTCTGCCCCGGCCTTCTTAAGCAGAGCCTTGCTGCATGCGAAAAACGCCCCGCACACTTCGCATCCCCGCATCGTGTCCGGTCCGTACCCCGGCTTGCACCAGGGGCGGTTCAGCTTCGCCGGCAGTGCCGTGAAGAAGTCTTCGTCTGTGTAGAGAAATTCCGCCCCGGTCTCGCAGATCGCCTT
Source organism: uncultured Eubacteriales bacterium (assembly GCA_902793605.1). GTDB lineage: Bacteria > Bacillota > Clostridia > Christensenellales > Aristaeellaceae > Aristaeella. Next base: position 26,531 of record CADBEB010000021.1, read on the forward strand.
CGCGATCTCATACAGCGCCCCCGGATACAGCCATCCGTCCTCGTCCATGAACACGGCGTAGTCTTCTGCCGTCTCCCCGTCCGTTTCTCCAATCTCGAATCGGGTGTATGTCTGTTCCCGCAAGCTCGAAAGGGCTTCTTCCCGCACCTTCCCGTCTGCGTTCTTTCCCATTAGGATGATCTCGAACCGGATCGCCCGCGGCAGCGCAGCCGCCTGCGCCTTCCGCTCCCCCGGCGTCAGCTCCGGTCTCCGGGCAAGCTCCGCCCGGATCCGTTCGGTCTCAGCTTTCTCCCGGATCCGTCGCTTCGCCTCTCCTGGCCCCACCGTCCGGCAGTGCTTCACAAACCGCAGCCACTGCCTCATCCTGCTGTTACTCACTCAATTCTTCTCCCATAAAACAAAATAAGCTGGATAGAAAAAACACGTAGGGGATCGAACCGAAGGGGTAAACAGGGGGCGATCGGAAAGCCCCCTGTTTGAGTACCACGCTATCCCAAAATCTGACTCATCCGTTCCTTTATTGCTTCAGCGCAGGCCTTCATGCTGAGTTTCTTTGAAATATACTGAAAGCCTTTTTCCGCTTTCTCTTTATAGTACTCCGGCTCATCCCTGAGCCTCTTCAGGAACTTCGCCGCCTGATGCGCATCCGGTTCCGCCCACTGCATGGTGCCGTCGTCTCCCGGATACTCCCCGTTCACCGGCACCAGCTCATATCCCACCATGCATGCGCAGTCTTCATTCATGAATTCCGTGTTGGAACTCCAGTTCGTCGCCACGCACGGCGTCCCCAGCATCATCGCTTCCGCCATCACCAGGCCGAACCCTTCCGCCCGGTGCAGGCTGATGAACACGTCGCACAGCCGGATCAGGCTGTTCAGCTTCTTCTTCTCCATCCGCTCCGTGATCAGCACATATCCGGTCTTTCCGCCCAGGTGCTCCTCCACAAAGGCGATGTCCTCGTCCTTCGGGTTGTTGATCTTGATCACCAGCTTCGCGTGCTCCGGGTTCTCCCCGTATGCCTCCCGGAACGCGTCGATCGCCGCTCCCGGGTTCTTCCGTCCCGCCGCGCTCCGGCTGTCGAACATCATCAGCGCCAGGAAGTCCTCTTCCGAAAGCCCGAAGTCTGCCCGCGTCAGCTTCCCGTCGTACGGGGCTTCCATCCCGTAGGGGATCACCGTCACCGGCTTGTCCGTCTCCTTCCGGACTGCCTCCGCGATAAACCCGCTCGGTGCCCAGATCTCGTCCACATAATCGAACATCGGTATCCAGTCCCTTGGTACCCGTTCCAGTTCCCACAGGAACACCCCGATGTTGTAGTGCCGGTCAAACTGCTTTTTCGGGAAGATCGCCACCGCGTACTGCCATTCCGGCGGATTGATATGCACCACGTTGATCGCGTATTTGTTCTCGACCGTCAGCCACCCGTCAAAGCTCCTGTCGCTCTGGGGCAGTTCCGCCACAAAGTCCAGGTTCAGCAGCGTGTGGGGGATCTTTCCTTCCTCCAGCGTCCGGGCATACAGCTTCGCCCCCTGGGAAAGGCCGATCTCGCTCCGGAACAGGCCGTACAGGTTGATCCCCTCCGGATACCGCCCCGGCTCATAAGGCTTCGGGATCTCCTCCTGCCGCACGACTTTCTTCTCCAGCGGCTTGCTTACCATATGCCGGATCCTGGCCGGGATCACCTTTTTAAACCAGGCATTCTCGTCGCGCATCATCTCCCTGATCCGCACCTTCACTCCATGCCTGATACTGTCTATACCCATTTATCTGTTCCCGTACATCTTCTCGTAATAATTCTGGTATTCCCCGCTGATGATCTCTTCCCACCATTCCCGGTTATCCAGATACCAGGCAATGGTCTTCTTGATCCCATCGGCAAACTTCGTTTCCGGCAGCCACCCAAGTTCATTATGGATCTTGGTTGGGTCAATGGCGTACCGCATATCGTGCCCCTTCCGGTCCGTCACATACGTGATCAGGCTTTCCGGCTTCCCCAGCTCCTTGCAGATCAGCTTCACGATGTCGATGTTCGCCATCTCGTTGTGCCCGCCGATGTTGTAGACCTCCCCGACCCGGCCCTTGTGGATGATCAGGTCGATGGCCTTGCAGTGGTCTTCCACATACAGCCAGTCGCGCACGTTCTTTCCCTCGCCGTAGACCGGCAGGGGCTTGTCGTTCAGCGCGTTCGCGATCATCAGGGGGATCAGCTTCTCCGGGAAGTGATACGGCCCGTAGTTGTTCGAGCACCGCGAGATCGTGCACGGCAGCCCGTAGGTCCGGTGATACGCCATCACCAGCAGGTCCGCCGCCGCCTTCGAGCTGGAATACGGGCTGGATGTATGGATCGGCGTCTCTTCCGTGAACAGCAGGTCCGGCCGGTCCAGCGGCAGGTCGCCGTACACCTCGTCCGTCGATACCTGGTGGTACCGCGTGATCCCGTACTTCCGGCATGCGTCCATCAGCACCGCCGTCCCCATGATGTTCGTCTGCAGGAAGATTCCCGGATCCTCGATGCTCCGGTCCACATGGCTCTCCGCCGCGAAGTTCACCACGATGTCCGGCTTCTCTTCCTCAAACAGTCGGTATACCGCCTCCCGGTCGCAGATATCGTCCTTCACAAACCGGAACTGCGGGTTGTCCATCACGCCCTTCAGCGTGCTCAGGTTCCCCGCGTACGTCAGCTTGTCCAGGCATACGATCCGGTATTCCGGATACTTCCCCAGCATATGGAACACAAAATTACTCCCGATAAACCCCGCTCCGCCGGTCACAATAATAGTCATTTGACAGTACCTCCAAAAATAACTCAAATGATCAAACTCCAAACTTTTCCCAGTAGCCGAAGGGGTTCAAAAAAACAACCTGAATAATCAAACCCCAAACTTTTTCCAGTGGCCGAAGGGGTCCAAAGAAACTTAAATAGTCAACCCCTGAACTCCCCGTGGTACTGTAGGGACGGTTCTCGCAGTAACACGAATGTGGAACGAGAGAACCGTCCCTATCCGTACCACGGACATCACTTCAACTCTTCATACGTAAAGTTGCAATCACTCTCATCCAGCATCGGAGCACCCATGTCTTTCTGACTCAGCAGCTCCTCCTTCACTTCTCCCCACTCAACCCCGATCGTCGGATCATCAAACCGGATTCCCCGGTCGCATTCCTTGCTGTACAGTTGATCCACCTTATACACAAACTCCACGTCGTCCGTCAGCGTCTTGAACCCGTGCCCGAACCCCCGCGGGATCATCAGCATCCGCTTGTTCTCCGCGCTGAGCTCCACAGCAACCCACTGTTTATACGTCGGACTGCCCTTCCGCAGGTCAACCGCCACGTCCATCACGGCGCCCTTGGTCACCCGCACCAGCTTCGCCTGCGCCATCGGCATGTTCTGAAAATGGATTCCCCGCAGGATTCCCTTCTGAGCGGAATAGCTCTGGTTGTCCTGCACGAAATCATAGTGCAGTCCCATCTCCTCAAAGTTCCTCGTACTCCATGTCTCCATGAAGTACCCCCGCTGGTCTCCGAACACCTGCGGCTCAATGATATACACTCCGGGCAGTTTCGTCTCGATCTTCTTCAAAGCTCATACCTCCAGACCTTATAAGCGACGCTTGTGGAACAAGGGGACGGTTCTCACAGTTACACGAATGTGGAACGAGAGAACCGTCCCCGCCGTTCCACTCCCCGTGTCATTTCGACTAAGCGCAGCGCGTGGAGAAATCTCCCCCGTTTCATGCAACCCGTTCTGAAGGAGATCCCTCAACTGGGGATCCGGCCGGGAGATCCCTTGTAGGGTCATTGACTTCCGCCGGTTCTCAGCGAAAACGAGCGCCAGCGAAGTTTAAGCGCTTGAACCGCTGCAGGAATCACTAAGCGGGAGCGCTGACGCGTGCGGTGCGCGAGAGTCACGACTGTGACTCCGCGGTGCGCGTGCGTTTCCTTACCGAAATGGGACTACCGGCATCAGGATCCCTTTCAATACCTTACTTTCCCTTCCGCAACCGCCTTCAGATGCGCCCCGTAAGGGCTCTTCCCGTACCGTTCAGCGGACTCAAGCAGCTTCTCCTTTGAGATCCACTGATTCACATAGGCGATCTCCTCCGGCGCGGAGATCACGATACTCTGCCTTTTCTGGATCATCTGCACGAAATCGGCGGCCTCCACCAGGCTGTCCATCGTCCCGGTGTCCAGCCACGCGAACCCGCGCCCCAGCCGCTGCACGTCCAGCCTCTCCTGCTTCAGGTACATGTCGTTCAGCGTCGTGATCTCCAGCTCGCCCCGCGCGCTCGGCTTCACCTTATGCGCCATGGCCGAAACTCCCCTGGGATAGAAATACAGCCCCGTGATGCAGTAGTTGCTCTTCGGGTTCTTCGGCTTCTCCTCAACGGACAGCACCTTCCCGTTCTCGTCGAACTCGACGATCCCGAACCGCTCCGGATCGTGCACATAGTACCCGAAGATCGTCGCCCGTCCGCTTTCCGCGTCCGCCGCGGCTTCCTTCAGAACCTTTCGGAACCCGTTCCCGTAGAAGATGTTGTCCCCCAGCACCATCGCGCAGGCATCGTCCCCGATGAACTCTTCGCCCAGCAGGAATGCCTGGGCCAGCCCGTCCGGGCTCGGCTGCACCTTGTATTCCAGGTGGATGCCGAACTGGCTCCCGTCCCCCAGCAGGTGCTCAAACCGTGGGGTATCGTCCGGCGTGGAGATGATCAGGATCTCCCGGATCCCCGCCAGCATCAGCGTGCTCAGCGGATAATAGATCATCGGCTTGTCGTATACCGGCAGCAGCTGCTTCGACGTCACCATCGTCAGCGGATACAGTCTCGTCCCCGCTCCCCCGGCCAGCACAATCCCTTTCATTGGAACAACCCCTTTCTTCCTTATGTGTCATCCTGAGCTTGCCGAAGGATCTCCCTCTCCCGGTGTCATTTCGACCAAGGCCAAAGGCCGCGTGGAGAAATCTCCCCCTCCCGGTGTCATTTCGAGCGAAGTCGAGAAATCTCCTTCGTCACACATTCCACCCAGTCAATCCCCGCGGAACAAGGGGACTGTCCATTTTGTTACGCTTTAGCGGAACCAAAGGGACTGTCCCCGACGTTCCGTCGGAAAGCCCGTACCTCAATCCCTCTGATAAATATCCCGCGTGTAAACCTTTTCCATAACATCAGTCAGGCAACTGTCCATTCTGTTCGCTACGATGACCTGACTGAGCTCCTTGAACCGTTCCAGATCCCCGATCACCTTGCTCCCGAAGAACGTCGTCCCGTCCTCCAGCGTCGGCTCATAGATCACCAGCGTCACGCCCTTCGCCTTCAGCCGCTTCATGATCCCCTGGATCGAGCTCTGCCGGAAGTTGTCGCTGTTCGTCTTCATCGTCAGCCGGTAGATCCCGATGACGATCTCCTTCTCCTTCGCCGGGTCGTACCGGTTGTCGTCGCTGTATCCGTATCCGCCGGCCTTCTGCAGTATCCGGTCGGCGATGAAGTCCTTTCTCGTCCGGTTGCTCTCCACCACCGCCGTCATCATGTTCTGCGGCACCTGCGCGTAGTTCGCCAGCAGCTGCTTCGTGTCCTTCGGCAGGCAATACCCGCCGTAGCCGAAGCTCGGATTGTTGTAGTGCGTCCCGATCCGCGGATCCAGGCACACGCCCTCGATGATGCTCTTCGTATCCAGCCCGTTCATCTCCGCGTACGTGTCCAGCTCGTTGAAGTAGCTCACCCGCAGCGCCAGGTACGTATTCGCGAACAGCTTGACCGCTTCCGCCTCCGTCCGGTTCATCAGCAGCACCGGAACGTCTTCCTTCAGCGCCGCTTCCTTCAGCATCCCCGCGAAGATCTCCGCTGCCTTCACCTGCTCCGGATCCTTCATGTCCGTCCCGACCACGATCCGGCTCGGATATAGGTTGTCGTATAACGCCTTGCTTTCCCGCAGGAATTCCGGGCTGAACAGGATCCGGTCCGTCCCGTACTTTGCCCGTACGCTCTCCGTATACCCCACCGGGATCGTGCTCTTGATCACCAGCCAGGCCTGCGGGTTCGCCTTCATCGCCAGCTCGATCACGCTCTCCACAGCCCGCGTGTCGAAGAAGTTCTTCACCGGGTCGTAGTTCGTCGGCGCGGCGATCACGATATAGTCCACCTCGCGATACGCGCTTTCCCCGTCCAGCGTCGCCGTCAGGTCCAGCTCCTTCTCCGCAAAGTATTTCTCGATGTATTCATCCCGGATCGGGCTCTCCCGCCGGTTGATCATCTCCACCTTCTCCGGCACGATGTCGACCGCCTTCACCGGATACCGCTGGCTCAGCAGCACCGCCATGGAAAGCCCCACATACCCCGTTCCCGCAACTGCGATCTTCACCGGCGATCCTCCCTTTGAGTGTTTTTAGTGTTTTAGTGTTTTAGTGTTCAGTGTCGGCATTTTCGCCCGAATAACTCTGTCCTGAACGCACAGACTTTTACATATATATAATACCACAAAGCATGATTTCTTCCAACTGCAACAACGGCAGCATATATAAAACATGCTGCCGGAAAGCCCTCGCTTTGGTTTAGTACACATAGTAAACATCCACCGGCCTAGCCGGTGGCTTTTCATATGCGGGCATAGCCCTAGATTACTAGCTTGCGCCCTCGCAGGCGCAAATACGATCTGCCAACCGCGCAGGCTGTTACTTGCTACCCGTAAACGGGTTATCGCTGGACTTTTCCAACATTGTTAACTGCTCTCCCATCTTGTCTTCATCCAACTGGTGCCTGATGTATTCTGCAATCGCTTTCGTGTTCTTCCCGACTGTGTCCACATAATATCCTCTGCACCAGAATTCCCGGTTTCTATACTTGAACTTCAGTTCCCCGAATGCTCTTTCCCTTCAAGTATCCCATAAAGCTTGACACTGCTACCTTCGGTGGGATGCTTACCAGCATGTGTATATGATCCGGGCATACTTCTGCTTCATGGATCTCTACACCCTTCCAATCACATAGCTTCCTCAGTATCTTTCCGATTTTCCTCTTCTTCTCTCCATAAAACACCATCCTTCGATACTTCGGCGCAAACACTATATGATATTTGCAGTTCCATCTTGTGTGTGCTAAACTCTGTAAGTCGTTAGCCATCTAATGACCTCCTTTTGCGCCTTTGCAGTTGGCAGACCGCAGAGGCATTATAGCAAAAGGAGTTTCCCTATCATATGTAAAGCTATAAGCTTTCCCGAACCCCACGCCTAGCGTGGGGTTTTAGTGAATCAAAAAGTCAGCGGTCCGAAGACCGCTGACTATTTATGTTTTTTGTTACTGTTTCAGTCCGAACCGGGCCAGCAGATTGAACCACTCCTGGGAACCGAGGAAGCCGTTGTTAACCACTTCCCTGGAAACGCCCGAATTCAGCTGTGCAAGCCATGCGGCAGTACCGGCAGGATCTCCATCCCGGTCGAAGTAGGTGTGATACAGTCTGTCGAGGAACTGCGCGTTGTTGAACTTCTTGGCGATAAATTCGTCAGAGAAGATGAATCCATGCGCAACCTGCGCAGCAGTCACCCGTCTGGTGATCAGCGCCTGGCACCAGCCTTCGATACCGATCGGATCCCACGGCCGCTGCAGGCACTCGGTGTAGCACCGGGCAACGAAGGCCGTGATGTTCTCGTTCATATCCCTGAAGTAGGTCAGCTGGATCCAGCCGGGGGTCATCATGTAGTTGGCGCATACACCCAAGAATTCCTGGGATCCGCTGAAGCCGTTGATAACAGCATCCTTGGTCATACCGTTGTCGAACCGGGTCATCCAGTCGGCTTTTCCGATAGCATCGGAGGGACGGTTCAGCATCGTGTTGTATAAGATCTCGATAATTTCGCTCGGGGTCAGTTTCCGGTTGACGAACTCAATGCTGTCCGTAAATCTCTTGACGACCATCGCTGCGGGCATGCCGTTGAGGATCTCAGTGCACCATCCAAGCAGGCCGGCTTCTTCGGAAGGCCGGTTCAGGATGAGGTTGTAGCAGCGTTCCACATAGTTACGGGTCAGCGTCGTGCAGAACCGGATCCCGGGATGGGTTTTCGCGTACTCATGGCAGGGGCCGTTCACGGGAGCCAGCAGAAATCCGGCAGTGCCCAGGGCATCCGCTGCAAGATAAGCGTCGGCGGGGCAGTCGTCATAGCGCATCCAGCCGTTGGCGGGCCTTCCCGCGAACGCGTTGGAGCCGATCGTCTTAACGGTACCCGGAATACGGATCATCGTCGCGCTGACGCAGTCGCTGAACGCTTCCTGGCCGATTTCGGTCACGCCGTTCGGGATCGCGATCTCTTTCACCAGCCTGCAGCCGGAGAAGGTGTTGTTCAGGATCTTCGTCGTGCCTGTCGGCAGATGCAGTGTCGTGGCTTGATTACAGTTCTGGAAAGCGTAGCCGCCGATCTGGGTCACACCGTCGGGGATCAGGATCTCCTGCAGCGTGGTACAGTTGGCAAAAGCGCTCACGCCAATGTTCTTCAGGCTGGCCGGGAATACGACATGCTTCAGGGCGCCGCAGTTGGCAAAAGCGCTGTTGCCGATGGAAACCAGGTTGGTTGTCAGCGCCAGGCCCTGCAGGGCAGCGCAGCCGTTGAAAGCATTGTTGCCGATCGTATCCAGGGCTTCCGGCAGAGTGAGGGCTTCCAGTTTAATGCAACCCATGAAGCATTCAGCCGGGATGAAGACCGTGTTGTTGGCGATCGAAACGGATTTCAGGTTTGTACAATTCTTGAAGGCGCCGGCAGACAGATCCAGCGTCACGTTAGCCGGGATTGTAACAGACTCGATCAGTGTGTCTCCCGCAAAGGCGGTCTGGGAAAGGCCGACTACGTTGATTCCTTTGACAGACTGGGGGAACACGATCGTGGGAGTATTCTTCTCGAATCCGACGATCCAGCCGTCTTCATTGATAATGAAGGTGCCGTCGGAAGCGCCGCCCATCAGCTCGTCGTTCTTGTCTTCATCGACGATCTCCTCGTCGACGATCTCGTCATCGGCATCGCTGTTGGTGTTGGCGTCGTCAGTCTTGACTTCATCGATCTTGGCGTCGTCAGTCTTGGCGTCGTCGGCATCATCAGCAGCAGGTGCATCAGCAGCGGGAGCATCGGCAGTAGGCGCGTCAGCAGCGGGAGCGTCGGCAGCGGGAGCATCATCAGCGGGAGCATCGGCAGCAGGTGCGTCAGCAGCGGGAGCATCGGCAGCAGGTGCGTCAGCAGCAGGTGTGTCGGCAGCAGGTGCGTCGGCAGCAGGTGCGTCGGCAGCGGGAGCGTCGGCAGCAGGTGCGTCAGCAGCAGGTGCGTCAGCAGCAGGTGCGTCAGCAGCGGGAGCGTCAGCAGCGGGAGCGTCAGCAGCAGGTGCGTCAGCAGCAGGTGCGTCAGCAGCGGGAGCGTCAGCAGCAGGTGCGTCAGCAGCAGGTGCGTCAGCATCAGCAGCAGGTGCGTCAGCAGCGGGAGCGTCAGCAGCAGGTGCGTCGGCAGCAGGTGTGTCGACCGCAGGTGTGTCAGCAATAGGAGCATCATCGGTTGCAAACGCGGTCAGTCCGATGCTGCTCACCAGCAGGCACAGAGCCAAGAACAATGCAAGTTTCTTCATGTTACCGTTCCCCTTTTCTAAATTGTTTTTAAACAAGTCCTCCTGCGGGACTTTGCGTCCAACGTGTCAGAAAGCCCTGTTAAACGGGATGTGAGAATTATATTCGATTGCGAAATAGTTTTCAAGCGACCGTTTACGCTTTCTTCACAGTTTCGAAATACTTTGGGTCAATTTTGGTGTGTCGCTCTTCATTTCCGGTTCTTTTTCCACAATATTTTGTGTTTTCAGTCACACCTTACAATTTTGTTTATTATTTATTACTTTTTTGTCATCTTTTGGAAGAACCTCCCCCATGTCATTTCGACCGAAGCGAAGCGTAGTGGAGAAATCTCCCCTCGTGTCATTTCGACCGAAGCAAAGCGTAGTGGAGAAATCTCCCCCCCGTGTCATTTCGACCGAAGCGAAGCGTAGTGGAGAAATCTCCCCTCGTGTCATTTCGAGCGGAACGCAGTGGAGTCGAGAAATCTCCCTCCGTTACCCCTCGCCGCCAAAATCACTGATAAATCCCTTATATTTCCCGATGATCGCGTCCCAGCTGTAATCTTCCCTGACATATTTCTCGCCGTTCCGGCGCATCTGCCGGTAGGCCCCCGGGTGGTTCTGCAGCCATTTCAGCCCTTCCGCGAACACCCCGTAGCTCTCAAACCAGAGCCCGGCTTTACTCCGCTCGCAGTGCCCCTTCAGCACCTCGCAGTATCCGCTGACCAGCACTGGCCGGCCCATCATCATGCTCTCCAGCACCACCATGCTCAGGCTCTCAAACCGGCTGTGCAGCACCAGCGCGAAGGCCTCCTTCATCACCGCCAGCTTCATTTCGTCGCTCACAAAGCCCAGCGGGATGATGTCGTCCTCCTCCGGGATCTCCATCACCGGCTTGCCCATCAGCACCAGCTTCAGGTCCCCGCCGTTCTCCTGCTTGTACCGCCGGAAGTATTCGAACATCTCCCCGCAACCCTTGCTCGGGTCGATCCGCCCCGCGTAGACCAGGTACTTCTGCCCCCGCAGCCCCTCCGGGATTTCCGGCAGCTCGCCTTCCGGCATGTCCATCCCGATGCCGGTCACCGTCTCCGGCTTGCCGCACACCGCCGGGAACCGCATCCTTGCGAACGCCCGCTCCTCCGGCGTCAGCCAGACCAGGCCTTTCGCCGCCCCGAACACCTTCTCGTAGTGCCGCAGGTACACCGGCGCCTCGTCGTGGGTCGTCGGGATCAGCGCCGCGTTCTCAAATCCCAGCGGCATCCCCGTCGCCGTCAGGTAGTACAGGTACGTCATGAAGAACACGACCCGGTATTCCCCGTGCTCCTTCTGCAGGGCCCTGATCACCTCCGGGCAGCAGGGCCCCTGCTCCTCGATCCATTTCTGCTCGTCCCGGTCCGTGTGCCCTTCCGGGCCGAACACCTTCGCGCTGATCCGGTCGAACCGCTCCTGCTTCCGTTCCTTCCGGACTGGCCACCGCTTCACCCGCACGCCGTTGATCGTTTCCTCCCCGGCCGGGTAGTGGTTCGCCCACGTGGTGTAGTCCAGCGCGCACGTCGTGTAGACCGTCACCTCATAGTACTCCGCCAGCCGCTCCGCGACCTGCCGGCAATACAGCTCCGATCCCCCGTTCACTTCCAGCCCATACCGCTGGCACACAAATGCGATCTTCTCCATCAGCAAACCTTCCCGTGTCATCCCGAGCGCAGCCCAGGGCAAATCTCACCGTGTCATCCCGAGCGAAGTCGAGGGATCTCCTTCGTATCCCTGACCGTACCAAATCTTTTTTACCCCAGGTGCTTGAAATACTCTATATACCTCTGGGTAATAACTCCCCAATCGAAGTGCTCAAGCACATACCGTCTCCCATTCTCCCCCATCTTCTCCGCTTCGTCTTTCTTCTCCGTCAGCTTCTTCAGCCCTTCCTCAAACTCCTCATAACTCCCAAAACAAATCCCTCCTTGTGCCTGCTCAACAAAACCTTTTGTGACAGCACAAGCACCGTTCACCATCACCGGCCTCCCGGCCAGCCAGCTCTCCATGATCACGATCGAGAAGCTCTCCATCTCGCTCGGGTTGCAAAACACCTCCGCCGCCCCGTACGCGTCATACTTGTCCTGCCGGTCCACAAACCCCAGGTCGATGATGTTCTCCTGATCCGGGATCTCAACCTTCCCTCCGCCGATGAGCACCAGCTTCAGCTCCGTCCCCGGGTTCTTCTCCCGGTATTCCGTAAAGTACCGGATCAGCAGATCCACCCGCTTCCCGGTATCCTTCCGCCCGGCGTACAGGATGAACGGCGCTTCGATCCCGTATTTCTTCCGGAACCGCTCCCCGTCCGCCTGCCAGTCGGTTTCCATCCCGATGCCGAACGTCGTGAAGGTCTCCCCCTTCACCCCGTACAGCTTCTCCGCCAGCAGCCGCTCCGGCTCCGCGTTGAAGATCATCCCGCGCACTTTCGAAAACGCTTCCCGGAAGCACTCCATATACGCGTAGCTCTCGTCGTGAAGGCAGGGGATCAGGATGCTCTTCTCCGGCCACACCCGGCATCCGTAGTATGTCGTCCCGAACATGTACGGGATGAACACAAACAGCCCGTAGTCCTTCCCATACCGCCGGAGGAAGCTGTACAGCCGCTTGCTGTTCACCATCTCCTTGCAGAAGGTCTTTTCCTCTTCCGGCGTCAGCCTTTCCCCGGCCATCAGCTTCCCGTTCACTCGGTCAAACGCGGCGGTATCCCGTTTCCGCACCCGGAAGCGCCGCACCGGGATCCCGGCTTCCTCCGTTACCCCCGGCTTATGGAAGTTCCGGTTCCAGTCGCTCGCGAAGCACTCCACGCAGGTCGTCAGCACTTCCACTTCCACCCCTGCGTCCTTCAGGTGGTGCACCACCCCCCGCAGCTCCGCTTCCGCGCCGCCTCCGATCTTCTCCCCGTACCACGGAATCACAAACCCGATCTTCTTCATCTAACCCCTCAAACGAAATCCCCAAAAACCTCTCACTGCCCGTCAACTCGCACAGCGTGGTACTGTGGGGACGGTTCGTGGAGTCACACTTTACGTGGGACGGAAGGAACCGTCCCCATCCGTACCACGCCTCCATCACGTAGCACTACTGCACCCTTCTCAACCCCCAATTATCTTCCCCAGACACTTCTTCATCCTCTCACTGACCACTTCATAACTGAACTTCTTCAGCTGCTTCTCTCTTTCAATCTTAAGGGCATCCCTTAACCTTTCATCCCTCACAACCCGATCGATCGCCGCAGCGGCCACCGCCGGATCACTATCCTCCAGCAGCAGTCCTGCTCCTCCCATCGTCCCCGGCACCGCCGCCGCCCGCAACGCCACAATCGGTTTCCCGAAGTACATCGCCTCAATGATTGGCACGCAGAACCCCTCATGCTCGCTCATGCACACAAACACATCCGCCAGCCGATAATACGCCAGGATCGCCCGGAAACTGATCTGCCCCGGGAAGATCACGCTGTCCTCAATCCCCAGCGCCTTCACATACCCCTGCAGCCGCCCCAGGTAACTCTCCATCCCCGTGCTGCTCCCTACCAGGAACAGCCGGCTCTTCGGATTGTAGTACTTCCGGTAGTACCGGAACGCCCGGATCACGTTCTCCTGCTTCTTATTCGGGGCGATCCGCCCGACGAACAGCAGGTTCGTGATCCCGTCCCCCTGGTATTTCTTCAGGACATCCTTATCCGGTTCCCTGTCGTAGTCCTCCAGCGGGATCACGATCGGGCACACGTCGATCGGGCATTTGAACCCGAGCCTCCGCATGTCCTGCCGGTTGAAGTCGCTGTCCGCGATCCCGTATGGGAACGCCCGGGCAATCAGCTGCATCTCCTGCAGCCCGCTCATCGCCCGTGCGACCGCTTGTTCGTTATATCCCCGGAAGAACTCCGGCGGCGTGATGTTGTGATACCGCATCACTTTCCGCCCGCCGAGCCGCGGCACCCACATGTTCAGCGGGTCACCGGTCGATCCGTGGTAGATCAGCAGATCCTCGTCCTCGAGCTCCGGCATCTCCCGCATCGGCTTCACGCTGCCGGCCGGTAGGCGGTCGTCGATGTTCTCGGCATAGTTCTCCGTCTCGATCCCCATCTCCCGGATCATCTGCCGGATCGCCAGCGTATCGTTGCTCACCGCGTCCCCGAAAGACATCGTCGGTAGCAGCTGAATAATCTTCATTGAAACTCCTAAACAATAAATACTTTGGCCGAAGGGGTTTAAGGGGGCGATCGGAAAGCCCCCTTAGAAATCTGGCATTTCATCAGAAGAAGCATGTTTCTTTGCTTCTTCTTTGATCTCTCTCATGATGGCGTCAATATCGATCTCCGTCTCCTCGTCCGTATCCTCTTCCTGCTTCTCCCGGTCGCCTTCCTCCACGGCCCTCAAAGCAATGAAGACCTTCTCTCCCTGCTCCCGGATCAGTTCGATCTCGCTCAGCACGCCTTCCGTAACCGGCAGTTCAATGATCTTCTGCCCTTCGCTCGCCTTCAGCTCGATGACCGTTTCCCCTTCGGGGCCCGTCACGCGGATGACGCCCTTTTCCATCCCTTCCCGCCGGTACTGCATGAGCCATTCTGCGCGGTCGGTCAGGATCTTCCCTTTTGTTTTATACAGCCAGTATCCGGGTGTTTCCGTCAGTCCGGGAATTCGTTCTCCCCAGCCTTCCGTGAACAGGATCCCTTCGCTCCTGGCGAAGATTTCCTGCACCGCCGGGTTCTCCGGGCTCGTCTCCTGCGGGTCGATCGCCTTGATCTGCTTCGCAGGCACCCCGCCCCAGATCGTATTCGCCGGCACTTCCGTCCCCGGCGTTACCACCGCGCCGGCGGCGATCACTGCGTTGTCCCCGATCTTACACGGCCCGAGAATCGTGCATCCGCTCGCCAGCCATACGCCTTTGCCGATCTCGATATCGCTGTTTTCCCGGATTTCCGCGTCCCGCCGCAGCGTTCCCGTCAGCTGCGGATCGTGACTTCCCGTCAGGATGCTCACGCCGGACCCGGCGAAGGTCGCCTCGCCGATTTTGATCCTCCCGCTGTTCGTGTTGAAGAAGCAGGTGAACACCTTCGCCGTCTCGTCAATCTCCAGCCGGTCCGGATCACCCCACACCGTCGGTGTGATGCTCAACCTGCGGTTCAGCCGCCTCAGTTCTTCCCCGTTTTCATACAGCTGGTCGAAAAACCAGTTAAAGTCCATCCGGCTCAGCCGCTCACGAAACCCTCGGTCCACATCACCGATCCGGTCGTTCACATTCGCGATCCGGTTCGCCAGTTCGTCAAACCGCCCCGGCGCATGCAGGAACGCTCCAATGATCTTCTTGATCTTACCCATTAGACAACCTTTCTAATCATATAATAATTTGTCGCCGAAGGTTTCCAAAGGGCGATCGGAAAGCCCTTTGGCGCGCCCGCAGGCGCTGAACCTTTTATCTGATACTCCATGAGTGAGAAAGTGCAATCTCTCCCGGAGTCTGCACTTTCCCCGCAATCTCCAGCCTGCAGATATTCCTCCAGAAATCGTAATTAAACCCGTCCGGCTTGTGCAGCGCCAGATCAACCACATACGTCCCGTTGCTGACCGGCAGGTTCTCAACCTTCAGGTCGATGCTCCCCTTTTCCTTCAGATCCACCGGCTTCGCCGTGTCGATCAGCGTGTTCGTCCCGTAGACCATCGTCCCGTCGTTCCGGTAGATCGCCAGGCCGATCACCACGTCCTTCAGTTCTTTCTGCGCCTCGTAGTCGATGTGCACCGTGAAGGGCTCCCACGGGGAATACTCGTACCGTTTCTTCCCCTCCGCGTCGATCACGCTCACATCCGTCATCTTCGCTTCTCCGCTGCCCCAGCGCTTCAGCTTCCCTTCCTCGTCCTTCTCCACGACCAGCTTGTCTTTTTGTTCGTCCTGTCCGTGGAGATTTTTCTTACTCATCTGCTCCATATAGACCGGATGCACATCCCGCGGCAGGCCCTCGAGGCGAATCACCCCGTCCTCGATCCAGATGCTCCGGTCGCAGATGTTCTCGATCTGGGACATCGCGTGGCTGACGATGACGATCGTCGTACCCTTGCCCTTGATCTCCTGCAGTTTCCGGAAGCACTTCGCCTGGAAAGCCGCGTCCCCCACGGCCAGGATCTCGTCGATCAGCAGGATGTCCGCGTCCACGTTGATCGCCACCGCGAAGGCCAGCCGCATATACATCCCGCTGGAGTAAGTCCGCACCGGGTTGTCGATGAACTCCTCCAGCTCGCTGAAGGCGATGATCTCCTCCAGCCGCTCGTCGATCTCCTTCCGGCTCAGGCCGAAGATCGAGGCATTCGTGTAGATATTCTCCAGTCCGCTCAGGTCCGGGTGGAACCCGGCCCCCAGCTCGATCAGGCTGCTCACCCGTCCGGTCATTCTGATCGTTCCCGCGTCCGGATACAGGATCTTCGTCAGCAGCTTCAGCGTCGTGCTCTTGCCGCACCCGTTCTCGCCGATCAGGCCGACCGCTTCCCCCTTGCGCACCTGGAAGCTGATGCCCTTCAGCACCTGGTGGTCCTCATGCTTCCGCCGCGCGGCGAACAGCAGCCGTTCCTTCAGCGTGTTCCCCCGGTCTTTGTATATCCGGAATTTCTTCTTCACGTTCCGGACGTCGATGACCACGGGAGCGTTGTTCTTTTCCGTGCTCATCACATCACCTCCGAGAACCGCCGCTTCAGCTTCCCGAATACCAGGAAGCCGAGGATCAGGAAGAACAGCCCCATCCCGAACGAGATCGCCAGATTACCCATCTCCGGGATGCTCCCGGCGTACAGGATATCCCGGTACGCCGTCACGATGCCGGTCATCGGGTTCAGTTTGAAGATCGGCAACAGCCGCTCCGGCACGATCGACAGGTCGTACATGATCGGCGTCATGAACATCCACGCCATCGAGATGATGCCCAATATGTGCTCCAGGTCCCGGAAGTACACATCCACCGAGCACATGATCATCGTGATGCCCAAAGCGAGGATATACTCCACCGCCATCACCAGCGGCAGGCACAGGAGCCCCAGCAAGTTAAACTGCACCCCGGAGAACAGCGCCACCGCGAACACCACGATCTCGCAGTACAGCATGTTCACAAAGCTGCTCGTCACATACGCCACCGGGATCACTTCCCGCGGGAAGTAGATCTTGTTCACCAGGCTCTGCTGCTGGATGATGCAACTCGACCCGCCCGTCAGGCAGCTCGCGAAGAAGTTCCAGGGGATCAGCGCCACAAACAGGTACAGGTAGAACTTCTCCACCGTGCTCCGCAGGATGATGGAGAACACCACCGTATACACCAGCAGCTGGCACAGCGGCACGATAAACGTCCACAGAAACCCCAGCACGCTCGCCTGGTACCGCCCTCTCAGATCCTTATGCACCAGACTCTGTATCATCGTCCGGTACTCCCAGATCTCCTTCAGTGTTTTCAACATCAATCAACCTCAAAACTAAAACTCAAAACCAATCAACAATCCTCGGTGTCATCCCGAATTCTTCTGTGTCATCCCGAGCGAAGTCGGGGTTCGTAGCGCCCGGAAAACGAGCCAGTGTGCTCGTTTTCAGCGAAGAACGGGCGGCAGCCCAGGGCAAATCTCCTTGCAACCAGTCGCTTTCGTGGGACTGTAGGGACGGTTCTTGCAGTAACACGCATGTGGGACGAAAGAACTGTCCCTATCCGTACCACGACTCCGCAGCCTCAACGTTCCCGATAATACTCCAACGTATCTTCCAGTATGTCTTCCAGGGAATGCTCCGGTTCCCACTCGGTATCCGCCTTAAGCTTCGAATTATCACAGCAGATCACCGGCGTATCACTCGGTCTCATCCTCGCCGGATCCTGCCTCACCGGTACCGGACACTTCGCCAGCGCGATCAGCTTATCCAGTATCTCTCCTGCTGAATACGTCCTCCCGCTCCCGACGTTATAAACCTCTCCCGGCCTTCCTTTTTCCGCGATCAGCCTGTACGCCCTCACAATATCCTTCACATGCGTAAAGTCCCGTTTGCTCGCCAGGTTCCCGACCGATACCGCTTCCGCTTCTCCCCGTTCCACCTTCACAATCCCGCTGGCAAAGTCCGGGATCATGAACCCGGTCCGCTGCCCGGCTCCGCCGTGGTTGAAGCTCCTCGTCATGCAGATCTTCAGCCCGTATGCCTTCGCATAGGCCTTCCCCAGCTTCTCCTGCGCGTCCTTCGAGATCGCGTAAGGGTTCATCGGGTTCATCGGCGTCTCTTCGCTGACCGACGCCCCGGCTTCCTTCAGGCTCCCGTACTCGTCCGCCGATCCCACGATCACCATCGGGGCTTCCGGACAGAATTTCCGCATGCCCTCCATCAGGTTGATCGCTGCCAGCACATTGATCGCGAAGGTCTTCTGCGGGATCTTCCAGCTCTTCCCCACGTCCGGCTGCCCCGCCAGGTGAAAGATCACGTCCGGCTTCACCTGTTCCAGCGCCGCTTCCGTCGCCTCCGGATCCAGCAGATCCACCCGGATCACGCCGTCCCCGTCGAACAGGTCGATCCCCGTCACCTCATACCCGGCCGCAGCAAGCTCCGCCCGCAGGTACCGCCCCACGAACCCCTCGCTCCCGGTGATCAATGCTTTCAACATTTACTTAACTCCCCGTGTCATTCCGAGCTTGTCGAGGAATCTCCTCCGTTTCGGTCAACTCCCCATGTCATTCCGAGCTTGTCGAGGAATCTCCTCCGTTTCGTTCAATGACATCCTGGTTCTGCCGCTTTACCAAACCCCAAACTCGCAGTCCGCCGTGGGACGGATGGGGACGGTTCGTGAAGTCACACTTTACGTGGGACGGAAGGAACCGTCCCCGCAGTACCACGGCATCAGGACTGCTTTACACCTGTTTCATCGCCAGCTCTCTCTTCGCCAGCTTCAGATCATACTCCGCCATGATCCTGCAGAGCTCTTCGCAGCTCGTCTTCCCGGGATCCCACCCCAGCTTCGTCCTCGCCTTCGTCGGATCTCCCCACAGATTCACAACATCCGTCGGCCTGTACCATTCCGGATTGACGCACACGACCATCTTCCCGGTCTTTTTGTCATATCCCTTTTCGTCGATCCCTTCGCCCTTCCACTCAATCTCGATCCCGTCATGCGCAAACGCCCAGGTCGTAAACTCCCGCACCGTGTGCTGCACTCCGGTCGCGATGACGTAGTCGTCCGGCTCGTCCTGCTGCATGATCAGCCACATGCACTCGACGTAATCCTTCGCGTATCCCCAGTCCCGCAGGCTGTCCATGTTCCCCAGCTCCAGGTGGTCCTGCAGCCCGAGGGCGATCCGCCCGGCCGCCCTCGTGATCTTCCTCGTCACGAAGGTTTCGCCCCGCCGCTCGCTCTCGTGGTTGAACAGGATCCCGTTGCAGGCAAAGATCCCGTAGGCTTCCCGGTACTGCCGGATCATCCAGAACCCGTACTGCTTCGCGATGGCATAGGGAGAATACGGATGGAACGGAGTCTTCTCGTTCTGCGGAACCTCCTCCACCTTCCCGTACAGTTCGGAGGTCGACGCCTGGTACACCTTGCAGGTCTTGTCCAGCCCGCCGTTGTGAACGGCTTCCAGGATCCTCAGCACGCCCAGCGCGTCGATGTCGCCCGTATACTCGGCCGCCTTAAAGGAAACCTGCACATGGCTCTGCGCCGCCAGGTTGTAGATCTCGTCCGGCTTCACGGCCATCACGATCCGGTCGATGCTCGTGCTGTCGCTCAGGTCTCCTTCATGGATGACCAGCTTGTCCAGGATATGATCGATCCGCTGCGTCGTCGGCACACTCGACCTCCGCACGATCCCGTGCACCTCATATCCCTTCTCCAGCAAAAGCTCTGCCAGATAGCTCCCATCCTGTCCTGTGATCCCGGTAATAAGCGCCTTTTTCATAACGATTTCCTTTCTTTCGTTCCTTTATCGTAATCCTTGGTTCCGCCACACTACCCAACCAACTATGGCAGCCCGCCGTGGGACGGATGGGGACGGTTCGTGGAGTCACACTTTACGTGGGACGGAAGGAACCGTCCCCGCAGTACCACGGCATCAGGGCTGCTTACGCACCTGCATCAGGACTGTATTAAAGCAACTCCGTTCTGTTTACTGCTCGAAATACTTCCAGTACTTTCTTGATATCCCCCGCGCTGTCCTTCGCGCAAACCAGTAGCGCGTCCGGCGTATCCACGATGATCATATCTTCCAGGCCGACCATGGCGATTGTCTTATTCCCGCCCTGCACAATGCACCTTGTGCTGTTGACCGTCACCACATCCCCCTTAATGACATTCCCCATATCATTCCCGGGATTGATCCGCTCGACGGCAAGCCAGCTCCCCACGTCGTCCCATCCGAAGGATGACGGGATCACATACACGTTCTTCGCCTTTTCCATGACCCCGTAGTCGATGGAGATCCCCTTCATCTGTCCGAAGGCAGCTTCCAGGGCTTCCTCCTCTTCCTCCGTCCCGATGGCCTTCTCGATCTGCTCCAGGAGCGCGTAGTGCTCCGGCAGCTTCTCCTCCATCTCCTTCAGGATCGTCGAAGCCTTCCAGATGAACATCCCGCTGTTCCACAGGTATTCCCCGCTCATCAGGTACTTCTTCGCGGTCTCCAGATCCGGCTTCTCCACGAACCGCTTCACCTTGAAGGCCCGCCCGACGGCGTCCTCCTCCGTGTCGTACTGGATATAGCCGTATCCCGTGTCAGGAGAAGTCGGCGAGATCCCCAGGGTCACCAGCGCGTCCGTATCCTGCGCCGTCTGGATCGCGCTCTTCAGCACACCCCGGAACAGCGCCGGCTGCTGGATCAGGTGATCCGACGGCAGCACGATCATCATCGCGTCCCCATACCGCTTCCGGGCCGTCACCGCGCCCCACCCGATGCACGGCGCCGTGTTCTTCGCCATCGGCTCGCACAGGATGTTCTCCTCCGGCAGGTCCGGCAGCTGCTCCTTCACCAGGGCCTTGTAGTCCCGGTTCGTCGCGATGAAGATATCCTCGATCGCCACCAGCGGCAGCATCCGGTCCACCGTCTCCTGGATCATCGTCTTCTCACTGTTGGTTAAGGACAGGAACTGCTTCGGCGTGCTCTTCCGGCTCTTGGGCCAGAACCGTTCTCCCCGTCCTCCCGCCATGATCAGCGCAGTGGTTTTCATGAATTCAATCCTCTCCTCGTGTCATCCCGAGCTCGTCGGGGTTCATAGCGCCCGGAGAAAGAGCCGGTGGCTCTTTCTCAGTGAAGAACGGGCGGCAGCCCCGGGCAAATCTCCCCCGCAGGCGCGAAATCCTCCCTCGTGTCATCCCGACCGAAGTGGAGGGATCTCCCCCCCCCGCCGCAGCGGACTTCACCTTGACATAATTTAACACTTTATTATACCTTGCAACCGCTGAAATTACAAGAAAAGCATCCTGCTTTCACAGGACGCTCAAAAATTAACCTTTCCCTTATCTTTTCCTGAAAAGATAAGTCCCTGCGACCGTCAGGATCATCGCTCCCGTCATAATCAGCGGGATCACCCCGATCGTCGGCTGCAAAGCCAGGATCCCCGCGATCATCACAACCCCGACAGCGACAGCCGTCCTGACAAATGGCTTCTCCAGCTCCGTCGCCATCGTATACTGGTAAAACACCCAGAACCCGCTCAGCACCGTCGAGAACACCGCGCACGCCGTCATATACTGTGCTGCGTCCCGGTATTTCTCCCCATACAAAAGCGGGATCAGCCACCTTACGCCGATGATCAGCGCCGCCCCGCATGCCACTGCCAGCCCGACCGCGATCTGCTCGTACTGCAGCAGGTACTTCCGCTGTCTTCCCGGGTCCCCTTTCGCTTCCGCCACCTTCGGCAGCAGCATCGTCGCCAGCGGCGTCGCGATCAGGAACACGCTCAGCTTCGACAGCGTGATCGCCACGCTGTACAGCCCGATCGCTTCCTCGCTGTTGAACGAGGTCCCCAGCAGCAGGTCCCCGTTGTTCATGTACAGGCTCACCACGAAGTACACGATCATGATCCGCAGGTATTCCCTCACGGTCACCCCGTCCGTGCGGATCAGGAAACCCCCGGCCCGCCCCTGCAGCTTCTTCCGCAGGCTGAAGACCAGGATCGCCAGCGCGGCAATCTCTCCCGCGATGAACCCGGCCAGCATCGCCGTCGGTCCGATCCCCGCCATCCCGAGCCCCACGCCCAGGATCATCTTCACCCCGTACAGGGCGATCGTAGCCCAGCCCAGCAGCAGGAACGCCTGCTTCCCCTGCGCCATCCCGTTCATGACCAGGAACACGTTGTTCGCGATCACCAGCAGCACAAACAGCACATAGTCCAGCACCTGCGTCAGATGCAGGTAGCGCATCAGCGGCAGTACCGCCGCGGCCAGGATCACCGCTTCCCCGATATTCAGCAGGATCACCAGGCTCACGGTCTTCTCCTGCTTCTCCCGGCTGTCCGCTGCCTTCCCGGCGATCGTCCGGCACAGCATGATCTGCAGCGGGGTCATCAGGATCGCGATGTTCGTCACCATCGCCTGCAGCGTGGTCACAATCCCGTATTCGGCCACCGTGAATACCCGGCCGAACAGGATCAGCGTCAGCATGTTGATCCCCGATGCCGCCATGCACAGGATCGTGTACTGCACGCTCCGGTTCCCCAGCATTCCTCGTATCTTGTTAACCATAGCTCGCGTTCTTTCGGTTCCCTCCGAAGATCCTCACCAGCCCCAGCCGGCCGATCTGGAAGCATACATAGTACAGGTACACAAAGTGCAGCAGAAAGCTGAAATCCCGGTAAACGATCGCCAGCCGGACGCTGTCCAGCACCGGCAGTGGCACCAGCAGCGCGTACAGGCAGAACAACCCCTTCCGTCGCTGCAGCTTCCGGCTGAAGTTTTCCTTCGCGCTGTACCCGCTCTCTTCTTTATGGAACAGGTTGTTGATCACCCGGAACTTCAGTTTGTTCAGGTACGTCCGGAAGGAAGACCGGCAGTTGTGTTTGATGTCGTCCCCCGGGATCACCGCGCACAGCTCGCTGTCGATCAGCACCTGGTCGTACGCCCGGCAGATGAACCCGATCGTCGCGTATTCCCCCGGGTATTTCTCCCGCATATAGTCCAGGTCCAGCGCGCAGGTCGCGCTGTCCGCCAGCGGGAATATGTCTCCCTGCCGGAAGCGCATGATCACGCCCCTGTCCTCTTTTTCAATGATGTTCTGCCCGTAGGTATGGATCTTGTCCTTCTTTGTCCGGTACACAAAATAGGAGAACGGATCTCCCAGGATGTTCATGTAGTTCGCGCTGATCCCGCAGATCTCTTTCCTCCCGGGCACATAGCGGTTGGAGATCAGCATCTTCACCTCAGGATGCTTTTCCAGCAGGTCCTTCTTGTCCTGCATCTGCTCCGGATAGCTGAACTCTTCGTCCGAATCCATCCGGACGATAAACCGGCCGTGGGCATATTCCGTCCCGACGGCCTTTGCGTATTCCGGCAGCCGCTTCGGGTTGTCCAACACGGTCGCCCCGGCTTTCTCCGCCATTGCCCGCGTCCCGTCCGTCGATCCGCCGTCGACCACCAGCACTTCGATCTCGTCCTTGCCGATCATCTGCTCCCGGATGCTCTCCAGCGTGTAGCCCAGCGTCCCTTCGCTGTTGTATGTCGCGATGACGATGGAAAAGAACGGCCGCTTCCCGCCTGTCTCTGTCATACCGCCTCCAGCGTGTCCGCGATCTTCTTTGACGGCTCACCCGTCACCGGCGTCCGCCCTTCGTCTGCCTGCTCGCCGAGGCTGTCGATGAACGTCCGGATGTCCTTCGGGTCCCCGTTGAACAGCCGGCAGTTGATCCCGATGCCCTCGTTCCGCTCCGTCGCCTTCCGGAGGATCAGGCAGGGCTTGTTCATGTAGTACAGCTCCTCCTGGTTGCTCCCCCCGTCCGTGATGACGAACGCCGCCCCGTCCAGCAGCTTCATGAAGTCAAAGTAGTCCACCCGCTTGTGCAGGATCACCTTCGGGTTCGCCTTCAGCCGCTCCAGCAGCCCGAACTTCGCCAGCGCGTTCTGCGTGATCTCGTGCAGGATGAACACGCAGGTCTTCTTTTCCGCCGCCCGCTCGATCTCCCCGACCACGCCGCTCACGAATTCCTTTGCCGCCAGGTTTTCCTGCCGGTGCAGCACGAACACGAAGTAGTCCTTACCTAGAATCTCTTCGATGTCGCTCGCCACCGGGATCTCCCGGCTGTACCGCAGGCTGTCCAGCAGCGTATTCTGCTCTGTATTGACGACCGTCCCCCTGGCCTTCTTCAGGTTCGAAGCCGCCTCGTCCCCGGGGGCGAAGTGAATCCGCGCTGTCCGGCTCGTCAGCAGCCGGTCGATCTCCTCCGGGAAGGGGTTCAGCAGGTGGTGGCTCCGCAGCCCCGCCTCGATGTGGCACACCGTCATCCCAAGCTTTTTCCCGATCCGCGCCCCCATGTAGGTCGATACCGTGTCCCCGTGGACGATCATGTAGGCTTTCGTGAAGTCGCACCCGCTGAAGCGCTCCCGGATCTTCTTCCCCGCCCCGCGGTAAGTCTTCGCCCACCAGCTCATCAGCCCGGCCGCGCTCTTTTTGATCTCGCTCTCCCGGCTCAGCTCCAGCTCGACCTCTCCGCAGTCCAGTTCCTTCAGGATCCGGCTGCTCGTAATGTCGTTCTGTCCGCTGGCGATGATGTGGTATTCGATCTCCCGCTTCCGCGCCTCGATGATCACCGGGAAAACCTTGATCAGCTCCGCCTCCGTGCCGATGAAGAAGAACCAGGTCCTTGCCTTCTGCATGCTCTCGTCCTCCCCGTTCATTTCTTCAGGGAGCTCTCCTTTTCGATAAAGATCGGCCGCATCTTCATCTCGTTGTACAGCCGCGCGATGTATTCGCCCACCACGCCGATCAGCGTGATCAGCACTCCGCCCATGAACAGGATCAGGATGATGATCGTCGTATAGCCGATCCGCTCCCCGCCGTTTTTCAGCGCCGAGATGAACGTGACGATCGCGTAGATGAACGCCCCCAGCGTGATCAGCGATCCCAGCCAGATCACCGCCCGCAGCGGCGCCGTTGCGAAAGCGATAAACCCGTTGATCGCGTATTTCGCCAGCCCGAAGAAGCTCCACTTGCTCTCCCCGGCGATCCGCTCCACGTTCTGGTATTCGATCCATTTCGTCTCGAACCCGACCCAGCTCATGATGCCCTTCGTGAAGCGCTCCCGCTCCTGCAGCTGCAGCATTGCGTCCACCATCTGCCTCGTCATCATCCGGTAGTCGCTTCCGCCCTGCACCAGGTGCATCCCCGTCATCTTGTTGATGATCTTGTAAAACAGCCGTGAGAACGCGCTGCGCACCGGCGGTTCCCCGTTCCGGTCCACCCGCCGTGCGCCGACACAGTCGTATCCTTCCCCGATCCCTTTGATCATCTCCGGGATCAGTTCCGGCGGATGCTGCAGGTCCGCGTCCATCAGCACCACCAGGTCCCCGTCGCTCTTGCTCAGCCCGGCGTAGATCGCGCCTTCCTTCCCGAAGTTCCGGGAAAAGGAGATGTAATCCGCCGTCTCAGGGTGCTCCCCGTGGATCTCCCGCAGTTTTTCCAGCGTCTTGTCCCGGCTCCCGTCGTTCACGTACAGGATCCGGTAGCTGTAGTCCGTGATCTCCCGGAACACCTTGTCCACCGCTTCGTACAACGGCCGGATGCAGGCCTCCTCGTTGTAGCAGGGCACGACGATATCGATCTTTTTCATTCCGTTTCTCTCACTCCCTGCTCAGTAAGTTCATCAGGTCCATCTGCTCGTCGCCCATCAGGATCTCCATCTGGATCACCTTGAAGTTCAGCTTCCGGATATCGCCTTCGACCTCCAGGTCCGGCGCGCCGGAGGTGATCGTGATCCGGTTCTCCCCGGGCTTCAGCATGAGCTCCGTCTCGATCCGCGTCTCCGCGTTGACCGTGTACTTCTGTTCACCTTCGTCCGTGCGGACCGTAAACTCCGCCTCTTTGTCCTCCGGCGTCAGCACGTTGACCGCGAAGTCGGCAAACATTTCTTTTTCGCCGGGGTTGTTGAGGCATACGGTCATCTCTTTCTCCGCCCAGCGTCCCCAGGGTTCCCTGCCGTAGATCCCGCCCAGTGAGATCAGTTCGTTGCTCATCCGGTCGGAGGCTTCGTAAACTTCCGCGCTCTCCGCCTTCATGCCTTTGCACTGGATCAGCATCTCTCTTCCCCAGACGCCCAGGTTCCCGGTCACGATCTCCTGTCCGTAGAGATTGAAGCCTTCCCCGTTCACCGTGAGCACCGCCGGCGCCGCGCCTTCTTCCCGCCGGGCCAGCAGGCCCGTTCCGCCCACGTTCTCCAGGGCCATCACGTAGATCTCGTCCGTGATCCCGTCCTCGGTCACCCGGCACAGGTAGACCACGTCCTTGTCCGTGTCCGCTTTGATATAGTAGACCGGCTTTTCGTAGTCGATTTTTTCCTTCTCGTTTGTACAGGTCAGCTGCTTGCCCGTCCGTCCGTTGGCGTATTCCGCGATCGTCCCGATCTGGTGGTGGATCCCGATATAGTCCGGCACATAGAGCTGCGCGTCGTCCTCGATCTCTTTGAACCGGTCGGTTTCGATCAGTTTCCAGAGCAGGTCGTACTTGTCCTGCTGCTCCTTCAGCCCTCCCGCGTAGACCTGGTTCCCGATCATCGTCATCTCGGTCACCAGCGCGATCACCGCGCAGGCCAGGATCAGGAAGATCCGGTTCTTCTTCAGCAGGTGGTAGAGGAATACCAGCGTCACCGCGAACCAGGCAATCAGGAAGAAGTAGCTGTAGTAGCTCATCCCGTAGCTCTTGATCCCCAGGTGGCACAGCCAGTCGATCATCTGGTTCGTCACCGCCGCCGGTGCTCCGGGCAGGAATACGCCTGCGGCGCAGAACACGGTCATCTGCAGGTATTTCATCCATCCGATTTCCCGGCTCTCGATCACCAGCTGATAGATCACATATCCGAGGAAGATCACCAGCCCCCAGCGCAGGAGGTTCTCCCCGCTGATCGCCAGGCACGCCTTCGCCAGCTGCCGCCAGCCCATCGGCTTGTAGTTCAGCGGGAACAGCCCGAACGCCAGCTTCCAGTTGGTTTTCAGCACTTCGGCGATCGTAAATCCGCTTCCGACGGTCGAGTCGCTGTTCTGGAACCCGCTCAGCTTCCGCACGATGACATACTGCGCGACGTAGATAATCGCCAGGGCGGCATGCAGCCCCAGGTCCCTGAACAGGTCACGGATCTGGATCCGGCCCTGCTCCTTTAGGTAGAACAGGTCGAGGATCAGGAACAGCACCCCGTATCCGACGAACGATTCATACGCCATGCAGCCCAGCAGGTACAGCACTGCGCTGAAGATCAGCAGTTTCGTTTTCCTTGTATACAGCCACCTGTGGAACAGCGCCAGCGAAATAAACGCATAGACTGTGTTGAACTGGTACCCGAAGGAGAAGGCTATCAGTCCGTCGTGGTCCAGCTGGATCTGCGCGAACATGAAGAACAGCAGCAGCGCGATCCATGTGATCTTCCGGTCCGTCAGCTCCTGCAGCAGCATCGCGAACCCGCCGCAGGCGATCAGCAGCCCGATGATCGTGAACAGGCGATAGACCCACTGGTTTTCTGCCAGCGCGTGCAGGTAGCTGGGGATCGCGTTCATCAGCGTCAGGCTCCACCGGCCTCCCCAGACCAGCTTCCCGAAGAACGTATTGATCCGGGCGTCGAGCAGATTGCTCAGCTCGTCATGGGTGGTGATCCCGCTCCGGACCAGCGTGTAGTAGAAGGCAAAGACGACCAGGATAAACCCCAGGATCACGATCCGGTTCTCCTTCAGTGCTTTCCCTGCTTTCCTGACCCTGCTCATCCTCTCGCCTCCCTTCCATTTCCTCATGTCATCCCGAGCATCCCCAACGTGTCATCCCGAGCGTGTCGGGGTTCGTAGCGCCCGGAGAAAGAGCCAGTGGCTCTTTCTCTGCGAAGAACGGGCGGCAGCCCCGGGCAAATCTCCCCCGTGTCATCCCGAGCATCCCCCACATGTCATCCCGAGCGCAGTCGAGGGATCTCCTCCATACCATCCCTCATTTATAACATTCACCTATTCCCCTGTCAATCTTCCCGCACTTCCATCCAGTCAATCTGCAGCCCGACCCTCCGGTCGTCGCTGGACCATTTCAGCCGGTCATTAATCACCATCGCGTCCGGCGTCTCCAGCACGAAGGCGATCTCCTTCCCTTCCGTCTTCACCGGGAACCGGATCTCTCCCTCTCCGTCCAGCTTCCCTTCCGCTAGGACCTCTCCCTGTCCGTCCCGCACCCGGTACCGCTGTTTTCCCTCAAACGTATCCGGCACATGGATCGTGACTTCTCCGGTCCTCTCCTTCCCGTCCGTCGGGATCCGGACTTCTGTCTCGTTCCCGACCGTCCACCGGAAGCTCCGTTCGTTCACCGAGATCCCCCGGGTGAAATAGTACTTCGCCTTGTCCTCCGCCCCGGCCATCTCGATGACCATCCTTCCGCCGTGCCATCCGGTCCGGTAGATCCCGCACGCCAGCGTCACGATCACCGCGCAGGCCGCAAGGCCGGCAACAACCCGCCCCGCGAATTCGCTGTGTAGCCAGTCTTCCGCAATGATCCTCCTCGCCGTCCGTTCTGTCGCCTCGTTCCCCTCAAACGGCAGCGTCAGGATCACCGGCAGCCCCACCGCCAGCGTCTCCACATACCGGAAGGAGTAGGCGATCGGCGCCGTGAACAGGATCGCGATCCACGGCAGCAGGAAGGGGCTCAGCACCAGCATCTTCCTGGCCCGTCCCTTCTTCCGCCCCAGGATCAGCACCATGCTCAGCAGCATGATCCACACCAGCGTCCCGCTGGGGATGAAGCTGAACCGCTTCATCAGCGCGTTCTCCATCGTTGCCCCGGTCCCCTGCAGGATCAGGTCCTTCTGTTCATATCCCCGGCCGTACAGGTCCTGCACGCCCATAAACCAGTCGTAATAGTATCCCTTGTTGCTCCCGTAGGGCTGCCAGAATCCCGCGGTTTCTGCCAGCCAGGCTTTCAGGTATGCCTTCGGCGCCCTGAACCCCAGCTGCACCCAGGCCTTCAGGAACCCGCCCAGGTTCTCCGACAGCGCCTTCTCGTCGATCGCGAATTTGATCGTGTCACTCAGCATCGGCGTGTAAAGCTTCCGCCATTCCTCCCTCGGCAGCAGGGCGTAGAGCACCTTGCCCTCAGCGTCTCCCGGCACCGCGCCTTCATGGATCGCCGCCGCCACCTGCTGGATCGGGATCGCCAGCATTTCCTGGGTCCCGCCCGTCCCGGTCCATCCGATGGCCCGGAACACCGGCCCCTGGATGACCATCGTGAACACCGCGATCACGATCAGCAGGATCGCCAGCGCACGCCGCGGCTTCTTCCCGAAGATCAGCAGAAGAATGCCGATCAGCAGCACCGCGTAGCTGATGAAGTTCCGCCAGAAGCACAGGAACAGCAGGACCCCTCCGGTCTTCATGTTCCACCGGCGTTTCGCTTTTTCCCCGTCCGGTTCATTCCACAGCAGCAGCGCTAAACACGTAATCCCCGCCGCAAACAGCCCGTCCTTCCACAGGCACATGCTGTAGCTCGCGTAGTG
This sequence comes from uncultured Eubacteriales bacterium, assembly GCA_902793605.1. Lineage (GTDB taxonomy): Bacteria > Bacillota > Clostridia > Christensenellales > Aristaeellaceae > Aristaeella. The sequence continues at coordinate 55,786 of CADBEB010000021.1, forward strand.
CCCGAAGAAGGCGTACACGAACACCGCCAGCGCCGTCAGCGCCGGAGCCAGCCCCTTCTTCCGCAGCGTGCACGCCACCGCGGCGCATGTTGCGGAATACAGGCAGCAGGAAAAGATCACGTAGAAAAAGATACCCAAGTTAACGTCCGGGGAAAACCACCGTCCGATCCCGATAAACACCCGCAGCAGCAGGATGTGGACGATTCCCCACCGCCCGTCGATGGTATTCGTCTGGATGGCGTACTCCAACGCCTCCGCCCCGTCTCCGACGATCCCCCCGGGATAGAACGTCAGCAAATACGGCAGCCAGCTGACCAGCAGGATCCCCCAGACAAGGAAGAAGAACCTCCGGTCCGAAAGCTTCCGCTTCTCCGTCTCAGCCCGGAACAGGCACACCCTCGGACACCAGGCATTCAGCAGCGCCGCGATCGCAAAAACAGGTACGGCAAACACCAGTCCCTTTAATATCGTCCGGACGTTGGTGATCAGATAGTTAACCTCCGGCCCGCTCCGAACACCCCCGTAGTGCATCCCCATCGTAATGGAAATTGCCACTCCCAGCGCGCAGGAAAAAACCCCCAGCCGGATCCAATCCGCCCGCTGAAAGTTTCCAAAAAGCTTTTTAATCCTGCTCACGCTAATCTCCTACAATACTAATTGCACCGAAGCCGAAGGGGTTTGGGCGCTGACGCGTGCGGTGCGCGTGCGTTTCCTTGCGGAAAGCCCTTTGGGCTATATTACCATCTTACTGTAACGTTTTCAACGCTTCCAGCACCGCCTCTGCAATCACAACCTTTCCGTTCCCCCACGGATGTATGATCCCCGGTGCCAGCGCCTCATCCCAATACTCATTCTCATCAGCCCCAACCACCTTACAAACATCAATAACCCGATACCCGCTTTCCCTGATAATCCTATTCTTCTCCCGATTATTGATATCCGGCACATTCGGTATCGTCGCCGGAATAAACTCGATCCCTTTCTCTTTACAAACCTTCCTCACTCTTTCATACCCTGCAACCCATTCCTCATCTGTATCATTCATCCCCATGAACCATAACAGCTTCTCCGGCTTCCCGTACTTCAGATCCTCATATAAACTCTCCAGCGCCTGCTCCGATTTTCTCCCGCTGAACCCGTCCCACATAATCTCCGGCGCCCCGTTCTGCACCGCATACGGCACCCATAGATCAAAGTAGCTGTCCCCGAACGCCCAGATCTTCACCCGGTATTCCGCGCACTCCACCTTCAGCTTTGCCTTCCGGAATACGCCCTCCTCGGTCTCCGCCCGGATCAGCTCCCCGTGCCCCTGGTAGGGCACCTCTGCTTTATATTCCCCGCTGTCCGTCTTGACAGTGATCGTCGCCGTCCGGTCTGCCCGGTGGTTGATCTCCACCTCGATATGTCCCGATATCGTCAGCCCGTGCTCCTCCGTGAAGTCCGTCACCGGTTCTTCATCCTGGTGCCCGACACTGATCTCTTTCTCCGTCACCCTGACGATCCCGCTCATATAGGGCCTTCCTGCCCCTTCCGAGATCACCACCGTTCCCTTTCCGTCCCATTCCGCCTCAAACGTGATCACCTTCTGATGCAGATCCGGCGCGTTCTCATACTCGATCGAACTGACATTCGTTTTCTCTATTTCAAAATAACCTTTGCTCTTATTGCTGAATATCAAAAGCAAAGCAACGCAGAGCACCAGTAGAACTCCACATAATACAAATATTGCCTTCCCCTGTTTCTTCATCTATTCCAAAGCTCCTCCAAAAAACCTCCAAAACCCGCGTGGAACAGTAGGGACGGTTCTGCTAGTCACATATTCGGTTGGGACGACAGAACCGTCCCTATCTGTCCCGCCCAAGACTTCTATGCCTACCCCACAATTGAAATCCCCGTTCCTCCTATAGTATAATACCTTATCCCTATTTTAGAAAGGACTCACCTATGAAATCCCGTTCCCTTCGCCTTTTCTTCTGGCTGCTGTTCATCCTCTCCACAGCCATTCGCATATTCCTTTCCCTCTACCAAAAAACCGCCTTCGTCTATGACGACGAACTCTACACCCTCGAGCTCGCCCAAAACATCTGCCTCCGCGGCTCCTATTCCCTCTACTCCACCCCTGCCCCATTCGTGGGCATCCTCTATCCTCTCCTTCTTTCCCCCTTCTACGCCATCTCCTCCGGCACCCTCCGCACTCTCTTCATCTCCGCCTTCAATGCCCTCCTGATCTCCTCTTCCCTGATCCCCGGTTACCTCCTGGCTCGCCGGATCCTCAGGAAGCCCTGGCAGATCATGGTCGCCTTAATCGCCCTGGTCCTTTCCCCGAACCTCTTCTTCTCCCTCACCTTTATGTCGGAGAACCTCTGGCTCCCACTGCTCCTCTGGACCTTCTGGGCCCTTCACCGTCTGCTTTCAGAAAAAGCCAATCGTCCCCGCAGCACCCTCCTTCTTTCCCTCTTCGTCGTCCTGCTTCTCCTGACCGGCTTCAGCGGTCTTTCCGTTCATCCCTTCTCCTGGGAGTACTTCTCCATCGCTCCCCATATGATGTACCTGCTCTATATCGTTCTCCTGATGACCCTCTTCTCTTTAATCTCCCTCTTCTGGTTCCCGGTCGCGGTCCCGTTCTTTTCCCGTCGGAAGCTCTCCTTTGCCAACAAAGGACTCTTATATACCGTCATCGCCTATTCCTTCTGCGTTATGATCCTCACCGCCCTGAAGATCTCCCTCGCGGAAGACTTTGCTTCTTTAACCCCGCGCATCTGCCTCCGATATCTCCTCGGCGCCGGCTATCCCTTCCTCATGCTCTTCCTCTCCCTCTGGGAGAACCGGGAACCCGTCAGGTGGAAGTCGCCCCTGGTGATCGGCACCGCCGTCTTCGCTCTTTCCATCATCCTCTTCCTCTTCATCCCCGTCCGTAAGGATCTCACGGATTTCCCCGCTCTTTATCTGCTCACCCGGATTATGCCCGCGTCATCCAAATGGCTCTGGCTCGGCAAGGCGGCCCTGATCCTTTTCCTGGCTGCTGCCCTCCTTCTCTGGAACCGGCAGCAGAAGAAACTCCTGGCCTGTCTCCTCGTTCTGCCCATCCTGGTCCTGGAGCTTCTCAACAGCACCCTTTTCGTCCGGGATGTCCGCCGGGTATCCCGGATCACGGATCCGGAAGCTCTGGCCGAAGTTCAGCGGCTGGATGAAACTATGGATACCATGGACGGAAGCATCCTCGTCGTCGCCGACGACCGCAGGGAACCCCTCCTGAAGCTCCTGAACACGGTTTCCAACAACGATTATCTCCTCCTTACCAAGGATGAGGTCCTCGACCGGGTCCTGGAGAACGGTCCGGAAGCGGAACCGGTCGTCTCCCTGGAAGGCCATCCCGTAGACGATGTCGTCGTCCTCGGTTCCTGGGACCTGATGGATCCGGCAAAGTATACCGACGTTACCCCTTCGAGTCTTCCCTCCTTCACTCTCTGGAAGGCGGAGACCCCTTCTGACCTATCCCTGGTCTGGCCCAACACCCTGGTCCCCGGCGAATCCATCCGCTTCGCGGGGGAAGATGCCAATTACCGCCGCTTCTATACCACAGGCTTCTCCGCCTTTGAAGGATCCTTTACCTGGACCCAGGCGCCGGAAGTTACCCTGACCCTCCGGCCGGATGTCCCGGAACCCTGTGACCTTGCGGCCACCTGGACCTGGGCCATGACCAACGGGGACCAGTCCTGTGAGATCTATGCCAATGATGTCCTGCTCTGCTCTCAGTCTTTGACATCTGAAGAGAATAATCTTTCCTTTACCATCCCGGCGGATTCCTGGTCCGGGACCGGTTCCCTGACCCTGCGCTTTGTCTTCCAGGATGCCCGCCGCCCCGAAAACGGTGATCACCGCATCCTGGCTGTGGCCTTCACCTCCCTGACGCTGGCTGCTGAATAGCCATAGAGGACTATTCCTGCCATTCCTGCTCCGTTTATAGGTCAAAGTCAGTCTAATTTGAAGGCTCAAAAGAAAGGGAAACCGGAAATTTCCGGTCCCCCTGGAATATTAACTTCCTAAGTATTTAACCCGCTATATTTATTTAATTGTTAACTTCCCATCAAATACCTACTCAAAGAGGGAGCTCCCCTGCTAAGGGAGAAATTATTCCTCATCGACAGGTTTGCTCTTGCCCTTGACCATCTTAATGACATCGCCAATGGAGTATTTGCTTTTGGCGATAGCGTCCATTAGTTCTTCAGCCTGCATCCGGTCTGCCAGGCCGTATCCTTCCAGATATTCTTTTGCTTTTTCAAATGCCATTGTCTTCGACCTTTCCAGTGAATGATGTCATTCATACCGTATCTGCTGTTGTTTTCTTAGCGGATATTGTACCAGCTCGCTTCCATCCAGGTCTGTCCCATGCATATCAACAGCTGTGATCTGCGAGTTTTCGTATGTTTTATAATAATAGATTCCTTTATCCATATTACAGCAGGATGAATATATGGTGATCTCGTACTTATCGCCGCCAAGATGCACGCAGCCTCGCTGCTGCTCTACGGAACCCAGGATGTGGAAGAACTGGCTGACGCTCTCTTCCTCACTATCACCTGAAACGGAATTCATCCGGGTAAAACTCACCTTTACAAATCGTGACGCAGATGACAGATCACCGGGAAGTCCCATTGCTCCCATGCCACGGCTATATTCATCCAGCTTCAATTCCTTCGCGAAAGAATTTCTTGCAGGCTCCGGTGAGAGATTCATGAAATTATTTAGATTAAATAGCTGTATGTCAAATGTCGGATTGTTGGTCATAACGCCCACCGGATTGTCATATACCTTGAGGCCGTCCTTAACTGATTCTACCACAATCGCTTCCTTCTGATCCGCAATCATCCAATGCAGCGGCGACAGCGGGAGAACCTGGCTGAAGTTGATATTGATCAGATTGACCCTGGACAGCAACTGCCTCGCCTCTTCCACGCTGGCGCACTGCCCCAGGATCCACGGAACAAACTCAAACGGAGCAATATTGACCGCGCCGTCTCTTTCCTCAAAATAATGTGCATTCCCGGGAAAGTTCAAACCCGCCATGCTCAAGCCCTTTTCATTGGTGGCATCATAATAAAGCGGGTAATCATCCACCACAAAAGCCATCCCAATCAAAGCATAATGACTGCAAATGCTCCCGCATTTGCGAAACAATAGTGGGAAATTTCGAGGAGCAACAACCACCTCCTCGTGATATGAATACTCAAGATCCAAATTACGTCCAAAATAATGGTCTTTCGTCGAATAAGTTATAGCAGTACACATAACAAAATCATCCTATCCTTTCTTAACACCCAGTATTTTTTACCCTCAATGACATTTATCTTAATGGGGTCTGACCCCGATATTTCTAAACACCATATAGTATTTTGACAAATCGGAAACAATATTCTTCGTTCTGTTTTTACACATTTGAAGCTTTGATTTATCTTCAAATCCAATCCCTAACAGTTCCCGATAATCGATCCAGTTCATTCAACTTAACCTTCTCCTGCAATCTTTGTTTCATAACAGACCAAACCAGATTTTGATTATTGTTAGCCATCTTCCTCTGTATTCTCTCCCTTAAGGAAAGCCTTGATCTCGTCAAAAGATCTGGTTGTGGTTTTCAGCAGCTCCAGAATTTCTTTACTCTCTGGTTCCTTCTTTTTGTCTACCAGCTTCGCCAGCTTTTCCACAGATGCGTCATATTTTTTCTTCATGGCCAATACGACTGCTTCCTGCCGGCTGATCTGCTCATCTATGATTCGTCTCATACCAAAGCGGGTTAATTATTTGGAAGTTCACACTGGAAGGCTTATTGCCGATCCTTATTTTTCAGGATCATATTTTATTTTGTCCGCTGTGGAGATGTCCTTTCCGAGCTGCACCTCGATGAGCAGCAGGCCATTTGGGCCGGCAGTAATGGTGTGCTTCATGTGTGCCGGCATGGAGAGGATATCCCCGGGGTTCACAGGGATCCTTTTGCCGTCCAGGATGGCTTCTCCGGAGCCGGAGACGACGGTCCAGTTCTCGTCCCGCTTTTCGTGGCTGTGGTAGTTCATACTTTGGCCGGGGTTCAGGGTAACCTTGACGGTCAGGGAGTCTTTTCCCACGTCCAGCACACGGTAGGAGCCCCAGCTCTTCTCGGCGAACATGATCCGCTGGTCGATGGCTTCCACCTGGGGGCCGATAAAGGAGCTCCGGTGCTTGTCGGAGACCAGGATCCCCTCCGGGGAGGCGGAGATCACGGCGTCCTTCATGCCCATCACGAGGATCGGGACACCCATCTCGTTGATCACATGGACGTTTTCTGATGTTTCATCGATCCTGGCATCGCCGACGGCGTTCTCTTCCATGGCTTCGGTCAGCGTGTTCCAGGTGCCCAGGTCCTTCCAGGTCCCGCTGTAGCGCAGGACTTCGATGGACGTTTCCTTTTCCACCACCACTTTGTCAAAGCTGATGCTTTCCAGCTGTTCATACGCTTTCAGCAGGGTTGCGGAATCGTCTGTTCCCAGGAGTTCCCTTGATTTTTCAAGAATATATCCGAGCTTGAAGGCGAAAACACCGCCGTTCCAGAGGGCACCCTGCTCAATATACTGTTCCGCTTTTTCCTTGTCCGGTTTTTCGGTAAAGCTGAAGTAGTAATGCTCTCCGTCGTCGGTGGTCGGGATGATATACCCGTACTTTTCGGAGGGATAGGTGGGCTGGATGCCCATGAGGGCTAGCCTGCTTTCCCCTTTCTGCGCGATTTCATGCAGGCTTTCAAGGCACTGGAAGTAGGAATCGTCCACATAGGGATCCACCGGGCAGACGACGACCGCTTCGTCATCCGGGACGTTCTGCTCTTCGCGGAGCCGGGCGGCCGCCAGGGCGATCGCCGGGAAGGTGCCTTTGGCCCGGGGTTCAGGGGAGATCCCGACGCTGGTACCCAGCTGGTTGTGGATCGCGGAGACCTGCGCTTTATTCGTGGCGATGGTCACTTTGGTTTCCGGATCGATCGTCTTGATCTGCCGGTAGACCCGCTGGATCATGGACTCGTAGTCGCCGGTGTATTCCGTTCCCATGGGAATAGAGTGCTCCGGCTTTTTGAAGATCCGGATGAACTGCTTGGAACGGATATCGTTGGAAAGCGGCCAGAGCCGCTTTCCGCTACCGCCGGATAAAAGGATGATGTTCTTCATTCTGGTTTCCCTTACGCCTTCACAGATTTCAGCACATCGATCAGGAGGTTGATGTTTTCGCTCATCTCGATGGAATGGTTTCCGACAAAGAATCCGTTCTCATGGATGTAATCGGCGTTCTTCAGTTCGCCGCTGATACTGTAGTCCAGGAACTGCAGCGCCTTCTGCCTTGCGAAGTTCCCGGCGACGATGGGCCGCACCTCGATATCAGCGGCGTTCAGCGCCTCGATATAGGCGTTTCTCTTTCCCTTCTTCTCCTCTGGCAGGATGATGGCGAATCCGAACCAGGAAGCCTTCCCGGTTTCCTGCTGGGTCAGAAGGTCAGTCTCTTTTTCGATCCGCTCTTTGAACAGTTTTGCGTTGACTCTCCTCTGCTCAATGAAGGCGTCCAGCTTTTTCAGCTGCTCGATGCCGGCGGCCGCTTCGATCTCCAGCGGCCGCACATTAAAGCCCGGCATAATGAAGTTGAAGCTTTCATAGAAGGGATCGTTCAGCTTTTTGTAGATCTTCGAACTGTCCGGCAGGTGCCGGGTCCAGCCGTGGGAGCGGATGGAGAGCATATAGTGATACAGCTCTTCATCGTCCGTCACGTTCATTCCGCCTTCCATCGTGCACAGGTGATGGGAGAAATAGGTGGAGAAGGAACCGATCAGACCAAATGTCCCGGCTTCTTTTCCCTCATAGGTAGCCCCCATGGATTCGCAGTTGTCTTCCAGCATGATCAGGTTGTGTTCATCGCAGATCTTCCGGATCCGGTCAAACTCATTCGGATTGCCCAGCAGGTTGACGATCATCACCGCCTTGGTGGCGGGGGTGATGGCCGCTTCCAGTGCGTCGGGATCCACGTTCAGCGTGCCCAGGTCGATGTCGACCAGCCGGATCTTCAGCCCCATCTGACAGATCGGGAAATAGGTCGTGCTCCAGGATACGGCGGTGACCAGCACCTCGTCCCCCCGCTTAAGGCGGCCTGAATAAACCAGCGCAGCCATCGTCAGCAGGTTGGCGGAAGATCCGGAGTTCGACATCACGGCGTATTTCGAGCCGAATTTCTTCGCGAAATCCTCCTGGTATTGCTTTACATGCGGTCCGTTCACCGTAAAATACCTGGAATCGATCACCTTATGTGCCGCTTCGATCTCCTGGATATCCCATGTGTCGTTGGAAAGGCTGTACTTCATGTCTCTTTCTCCTGATCTTTGTTATTTCTGTTCCTTTGGCAGTACTTCGTGAAGGAAATAGTCGTATGTCTTTTTCAGCCCTTCCTTTAGGCTCGTCTTTGCCGTCCACCCCGCTTCGGCCAGTTTGGTCACGTCCATCAGCTTCTGCGGCATGCCGTCCGGTTTGCTTGGATCAAATTCCAGTTCCGCATGGTAATCCTCAACATCCATGATCAGTTCAACCAGTTCTTTTATGCTGACATCCGTTCCGGTACCCACATTAAAGAACTCATTGCCGGAGTATGTATTGAAAAGATAGAAGCACGCGTCTGCCAGGTCGTCCACAAACATCAGTTCACGCCGAGCCACTCCCGTTCCCCACATTGGAATGCTCTTTGCGCCGCTGATCTTTGCATCATGAACTTTCCGAATCAAAGCAGCAACAACATGGGATCTTGTCGGACTGAAATTGTCTCCATAGCCATAAATGTTACAGGGCATTACAGAGATATAGTCCGTTCCATATTGCCGATTGTACATTTCACAAAGCTTCAAACCTGCTATCTTGGCAATCGCATATCCCTCATTTGTAGGCTCGACCTTACCATCCATCAGGTACTCTTCCTTCATTGGCTGGGGGGAAAGTCGCGGGTAAATGCAGGAGGATGCCAGGAACAGCAGTTTCTTCACACCGTAGACCCGGGAGCATTCAATGATATTATTCTGGATCGCAAGGTTGTCGTACAAAAACTCTGCCGGAGACTGGATGTTCGCCATGATCCCGCCGACTTTTGCCGCCGCCAGCACAACATACTCCGGTTTCTCCTGCTCAAAGTATTCCCGGACCGCCGCCTGTTCCCTCATGTCCAACTCCCGGGAGCGAAGCCCGATGATGTTTTCATAGCCTTCTTTCCGGAACTTCCGTTCAATGGCCGAGCCCACCTGGCCGCCGCGGCCGGCGATAAAGATCTTTCCGTTTTTGTCCATTGCTTTCACCTTTTTCGCTCAATGACCATGTTCTGAACCCGCAGTACGAGTTTCGGGTTCATGCTGAGGATCACTGCCTTTGCCTGAACGATGAACCGGTCCTTCAAGGTCATCTCTTTTTTTCCCGTGTCCTGCACACTGATTCCGTTCTCTTTCAGCAGCCTGACTCCTTCGGGGAACCATTTCCCTTTTCTGATTCCTTCAATGTAGGGGATCCGGTAATCCAGTGAAGCGTACATCTCATGGGATATCCGCTCGCTTTCCAGGGATCCGATCCTTTCAAAATCCCAGGCGCTCCACTCCTTTTTCAGGAAAGACAGGAAACTTTCCGTCTCCCAGATTCCGGCATGGGTAGAAACAGAGTAGGCGCTTCCCTTTTTGATCTTTGCCGTGCTCTGATCGCAGGGAATCAATTGAGTATAATTCGCGGGGCATAATTTGTAAAAGGCGGCCTGCAGTTCCTTTGCTTTCCGGAAGTATTCTCCAAACCTTTGATTATCTACTTTATCACAAAGCAGAAAGTCATCCATCCATGTCATGAAATGCGTTGCACCGGTTTGTTCCAGAGCGGTTTCCATCATCTCCGCCCAGGTGCTGTCTTTCTCGATGACAAGATCAAATCCGTCCTTTATTCCCCGTCCTTCCCGGTCATAGTCGGTCAGAAGCACGATCGGGTATGGACAATCATACCAGAATTTTTTGAAAAAGTGCATCACGACTTTCCACATTTTGTAATTCCGTTCACAGGAATAAACGATAATTGCCAGTTCGGTTTGCATGTTTTTCTTCTCCCGTTTTGAGTGTGCATCCTCAGTAAGTGTTTGAGTGGGCGAATTTGTTATTATTCCCGACTTGCTTTGCTTCCCTGGATCCCACGGCATTGATGATTCCGCAAGCAACAAACAGGAATGGCAACGCCGGACCTTTCCACTCATGGAACCAGCCGAAGCATTCTGCAAGATCTCCAACCAATATAGAAGCAGGTATTACTGGTATAAGTTTAAGCCAAAGAGGCGATGTTTTGCTCATAACAATTCTGAAAGCATTCCTTGTAGTATATATAGTAAAAGCAAAGATGATCAGAAGGCCAACAAGTCCGTTTTCCAGCAGGATCTGCAGGATCATATTATGACAGTGGCCCATCGGTTTCTTAAACTGCATATTGATATTGGGACCAGTCATGGGATTATATATCGACTCTCCAAAAACAATACGCTGCGGCTTCTCCATGAGATATTGGATCACTTTCTGCCAAACCTCATCTCGTCCGGTTAGTATTCTGGACCCTGTAAAGCCTCTGCTTTGAATTGTTTGATTCCAAGGTTCTTCAGATGTTGTTTCTTCTGCTTTTGCGCTGGTAACAACCAGGTTTCCTTTCATCTTTGCTTCACCAAATAGTATCGGGATCTTCAATGAAACAAATATTGACAAAGCAAGTACGGCTACCATGCAAATAACCGCAGCCGCCCAGGTCCGTATCGTCTTCTTCTTTTCAATTGCTTCCGCTGATTCTTTTCCCTTTTTGTTCCGCATCTCAAGAATCAACAGAAAAGTAATCAGCGCCGCCCCGACAGATAATGAAAGGATAGACGTCCGTGCATTGGTTAATCCCAAAGCAACAAAAACAATGATAAACGCTATACAATGCAGGATTCTGATTCCTTTCCGTTTCTCAGAAAGAAGTGCACACAAAGCCATAAGACCAGAAACACTCAAAGCTGAACCGGATAGCGTCGGTGATTCATATCCTATCAGTAGTCTTTCCGGATACCAAGTTCCCCATTTTGAATGAGGAATACCCCAGATCGACCCACCGCTCAAATTAGAAATCGGTTGATCTGTCCATGCGGCATATAAAGCAACCATGCATTGAACTGCCATCAAGGCCAGCCAGGCAATGACAAAAACATGAAGAAATTCTCGTATTTGTTGTCTGCTAAGAATTCTCCCTATAGCATAGCAACCGCCAACAGCCCATAATCCATTAAGCAGTTCAGTGCTGACGGATTCAGAAAAAAACAGATCACTCTGCTTCAAAGCAATCTGAATTGCCTGATAAAGCAGTAAAACAAAAATAATCAAAAAGCCTTTGTCTTTCCAGAGCTTTCCCAGTATAATCCCGACAATGGCTGCGCCGATTCGAAACGCTGCCAGTACAGCCGGAAATGAAATCGCTTCATGGTCGAATGTCTGAATTGCCTGATAACTCAACAGCAATAAACCAATGAAAACAGCATAAACAAGCTGAGAACAATTCCAACCTGTTCCTATCAGGTTCTCTCTCGTCTTTTCCATCTCTTCCCCCTGATTACCGGAAAAAGCAGCGGATGGTGATACTCTGGCACAAGATCTGGTTAACCAGTCCAATACCAAAGCGGGTTAATTATTCTGGAAGTTCAAATAGAATCGTTCCTTGAATTGAGAATGAACATCATCAATTACATCAAGAATCACGTTCGGATCATCAAATATCGCTACCAGTTCTGGAATGGATATGTGATGTTTGCGGATAGTGATAACGTTCTTATATTCATCGTACTAGAGGGTCACACTTTGTTCTCTATCAACCGATTCATCTTCTTTATCACGTCAATTGGTTTGTAAAGCCCCACAAACAATCTTGGCGAGAATTTAAACAACATCGCTGCACTTTTTAACTTCCATTCTCTCAAAGGAATACTCGGTAATGCCCGAATAATTTCTTCCTGAAATGTTTTTTTAATCGCTTTGCTTTTCGGTGTCTGATCATTATACAGATAGTAGTACGATGCAAGTTTACTTTTAATAATCCTTAGTCGTAGCTTTTCAATTACCTCGGAATCTCTACTCTTTGCGTAATCATATAACCATATATTCTGTTCAACAGCATCCAGACGATTGCTTACTGTATTTGATGCAGTGATACTTCCTGGCCGATATCGATATTTTATCAGCTTGTCCGTAATCGCATATAGTTTCCCACATTTATCGAAAGCGTTCAAAAAGAAAGCAACGTCCGAATAATTATGGTTCTCACGAAATCTGATATCGTTGAGCACGTCTGATCTGAATACTTTTGTCCAGATCGCACCTGCAATTCCATTCTTGCTAATCATACTCCTGAGAACATCAGTCCGATTGTAGAATCCTTCTCGAGATGTACCGAAGGCAATTATCTGCGCAGCGGTTTGCTCCATAACAGCAACAACACGTTCTATCGCATTTGGATATGCTACATCATCAGAATCGAGGAAAAATATGATATCCCCTGTTGCGTGATCTAATCCATTATTTCTAGCTGCACTTAGTCCGTGATGATCGGTATGAAGTACAGTAATCCTTCTATCAAGTTGGCTATAATTATCACATATCTCGCCGCTTCCGTCAGTAGAGCCATCGTCGATCAGCAGGATTTCCAGATTATTATATGTTTGGTTGATTACACTATCAACGCATTCAGATAACCATGGAGCAACATTATAAACCGGAATGATAACGCTCACTAAAGGCATAGTGTCACTTCAGCTTTCATCCGCCAATTATACGGATTGTATTAGCTTCACAATATTATACCACACAAGAACGTAGTTTCCATGTGTTGTCCAACCAAGATAATAAAGGTCTTTATAGATTGAGTGAGATTTGTCCAGGAAAACGATGATTCCGTTCGGTTCATCGAATATTGGTGCCAATTCATGGATTGAGATTTTGTGCTTCCAGAGATTGATTTCGTTTTTTCGTTGGTCATACTCTATCCTCATTCCGTTTCCCACAAATCTTGATTCCCGTGAAATCTCCAACAAGGGTTCTTAACCTTGTATTTGTGATTATCGCAGATAACAGATACATAGTTACATATGAAATCAAAAAAACAATTACAGGCTTGACACCTCCCCATGCATGAAAAATATCATTCTCCAGTATGGCACTAGAGTGCCTGATAACTATTTGATTAAGAACAAGATAGCAAATAGAATTATGTCCTATTGAACACAACACATCATATACTCGTAAATTCTCAACCTTTTTTTCTACTCGAGTTGATAATACCAAAAGCAATACGGACATTGCAACTGCATTAATAAGGAATAAAGCTATGTTATCATACTTTGACAGTCTGACATTTACATGGTTGTTTAAGAATACTAAACCTGTAACTATTACAATTCCTGAAATAACAATCCATGTTGGTACATTTTTCAACTGCTCTTTTTCTCTCTGACACTTTCCAATATGAATAAAAAACACGCCAACCAAAGCCTGAGCAATAGACCATGGGAGAGTCGTCCCTATAGTAGATTCGATCGTCGCCCCTAGTAAAAAACAAACTATAGAAGTAAACCATCTGATATTATCTGATGGAATCCGATTAATCGCAAAGTAGATCAAATTTGACCATAACAATGCTGTCAAAAACCAAACACCAGCAATAGGCGTACCAACGTTGTTCAACCAAACAATGTGCTGTAATGAAGAAAAGCGGATGTCGTTGATTCGTCTGAGTGCCAAGAACGTGATAATAGAAAAAACAAAATATGGAATCAATATAGATCTGCTTCTTTTCAGTGCGAATGATCCAAAGCACCTTCCACTCGAAAAACAATATCCAGACGCAACGAAAAACATTGGCATATGAAATGCATGAATGTACTTATCAAATCCACTTCCAAACCCAACGTGACCCATGATCATAAGAGTAATGCCTAAAAATTTATAGAAATCCACATATTTTAATCGTTGATTCTTCATGCTCTTCACTACTCTCAGCGCTGCCAAACAGGAACATACTCAGTATTCATAAGATATTGCATATATTCTCCAGAATTATCAAACTTGTAAAGATTCCCAACTTTGATTTGTATCTTCTCTTCACCACTTGCATATATCCGAAGATAGAAATATTTTACATTCAAAAGGTCTGCATCGCCTTCAACAAATCCAGGCAAACTAAACTGAATTGAATTCTTACCTGGATTCAGCTGAGGTAAATATCTTTCTATTGTCCTATCTTCAGAATCATAAAGGATGATATTCATTGAATAATCTCGTCCTGATAAGTTTTCCAATTCTAAAACAAAAACATCATCAAATTCATACACCATCGGTGTATTTATCCTGCATATCAGATTTGTTTTGCCTGTGCTCGGTTTAATGCATATAGTTTTGTTGTCTATTGAACCATCAGTAGACGCTTCAGCTACAAACTCTATTGTTGAGGCCATGGTTTCTGGAGTCATTTCAGAGGCACGAATTGTTCCAATATATACATCGTAATACTCGGTATGCGAAATCCAATTAATATGATCAGTCCCTAAAGGAATCTTCACCCTGATAATACTATCTGATATACTTCTACCAGATGCGGTTGAAGTTAATAGAATATTGCCCTCTTTGTCTTCAAACTGAAGAACAGTATCAAAAACATCTATGTAATAATAATGTGGCGCTCCTGCTCTAAGGAAGAAAAGCTCTTCTCCTATCACAAACCCCTGATAATACGACAGCAACGCTTCTCTTCTGATGGATGCTTGCTTCTCAAACCACGAGTCACCTGTTACTTCATATAGCGCATCTAATAGACGAATCTCATATATTACATAATGAGGCTGATTAACTCGCTTTTCATTAAGTTCATAATAACACCACGAATTGCCCCTATATAAATATAGATCAGAATGAAGCTTATAGTTCTCTATTTGTTCTTCCACCAGATTATTTAGATCGTCGTTATCAGTTTTCTTCGCAATAATAGCTGTTGCCAACGTCCCCAGAAGAGATCCATTTAATACAAACTCTGCTGCTTCTTCTGTTGTATTAACACCAGCATATTCATATAACCATCTCTTACCCTTTGCAGTTCCTACAAACCCATGATTGCGTACATCCTGCAAAATGTAATCCGAGAGAGTTTTTGTAAAAACTAAATACTTCTCTTCCTGCGTTTCCTCGTACAGCCATAAACTTGCCACAGCAATAACTGGAGCATCCATACTTGAAACCCATCCGTATTGAAAGTCCTGGTATTCCGGCCTGGGGAAGTAGCCATATCTTGCAAACGTATCTATCTCACAATCTATTATTTTCTTAGCATATTCATAATCATAATCATACCTCATTTTTGTTATAGCAATTACAGTCTGTATCCAATAATTTGTATAATCGAGTCCATTATCTTGGATTGATAGCTTGGATTCAGAATAGTAGTCATCCGGTTCCCTCATGAATGGATTTAAAACAACTTCGGAGTAATCTGATATTTTCAGGTTCTCGCCTTGAGCAAACGAAAAGCAACAGCAGAAACATACGATGTATAAAACTGCGAAAGCAACCTTTGTTTTCTTCAGCATGCTCTTCATGCCTTTCTGAGTAATTTGTTCAGCAGTGACTTAATGACTGGGTATAAGATTATCGCATATATTCCAAGGCTTAGAACAGTTATGGCAGCGAACCTGATCAACACATGAGCTTTCGCCAGCATATTTTGTCCTAATAAAGAAAACGCGATACAAATCGCCACACCCTGCGTCCATCTAAATATATACTTACTCATCCCATGCAGTCTTAATTCCGCATTGCGCTTCTTGGATGTCCAAATGTTCAAAGCCGCACAAACAAACACAGATATGCTTGTTGCGAGAGTAACTCCAAGTACTCCCATGATCTTGCTTAAAGCGATACTAAGAACTATATTCACCACTATAGATATTGAACTGTTTATCATTGGCTTCTTCGAATCTTTGTATGCATATTGAAAACGGCTGAATAGCTCTCGAACTAAGTATGGAACAAACAAAAGACCATAACCAATCAATGCCATTGAACAGTTTTCTATCGCTGAAGTGCCAAACTTTCCTCTTCCAAATACTATCGTCACGATATCCTTAGCATTCAACATGACAAGGATACTAACTGGAAGAAGAATAGTCCCTATTTGAATAACAGCAGTGATTGTCAGATCGGCAGCATCTCCATCCTTTTCCTCAGAGATGTTCTTCGCAATGTATGTGAATAAGACTCCACAGATACTACCAATAAATGTACTGACAAAATTTGATAGAACGGCCGCATAATTCATTGCGGTTACAGTACCCTCGCCCAAGCCGGAAACAATGATTTTGTCAACCTGCTGATTCACAAAAATCATTGAATAACCTAGAATCAGGGGGCCCATCATTTTTAGGAGCTGCTTTACATTTTCATCAACAAAAGGATTCCCTCTGTCAATCCTCCAGTATTTTCTTGAAAAAATCATCAAGAAAACCAGATTAAATACCGCATAAGTGAAATAGGCAAACACTAGCGTATCCGGACCGTAAATGCTCCCTATCAGATAAACAAGTGCAATCAGAATCACGCTCTGATTAAACCCTACCAATTCACCTGGGACAAAGCTTTCGTTTGCCTTAAGCAAGGCGTTAAACACAGCCAATTCAACGATCAGTATCAATATCGGAGATATGATTCTTATATACTTTGCAAGCTCTCCCGAAAGCTCAGCAGAATAAGTCGGAGCCAACAGACGTGCAATAAACGGGGAGAAAACAAAAAAAACGAGGGAAATGCCCAAAGTGACAACAAAGAATATCTTTATGGTATTTGATACAAATCCCTTAGCTTCTTTGTCTCCCTTTGCTTTTGCTGCGATATAAATAGGAATGAATGCCGTGGATAATGCCTGAACAAGAAGATAGTCTGTATTCGCTATTAAACCTTCTGATATTGAAATAAGATCTGTCTGTATTGTCGCCCCAAAAGCGTTGGCAGTAATCATCTGCTTGATAAAGCCGAGGATCTTTGCCAAAATTACTATTCCAGAAACAGATAGCATTGTCTTCGCGATATTTTTCTTCGCCAACGTTTTCTCTTCCTGTCTGAATAATGTATTGTTGTTTCATGAATGCTCAGAACAACAAAATAGCGCAGACACTTTTTATGACTGCACTTAGGTATTACAATCTCCAGAACCTCATTCCAGACGCTTTCAATTCATCCATCCGGTAAAGACTCTTAACATCGATCAGAACTTTCTCATCATCAGCAAGTTCAGTCTTGAACAACTCCTTAATCTGCATCATGGACATATTACGATACTCATTATGACCAACTGCGATAATTACACAATCAGCCATTGGTACATCTTCCCAAGCAGTCAGTTCAACGCTATATTCGTGTTTGGCAACTTCACCATCTGCCCAGGTGTCAGTCACGATAGGATTGATTTCATATTCTTTGAGTCTATTGATAATATCAACTACTTTCGAGTTTCTGGTATCTGGACAATTCTCTTTGAAGGTCAAGCCAAGGATCACAACCACAGCTTTCTTCGGAGCCATGCCAGCCTCGATCATCTCTTTAATCGCAGCATCCGCCACGAACGCACCCATTGAATCATTAACCTGACGGCCGTTCAAGATGATCTGAGAATGATATCCCAGTTTCTCAGCAACATTTGTCAGATAATAGGGATCAACGCCAATGCAGTGACCACCAACAAGACCAGGTTTGAATCCAAGTGCATTCCATTTAGTATTCATGCCAGCCAATACTTCATCCGTGTCAATCTTTAGCTTGTCACAAATGATGGCGATCTCATTCATGAAAGCGATATTGATATCGCGCTGGCTATTTTCTACAACTTTAACCGCCTCAGCTGTTTTGATATTGCTCACCGGGAACGTTCCTGCTTTGATGACGATATCATATACCTTCTTGATTTCCCTTGCAGACTCCTCATCCATGCCAGAAACAACCTTGCGGATCGTCGTGAGGGTGTGAACCCTGTCGCCAGGATTGATGCGCTCGGGGCTGTATCCGATCTTCCAATCCACACCGCACTTCAGTCCAGATTCCTTCTCAATAATCGGAACACAGATATCCTCAGTAACTCCAGGATAAACGGTAGATTCGAATACAACAATCGTACCTGCAGACAGATTCTGACCGACCGTACGCGACGCGCCTTCAACTGGTTTTAAATCAGGAGTATTGTCATCGTTAACAGGAGTAGGAACAGCTACAACTATAAATTTCGCTTCCTTCAGGCGAGTAGGATCCGCTGTAAACTCAACTGTTGTATCCTTGATCGCCTCGCCTACCTCGTTTGTCGCATCAATACCATTTGCGTATTCATTAACACGCTTTTCATTAATATCAAAGCCGATAACCTTGATATGTTTCGCAAACTCAACAGCAATAGGCATACCGACATAACCAAGACCGACCAGAGCAAGTTTCTCCTTGCCAGAAATAAGTCCCTGATAGATGTTATTGAATTCCATAATCTTCAATCTCCTTTTATTATGTTCTTTGTAGAAATGTCAGCAAGTATGAGAGCGCAGATTTTTCCCTATGGCTTTCTTCAGTTCTGCTACCACAGAATCAATTTCTTCTTTAGTCTTATATGGATCCAAAGGAAGACTAAGAACGGTTTTACAGAGCTTCTCCGTCACCGGGCATTCTGCCGTTGCGCTATCAGTTCCTTCGAAGGCACCCTGTTGATGCATAGGTTTAGCATAATAGACCATTGATGGGATGTCAGCTGCCTTTAGTTTCGCTTGTACCGTCTTTCTATCCACCCTCTCCGGAAGCTGTACTGTATATTGTGCCCAAGAACTGTAGTAACCATCAGAAATGATCGGAAGAACCAAATCCGTATTCTTCAGTCCTTCCGTGTACCACCCAGCAACCTTGTTGATATCTTCCAGCTCATAATCAATAAATGCTTTAAGCTTCGGCAATAAAATTGCAGCTTGAATCGTATCCAACCGACTGTTCATTCCGATTCGGATATTGTTATACTTCGCGTTCTGATCATTCGGATTTGATGTGTCTTTCCCATGGACACAAATAGATCGGATCAGATCTGCCCATTCATCATTATCTGTGAAAATTGCACCTCCATCTCCATAACAGCCAAGAGGCTTTGCCGGGAAGAAAGATGTTGTAGAGATATCTCCAAATGAGCACGCCATCTTACCGTTAATACTTCCACCGAATCCCTGAGCACCGTCTTCCAGAAGAAGAAGATTATATTTCTCACAGATTGACTTAATTTGCACATAATCAGCCGGAAGACCAAACAGATCCACTGCCACAACGGCTTTGGTTTTGTACTTTCCTTCTTCAACAACTTTCTTGACTGCTTCTTCTAACTTCACAGGGTCAAGGTTGTATGTTATCTTATCCACATCTACAAAGATAGGTGTGGCTCCTTCGTCAGCAGGGCATTCGCCTGAGGAGAAGAACGTGAAGTCAGGAATAAAAACTGCGTCACCTTCTCCAATGCCCCAAGCTCTCATGGCAATAGATATCGCATCCGTTCCATTTGCGCACGTAATGCAGTGTTTAACACCAACATACTGAGCAAGTTCCTTTTCCAGTTCCTTCACTTCTGGACCGGAAATGAAGTGAGCAGATGATGCCACACCAATCATAGCTGCATCGATCTTATCTTTCAGTACCTCGTATTGTTTAGGAAGATCTCTGAATTGCATTTACTTGACCTCCTTCAGACCGGAATCTGATTCATGATATGTGCGTCCACACTTATCGCAGGTGAGATCATCCGACAGAATTGCTCCACATTCACAAACCCAGCCGCGAAGACGTGCCGGAACGCCCATCATCAGGGCATGATCCGGTACGTTTGATGTTACAACAGCTCCAGCAGCAATCATTGCCCACTTTCCGATATTGTGTCCGCAGACAACCGTCGCGTTAGCTCCGATAGATGCGCCTTCCCCAACAACGGTCTTCTTATATCCAGCTCTCCCTTTCGGATACTTCGCACGTGGTGTCAAATCATTTGTGAAGACGCAAGATGGTCCACAGAAAACATAGTCTCTAAGTTCTACACCTTCATAGATGGAAACATTGTTTTGAACCTTAACGCCATCGCCAATCTTCACATTATTGGACACATTCACATTCTGACCGAAGGAACAGTTCTTGCCGATCTTTGCACCGGTCTGAATATGACTGAAGTGCCAGATCTTCGTGCCGTCACCAATGACCGCACCTTCATCCACCACACTAGTTGGATGCACAAAGTATTCGCTCATCTTTTTTCTCCTTCACCGAAGCGGCCAACGAAATCAAGAGTGGAACAGCTTTCCAGAGGAAGTTTCACCGGTCGATGTTCAGCAGCAGACTTGTAGATTGCCAGTACAAGTTCGAGCGCACGTTTTCCGGCTTCACCGTCCACATAAGGCTGTCTTCCAGTCTGTATAGCTTCAATCACATCTGCATATAGAGGAGTATGACCAAAGCCATATACGTTCGGTGGATTCTCCGCGTACGTCGCTTTTACGTGTTCCGGATCATCCAGTTTGTCCTCAAAGCTCCACTCTTCAATGATGTTGTCGCTGGTACCAGCCGCTTTCGCCGTACCTTTCTGCCCGAAGATATAAAGAGTTTCTTCCAGATTCTTCGGATAGACATTAGTTGTTCCTTCGATCAGACCATAGGATCCATTAGAGAACTTAACCAATGCCATACCAAGGTCTTCCGCTTCCAGATATGGATGTTCAAGCTGATCAGTATAAGCCATTACCTCATCGATATCATCACCCATCATCCAACGGAGAAGATCGATGTTATGGATACACTGGTTCATCAGACAACCGCCATCCTGAGCCCACGTTCCTCTCCACGGAGCCTGATCGTAATAACCCTTTCCACGATTCCACCGGATATGAGCTGCGCCATGAGAAAGACGACCAAAGCGACCGGCTTCAAGTGCTTTACGAATATACTGCACAGATTTGTTAAAACGATTTTGATGGTTGGCGCAGACGAGAACTCCTTTATCCTTACCAGCATTTATAATCGCATCAGCATCGGCGATAGAGAGTGCGATAGGCTTTTCAATGATTACGTTGCATCCAGCAGCGATACAATCGAGAGCAATAGCCGCATGCTTCCCTGATTCTGTTGCTATAGCTACCAGCTCTGGTTTTTCCTTCTCAAGAAGTTCATGATAATCCGTGTATTTCCTTACATTCTCCAATCCAAACCTTTCAGATTTCTCTACCATAATTTCTGGAACGATATCACAGATTGCAACAAAATCCAGATGATTGTTCTTCGCTGCTTCAATGTGATTAGGACTGATACGTCCACACCCAATCAGTGCATACTTCATAGTTCTTTTCTTTCCCACTTTCCTATTATTTCGCATATTTTCTCAGCCGCATGACCATCACCAAATGGCTGGTAATCTGGATTAATGGTTTGTTCTTTGCTTAGTTTCTCCAGGATGTCTCTGTGATTTGCTTTTGCCAGCTGATTTCTGTTATCTACCATGGTCTCTGGCCAAACGATGAAATCGAGCACAAAAACGCACTGTACACCAGCATAGAATGCTTCACACTGGAGGCCGCCGGAATCTGTTACGATCTTCTTTGCATTTTTAGTCAGGTGAACGGAATCGGAATAACCGACTGGCTGTGTTAGGATGATGTTAGAGAATTTCTTTTCTTCAACAATTCTCTTAGCTCTATCATGGTTCCTTGGATGAACTGGATAGATTGTCGGAGCATCAAGGCTGTTCATCGCAAGAAGGATTTCTGTAAGAGGTCCATCTGAATATGTATTCTCCTGTCGATGACAGGTCATGTAATAATACGTGTCAGGTACCGTTACAGGCTTCCCATCAAAGTCTAGGATATGCGGCTCATTCCATGGCTGATCAGCAAAGTGCAGGAATGAATCATACATAATGTTTCCTACACAATATGACCTGTCGCTAAGACCTTCTCTTCTCAACTTCTCCAACGCATCTTCAGTAGCACAAAAGTTGAGAGTCGCCAGATGGTCAGTCGTAATACGGTTAACTTCCTCCGGGTTATCCAAAGTACCAAGTCTGTTTCCAGCCTCTACATGAAGCACAGGAATATGAAGCTTAACTGCGGCAAGCCCCGCGGCCAATGTGGAATTGGTGTCACCATAAACCAGTAATGCACCCGGAGATTCCTTCTGTAATATATCTTCAATCCCCACCAGCATCTTTGCGGTCATTTGCGCATGAGACCCGCCAGAAACACCCAGGTTATAATCCGGTTCTGGTATACCCATCTCCCGGAAGAATACAGCTGACATGTTGTCATCAAAATGCTGACCGGTATGGACAAGAATCTCTTGATGATGCTTACGAATCTCTCTTGATCCAGCCGCCGCTTTAATAAACTGTGGCCTTGCGCCTACTACAGTTAAGATTTTCATGTGTTCTTAACAACCTCTCTGGCTAATTCCTCATACATCGAAAACATTATTTTCTCTTCTGTTTTCCAATTGTATTCTTCAATTACTGCTCTTCTGCCATTTTCTCCCATTTTGTTTGCTTCGTCTGGATTGTTCTTTAAGAATAAAATCGCTTCTTTTAGCGCTTGTATATCATTGTGAGGAACACATATCCCGCATTGATACTTCTCAATTATCTCCTTCCACAACTGAAAATTTGTGCAGATTAAAGGGAGTCGTGCCATCATATATTCAAACAGTTTTGTATTGCCGATTGTGCCTGTCATCCCTCCCGTATTATTTGAGGGACTCAGCAATGCAATTCCTGCGCTTGAAACACATTGTATTTCGATAGCTTTAGAAAATGGAACTTTTCCAAAGTAGTTTACCTTATTCCACCCTGATAAACGTTTCAAAGACTCTATGTAATCAGATGAGCTTCTTCCACAAAGATTATATGTCACACCATCCAATTCACTTATAGCATCTATAACCAATTTATGGTTCCATTGCGAATCTATTCCTCCGGTAAAGCATAATGCAAATTCTTCTTTTTGTTCTCTATAAGGATACTCTGCGACAATTGGATAGTTAGTAATCATGTACGTCCGCGGATTAATTACTTTCAACTGTTCAACTATATGTGGGGTAACCGACACCAAACAGTCCAACTCAGAAAAGATACTTGTTGCATATCTTCGATACATTCTAGAAACCAAACTTCGAAGTTGCCTTGGAATCCATGTTTTCTCCTCCATCTGTTCTAGCGTGTTTTCATGGCTATCAAAGATTACTGTTTTACCATGTTTTTTAAGTTTTCTGGCATAGGGAAGAAGTTCCGGATCATGTATATGATATATTTCGCAATCCAGAGAAAGAGCTACCTGATAAGCCTTTCTGGTATATCTAGTCATCCTTTTCAAACGGCTTTCCGGTTGCTTTCCCAGGCCTATAATATGAACACCTTGAACGTCTTTGCTTTCTCCTTCGACAACCATGTACACGTCATACCCTTCAGCTGCAAGTGAAACACACTCAAGTCTGAAAATTCTGGCGTCATCGTTTTTATGTGCACTCGAAACATGACATACTTTCATATCAATGATCCTCAAATCTTATAACCAATAATTCTTTTTATTCGTGGTTTCAGGATATCACTTAATTCTGCCCAAAGAGGTTGTTTTGTCACACGATAATTAATCACTCTCTCTCCACCAAACTGTCTAACAAAATTCTCTATTGTTTCTATGTTCGATCCTTCAAAGTCAAAAAAAGCTGAGTTTTTAGATGCGAATAGTATTTCTTGTTCCCATACAAGAGACTTGGCTCCACTATTTCTATATTCAGGATCTGCCCCCCCAAGTAACGCATATGCAGATTTCTCATCATATATCAAATACGAGCATGCGTGAACATTCCCATCAGTATCCTTTGCAATAAACATTCTTCCATGATTGATGGTTGATGTTCGATCAACTATTCGCTTTATTACTTCATAATCAAAGGGATACTTTCGCTTCTGATTCCGAAAAGTCTTTTCCATAACTGAATACAGAATTCTAGGATCCGGGTCATTGTCAATAACACATATTTTACTAGATCTTGTAATATTCTTTTTTACACTTTTATGGAAATTATTTTCAATTTTTTGATAATCCGAAAGATCTTTTATTCTATATGAGAAACTTGGCTCATAACGAAACCCTAACCATCTGTAAGGCAATATGTACTCATTTGCAGAATCAAACATCACATCAAATGAGTTATATCGAGGTAGTTGATTGATCATTTGAGTTATAATCTCTTTTTGTATTGACAGCTGTGAATTGCCACGGACTTTCTCTCTTATTTCCGGTTTGATCCAAGGGCCAAGAGTTTGAGTTAAAATTGGCATCTGAATCCTTTTTTTTCGTATGGTATAAGGAAACCTGGCAATTATATCATCATTCTCTTTTACAAATACTTCTGCCCATTCACCCGGTGCAACAATATCTAGCCACCAAGGCTGTTCAAACAAACTATTTGCATATGGAGTTGTTTCTATCATTTTGCCTTCTCCATTTCTCTTATAGCATCTTCAAAGCTGATAAATGAATATCTTTCATCTTCCTGTAGTATTGCTATAAGCCATTCATACCATTTCATATAATTCTCATAAGCCTTCGAATAATAAAAATCATGAAAAAGTATCGTAAGATACTCAATCCCTTCTTTGTTTGCTAAATCTATATATTCTAATGTCTGACTCTTCATCGTTTCCAAATTAGAATCAAGATAGCTGTCCATTATTCCAACAGGAAACTCCCATATTTCTCCTACTTTATATGGATTCTTGATTGTATATCCTTTCTTTTTATCAAATTCCGAACTATCAAATTGATATCCGGCTTTTTCTAATAGCGGAATTGTGTTTTCATCGTTCCGTACATAATGCATTCTTATTCCATTTGCTTCAAAGCCCGTAACTTTTTCAAATGACTCTCTTTCATTCTTGATTCCATTCTCATCATTATAAGAAATCCCATGTACTCCTACAGAAAAACCATGATTCTTTACATACTCTATCATGGCCTTTGCCTCTTGAGGTTTGTAAGACATATTCAATCCCTGGTTCATACCAAAGAAGAATGTAGAAGGAATTCCACTACAATTGTCAACATCTATTACCTCAGGGATGTTATTAAGTCTTTTTGATAGAAACGATGTGCATCTAAAAGTCCACTCTAAAATGCTGATTCGTCGCTTTATTAGATTTGCAGTTTCTCTATACCACAATTTGGAAAAAAACAAATCCCGAAACCAATGTTCTCTAGGTCTTATGTGATCCACATCATGCGAAATTATTACCTTCATATGCTTAATTCTTTCACCAACAATTCATTGGTAACGTTCTCTTCTCTTTTCATCATTGATAACACAATGATTGCCACTATCAACCCATGGGTTAATAGTATAGTCGTAAAAAATGAGTTGGTCATCACAAGAGATAAATATACTGCAACTGTCACATATATCCTTGGATCTAGATTCTTTGAACTCTTATCCAGCCACTTAAATACAATTGAGATAAATACTGGATACATCACTATCCCAAAGTATCCAAGATTTGCCATTGCGTCAGAGATCAACCCATTATTAGCACTCATTTTGGGGGAGTCGAAGTATATTCTCCCAATCATATGAGGAATCGATTCATAGTTACTGCTTAAGCCAAAATATCTAAGAAAACTTTGCCTCAAATAATCCGGTGGGTTTTTCGTGAAAAAGTCAAAGTATTCTTTCGCTATACGAATTGGCAAAAACAGTACTCGGCGTACTATCATTGATGCAGGTACGTAATTTCCTGTAATAGTATATATCACAGCACAGCTGAATATGAGTACTGCAAAACCTCGCAACACCCATTTGTTGATAACTTGCATACTCATTTTCGGAAGCAAACTAATTCCCACTGCCAAAACCAGCAAGAAAAATGTGCTTTTTGAGCCATCATAGCCGAAACTTAACAATCCGACAATTCCACAAAACACTGTCCAGAAATACTTTTTCTTTCTAACAAAATATGCGATTAATATGACATTTATCGTTCTCCCCCAACTAAATAAATACTGTAGCATGGTTGGGAGATCATTGCTGCTGGCTTCTTCTCTCAGTTCATAAACATCCATCAAATTAAAATTCAACCTAAATCTTGCATACCTACCTGATACATAAATAGTTACCAACCCAAGAACGATAGCAAGGATGACCAATTGGGTATCCCCAAGAGTAACATTTCCTGTTTTAAATCTGATGTTGGAAGCGCCCTTAATAAACCTGTCTCGTGTAGTGAAGAACAATAGTATTGTCCAGTAAACAATATTTGCTATCACAAAGTCTGTTTTTAACGCACCATTTGCCATCATACTCGAAAAGGGAACCATTGACATTAGATACAGAAAGAACACAACTTCTTGTGAGGCCTTGTTTTCTCTATTCACATATGCATGGAAAACCACTCTAGCGGATAGGATTAAAACGACCCAAGAAACAAAATATAAAACAGCATTTATATTACATTCAAAACCTGCATAAGCATAAAACTGGTAGACTATTTTGTTATAAGAGAAATCTAATAATATGCGATATATTAATAACAGAAGATAATACTCTGCCTTGAACGACCCTCTTCTATTAAACCCTTGAAACTCAGAATCCACCTATATTACCTCTTTCAAAGACATTCTTCTTTTCTAGAAGTCTCAGTTAATCATTGCCTTTTCGCATATCTGCATGAAGTTTTCACCCAGCCTTTTATAAGTATAATGGCTTAGAATTTCTTCCTTCCCTCGTCTTCCCATCTCGACTCGCTCATCCTCGTCCATCTGCATCAATTGCTTGACTGCACTAACGATCTCTCCCGTATCCTCAGGTTTTATCACCAATCCACAGTTAGCATCAGACACAGGTGTTGGCGGTGCGTTGATTGCAAAAATGATAGGTTTTCCGGCCATCATACCGTCAAACATCTTGTTCATACAAGCACCGAAGCGATATAGTGGTGAGTCTTTCGCACCAATATAAGTACAGCTGAAGTATTCCGTTAGTGTGGGAATTGCTTTCTTGATCACAGGTGATAGAAATGTGATGTTTCTTATCTTATGTTCCTCCGCATAAGCCATCAATTCTTTCTTTTCTACCCCATCCCCGATCAAGATAAAGTGTATCTCTTCACCCTGCATCTGCTCTGCTGACTGAACCAAGGGCATCAAACAGTTCGATAAAGCATGTCCGCCAAAATAACCTACTATAAACCTACCGCTTTCCTTCAGTTGTTCCAGCGTCCTTTTGTGTTCTATTGGCAACGGCTCAGGATTCTCCCATTCTTCTAGCACAATCCCATTTGGAATATGAAAGAACTTCTCATCCTTAAGTCCATGCATTATCATGTACTCTTTTGAATACTTCAGTAGTGATACCACGGCATCTGCATGTTTATATGCGTAATTCTCTCCGTATTGCATCATCATCACGAAGGGATTAAGCTTTGACATGCCGCCAATTTCAATCAGCGTCGATGGCCACATGTCGTGAACCTCGTGAATGTGTCTAGAGCTTATAGTTCCTCCGCGTGCTATACGATGAGCTGGTATCGAATCAATTGGATATGTCGATGATGAAATCACCACATCCGGATTCAAATGGTCATTTATCCATCCTTTCCATTTATTTAGCTTATTACAAAACCGAAACATAGTAAGAGCGCGACTTATGCCATTACCTTCATATGCTCCAGTCTGCAACCAATAATAGTCAATGCCATCGATAGTCTGTTTTTCCATGTCATGTGTTATCGTAGGATTGTGTTTTCGAAGGTGGCTATAGTCTCCAGCTATTATCGAAACTCTATGCCCCATCTTCACCCATTCACGGGAAAGATAATACGGTCTAAACTCCATTCCCATTTCAGGGGATCCTGCATAATGCTCAATATATAGAATATTCATTATTCTCCTCTGCTTTTTCTTCCTCGGAAACAATTGTTGCTGAGAGAAACGAAAATTCGATTATTCAAAATATGATATGATCAAATGATCGTTAAATATTACATCATCCACTATAATATATCCTTCAGTAAAATCCTCTACGTTATATCTATATTCAGTTCTCCTTTCTCCATAAACACTTCTATTTGTAGCCTTTCATCCGCTCGGTTTGTATTTCCTTTCAGTCGGAGGATATAATAGCCACTAGGTAAATCGTGAACATATTCACCGCTCACTACACCTTCCGAGTACCCTTCTCCAAATGAAGATACATACTCTCCCGCTCTGTTAAACAGCTGAAAGTGGATCATGTTAAATCGATTGTTAGGAACATGGGTCATCATATTGATTCTACCGTCCAACTGGATTTCTATTCCTGCTGATAAATATATTCCCTGATTTATTGCTTTCCAACCTATCTCCTCAACAGTAATCCTGGCTCCATCGTTAACAGAAAGTCCGTATGAAACCTTGGGTATGCTCCTGATAATATACTTTACTGTTTTCTCGCATTTCCCATCAATAAAATCAGATGCAAACAGTTCTTCCTTCTTAATTACGGTTCAATCACTAAATCTGTGTGATGGTATGTTTCGGACATAACCCTGACGGCTCATGTCGAAGAGCTTCAGGAAGAAGTATTCATCATCGGGGTAATCATAGCCGTGCCTCTTGAGTGTCTTGATTTTCTGGTTAATTCCCTCGATCTTGCCCGCAGATATCCGGTATGTCGCATGAGCTATGATTCCTTCAAAATGCTTGTCCAGCAGATTCCGGAACCAGAGGAGATGAGTATTGCCGGTAGCTTCACAGATATCCATGATGTCAATGATTCTGTCAGCCATCTGGGCTTCGTCGGTCATCCGGTAAGCATCCGCAAGCTTCTCCTTGATCAGGTCAACCGTGAATAGGAGCTTGTTCTCCAGAAAGAGCTCGTCGTATCTGGCCTCATGACCGCCCTTGCGGACAACGTCCTCGGTTTTGAACAAATCGCTGCCCTTGTGAAGGATCTTTCTCTCTGCTGCTTCTTCATCCTTCTTTCGTAGCGTGGAGCGGTTGGAAGTCAGGATGTAGCGTGTCTTCTTGAGTGCTCTGGCCGCATCAATGTTGCCATCCTCAAAGAGGCGTCGTTGTTCATCCTTCCTGATTTCACTGACCACCTTATCGTTGAAATTCTTCACGATATGGAAGTAGTCAAACACCAGCTGAATCCATTCACAGCTGTCCTCGAAGACTTCCTGGAAATCGGAGTTCATGTCGCAGGCAACAGCCTCGACGCCTTCCATCCACTCCATGCCGACATGGTCAATGAAGTCATATACGACCTGTTTCGTCTTTCCCTTGGCGATCCAGAGGATATGGCCGGATTTCATATCAATGATATGGGTCGCGTACCGATGACCGTCATGGAGCTTGAATTCATCGATCCCGAGATACTTTGCCTTCCGTTCCGGCTTGATGAGCTTCTTGCCGTCAATGGTGTACTTCTCCTGAAGACGCTTCTTGTCGATCTCCTTGATGACATTCTTGCCCAGCCCGGTAATCTCGGCAACCTGCTTGTTGGTGTAAGTCTGGAGTGCAAGCAGATCGCGAGTGTACTGGTACAGAGCGTCCGTAATCATATGGCCGGGAGTCTGGAAGCTGATGAACTGTTCCTTGACCGCCCCGCAGCCACTGCACCGGAGCTGAACATGAGGAAACCGAAGGCAACTCAGATCACCGCCGAAGCATAGATGTCGGAGTGTGATATCCGGATGACTGTTGATATGCATCCGCTTCCCGCACTTGCATCTGCGCTCACTTTCCGGCAAATCCAGTTTCCCCTGAAAGCAGTAAACTGTTCTGCCGGATGCTGCTTTCCCAACGATGGTTTCTGTGTTGTGAAACCCATACAAACAGCAAGGAATGTGGAGGAATTCTGTTGATTGTTCGAAAACCAGTTGTCCGTTTGCGTCAGTTCGGATATAATCCATGTCGAGGATCTCCTTATGATTGGATTGTTACATCCGCCAAGATGCAAACCAATCTTACAGGAAGATCCTCATTCTATTCAAGTGTTTAGGTTCGCTGTGATTCCCCGGTCGGGAATCACACAGAAAAAATGATTGACCCAATATTTATATGAAGTCTGGGACATCTCATCGACTTTTTAGCTTTTTCCCATCACCGTTCTCAAAGCCCCACAAACTTTCTCCACATCATCATCAGAAAGCAGTGTGTGGAGAGGCAATGTGAACAGGTTTTTATAATAATCATATGTGTATGGATAGTTCTCGATCCCAGCATTCTTATATGCTGTCATCATTGGAAGAGGCTTGTAGTGTACATTAGTACTTACACCTGCTTTAGCCATCTCTTCAATGATTATATTGCGCTTCTCCACATCCGCTCCCGGAATACGGACAAGATATAGGTGATTGGAACTGTCAGATCCTTCACAATGATGAACCAAATGTTTCAACCCAAGCTCATCACAGACTGCATCATACTTCTTTATGATCTCTATTCTCCGTTCGAGAAGACCAGGGTATCTGTCCAATTGCTTTAATCCAATTGCCGCCATAATATCGGTCATATTGCACTTGTACCAAGGCCCAATTATGTCGTATTCCCATGCACCAACCTTGGTCTTTGCCAACGCATCCTTATTCTGGCCATGGAGAGAGAGAAGCTGGTAGAACTTGTAAATCTCGGTATCGGTCACATTCTTTTCATACACACTCTCCGGCAAACACCATGTACTCGCACCACCTTCAGCCGTCGTGAAATTCTTCACAGCATGGAAAGAGAAAGATGTGAAATCAGCGATAGCACCGCAATATGTTTTCTTTCTCTCTCCCTTTCCTTTTCCTGTCCAACCAACTGTTCTACTAGCTCCTAGTGCATGTGCTGCATCGCATACAACAGCAACACGACCAAGACCGGCTTGGATCCGAGATCCGAGATCCAATAGTGGATTTGAATGATCATTTAGGGGTGTAAACAGGTTCTTCTTTCTCTCCACGATCTCGAACACACGATCATAGTCTGCCACAATACCGCCAAGATCAACCACGATAATTGCTTTGGTTTTCTCTGTGATTGCAGCCTCCAGCTTCTCGTAATCCATTTCGGGCATATGAGTAGTTTTATCGCCATCTTTCTGAATATCAACAAACTTTACAGTCGCTCCGCAATGAATTGCTGCAGATGCTGAGGCGGTGTATGTGTATGCTGGTACAATGACCTCATCGCCCTCTCCCACTCCCAGGATCCTCAGGTTCAATTCTTCTGCAGCCGTCGCGGAGTTCAAACAAACAACCCTATTGCTCCACTTTTCAACTTCTGCCTCTGTATCGATATCAACCCTACCAGTCTCTATATATGCCGCCAGTCTTCTCTCCAGGTGCTTTGTTCTAGGTCCTGTCGTAATCCAACCAGATCTTAATGCTTCGCAGACCTCGCTGATTTCAGACTCACCGATATCCGGAGGGCTGAACGGTATTACTTTACTTGCAGCTTTCGCCGGTACTGCTACAACCTCTTCATTCTCACCTGAATATGTTAGGTAACCCGTATTATCTGTGAAAGAAACGCCTTTTTCCTCTGCTATTCCCTTTATCTTGCCACGAAGCGCACTATCCATCTCTGCTTCGCCAATGAAGATTGCTTTGATATCATGTTCGTCGATGATGCGTTCTATATCATCCATCCCATACACAGGAATGCCATCAAACATTTTGCCGGTCATTTCTCCTGTTGTATCCACTACAGCAATAGGACGATAGGCAGGACTGTCCTCAACCTGTTTCAAAACAAGATGACCGATATCACTCGTACCAATAACTATGGCATTCTTTGCATTCGGCTTTCCCTTCAACGTATGCCTTTCGATGACGGCGAGACGATACGCAAAACGGATAAGTGAAACGAAGATGAACTGAAGAACGGCACCGATGATATAGTAGGTGATAGGCATACGCCGAATAAAGATTATCGTTCCGAGAACTTGTACAATGGTTGTAGCTATATTTGCACCAATGATCCGATTCATATCATTGATGCCAGCATATCTCCACATCCCACCGTAGAGCTTGAAAATAAAGAAGATAATAATGGAGAGCACTGTGTAAAAGGGTGCAAATCTCGCAAAATCATCAAGCAGATAGCTCACCGTTGGTCTGAAGTTTCCACCAACATAGAACCGAATCAAGAGAGCAAGATAGTATGCGGCATTAACTGCAACAATATCTAAGAGAATAATCCAGAGGTCGCTTTTGATCGTTTGTTTGACTTTGTTCATTGTTATATCATCCTTTTATGGTGTTTTCTTCAGAACTGAAAGAAAAGCAATTGTTGCGGAAACAGCCTTGATAACAACACAGAAACCATCAAATTAACGTAATAGGTCGACATTAATGGTTTCTAATAATTCCCGAGTCTTCTTCTGAATGGCAGAAACCCTGCTACCGCCAT
>CADBEB010000022.1:0-60694 GCA_902793605.1 uncultured Eubacteriales bacterium
ACTGTCTGTAGCCGTGCCTCTTCTGTTGGAATCCCCACCGCTCCGGACGCAAAAAAAGTCCGAGAAATCAACGATTTACTACTTGACATTATAGGGAGGGCGCAGCATTGGATGCATTGATCAGCAGGCATTTTATTGCACTGTTTATGATTTTGCTGTTTTCCATACGTCTCCTTTCTGAACAGTCCAAAGAAAACAGCGAACTGCGTTATTTCTGGCTTACAGTGATCTGCTGTTTTTTTCTGATCGTGGAAGATCAGCTGGAAAACTTTTCAAGTAAGGATCCTGATCTTCGGTTTCTGAGAACATTTTTATCTGTTGCAGGATACATTCTCAGATCAACCGCCAGCGTTGGATTGGTTCTTGCTGTCATCAACCCGGAATACAACAATAAAAAAGTCTGGATACCCAACATTGTGAATATCCTGGTCTGCTGCACTGCTTTTTTCTCAGATATCGTTTTTGGCTTTGATGCAGACTACCGGTTTTATCGGGGACCACTGGGATATGTACCTTTCGTTATCCCTGTCCTGTATCTTGCAATGATCCTCTGGATTACATTCAGGAAATATAACCGGTACAACGGACGATACAGCCGCCTTCTCTTGTCGGCCTGCGCTGCCTTCTGTCTGCTGTCCGCCATGCTGGACGCCCTGTATGGCGGTGTTCGTCTGCATGACGCGATCATTATCAGCAGTATCTTCTTCTTTACGTTTCTTCAGTCTTACAGCCAGAAACAGCGGGAAGCGGAAAAAAAGCGGAAGTACCTTCTGGAAAACATCGACAGGGCAACGGCAGAAGGCTGGATTCAGGTTTACTATCAGCCGATCGTTTACAGTGACAGCAGGAAGATCTGTGACGAAGAGGCTCTGGCCAGATGGATTGATCCGGTGGAAGGCTTTTTATCGCCGGCCGATTTCATCTCTGAGTTGGAGGATGCCCGCCTGATCTACAAGCTGGATCTGTATGTGCTTGAACAAGTGCTGAAAAAAATCCGGAGCAGAATGAGCGCGAAAGAGGAAATTGTTCCGCAATCTATCAACCTTTCCCGCTCGGACTTTGAAACCTGTGACATAGTGGAAGAAATCAGGAAACGCGTAGATGACGCCGGGGTTGAGCGTAATATGATTTCTGTAGAAATCACAGAAGGGATCATCGGAGAAAACTTTGACTATATGAAGGAACAGATCTACCGTTTTCAGGACCTTGGCTTTAAAGTGTGGATGGATGACTTCGGTAGCGGGTATTCCTCGCTCAACGTACTTCACAGCATCTCTTTTGATCTGATCAAATTCGATCAAAATTTTACAAAAAAACTGCTCGAAGAGGAACGCGGCAGGATTATTATGAAAGACATGATGAAAATGGCGGAGAGCCTTCAGGTGGATACGATCTGCGAAGGCGTGGAAACAAAAGAACAAGCGCTTTTCCTGAGGGAAATCGGATGCTCAAAGCAACAAGGTTACTACTATGGCAAGCCCTGTCCCTTGGAAACCCGGAAGACAGAGTGAAATGAAACAGCATTGATTTGAGCTTTGAAAATAAATATGGTTGCCGCACTTGAGGGAAGACGGCGTTCGTAGCGATAAATCATTGCAGAATCAAAGCGTTGACGGACATATCTTATCAGGATCGAAGGAGTATACAGGCCGGTGAAGAAGACATACATCACAACGATGCCGGATCATATCGGGGCATTTCTGAAGGCAAGCGAATGCTTTGCTTCGCTGGGGGTTAATATTACCCGTGTAAGCTATAACAAAGCCATCGACTCCCACACGCTGTTCATCGATGCGGAAGGTGACAGGGATCAGCTGGAAAAAGCGGACAGGGAACTGAAAGAGATCGGATACCTGCCGACCGACAAAAATGAAAACAGTATTGTCCTGCTGGAGTTTATGCTCAGGGATAAGCCCGGCAGTGTAACGGAAGTGCTGAAACTGATCGACCGGTTTCGGCTGAATATTTCGTATATCAGTTCCCAGGAAAACGGGTCGGCATATCAGGCTTTTAAAATGGGCCTGTTCATGGAAAACGAGAACGTCCTGAAGAACTTCCTCCGGGAGGCCCAGGAACTTTGCCCCGTGCGGGTGCTCGACTATAATCACTCTGAAAGGGTGTTTGATAACACTATTTTCTATCAGTCGTTCGTTTCCGGGCTGATGCAGCTGACGAACCTGCCGGAGGAGAAGCGGGATGATCTGCTGGTCAACTCCAACCTGGTGATGCAACTGCTGGACGAAAACGGTCTTTCACCTTTCAAGACTTTCGAAAGTATCAGCCGCTTCGCGGAATTGCTTTCCGTTTGCCGCGGAGAGGCTTTCCTTCCGCGAATATCCAGGCATCAGATCACAGAAAACACAGAGATTATCCTGATTGAACCGCCCTGCGGCAGCAATACAGCGATCCTGCGAAGCAACGGGGAAACGCTGTTTATTGACAGCGGGTATGCACTGTATCAGCAGGAGATGCTGAAACTGTTCCGCAGCCTGGTTCCTGACTACGATCGGATCAGCAAACGGATTTTTATTACGCACGCGGATGTGGATCATTGCGGGCTCCTGCCGCTGTTTGATGAAATCCTGACCAGCAGGAAAACGAAGGATTGCCTGGAACTGGAATACAACGGAAAAAACGGATACCGCGAACAGAACCCGCTTCACAGGCCTTACATCAGTATCTGCAAGGCGCTGACCTTCTATTGTCCGCCGGAACCGGAAAAGGTCAAAGTCCTTTGGGATACGCCGTTCGAGCAGGAAGAACCGCTGGAGCAGATGGGATTTTTTGATTTCGGAGAGATGCACTTTGAAGTGTACCAGGGCAAGGGCGGCCACCTGCCCGGGGAAACCGTCCTGATCGATTATGAGCATCATGTGGCCTTTACGGGCGATATCTATGTCAACATGCATGGAATGACCCGGGAACAGGCGGCTTATAACCAGTATGCGCCGGTACTGATGACTTCCGTGGATACAGATCCAGATCTGTGTGCGGCGGAACGCAAGGCTGTTCTGCAGCGCCTCGGGGCCGGAAACTGGAAAATCATCGGTGCGCACGGCATGATCAAGGAATACAGCCTCTGCGTTGAGCAGGGCTGACACGGGAGTGGATGCCATGAACATCTGTGCCCGGGACAAAAGCACTGCGGATTATTTACGGCCTGAAAATGAATGCTCAGACGATCAAAGGATTATGCGTGCCGTATCTGACTGTGCCGGCAGCGTTTTGTATTTTCCCGGAGGGATTTATACAGTTGCCGAAATGCTGCTTATGAGAGGTTAACGACTTTGAATCGAACAAAGGATATGACATCCGGCAATCCGGTGAAGCTGATCCTGGCTTTCGCTCTTCCGATCCTTGCCGGCAATATGCTTCAGCAGTTATACAGCCTGGTCGATTCGTTGATTATCGGCCGGATTCTGGGCGTGACTGCTCTGACAGCGGTTTCGGCTTCCGGCTGGCTGGACTGGGCTGTTCTTTCTGTCCCCATGGGGTTGGCGCAGGGCTATTCGATTCACGCGGCGCAGTGCTACGGAGGAAAAAGGTTTTCGGATCTGAAGCGAAGCGTGGCGCAGAGCTATCTGATCTCTGTTGCGGCAACGGTTTTCCTTGAGGCGGCAAGCCAGCTTATGCTGCATCCTGTGCTGGTTCTGATGAATTCGCCTGATGAAACGATCTGCATGACGGAGAACTATCTCAGGATCCTTTACGCCGGCCTTCCGATCGTCATGTGCGTGAATATCTTCAGCGGTTTCCTGCATGCCCTGGGAAACAGCAGAATTCCGCTGATCGCCCTGGCATGCGCCACAACCGTCAACATTGTGCTTGACTGGTGGTTTGTCGGCTCGCTCGGGATGGGAACAAACGGCGGCGCTTTTGCAACCGTGATCGCCCAGACTGTCTCCGCTGCCATCTGCTTCTCGGCGGTGGTGAGGATTCCGGAACTGAAACCCGGAATGGCGGATTACCGACCGGACAGGAAAGTCATCCGGAAACTGGTGCGGCTCGGATTCCCGATCGCCTTCCAGAACCTGATTATTTCGCTGGGCGGCCTGGTCCTGCAAGGCGTGGTGAACGCGTTTGGCTTTATCTTCATGGCCGGCTATAACGCCGCCGGCCGGTTCCAGGGCCTGATCGAGATTGCGGGTACTGCGCTGGGCAGCGCCGCGGGTACGTTTACCGGCCAGAACTACGGAGCGGGGAAGATGGATCGTGTAAAAGGCGGCTTGCGGAAGTCGGCCCAGATCGGTTTTCTGATCGCCGTTTCCATCGGCCTGATCATGGTGTGCTTCGGAAAACCGCTTCTGTCCCTGTTTATCCGTGAAGAGGCCGGCATCTCCGATCAGGTCATAGCGTTCGGCTATGATTTCCTGAAAGTCATGGCTGCGGGTCTGCCGATGCTCTATCTGCTGTTTATCTACCGGACCACCCTGCAGGGGCTGGGGGATACGGTGATCCCGATGATCTCCGGTTTTGTGGAACTGGCGCTGCGCATTGGCTCGGCCTTGCTGCTTCCGGTCATCATCGGTTACTGGGGCGTTTATCTGGCGGAAGCGACCGCCTGGATCAGCGCGGGCATTTTTCTGATGATCGGGTATTATCGCAGAATAAAGAAAATAGAATAAGGGCCTGCCGCCAAACCTTTCAGTCCGGCAGCGGCCCTGCAATATGCCGGTATATATGACAGATGCCGGTTTATGCGGCAGGCCGTTGCTCATCCCGCATCAGCTCCAGCATCTTCAGTACAATCCTGCAGGAGTTGTCGGACGCGGTATCCACCATGGCGCCATAAGTGGAAACAGCGAGGCCGTCCGCTTTGTCGGACATCGTGCGCAGTACAACATAGGGAACGCCGTACTGCTCGCAGACCGCGGCGACAGAAGCACCTTCCATCTCACAGGCCAGCGCATTGAAATCCGACTGCAGATGCTTCACGTACTGCTCTGAAGCGACAAACTGGTCCCCGGTGGCGATGACGCCCTGAAACACATGGTCTTCGCCGACTGTATCGACAGCGGCTTCCAATGCGAGAGCGATCAGATTTTTGTCACAGGCGAACCAGCCTCCTATGTCATCGGAGCCGTCAAACCACTCGAAGCCGTCATTCGAAAGCTTACCCAGATCATGCTGCACCAGACCCGTACCGACGACGATGTCCAGAACCTTTGTCTCATCCCCGACACCGCCTGCGACCCCTGTGAAGATCACTTCGGAGATGTCATACCGGTTCAGGAGCGTCGCTGTGCCGGCAGCGGCCAGGACCTTTCCGATACCGGCTTTGACAATGACCACCGGTTTTCCGCGCAGGGTTCCGACATGAAAGTCCAGACCGCCGACCTGATCCACGCGGTCGATCTCAGCTTCAGAAAGAAGCAGTTTTACTTCACTCTGCATCGCGGATATGATGCCGATACGCTGCATGCTGTCTTCTGAAAAAGCAGGACAGGCAAGCATGCAGAGGACTGTGACCATGATCAGGAAAGAGCAAATACGCCGCATCTGTCATCACCTCTTTGTTAATTTCCATTGCATCAAAAGCTCAAGGAAATGATTCGACGCCGGAGAGGGGAAATCCTGTATGCGGATTCATATTGGCAGCGCGGCACAGAACCGGGAGACGAACCGGGACAGATTTTTTCGCTCCGTCCCTCCGTTTCACCTGTACGGCGATGCAGATGAATGTGAACCGGCCGATACCTCCGAAAGAGGTTCTTTACATCCGGGTGAAACAAAAAAACTCAGTCGGACTAAACCCTGTTCCGGAATTTATTGCCCGATGGGCGGGTTTGGGGTATGATGGGGGAGATTGAAGCAGGAAGGCGGGGGATTTGAAATGAGGAAACTGCCTGCATTAGCTGTTCTGCTGGCTGTTCTTGTGTGCATGACGGCGACAGGCTGCGCAGAGAGTCCGGATTTCTATGACATCGGGCTTGAGGTCGTCGGGGTCATGGATGAGATGGTTCAGAGCAGGGACTATCTCAATCTGTTCCTGCAAAATGAGAACGCCCTGAATCTGATCGATACCGAGTTCAATACCGGGGATTATGACAAGCCGGTTTCGGTATATCGTCTCGTACAGACGGATCCGGAGAAATGGCTGATGGCGCAGCTGAAGGATGAAGAACGGGATATTCTGGAGGCCCTTTCTCCTGTGCTTCAGGAACAGATCCGGATCCGGGTGAAAGGCATCAGTCTGCTGACTAATCAGATCAACGCCAGGCGAGGGGCGGAAACGCTGTCTGTTTCCGCTGCACTTCAGGCACTGCTGGACAAACCGGAACTGGAGACAGAAGAGCCGGAGTATTACCTGTTCGTGTTCAAAAAGGGAGTGCCTGTGCTGGTCACCTTCAGCTGGCATCATGTCGGCGCCATGTTCTGCGTGCTTGAGAGCGCAGAAACCGAATCTGCGGAATCTCTTCAGGAATGCATGAAAGCCTTCGGCCTGGAAGTCATTCCGGTCGATATTCCCTGATCCGGGGTTTTCGGAAAAAAATAAAGAATGGAGAAATGTATGGAACTGAACATAGAAGCCCAGAAACAGGAATTCCTGACGATCTGCCGGGCGAGTATTCAGCGGGAGGGTCTGGAGGATCTGCTGGCCTGGATGAGCAAGGCGGATTTCTTTACCGCGCCGGCGAGTACGAAGTATCACGGGGGATATGCGGGCGGTCTGTGCCAGCATTCCATCGATGTGTATCAGTATGCGAAGAAACTGCTGTTCCTGATGCCCAAGGCGCCGTCGGAGGAGTCTGTGGCGATTGCCACCCTGTTCCATGACCTGTGCAAGGTGAACCTGTACCGGGTGGACAAGCGGAACCAGAAGATCAACGGGGAATGGCAGGAAGTACCGTACTATGTGATCGATGAGAAGTTCCACTTCGGCGGACACGGCTCCAAGTCCGTTTTCCTGGTCCAGCAGTTCATGAAGCTGACGACGGAGGAAGCCGCGGCGATCAACTGCCACATGGGATTCTCGGACGGCAATCCGAACGCGATCCGGGACGTAGGTAATGCCTACGGTCAGTTCCCGCTTGCGTGGATCACCCATGTGGCGGACGAGGCGGCAACGTTCCTGCTGGAAAGATGAGAGAACGGTACAATATGGAATACTTTGATATCGCAGATAAAGACGGAAAGCCGACAGGTGAGGGGTGATAACGGTCATGAAATTCCTGTTTGCATCCGACTCATTCAAGGGGACGCTCTCCAGCCGGCAGACGATTGATCTGCTGACTCAGGCGGCCAGGGATGTCTTTGGAAAGGTATCCTGCACCGGTGTTCCCGTGGCGGACGGCGGAGAGGGAACCGCGGAGGCGGTTGTCACGGCGGAGCATGGCAGCTGGATGGAAGCTGAGGTTTCGGGTCCCCTGATGGAAAAGGTGACTGCCCGTTACGGAAAGCTGGATGAAAAACGGGCGGTGATTGAGATGGCGGCCGCCTCGGGTTTGACGCTTGTCCCGATGGAAAAGCAGAATCCCCTGAACACGACCAGCTACGGGACAGGCGAACTGATCCGCCATGCGCTGGATCAGGGGTTTACGGATCTTTCGATTGCCATCGGGGGCAGCGCCACCAATGACGGCGGGATGGGGTGTGCCCGGGCGCTGGGGATCCGATTCCTGGATGCGGAAGGATATGAACTGGAGGGCCGGGGTGAAGATCTGGAAAGGCTGTCCGTGATCGATCTCTCCGGGCTGGACCGGAGGATTGCTGCCGCCAGGATCACCGTTATGTGCGATGTGAACAATCCACTCTGCGGCGAACACGGAGCGACCCGGACGTTCGGGGCCCAGAAAGGGGCAACCCCCGAAATCCGGGACCGGCTGGAAACCGGGATGGTGAACTATCGGGATATCATCCGGAAACAGTTCCATACGGACCCGGACGCCATTCCGGGCGCAGGCGCCGCAGGCGGCCTGGGTACCGCCCTGACCGTTTTTCTGGGCGGCGAAATGAAGTCCGGTATCGATACGGTCCTCGATCTCATTCACTTTGACCGCCGCCTGGACGGAATGGATCTGGTGGTGACCGGCGAAGGCTGTACCGATTGGCAGAGCTGTTTCGGAAAGGTCATGCAGGGGATTGGGGAACGCGCAAAAGCGAAGGGCATTCCCGCAGTAGGCCTCAGCGGCTCGCTCGGACGGGATGCGGCGAAGATTTTTGATCATGGGATCGAAAGCCTAATGACCGCCGTGGATGCCCCCATGCCCCTGGAGGAAGCTCTCAGCCGGGCGGAAGAGCTTTATTATCTGGGAGCGGTCAGGATGTTCCGTTTTCTGAAGACGGGCATGGCCCTGGCCGGAAAGTAATGGAAGAATCATAAGCGTGGATGGCGATTTGCTGTACTTTACATTGATTATCAGACCGGGGCGACGGTGGATCCGTCGCTCCGGAAGATGATGGTTCCCGCGAGGTCGGTCCGGAGTACTTTTGCACCGATGGTTTCAAGGCGGCGGAGGACCTCCGTGTGCGGATGTCCGTAGCTGTTGCCCCGGCCAGCGGAGATAACGGCATATTGCGGCTGTACGGCGGTCAGGAAGGCCGGAGTGCTGGAGTCGCGGCTTCCGTGGTGGGCAACCTTCAGGACGTCCGCCTTCAGGTTTGCTTTGGCGTCGAGCATCATGTACTCGGACCAGTCTTCCGCGTCGCCGGTGAAGAGGAAGGAAGTATTGCCGTAATCGATCCGCAGGACGATGGAGGAATCGTTGGTCCGGTTTTCCCGGATGGCTTCCGGCCAGCAGTGCAGGATCGTGACGACAGCGTTTCCGAGTTTCAGTGTGTCGCCCTCTTCCGGAACAGTCACCGGGGCGTCCTGCTTTTTCGCGTATTTCAGCATGGCGTTGAAGCTCCTGGAATCCCACTGCAGGACCGGGCTCAGGACCAGGTCAACCTGAGCGGCGTTCAGCACGGTGGACAGGCCGTAGACATGGTCCACGTGCGGGTGGGTGGAGACCAGATAGTCGACATGGCGCAGGTTCAGCGTTTTCCGGACATAGGAATACACTTTGCCGGAGGCACCGTACGGACCGCCGTCAATGATCATGGTCTCGCCGTCGCAAAGGACGACGGCGCAGTCTCCCTGGCCGACGTCCAGGAAGTGTACCTCCAGATCCGCCAGCGCGATGGCCGGCGGGAGCAGGAGTGCCAGGATAAACGCTGCAATCCTCCTCATGGTATTGTCCGATGACCGGGGTCCGTCTTTTCGGCAGCGGCCGGAAAGCTTCCGGTCATCTTAGGAGGATTGTAAGGCACGGCATGCCCGGAATACAGGACAGGCCGGGAAAGATAGGGAAGGTTATTTTGCATCCGGACTGCTTTTGATGCAGGTTTCAGAGCCGGCAGATCCAAAGTTGTACCCGTGCGACTGATGTGATAAAATCCTTTTATGCCATGCGAAAGGAAGTGATGATCATGGCAGGATTTGTTCCGAAGGAAAAGATGAGCAAGAAAGCTCAGAAGGAACTCAATCGTCAGCGGCGCGTCACCTGGGGTTTCAGCCCGGTTACGGAGACCGTTGAGAGCAAGAAGATTTACTCAAGAAAGAAAAAAGCTCATGTCCGCGATGAATACGGAATGAGCTTTTTTCGTTTGCTTCTGTTTGCCGGATATCGACCGATTCGGCGTTTCCGGGAACAGACGTTCAAGCCTCGTTCCCGGCATATCCTGCGCAAGCAATTCTTCCGCCATCGCGCGGACATAGCGATCATCCTGAAATCCCTGATACCAGCACAGATAGAATGTACCGCCGATTTCCACTGCCTGCAGCATGATGCCTTTTTCCTGCATTACATGCCCTGCTGTCATTCTGATTCTTTTGCCGTATTCGCCGGTTCTGAGGATCCCCAGATAGCTGGCCATTATGCCCGTGCCCGCGTTTTTCCGCTGATCCGCAATCAGCAGGTCAAGTACGCCGTTCTGCTGTGACTTCATCAGTTCCTGAACGATACCGCTGTACAGGCCGCACATGATCCGTATGTTTTGCTCTGCCATGAAACTTTTCAAATGGGAGCGGATAGATTTTCCAATGTCATTTAGATAATGACATTGGGCAAAAAGACACAGGAGACTGACTATCAAAGAAATGGTAGTCAGTTTTTCTTTAATAGAGGGCAGACAGCAATATAGTCATACGAAACAAGACAGATGATTTCATCTGTTGCAAAACCGTGTATAATATAGTTGTTAGGCTACTCTGTAGAGGAAGCTTACTGCCGCCTGGGGCTTGACTTTGCGAGGGTCTGTTCGTCCAGGTCTGACAGGG
This sequence comes from uncultured Eubacteriales bacterium, assembly GCA_902793605.1. Taxonomy (GTDB): domain Bacteria; phylum Bacillota; class Clostridia; order Christensenellales; family Aristaeellaceae; genus Aristaeella. Next base: position 10,262 of record CADBEB010000022.1, read on the forward strand.
AGGAGCTCCCGACTGATGAGGGATTCCACATCAGGAGGGGCTCCTTTTCGTATGGAAAGGAAGAAACGGCAAATGTGAATTGCGCGGGTAAAGTTCAATTGAAGCAAACGATATCCACGAAACAGTTTTTCTCCAGATGCAACGGCGGTAAACTCCCGAAACAGAAATTCAAAGGCTTCAGGCAATATTTGTGCACGCCTCTGGTTGAAGGATGAATTCGTTGGAGTATCCACGTTGAAGTTGAAATGCTCCAGAAGTTCATCCTTTAGTGACTTTCCTTCCATGGAGATCCTCCATTATTCCAAGGTCCACATCTGTGCCTTTGATGATGAAAAAGTGCTGTCGGCAGGGGAGAATTTCAATGTCGGAGAGCTGGATTTCGGAAGGGGAACCGTGAAAATCGGTTCCATGATCTGTTTCGACAGGGAGTTTCCGGAAAGCGCAAGAATACTGATGCTGAAAGGGGCGGAACTGATCCTGGCGCCCAATGCATGCCCGATGGAAATCAACAGATTGTCCGCGCTGAGAACGAGGGCATATGAGAATATGGTTGCTGTGGCAACATGCAATTATCCTGAGGGACAGCCTGACTGTAACGGCCATTTGCACCGCTTCGGTGGGAGAAAGCAGGCTGAGATCCGGGGTCTTCTCCGTTTTGACATCCGCATTGGCAGCAAAGCTCAGAGTCATTTTTGAATATCCCCAGTCGATCTCGGCCGGATACTGTCCTTTCTGAAGGGTAAGCCCGTCAGCGCGGGCTGTGGCCAAAGCCGAGTCCACATCGCCGTCCTGAACCGGATAGCGTATCTTGTAGGTGATCGTATACCGGGGTTTTCCTTCCTTTACGCGGATCCGGCTGACCCATCCGGCTTTCAGACAGTCTCTTGCCGGAGTATCCAGATAGATCACATCGATGCGCTCTGGTTCATCCTCAATCTGAAACACCTTCAGCATACTCTTTGTCAGCAGATGATCTTCCCCAGCACCATACTGCTGTCCAGCAGCAATTTGATTTCGCAGGCAAGATTTTTTCTTTGGAGCCAGTTTTTGATCTCCTTTATCAGGTTCATTTGTCTCTTCTCCTTTCCCCCCCGTCCTTCCTCCGCTCCTGAGAAGCATGGAAGAGCGCGTATGCCTTTGACAAGGCTCGCAGGGGTTCCGCCTATGATTGTAGGAAACAGGATTGCCGATGTAAAGGGGGGAGAAAAAAATTCCGGAATCTCTTTCTGGAAGCGGTCTGTGCCGGAGTTTTTCTTGCCCGCTGTTCGGCTTTGGGGTATGATTAAGGAAAAGCCGGAAGGCAGGGATTGATCAGATGACCGGCGGGAGAGTGCGCTGAGATGAAGAATGAAAATCACATCGAAAAAAAGGATTGTTCAGCCGGTACCGGCGTGAGAAATAAGTATCCGGCTTATTGTCTGCTCCTGATCGAAGCAGTGATCCAGATTGCCGGAGGTATTTTCTACGATCAGACTCCCCAGGAAGTCTGGGCACTTTCCAACGCGATACTGTTTATGGTTCCGCTGGCGTTTGGTATCCGGTTTGGCTTACTGTGCCTTGTCCCTGTCGCGGTAAGCGAAATTGTGTGGTTCTGTATCCTGCTTAAAGCCGGTCCGCTGCTTCACCTGTTTTCCTTTGCGGTGACAATCATTGTTCTGGGTCGGGTGCGTGAAAAACTAAAGCGTTCACCGATTCCCCAGAGGGTGACAGTGAGCTGCATTCTGTACGAATTATCTCTGCTCGGTGAAGAGACTTTGTACTATGGCCTCAGGATGCTGTTTCTGAACCGACCTTTTACATGGGCAGATGTTTCCGGATCTTTTCTGTCCTGGGCAAATCCGCTGATGCTTCTCCTTCTGGTGTATTGCATCGTAAAAGAACGGAGTTCGGCAGGAGAGGGATAAAGGTCACGGGTATTTAAGGAGCTACCTTTCCGGGACTCCGGTCCCGGGTTTTTTCATTTTTTTGGGAAATCCGGATTGCATTTTTTTGCTTTACTGGGGTATCATATAAAGTGCCTTCAGTGAACGGGGGGGACGTTCCGGTTGACGTGATGATCCGGGAGGAAAGAATGATTCATGCGTATATTCTTCAGAACTGGGCGCTGATTCTTATTACGGTTGCATTTTTGATTTCCCTGAAAGTAACAGGCCATCAGGACAAATGGTCCGGAAAACGCATGTATTTTCTGGTTGGCGGAGTTTTTATCCTTTCCATTGTTGTATTCGCTGAGTTTTACCTGGCGGACAAAGGCGGATTCCTGACGGTGCGTACCGTTTTAATGGCTGTCAGATACAGCGCGACACCCTTAATTGTCGCGATGATTATCTACACACTGAAGAAGAAAATGAGATGGAACATTTTTGTTCCTGCTTTGATGCTTGCTGTGATCAATTTTATTTCGATCTTTACAGGCATCGTATTCAGTCTTACGGAGGATGGGACGCTTCAGCGCGGACCGCTTGGATATCTTCCGTATATCGTTGCAGGGTTGTACGGTGTCAGTCTGATTTACAGCCTTTATAAGAACAGCAACAAACTCTATACAGAAATCGTGCCGATCGTTTATCTCGCCCTTGCCTTTGCTTCCGGCGTATTTCTGCCGTTCCTGTTTGGAAGGAATTACGCGACAATTTTCTGCACGACAATCATCATTGCTCTTTTCATCTATTATGTTTTTTCCATTCACCAGCTGAGCAAAAAAGACCCGCTTACCGGTACGCTGAATCTCCAGGCCTTTTATGACGACAGCACAGTCAATCCCAATGAAATCACCGCGCTGATATCCATAGATATGAACGGTCTTAAGGAAATCAATGATACCTTTGGCCATGCCGCGGGAGATGAAGCACTGATCACGCTTACAGCATGCTTCAAGCGTGTTTTGAACCAAAAACAGTCAATTTACCGAATGGGCGGTGATGAATTTGTTATTATCTGCCGGAATCTGTCACAGGACGCGGTCTCTGATCTGATTTCACGGATTCAAAGCGAGACAGCGAAAACAAAATACAGCAGTGCCGTCGGATACTGCTTTAGAGGAAACAGGAATATATCCATCAGTGAAATGCTGAAGGAATCGGATATGAACATGTACGCTGAAAAAGCAAAATACTATTCGGATATCAGAAAGGACCGGAGAAGAAGATGAATATGGATTACAGGGTGAAACAGCTGATGCGGGGCAAACTGGTGCCCGCTGTTCTGAGTATTGTACTGGGGATCATGATTATTATCGCCCGCAGGGCTGCGGTGGATGTGCTGGTCAAGGTGATCGGCGGGCTTGTTATCGCGGCAGGGATTGGCTTCTTTGTCATTTATTTGACGAGAGAGGAAAAAACCTCCGGGAATCTGAAGATGGTCATCATGTGTTCGCTCGTGATGATCCTGGTCGGTGTGCTGCTGTTCGTTTTTGCGCCGAATATCGTGGATATTTTTCCCGTCATCATGGGCGTATACCTGATCCTGAACGGACTGAGCCATATGACGGCAGGATATGTCGATCAGGACAACCGGCTGATCGCGTCCCTCATGGGTATCGTCCTGATCGCCCTGGGAGTGCTGATCGTGCTTCAGCCGGCTTTCCTGGTGAATATGATTATGGTCTTTATCGGCGCCGCGTTTGTTGTCAGCGGAATCAGCGACATTCTGCTGGTGATCCGGGTCAACGGCGGCCTGATCTGAGCGTGATTTCCGAAACGAAGAACCCGCCCCTCATGCAGGGGCGGGTTTTCCGCTGAGCCTGTTCGTCCGAATCAGATGGCCTCAGGCGGCATCGGCGGTTTCGGACCGAAGTATTTCTCCATTTCCTCATTGCTCAGGCCGAAGGCTTTTTTCGTAAAATCCCACAGCCGTGTCGGCCGTTTTCGGACCACGTTCCGGAGGCGTTCCACGCGCTTCTGCCAGTATTTGTAGGCGCCTTCCGCCGTTCTTGGCACTTCGGAAAGGATATCCCTGTCGTTTTCCGGTCCCCAGCGGTTCCAGTGCCGCTCCATCTCCGGTTCGATCAGTTCCACCAGTTCTTCCAGCACTTCCATCATCGTGTCCGTCGTCAGTTTCCGATAGATTCCGCCGTATATGGTCAGGTACCGGTCCTTGTATTCCGGAACGGTCAGCAGCTTCCGGAAGATCGTATTGTCGTAGTTCAGCTGACCCATGCCGCTCTTTTTGGTATAACTCTTCGGACTGTCGAATCCGGAGTTCCACAGGCCGTAGTCCAGATCGTTGATCAGCCATTTCCATTTGCTGCCTGGAGCGTTCAGGCGGTAGATGCGGAAATTGCCGATATCGCTGTTGCCGAAGAACATCTCGAAGGCCATAAACCCGAAATAATTGTCCACGTCGACGTTGTCCAGGATATACTGCAGATCCTCCTGCTTTTTGTCCGGCTTGCCGGCTTTGATCTTTTTGATCATGGCCTTGTATTCTGTATTGGATCCGCTCTTCGCTTTGCCGTTTGCCTGCAGCAGGGTCACCCGGTCCGCTTCCTCCAGGTCCAGCCCTTCGAACTGCGCGACCATATACTCATCCACCCGTTCCCGCAGGTTCATATGGCCCCAGTACTGACCGTTCAGATATACCGCATAGGGTTTCCATGCCTGATGGGCCACGCTGTACCCGCACAGATCAATCAGCCGGCTCTGAAACCCGTCCTGCAGCCGGGTCCACATGCAGTCGTTCCCGCTGTTCCTCAGCACGAAGCTTTTATATTCCTCATAATCCCGGTCCGGGAACAGTTTTGCTTTGAACGTTTTTTCACCGTATTTGCTTTTTGCTTTGAATTTGAAACTCTTCTGGGGCATGTCCAGCGAATAGTCGCCGTTCAGGGAGATATCAGCGCCCTGGCTGACGATCCTTTTTCCGGCGTCGTCGTACATCTCCACATAGCTTGCATATTTGACCCCGGAGTTCTTCACTTTCCGGTAAACGGTGTTTCTGAAGGGCAGGCCCTCTTTTTTGTTGACGCCCTTTCCAACGGTCAGCATCCCTCGTTTGCGATTCCACAGGTCGTCCGGATCCACCGTGACGGATACCACCGGCAGGCTGTGATCCACATGGATAAAGAACGTACCTGTCAGCGTATCGCCGGGCCGGATCATCCCCTCCGCGAAAGCCCTGGCCCGGATCACGGTCGTTTCGGTGATTTCCAGCGTTTCCCCGCCGTAAGGCGTTGATTCCTGCGTCGGCTCCGATCCGTCCAGGGTATAAAACACCTGTGTGTCTTCCGGGACGATGATCCGCAAATGCCGGGCCGAATCATAGAAACCGGGTTCTTCCGAGAAGGAAGGCGCCGCGGCATATCCGTCGAAGCCGTCGCCGTTTGCCGCGAAAGGCGTGGGCGGATCATAACAGTACTGACCGCCGTCCTTCGGATCCCGTCCGAAGGAGGTGTCCGTCTTCATTTCAGGAAGCGTGATCCGGTCATGCACAGCGCCTTCCGCGTCAGTCAGGATGATCATCTCTCCGCTCTTCCGGCTGATCGTGAAAGACGCATGAAGCTCCGTATCCGTACTCTTCTCCGGTTCCTTATCGCACAGAATGACCCTGTATTCTCCGGGACGGATCGTCGCTCCGTCGGGAAACTGCCATTTCCGCGGCTTTTCCGGATTGTCGCTCAGCCCCCATCCGCTCAGATCCACGGCAGTATCTCCGGAATTGAAGATCTCGACCCAGTCGGTATAATCCGCTTTCGGATAAGTGGCGACCGAATCATTGCTGGCCATCACTTCGCTGATCATAATGACAGGAAGAAGCGTTTCCTCCGCAATCGCAGCATTCCGGACCATCGCCGTCAGAAGCAGAACCACTGCCAGGATCATGAACCGTTTCAAGCTTTTTTCCTCCGATCTTCGGTTTCAGTTTCCATACCAGGCTTCGGCATCCTTCCGGAATTGGACCATGGACGGCTCATGCAGGTAGAACATATGACCGGAGGGATAGTAGGTGAAGGACAGGTTGTCCTGCAGCTCGTCGTTCAGGAAGAGGTGGCTGTAGACCCATTCGGCCGCGAAGAACGGCGTGGCCAGGTCATAGCGGCCGCAAAGCACCCAGACCTTCATCTGTTCGTTGGCGGACATACAGTCGCGGATCATATCCTCCTGGGCGAGCGCACGGTTGTCTGAGCCGAAGGACCAGGCGCTGTTCACATCGAGGGACAGCACGTCATAAGGCTGATCGGTGCGGTAATTCAGCACCTGGGAAACATACTGGTTGAAGACACCGGAGAACGCTTCCGTGATGCCAAGAGAGGAAGGATCGCTTGTTCCGTCGCCGAGATTTCCGTCCACCACCGGACCGGTATAGCGGCTGTCGATCCGGCCGATCATCAGTTTCCGGTCGCTGAGCAATTCAGCATTGAAATCGTCCCGCTCGACGCGGAGGTTGTGCTTCAGGACAAATTCCTTGCTGACGCCGATATAGGCGGCAATCTTTTCCGCCGCGGCTTCCCGTTCCTCCGCGCTGATCCGGCTGCCCCGGTACAGCAGGGACAGGTAGTCGCCCGCGGCATAGGCTTTCACTTCTTCGAGATAGTCATCCAGTTCCATCGCGAGGTATTTCCCGTCCGCTTTTTTATGGTACCAGGCCGCCGCCGCGAAGGAGGGCAGGAAGTTCACATACGGCAGTTCGTTGCCTGCCGTGGTTTCGATCGAGGCAAAATCGTTGATCGAGGAAACCAGCATGATGCCGTTCAGGGCAAGCTTGTGCGCGCTCCGCAGGTAATCGCACAGACCGATCGCCCGCGTGGTACCGTAGGACTCGCCCGCTACATATTTCGGGGAAGCCCACCGGCCGTAGCGGCTGGTATAAAGACGGATAAAATCGCCGACAGACTGAATATCGTTCTCATAGGTGAAGAACGTCTTTTCATCTGTTCCAGGCATCGCGCGGGAATAGCCGGTACCGACCGGGTCAATGAAGACCAGGTCCGTCAGATCCAGAACACAGTATTTGTTCGGTTCGGTGCCGACCGGAATTTTATCGATCTTACCCTCCTCGCTCAGGGCGATCCTTTCAGGACCGAGCAGGCCCATGTGGAGCCAGAGAGACGCGCTTCCCGGTCCGCCGTTGAAGGCGAAGGTCACCGGCCGGTACGCCGGGCTCCCAGCGCTGTCCACGGTATAGGCAGTGAAGAAAACTTCATACTGCCCGAGATCGCTCTCAAGGGCGATCGTACCTGTGGTCGCGGTATAGTCGATCTGCTTTCCGCCGATCTCAATGCTGTGCTTTGTTTCAACGAGGTTGTCCGTGAGCTCGGCCCGGGGAGCTTCGCTGTCCCCCAGCGCCGCGCAGGGCAGCAGGCAGAAAATCAGGAGCAGGGTCATGAGTTTCGCTGTGAGGCTTGCCGTTCCGGCGCCGTTCTTCATGTTCTTCATCCTCCTTCGTGATGATCCGGCGGACGGAAAGACGGTTCTCCCGTCCGCCGAAATATGCGGGTTTTCATTCTGCCGGCAGTATATGCCGATGATTCTGCCTGCATTTTATATCAGCTGAGGGAATGAGTCAATCGGATTCCCTGCTCCGGATCCGCCCGGCAGGCACGAAGGATGCCCGGCTTACGAACCCGGCGTTTCCAGCTCGCTGACGACGGCGGAACCGATGATCATCACGGCTCCGATGATGTTCAGCAGGCTCAGCGGTTCCTGCAGGAGAATGGCGGAGAACAGCAGGGCGGAGACGGGATCGATATAGCTCAGGATCGCGACGGACTGTACGCGCAGCCCGTCCATGCTGCCGAAATACAGGACATAGGCGATTCCGGTGTGTACGATGCCGACGACAAGAAGCAGGACGACGGTCAACGGGGTGAAGCTGCCCGGATCGACCCCGCCGGTCAGGAGCAGGTAGGGGACCATGACGAGGCCCGCTGACAGCAGCTGGATATAGGTTTTCCGCCAGGGATCCACCCCCACGATCATGTTGTTCATGATTACGACGGCGGAATAGAAGACCGCGGCCCCCAGTCCGAGCAGGACGCCCCGGAAGCTGCTGCCCTGCGTCCCGCTCCCGCCGGCTACGCCGGAGACCAGTACCATTCCCAGGATCGCAACGGCAGCGCAGGCGGCCTTTTTCGCGGTCAGCTTCTCCCGGAAGACGAGAGGAGACAGGAGCATGACGATGGTCGGCTGCATATAGTAGCAGAGCGTGGCGACGGCGACGGTCGTATGGTTGTATGCCTCGAACAGCAGGATCCAGTTGATCCCGATCAGCGCGCCGGAAACGATGAGGCACAGGAGGGTGCGGCGCGGAAGCTTCACCTCCGTTTTTCTTTTCTTCAGCCGGAGGAAGAGCAGGATGCACAGGCCGCCGAGCAGGCCGCGCGAGAAGGCCAGGAAGGCGGAGGGGACCGGGATAAAGCGCCTGAACACGCCGATCGTCCCGAAGATAAGCATGGAGGAAACAAGCATCACGAGCGACCTTCGGTCGTTGCCCCTGCCGTTCATATGCCCCCTCCTTCCGGCGATTCGTTACCTCACGTATAGGGGAAAGTGCGCCGCAAGTCAAGTTTCTTTTCTGCACTGCCGGGCAGAACTGTTCTTTTTTTTGGCGCAGGCATGTTCCGGGCCTTGACAAGCGGGCGGGACGGAGACCAAAATATGATGTTATTCCGAATGAAGCGAAGAATCTTTCCAGACCGGATTCTTTGGACGGGAGATGGATTATGGACGACAGCATTCGTTACCTGCTGGACCTGGCGATCCTGCTGTTTGCGGCAAAGGTGTTCTCGACGGCCGGGAAGAAGATCGGCATGCCGGAGGTGGTCGGGGAGATCCTGGCCGGCCTTCTGATCGGCGGAGCAGTATTCGGCTTCGTGCAGGAGTCGGACTTCCTGTCGAAGATGGCCGAGATCGGCGTGATCATGCTGATGTTTGAAGCCGGCCTCGGCACCAACCTGAAAGAGCTGAAGAAATCGGGCCTGAAGGCGACCCTGATCGCCTGCGCGGGCGTACTGGTCCCGATCGTGCTCGGCACGCTTCTGTTTATGGCTTTCTACGGTTTCGGCGATTTCGGCTCGCCGCAGTTCATGAAGGGCCTGTTCATCGGCACGATCATGTCGGCGACTTCCGTCTCGATCACCGTGGCGGCTCTGAAGGAACTGGGCAAGCTCAGCGATACGGTGGGGACGACGATCGTCAGCGCCGCGATCATTGACGACGTATTGGGGATCATCGTGCTGACCCTCGTGATGGGCATGAGCGGAAAGAGCGGCGGGACCGGGGATATCGGGAACGTGCTGCTGAAGGTGGTCCTGTTCTTTGCCGGAGCCATCGGAACCGGCTTCCTGGTCTACAAGGGCATGGCCTGGCTGGATAAGCGGTATACGCATATGCGGAGGATCCCGATCATCAGCCTGTGCTACTGCTTCCTGCTGGCCTACCTGGCGGAAACCTATTTCGGGATCGCGGACATCACCGGCGCCTATGTGGCCGGTGTGATCCTCTGCAATCTCGCGGACCGCGACTATATCGAGAAACGGATCGATATCAGCTCCTACATGATCTTTGCGCCGATTTTCTTCGCTGGTATCGGGCTGAAGACCAGCTTCGGCGCGATGGATACCCGGCTGATCCTGTTCAGCGTCTGCTTTGTGATCGTCGCGCTGATCGCAAAGGTCATCGGCTGCGGCGGCTGCGCGAAGCTGCTGGGCTTCAGCAAGCGGGATTCGCTGAAGATCGGCACGGGCATGATGACCCGCGGCGAGGTTGCCCTGATCACGGCCCAGAAAGGGCTGACCGTCGGTCTGCTGACGGCGGATTTCTTTACCGCGGTGATCCTGCTGATCCTGGTATCCTCAGTGATCACGCCGGTGCTGCTGAAGAAGGTATACAGCCGGGATAAGGGAACGGGGGCAAAAGAAATACCTGCCGGCTGACGGCAGGCAAGGATTCCTTACTCTGTTCAAAATGACACGGAGTGCTCAGGAAAGCAGCATCCGGTCGTTGACGAAGGTTTCGCCGCTGGCTTTGGCGAATTCATCCATGAGCAGCTCGATGGTGAGCTGCTTTTTTTCTTCGCCGGAGATATCCAGGATAACCCGGCCCTCATTCATCATGATCAGGCGGTTTCCGTAGCGGATCGCGTCCTTCATGTTATGGGTCACCATGAGGGTCATGAGCTGGTTTTCCTCAATGATCCGCTCCGAAAGCTCGAGGACTTTCGCGGCGGTCCGCGGATCCAGGGCGGCGGTATGCTCGTCCAGGAGGAGGAGCTTCGGCTTTCTGATCGTGGCCATCAGCAGGGTCAGGGCCTGCCGTTGGCCGCCGGAAAGGAGGCCGACTTTGGCCGTCATCCGGTTTTCCAGACCCAGGCCCAGCTCGGCGAGCAGCTCCTTATAGCGGCTCCGCTCTTCCCTGGTGATCCCGGCCTTCAGGGTCCGGCTCCGGCCACGCCGGAGGGCCAGGGCGAGATTCTCTTCGATCTGCATCGTGGCGGCCGTGCCGAGCATCGGATCCTGGAAGACCCGGCCGAGCAGGGCGGCCCGCCGGTGCTCGGACATACCGGTGACATCCGTTCCGTCGATGACGATGCTCCCGCTGTCCACCGGCCAGACGCCGGCGATTGCGTTGAGCAGGGTGGACTTCCCGGCGCCGTTGCCGCCGATGACGGTCACGAAATCCCGGTCGTTCAGGCGGAGGCAGACGTCGTCCAGGGCGACGCGCTCGTTGACGGTCTTTGCATTGAAGGTTTTGGTGACGTGGGAGATCTCAAGCATTGGTCCGGCCTCCTTTATGCGGATGCTTCGCGGAGAAGTTCGCCTTCCAGAAGGGGATGGCCAGGAAGACCGCTACGATCAGCGCGGAAAGCAGCTTCAGCAGGTTGGTGTTCAGGCCGAGCCAGAGCACGATCTGGATCACGATGAAGTACAGCACGGCGCCGATGGCGACCGCGAGGAGTTTCAGGGCGAAATTGCGGAACAGCTTTCCGAAGATGACCTCGCTGATGATCACTGCGGCCAGGCCGATGACGATGGCGCCGCGCCCCATGTTGACATCCACAAAGCCCTGGTAATGAGCGAGCATCGCGGAGGACAGGGCGACGATCCCGTTGGAGATCATAAGGCCCAGGATCTTGGTTTTCTTCGTGTTGATCCCCTGAGCGCGGCACATGGCCTCGTTTGCACCGGTCGCCCGGAGGGAACATCCGGTCTCTGTTCCGAAGAACCAGTACAGCACGCCGATCAGCAGCGCCAGGATCACCAGGGTGATCACGATCGGGTTACTGAGGTCCACGTTGCGGACATTCCGCTGGCTGACGATCAGCTGATATTTCGTCACGTTGATGCCCTGGTTTGCCTTGAAGTCCATGATGGCCAGGTTCAGGGAGTACAGGGACAGCTGGGTCAGGATACCGGACAGGATCGCGGGGATGCCCATCGCGGTGTGGAACAGGCCGGTCAGGAGCCCGGTGAGCATGCCCGCGACGATCGCGCAGAGCAGAGCCAGCCAGAGGTTCCAGCCGTTCAGGATTAGCATCACGCAGACGGCCCCGCCGGTGGCCATGCTGCCGTCCACGGTCAGGTCGGCCAGGTCGAGCACTTTATAGGTGATATAAACCCCGATGGACATAATGCCCCAGATCAGCCCCTGCGCGACCGCGCCGGGCAGGGCATTCAAAAGGACTGCCAGATTCATGATTACCTCCGGAAACGGAACAGGAGGGAGACCCCGGCCGGGGCCTCCGCTCCGCTTTGTTCATTCTGCTTATTCGATCGCCGTGTAGCCTTCAGGGATGGTGATACCGAGCAGGCTGCACAGTTCGGCGTTGTACTCCTTGGTTACGTTCGGGGCGAAGCGGATCTGCATCGTGCTGACGTCCGCGCCGTTCACGAGCACTTCATAGGCCATCTCGCCGGTGGCATAGCCCAGGTCGTAGTAGCTGATGGACAGGGTGGCTACGCCGCAGCCCTTGCAGATGCCTTCCTCGCCGACGACGGCCGGGATCTTTGCGGGCTCCAGCACGTTCCGGATGGCCTCGGTGCAGGAAGCGGCGGTATTGTCGGTCGGGATATAGATGACCTCGCTGCCGTCACAGGCGTTCTGGGCTACGGAAGCGACGTCATTGGAATCGGCAAAGGTGTATTCCGTGCAGGTGAGGCCCATCTCTTCCAGGTATCCTTTAATCACGTCCACCTGGTATTTGCTGTTGGGCTCGGCAGAGCAGTAGAGCAGGCCGACCTTCGTCGCGTCGGGGAACAGCTCGTGCAGCATAGCGGCCTGCTGGTCCAGGGGGGCGAGGTCGGAGGTGCCGGATACGTTGATCCCGGTGGCGCCGGACCAGTCGCTGATGTCCAGGGCGGTGGCATAGTCGGTCACGGAAGTGCCGAGGACCGGGATGCCACCGGTGGCGGCGACACCCGCCTGCAGGGCAGGGGTGGCGTTGGCCATGATCAGGCTGACGTTTTCGGAGACAAAGTTGTTCATGATGGTGGAGCAGGTGTTGGAGTCGCCGGAGGCATTCTGCTCGTCAAAGGTGACGGCGTCCCCGAGCTTCTCCGTCAGGGCATCGCGGAAGCCCTGGGTTGCCGCGTCCAGCGCGACGTGCTGGACCAGCTGGCAGATGCCGACGAGGTACGTCTGCCCTTCGGCGGAAGCCGCCCCGCACAGGCAGAGGGTGAGGATGATCGCGACCAGGACTGAAAGCGCTTTTTTCATAATGAATTCCTCCTGTTTGATTTACTATCAAAAAAGGGCGTTCCTCCATCCGGAAGAACCCCCTTGTTGATCACGCGTTGAATCAGGTCAGGTTCCAGACGGGGAACAGGCGCAGCCCGCGGCGGTAAAAGAAAAAGTGCAGCACGCTGAAAAAGCGCACTGCGCTGCTAAAGGCGAAGACCGCGGACATATAAACGGACAGATAACGGCAGGCGGCAGACAGCATACGCTTTTCGTGCTTCACTGAAAAGGCCCCCTTCCGAAATCTTGATGTGATTATAGCATCGAAAAGGGACGTGTCAATCCGGAATGCATGCAAAAACATATCCAGAACAACGTCAGCGGCTGCCCCGCTTCTCCTCGTGATACTCTTTCTCGGTGTTCACATTCCAGAGGTTGTCTTTTTTCGTCTCGCCGGAAAGGATGTTCCGGACGGCTTCAAAGGATGTGCACATGCTGTGGTCGATGTTGTTGTATCGGTGCTGCCCGTTCCGGCCCACACAGAAGAGGTTCGGGATCGTATCGAGCCAGGCCCGCAGTTCTCCGATCCGGTCGTAGGTGTCAAAGTAGGCGGGGTACGCCTTTTTAACACGCTCAACATGGGTGTCGAGCACGTCCTCTTCGCTCCGGATCAGCCCCATGGTGACCATCTCGCGCACGGCGAAGGCGGCAAAGTCCCCGTCAGTCTTCGACCACATCGCGTCGCCTTCGTTACAGAAGTATTCCAGCCCGATCCAGACGCTGTGTTCCGGATCGCTGACCATATAGGGCGACCAGTTGTTGTAAATCTGGAAGCGGCCCATCTGCACGTTCCGGTCGTGAACATAGACCCAGTTGTCCGGCACGATGCCGCCGAGCGTCGGGATCCCGGTCCCGTTCCGGAGTTCCAGTTTCCTGACCAGCACGCCGACGGTCATGTAGTCCCGGTAGGGAAGGCCGGAAGCAATTTCCCGGCAGGCATCGGGAACGTCGTTCATCCCGGCGACGAGATCCCGGATCGGCATAGAGGAGATCACATAATCCCCGGATACGGTGATCTGCCTGCCGTCCTGCTCATAGACGAGCCCGGACAGCGTATTGCCTTCTCCCCTGATGATCCCGGTGACCCGGGCGTTCCGGAGGATCTTTCCGCCCCGGTCTTCCACCGCCTGCGCGGTGAGGTCCCACAGCTGCCCGGGGCCGAGCTTCGGATAGGCGAACTCCTCAATGAGCGAGGTCTCGACCTTGCGGTTCTTTTTGTTGAAGATTTTCCCGAAGATATCGCCGAGCACCGCCCGGATGGACAGCCCTTTCACGCGCTGGGCGCCCCACTCCGGGGAGATCTCCCGGGGGTGACGCCCCCACAGGTTCTCGGTATAGTGCTCAAAGAACATGGTGTAGAGTTTTTTTCCGAAACGGTTGATATAGAAATCCTCAAGGGATTTCTCCTCCCGCTTGAAAAAGACGGTCTTCAGGTAGCTGAAGCCGACTATGAGGGTCGTCCCGAAGCCCATGTTCCGGATCGTTTCCCATTTCAGGGAGATGGGATAATCAAAGAAACGCGCGTTGAAGAAGATCCTCGAGAGGCGGTTCCGCCGGAGCATGACCCGGTCGGTCTTCTCCGGGTCGGGTCCGCCGGAAACGGTCGTGCTCACACGGTGAAGCACGACGTCGTCGTAGGGGAGCGCGCCCTGCGTGGGGAGCATCTTCTCCCACCAGGCGTTGACCTCCGGGACCTTGGAGAAGAAACGGTGGCCGCCCATGTCCATCCGGTTTCCGTGATGGCAGACTGTGCGGGATATGCCGCCGAAAACAGCGCTCTCCTCGAAGACGATCACGTCATACGCATCCGACCGCTCCAGCAGCTCATAGGCCGCCGTCAGCCCTGCAGGGCCTGCCCCGATGATCAGTACGGTCTTTTTCATGTGTTCCCCTGAAATTCATCCCGCAGCAGCAGCGCTGCGAGGAAAGGCGTCAGCCAGAAGGTATAGGCAAAGTACCGGCTTGAATCCTTCAAGCCGGACAGCAGGAGCGCTGTCCCCCAATTATATACAAATACCGGCAGGACGGCCAGGATCTTCCGCCAGCCGTCCTTCGTCCGGAAACTGCATTTTGCCAGAACGAGGACGAGCAGCACAAAATGCATCGCTCCGACATACATGAACAGCCACGGGAGCGTCAGGTTCAGTACGCCGGAAAGCCGGTTGCCCAGGTTCTGCAGGGCCGGGATTCCCTGCATGCCCAGCCCGTATTCGTTGCTGCTGGTCCGCGGATAGTCGCAGTAGTTGTAATCGTCGGTAAGCGTGTAGACCACATCCGTTATGCCGATCAGGCTCCGGAAGGAGGCCAGCGGCGCATGAATGAAACAGCGCGCAGCCATGGGCAGAATCCTTCCGGCACCATATTCACCGATGAGGGGAATGTTTGTTTTCGGGTTGTATTTTATGGCGTTGAAATCCTGAAGGGGTTCGACCGCGTCCAGCTCTTCCGCGGGGATCAGATCTCTGACGAACCGGGCGGTTTCCTCGTCGAGCGTTTCAGGAGCGTATTTTGCGCAGCTAAGGATAACGGTCAGCGGGACACCGAGCGTCTCAAACGCCGGACTTGGCCTGGTTTCAGCTTTCAGAGCAGAGTAGAGCGGAAAGCGGATGCCGCAGAAAAGGACGGCGAAGCAGGCGGTAAGCGCGAGGAGCCGCTTCCACGGGATGAGAAGACACAGGGCAAACAGCAGGGGCACTGTGAACAGCACTCCGTTGTGACGCACGAGCGACGTGAGCGCGAGCACGGCAGCAAAGACGAGCAGGTTCAGCGGCTTCCGGATCCATTCCCCGGAGGAGAAGAAGATCCGCAGCGTGAAGGAGACCAGCGCGAGCGCCCCGATCCCGAATGCGGTATCCTTGACCGGAAACACCGCCAGGTTGGTTGTCTCCGGATTCAGGAGGACAAAGGCCAGGGA
Source organism: uncultured Eubacteriales bacterium (assembly GCA_902793605.1). Lineage (GTDB taxonomy): Bacteria > Bacillota > Clostridia > Christensenellales > Aristaeellaceae > Aristaeella. The sequence goes on from CADBEB010000022.1 coordinate 25,847, forward strand.
AACCAGCGCAAAGCGTACCCCCGCGATCCGGCGGAGCGTTGAGAACGCGTAGGAAAGGGCCAGTGAGAACAGGATGATCTGGAACAGAACGACGCTTCCCTTCCAGCCGCCGGACAACAGCAGCGGCAGCCGGAAGAACAGCAGGGTATGGATCACGGGATGCCAGTTGTCATACTCCCCGGTGACTGCCTGCCCGTACTGGACCATGGAATCGGTCATGAAGGCGCCGGGCCAGTAAACGATATATTTGAAAAGGAAACAGACCAGGGGAACGGCGAAAAAGATGACCGCCCATTTCCGGGAGGACGCCTCATCCGCGGCCGGCGCGGCAAGGCGGAGCCGCCCGGCCCGGCGCAGGAGCAGCGGGCAGAGCAGGGCGCAGGCGGCCACGATCAGCAGGAACCATTTCGGCAGGTATTGGGCGCCCGGCACCTTCAGCACGGCGAAAGCAAAGAACACGAAGAACGTATAGAGCGCCAGCAGGACGCAGCGGGTCCTGCCGGGACGGTCCGGGATTTCTGGCGGTCTCATACGTGTGAACACTCCTTCAGATGAAGATCATACAGGGGAAAAGTATATCTGTATTTCATAAGCGTGTAAAGGGGAAGAAACCTCAGAGGATGACTTCCATGCCGACCCTGTAGGGAGAGAAGCCGAGCCGGTCGTAGAATGCCATCGCGCCGGGATTGCAGTTCCAGACGTTGAGGGTAACGTTGTAGCAGCCTTTTTCGCGGGCCCAGGCGAGGATGTGCTCGCACAGCGCGCGGCCGATGCCCAGGCCGCGCGCGTTTTCATCCACGCAGATATCGTCGATATAGAGGGTGGAGTGCTCCGCCATCAGCCGTCCGCCGGCATGCTGCAGGACGCAGAATCCGTGGCCCAGGACGCGGCCATCCCCGTCCGTGCAGACGAAAACAGGGGTCGCGTCGTCCGCGAGGATCGCCTCCAGCTCTTCTCCGGTATACTTGGTGGTCGGCCCGTTGAACAGGTCGGGCCGGCCGTTGTGATGCACCATGTTCACCTGCACCAGCAGGTTCAGGATGGCGGGGATGTCCCGGGATTCAGCCCTGCGGACGATTGCCATGCGGATCCCTCTTTCTTTTATCCGTTTTCCGGGATGATTATAGCACGATCCCGAAAAAACTGCACTCCGGCACTATTCTTCTACACAATACAATGATATAATGGTCGCGCACACAGCGAGTCAGAACAGCAAAAACAAAATAAGAGGAGGATACAGAATGTACGGATTCAAGTACTACACCCCCACCAAGGTCGTTTTCGGCCGGGACACGGAGCTGCAGGTCGCCGACCTGATCCGGGAGTTCGGCGGAAAGAAGGTGCTGATCCACTACGGCGGCGGAAGCGTGATCCGTTCCGGCCTGCTGAAGCGGGTCACGGATACGCTGGACGGATCCGGGATACCCTATGTGACGCTCGGCGGCGCCGTGCCCAATCCGCACCTGGGCCTGGTCTATGAGGGGATCGAACTGTGCAGGAAGGAAGGCGTCGACTTCCTGCTGGCCGTCGGCGGCGGGAGCGCGATCGACTCCGCAAAAGCCATCGGCTACGGCGTGACCAACGACGGCGACGTCTGGGATTTTTATGACTACAAGCGCCAGGCGACAACCTGCCTGCCCCTGGGCGTGATCCTGACCATCGCGGCGACCGGCAGCGAGATGAGCGATTCTTCCGTGATCACGAAGGAAGAGGGACTGGTCAAGCGCGGATACAGCAGTGACTTCAGCCGGCCGCGGTTCGCGATCATGAACCCGGAGCTGACCATGACGCTGCCGGATTACCAGACGGCCTGCGGCTGCACCGATATCATGATGCATACCATGGAGCGCTATTTTACCAACGGCGGCAATATGGAGATCACCGACGCGCTGGCGGAGGGCCTGCTCCGGACCGTGATGAGGAACGCGGAGATCCTCGCGAAGGATCCGAAGAACTACGACGCCCGGGCGGAGGTGATGTGGGCCGGAAGCCTGGCGCACAACGGACTCACCGGCTGCGGAAACGACGGCGGCGACTGGATGACGCACAAGCTGGAGCATGAGCTGGGCGGCCTGTACGACGTGGCGCACGGGGCCGGACTGGCAGCTATCTGGGGCAGCTGGGCACGGTATGTCTGCGGAAACTGCCTGCCGCGGTTCAGGCGGTTCGCCGTCAACGTCATGGGCGTGGAGCCCGCGGGTTCGGACGAGGAGATCGCTCTGAAAGGCATCGAGGCCATGGAGGACTTCTACCGCCGGATCCATATGCCCACAAACCTGCGGGAGCTCGGCGTCCACGCGACCGACGAGGATCTTATCACGATGGCACACAAGTGCGCCGTCGGCGTCGGCGGGTCCATGGGCTCGGCCAGGGTGCTCGATGAAAACGACATGCTGGCCATATACAGAGCCAGCATGTAAGGGATCCGGTGACCGGATTCAGGCGTCCTGCCTGAGCACGAAGGAGAACACGGTGAACGCCCAGGGGGCGAACTGAGCCGGGGAACCGGCCGCAAGGGAAGAGAGTTCCGCCGCGGTGATCCAGCGGATTTCGCTGACTTCCGCCGGGTCGGGGTTCGGTGTGCCTTCCGCCCTGCCGAGCAGCACGTGGTCGTATTCATATTCACAGAGGCCGTCCGGGAAAGGTGCCCGGTAGACGAAGGAACCGATCTCCTCCAGGTCCCGGACGCCGCAGCCCAGTTCCTCCCGGACGCGGGCGCGGGCCGCTTCGGCGGTATCCTCGCCGCTCAGCGGATGGGAACAGCAGGAATTCGCCCACAGCCCGGCGGAATGGTATTTCCCTTCCGCGCGCCGGGAGAGCAGGTATTCCCGGGTGCTCCCGGCATCCCGGTACAGCATGACGGAAAAAGCCCGGTGGAGCAGGCCCGAACGATGGGCCTGCTCTTTTGTTGCCGTTCCGGTCTGCCGGTCGGAAAGATCCGTGAGGATCAGCAGATCCTCCCTTGCCGGGTCCAGTGCCATCCTGTCTTTTCCGTCTGCCATATGATCCATCCTGTTCTTTATATGGAATGCTTTAAGGATTCGATACGGAAGGGACAAAATCCTGTATCGGCCGGGAAGGCAGTGAAAAAGCCGGACCGCAGCGGATCCGGCCTGATGGCTGAAAGAATGTTATTCGGTGAACAGGGGAGTGGAGTAATACCGGTCGCCGCTGTCGGGCAGGAGGGCCACAATAACCTTCCCTTTGTTTTCCGGACGCTTTGCCAGCTGGATGGCGCCGAACAGGGCCGCGCCGGAGGAGATGCCGACGGAGATGCCTTCCTTCTTTGCCAGGAGCTTCGCGGTGTCAAAGGCGTCCTGGCCGGCAGCCCGGAAGACCTCGTCGTAGACCCTGGTGTTCAGAACCTTCGGAACGAAGCCGGCACCGATACCCTGGATCTTGTGGGCGCCCGCACGGCCTTCGGAAAGAACGGGGGAATCATCCGGCTCGAGGGCGACGACTCTGATGGCCGGGTTCTGCTCCTTGAGGTATTCGCCGGTGCCTGTGACGGTGCCGCCGGTGCCGACGCCGGCGATGAAGATATCCACTTTGCCGTCCGTGTCTCGCCAGATCTCCGGACCGGTGGTTGCCTTATGGATGGCGGGGTTGGCGGGGTTGTCAAACTGGCCGGGGATGAAGCTGTCCGGGATCTCTTTCGCAAGTTCCTCCGCCTTGGCTATCGCGCCTTTCATGCCCTTTGCGCCTTCGGTGAGGACGATTTCGGCGCCGTAATTCTTCAGGATATTCCTGCGCTCCACGCTCATGGTCTCCGGCATGGTGAGGATGATGCGGTATCCGCGGGAAGCGGCGATCGCGGCGAGGCCGATGCCGGTGTTGCCGGAGGTCGGCTCAATGATAACGGAGCCTTCCTTCAGGAGGCCTTTCTGCTCCGCGTCCTCGATCATGGCCTTGGCGATACGGTCCTTGACGCTGCCGGCGGGATTGAAGTACTCCAGCTTGACCAGGACGGTCGCTTCCAGGCCGAGTTCCTTTTCAATATTGACAACCTCAACGAGGGGAGTGTTTCCGACGAGTCCCAGGGTTCCCTGATAAATCTTAGACATGGTTTGTTCCTCCGTTTATTTTCATCATTCTGTGGCTGTTTGTTCCTGTGTATCTGTCAAAGGCGCGGCCTGACACATACAACCCCGGGAGCGGGACATTTGCAGCACCTTCCTTCTTTCGTAGTGATCCGGACCGCCTGATGATCCGGTGGGAATGACCGCATAATACACCTATTAACCTACAAAGTCAATAGGTATTTGGAATTATTTTTTGGGTCTGCCGGAAACGAATTGATCATTTGTTAAATAAAATTGTAAGAAAATCCTCGCATGCGGGCGAAGAATGTGATATAATCACTTAAGCGTGAGCTTATTTTCCGGAGCACAAGCTCCAATGGATTTATATTTTGAGGAGGAAAACAAGAATGACCATCAATGCCAACATGAACGGAACAACCCTGGAGATCGCCCTGGAAGGCCGGCTGGACACCATGACCGCGCCCGAGCTGGAAGCGGAACTGCAGAAGGACATGAGCGGGGCGGAGAGCCTGGTCATGGATTTCAGCAAGCTGGACTACATTTCTTCCGCCGGCCTGCGCGTGCTGCTTTCCGCCCATAAGGCGATGAGCTCCAAAGGCGGCATGAAGGTGAAGAACGTGAACGAGATCGTGCAGGAAGTGCTCGATGTCACCGGATTCTCCGATATCCTGACGATCGAATAAACCGGTTCGGTCGGTCAGATCCCAGGCCGGAGGGGGGGAGCATTCTGAAGACGATCGCCTTGGAAGCGGTCCGGGAGAATATTCCGCGGATCACCGGGTTTGTGGATGCGGCGCTGGAACAGATGGACTGCGGCGTGAAGGCGCAGATGGCGATCGATATCGCACTTGACGAAATCCTGGCGAACATCTGCCTTTATGCCTATGCCCCGGGCACAGGCACGGTTGAGGTATACGTCGATCATGATGCGGAGAACCGGACGGCGGTGATTACTTTCCGGGACAGCGGCGTGCCGTTCGATCCCCTTCAGAAAGAAGAGCCGGACACGACCCTCACCGCGGAAGAGCGGGAGATCGGCGGGCTGGGGATTTTTCTGGTCCGGAAGACAATGGACGCCATGGAATACCGGCGTGAGGACGGGTTCAACGTCCTGACGATCCGGAAAAAGATCAGCTGAACGCATACCGGGACCGTTGAGCAGGTGTGCGGCAGCTTTATAAGCGAACCAACGGAAAAAGACAGAGAAAGCAGGCGACTTCGCCGTGATCTGTCTTTTCCTTTTTCAGAAGGAGATGGACCCATGAGCGAGGCGGTACAGGAGCGAAAGGAGCGCAGGATCTCCTCCCCGGAGGAACTGCACGACTATATGCATGTGACCGGACCCGGGCTGTGGATCATGCTGGCGTTGATCATCGTGCTGATGGCTGTACTGATCTACTTCGCTTCCACGGTGAAGCTGGAGAACCTGATGGAAGTTTCGGCGGATGTGACCGACGACGGGGCGGGCGGAGAACCGGCTGCGCTGCTTTGCTCGCTGACCGGCAGCAGGAAGGATCAGGTGAAGGTCGGGATGAAGGTGCGGGTCGCCGGCCACGAGGGGACGATTACCACACTCGTTGAAGACGACGATGAAGTGATAGTCAGGGCCGACCTGGACCGGTCGGACGTGGAGCTGAAAGACGGCGCCTACGACGCGACGATCGTACTGGAATCCACCAGTCCGGTCTCGTTCCTGATGGAACACTGAAAGATCCTTCGCAGCGTTCAGGATGACAGGGAACGACAGGAGGATCAGGTTAATTCCGAAAGGGGAGAAAGCATTGGAAAACCGGCTGTTCAGGCAGCAGAGCATGGACCAGGTCAATTCTCCGGAACAGATCCGGGACTACCTGCGGGTCACCAGTCCGAAGCTGTGGATGGTGATCGCAGCCGTCCTGGTGCTGCTGGCAGGCTTCCTGGCTTATCTGTCCGTGGCGGAGAAGGAGATCACGGTACCAGTGCGGGTGAAGGTGGAAAACGTGCAGATGGATGGCAGGGAACACGCGTTCGTGAGCTTCGAAATCCCGACTGAGAACCGGGACAACTACCGGCAGGGCATGGTTGTGCGTTTTAACGGAGTGACGGGAAAGATCCGTTACTTTGTCGAAACGGAGGAGACGACTGTGGTCGCGGTGGAGCCGGACAATCCAAGGGCGAAGATCGCGGCCGGTGATTTCGACGCGGCGGTGGTCATAGAATCGAGCACGCCGATCGAAGAGCTGCTGAAGTGACGGGAGGACGCGCATGAATCAGAAGAAAACGAACGTGCCAGTCCGCAAGGGCGTCGCGAAGGTGCCCGTCATCATGCAGATGGAGGCACTGGAGTGCGGCGCGGCATGCCTGGCCATGATCCTGGCATATTACCGGAAGTGGATCCCGCTGGAGCAGGTCCGGGTGGACTGCGGTGTGAGCCGTGACGGCTCCAACCTGAAAAATATCTACCTTGCCGCCCGGAACTACGGCCTGGACGTGCACGGATATACCATGGAGATTGAGAGTATCAAAACCCAGGCCACCTATCCGTGCATTATCCACTGGAACTTCAACCACTTTGTGGTGCTGGACGGATTCCGGGGCAACAAGGCCGTGCTGAACGACCCGGCACGGGGCCAGGTGGCTGTCTCCATGGAGGAGTTCGACAAGTCGTTCACGGGGGTCTGCCTGGTCTTTAAACCGGGAGAGACCTTCGAGCCCGGGGGAAAACGGAAGAGCACGGTGGAGTTCGCCCGGAAACGGCTGAAAGGCGCGACTCCCGCGGTGGTGTTCGTCATCCTGACGACGGTCATCGCCTGCCTGTTCAACGTGATCGATCCCGTGATGACCCGGATCTTCTACGACCGGCTGCTTTCCGGCAATGCGCCGGACTGGCTGCATCCCTTCGTCATCGCGATGATCGTGCTGGCCGTCTTCCAGCTGATCACCAAATGGGCCAATCTCATCTACAACCTGAAGATTAACGGCAAGATGGCGATCGAAGGCAACGCCGGCTATATGTGGAAGGTGCTGCGCCTGCCGATGGAGTTCTTTTCCCAGCGGATGACGGGCGATATCCTGCAGCGCCAGGGTACCAACGCTTCCATAGCGGGAACGCTGGTGGACACGGTGGCGCCGCTGGCGCTGAACACCGTGATGATGCTGATCTACCTGCTGATCATGCTCCGCCACAGCGTGATCATGACCCTGGTCGGCGTGGGCTGCCTGGCTCTGAACGCCTTCGTCGCCCGTTATATGTCGAACAAGCGGATCAACATGTCCCGCATCCAGATGCGCGACGAGGGCAAGCTCGCCGCCACGACGATGGCGGGCATCAGCATGACCGAGACTATCAAGAGCGCCGGAGCGGAGGCCGGTTTCTTCCGGAAATGGAGCGGATACCAGGCCTCGGTAAACACGCAGCAGGTGGCCGTTGCCCGCCTGAACGCCGGCATCGGCGCGATTCCTGAATTTGTCGCCAAGCTGTCCGGCTACGTGGTCCTGTTCCTGGGAGTCGGACTGACGATGAACGGCCAGTTCACCCTCGGTATGATCACGATGTTCCAGGGGCTGCTGACTTCCTTCATGGAACCCGCGATGACGCTGGTCAGCGCGGGGCAGACCATCCAGGAGATGCGTACCCAGATGGAGCGCGTGGAGGACGTGATGGAGTATCCGGACGATCCGGCGCTTGCGCGGGAGGCCAATCTCCCGGAGGATACGGACTATTCGAAGCTGAAGGGGGAGCTCGAGGTCCGGAACCTCACCTTCGGCTATTCCCGCCTGGCAGATCCTGTGATCCATGATTTCTCGATGAAGATGAAGCCGGGCTCCCGGGTCGCCATCGTGGGCGGCAGCGGAAGCGGAAAGTCGACTGTGAGCAAGCTGATCACCGGGCTGTACCAGCCCTGGAGCGGCGAGATCCTGTTCGACGGGCGGCCGAAGGAAGAGATCCCGCGGAACGTGTTCACGGGATCTGTGGCGATGGTGGACCAGGATATCATCCTGTTCGAGGATACGATCGCCAACAACATCCGGATGTGGGACTCCACCATCGCAGACTTTGAGGTGATCCTGGCGGCCCGCGACGCGCAGATCCACGACGATATCATGCAGCGGCCGGGCGGCTACAGCGCCACGCTGACCGAGAACGGGAAGGACCTTTCCGGCGGGCAGCGGCAGCGCCTGGAGATCGCGCGGGTGCTGGCGCAGGATCCGTCCGTGATCATCCTGGACGAAGCGACCAGCGCGCTGGACGCCAAGACGGAATATGAGGTGGTCAAAGCCGTGAAGGACCGCGGGATCACCTGCATCGTGATCGCCCACCGGCTGAGCACGATCCGTGACTGCGATGAGATCATCGTCCTGGACAAGGGCCGCGTCGTGGAACGCGGCACCCATGAAGAGCTGTTCGCCAAAGGCGGCGCGTACGCCGAGCTGGTTACCAGTGAGTAGCCGAAGGAGGTTTGGAGGGCGCTGTCGCGCGCGGTGCGCGAGCCGGCACACCGGCCGCGGTGCGCGTGCGAAACCTTGCGGAAAGCCCTCCAAGAGTCCCGGTAAAGAGAGAATGGCCGAAGGGAGTTTGGGGGGTTCAGAAAGCCCCCCAGGAATAAGCGGATGGGTTGGTTTGACGAGCAGATCCGACAGCGGGAGCAGAGCGACCAGGAGGTCCTCGAGGATTCCTTCTACCGGATGGCAAGCGCCGTACTGGACAAGTGGAGCGCGGGCCGAGTGGAGGACGAGCGGCTGATTGCCCGGGAAGCTCTGGACAGCATCCTGAAATATTACCATCATAAGCCGGTCGAGATCCCCGAGAACATTACGGACGTATACGACCAGCTTGAGTATGTGCTCCGGCCAACGGGGCTGATGACCCGCGAGGTGCAGCTGGACGAGGGCTGGCAGAACGATGCCTACGGCCCGCTGCTGGGCTGCATGCGGGAGAGCGGGAAGACCGTGGCACTGCTGCCCGGGACTGTCTGGGGATACTGGTATACAGACCCGGAAACGGGAAAGAAAACGCGGGTGACCCGGAAGACTGCGAAGCTGTTCCGGATGGAGGCATTGTGCTTCTATCCGCCGCTCCCCATGAAGAAGCTGGGGATCCCGGATCTCCTGCTCTACATGAAAAAAAGCATCTCCCGGGGAGATCTGATCCTGATCATCCTGGCCTCGCTGGCGGTGACGATGGTCGGCAAGATCGAGCCGAGCGTTTACAACCTGCTGACCGGATCGATCCTGAAAGGCCGACAGGTCAACCTGATGGTCGGGGCGGGCGTCTTCCTGATCTCAGCAGCGATCGCGGCTCAGCTGATCGGGATTGTCCGGCAGCTGCTGATGGAGCGGATCAATACCAAGACGTCACAGGCCGTGCAGGCCTCAGTGATGATGCGCGTGCTGTCGCTGCCGGTGAGCTTTTTCCGGGGATATGCCTCCGGCGACCTGGCGAACCGCGCATCCTGTGTGAACAGCATAAGCAGCATGCTCCTGGAGAATATCCTGAACCTGGGCCTGTCGAGCCTGGTGTCACTTCTTTATATCACAGATATCATGCGGTTCGCGCCCGCTCTGGTGGTACCGTCGATCCTGATCATCATCGCCACGATGGCGGTCAGCGTCGCAGCAGCCATCATGCAGATGCGGATCTCCCGGGAGAAGATGAAGCTGTCCGCGCAGGAACAGGGCATGAGCTTTGCGATCCTGAACGGGATCCAGAAAGTCCGGCTGTCCGGATCGGAAAAGCGCGTGTTCGCCCGCTGGGGGCGCCTCTATTCCAGGAACGCTACGCTGGAATACAATCCGCCGGCTTTTATCAAGCTGAACCCCCTGCTGACCCTGGCGATCTCGCTGGGCGGCACGATTATCCTGTACTACCTGGCGGTCAGGACCGGGGTGAGCGACAACCAGTATATCGCTTTCAATATCGCCTACGGCAACGTCATGGGCGCATTTACCGCCCTGTCGGGTATCGCGATCTCCGTGGCCTCGATCCGGCCGATCCTGGAGATGGCGGAGCCGATCCTGAAGGCGGAACCGGAAGTGACCGCTGAGAAGGAGATCGTGACTGAGGTCTCGGGGAATATCGAGATCAGCCATGTGACCTTCCGCTACGCGGAGAATATGCCGTACGTGCTGAACGACCTGAGCCTGAAGATCCGGAGCGGGGAGTACGTCGCCATCGTCGGGCGGACCGGCTGCGGAAAATCCACGCTGGTGCGGCTGCTGCTCGGTTTTGAGAAACCGGAAAAAGGCACGATCTTCTATGACCAGCACGACCTGAACAACGTGGATCCGCGCTACCTGCGCAAGTCCATTGGCGTCGTGATCCAGAACGGAGACCTGTTCCAGGGGGATATCTTCTCGAACATCACGATCTCTGCGCCCCAGCTGAAGATGGAGGACGCGTGGGAAGCTGCGGAACTAGCCGGGATCGCGGACGACATCCGGGAGATGCCCATGGGCATGCAGACGCTGATCTCCGAAGGCCAGGGCGGCATTTCCGGCGGGCAGAAGCAGCGGATCATGATCGCCCGGGCGATCGCGCCCAAACCGAAGATCCTGATCTTCGATGAGGCGACCAGCGCGCTCGACAACAAGACGCAGAAGCAGGTTTCCGATGCGCTGGACCAGCTCAAATGCACCCGCATCGTGGTCGCCCACCGCCTGAGCACTATCCGCAACTGCGACCGGATCCTGGTCATGGACAAGGGCACCATCGTGGAGGAAGGCAACTACGAAAGCCTGATTCAGAAGGGCGGGTATTTTGCCGAACTGGTTCACCGCCAGCGGCTGGATGTTAAGACTGAAACCCCATAAAAAGAGAGAGCAGCCAAATGGGTATGGAGGGCACTGACGCGCGCGGTGCGCGTGCGAAATCTTGCGAAAAGCCCTCCGGAAGGAGGATAAGATGTTTGGACACAGGCCTGACGGAAGGCGCGTAAAGAAACTGGACCCCATCGTGCAGATCACCCCGTATCTGATGCCGATGCGCTGTGACGCTCAGGTGTTCCTGGAGCACAAGGCGGACTACGAGAAACTGAGCCGCTACATTGTTCGCAAGAGCCAGGAAGGGGAGAAGATCACCTTCATGCAGATCCTGGTGGCGGCCTATGTCCGCGCAGTGAGCAACAACCCGGAGGTCAACCGCTTCATCTTTAACAAGCAGTACTACTCCCGGAACAACTGCTCCGTTTCCTATACGGTGCTGAAGTCCCCGCAGGATACCAACAGCAGCGAAACGACCGTGCGCATCCTCTTCGACCTGACGGACACGATCTTCGACGTGCGGGACCGCATGAATGACGCGGTGGAAAAGAGCCGCGCGACGGAGGAGGGGGATTTCGTCATCAAGCTGGCCCGCACGGTGCTGGCTGTTCCCGGCCTGGCAACCTTGATCGTCGGCATCGTCCGCCTGCTGGACCGCTATGGGCTCGCCCCCTCCATCCTCATGAAGGAGCTGCCGCTCTACAGCGGCATGTATATCACCAACAACGGCTCCATCGGCCTGCATCATCCTTTCCATCATATCTATAACTTCGGCGATGTGAGCCTGTTCATCGGTATGGGCAGCATCCTGAAAGAGGCCTATGTGGAACCCGACGGCCGAACCCGGATGCGCCGCTGGCTGCCCCTGGGCATGACGGCGGACGAGCGCGTCTGCTCGGGCGCGCATTACGCGGCTTTCTTCTTTGACGTGGAGCATTACCTGGACCACCCGGAGGAGCTGGAGAATCCGCCGGAGCATGTGCGCTTCGACCCGGGCGTGGAATATCACGTCCCCAAGATCAAGAATAAGGATTGAACAGAAAGACCATGCCGGACCTAGAGATAACCAACGAACAGAAAAAAAAGAAAAAGCATATCTGGACAGCGCTGTTCATTCTGATCAATATCGCCGTGATCGCTGCGACGGCAATCAATGAATTTTCCGGCAAGCCCGCCGGCGCCGTCACCCTGCGCTTCACCCGACAGGCTGTCCTTTTCCTTCTGTGCACGGCCCTTTGCTTCGTTGCCCTTGTCATCGCGCAATCCCTGAAGTATGTGCTGATGATGCGCTCCCTCGGGGAGCCCGTCTCCTTCCGCATAGCTTTTGAGACTGCCGTCCTCGGCAAGTATTACGACTGCATCACCCCTTCCGGCGCCGGCGGGCAGCCCTTCCAGATCCTCTGGCTGCACCGCCGCGGATACTCGGACGGCGGGGCTTCCGCCATGACGATCACCGACTATATTACCATGCAGGCGGGGTTCATCTTCCTCGCCCTGGTTGTCTTCATCGGCTGGCGCTCGGTCGACCTGGAAGCGATCCGCTACACGGCTTATTTCGGCCTCCTCCTCTTTTCGCTGATCCCCTGCCTGCTGGTCCTCTTCTCCTGGAAACCGGCCTTGGTGAAGAAGCTGGTCACCGCGGTCATCCGCCTGTGCGGACGGCTGAAGATCGTCAAAAAGCCGGAGCAGACCACGAATCAGGTGCTCGATAAGCTTGACAGTTATCACCGGAGTCTCGCGGTCATCGCGAAGGACAGGCTGACGATGTGCTGCCTGCTCCTGCTGTCGCTCGTTTACCGGATCGCCCTGTGCAGCATGCCGTATTTCGTGCTGAAGATGTTTGGCGCGCCGGTCAGCTTCCTGCATATCTTTGCTTCCACGATCTATATCTATGCTTCGATCGCCCTGGTACCGACGCCGGGAAACGCCGGCGCCGCAGAGGGCGCGTTCTACCTGGTTTTCTCCGCCATGAAATCTGACGGCGTGTTCTGGGCGATGCTGGTCTGGCGGATATTCAGCCACTATTCCTTCATTATCCTGGGTGCTGCGGTATACGGGGTGAACGCGCTGCGCGGGAGGCGCAAACGGGGAGGAAAGCAGGAATGAATCATTCATCGACGCTCCGCTCCATCCAGTTCATCGACAACTACTTCCCGGTGATCGACGGCGTGACGGAGACCGTGCATCAGTACGCGCAGCATATGAATGCCGTCGTGGTCTGCCCGGAGATGGAACGGCATTATACTGAGGAACACTGCTTTCCCTACCGGGTGCTGACGTCGAAGACCCTGCGGATCCCCTTTTCCCGCTATGCCAGCGCCGTGCCGAAGCTGGACCGGGCCCTGACGTCGGAGATCACCCGGGAGGAGCCGGCAATTTTTCATCTCCACAGCCCGTCCCTGATCGGGGAGTACGCGGCCGGCCTGGGGAAAAAGACAGGGGTTCCCGTCGTGGCGACCTTCCACTCCAAGTACTACGACGCGATCCTGGAATTCACAAAGAGCAGAACCATCGCGAAGGCGGTGACTGCGAAAATCGTCCGGCTGTATGAGGAATGCGATGAGGTCTGGGCCTGCTCGGAGGAGACCGGGGAAACCCTCCGCTCCTACGGATTCCGTAAACCGTATTTCGTGATGCCGAACGGGACGGACACCTCCTTTCCCGCCGATCCGCAGGGCCTGAAGGCGCGGGCGGCGGAACGGTTCAGGATCCCGCAGGGGAAGCGCGTCCTGCTGTTCGTCGGGCAGCAGATCTGGTACAAAAACCAGCGGCTGATTCTGGACGCTTTCCGGCTGCTCTGCGACCGGGAAGACGACTGGCTCCTGATCATGGTCGGGACCGGTAAGGACGAGCAGGAGATCGAACGGTATGCGGCCTCCATGAACCTGTCGGGGCATGTGATCTTCACGGGGCAGATCAAAGACCGGGAACTCCTGCAGGGAGTGTATCTCAACTCGGACCTGCTGTTCTTTCCGTCGGTGTTCGACAACGCGCCGCTGGTCCTGCGGGAAGCCGCGGTCCTGGGCGTTCCGACGCTGGCCGTGGAAGGCTCGAATGCAGCGGGAGCGATCCGGAAGAATGAAAACGGCTTCACGGCGGCCGCCACACCGGAGGACATGAGCGGCGAGATCCGGAGGATCTTTACGGAGACGGACATCCGAGCGGTCGGGAAGAAGGCGCGGGAGACCATCCCGGTCTCCTGGGAAAAACTGATCCCGATGGTCCTCGACCGCTACCGGACGGTCATTGAAAAATACAAAAGGGACAGGTGAGTGCAATGACAGAAGAAAACAAAAACATTGAACCGAATGGAAAAGATACAAAACGGGAGGAAATGACCCGTACGGTTAAATTCGTGCTGTTTTCCATTTCAGCCGGCGTAATCGAGATGGCATCCTTCGCACTGCTTGACGCGCTGAAGGTGTTTGATCCTACGGTCTGCTCGATTATCGCGCTTGTCCTTTCAGTCATATGGAATTTTACGCTGAACCGGGAGTTCACTTTCCGCGCGGCGAACAATGTTCCTGTTGCGATGCTGAAGATTGCGGCTTACTATGCTGTTTTCACCCCTCTGGTTTCAGGCATGTTTTTTGATTACCTGGTAAAAACCTGCGGGTGGAATGATATTCTCGCAAAAGCCTTAACCATGGTGATCAACTTTGTGACGGAGTATCTTTACGACCGGTTCGTTGTCTTCGGGAAGTCAATCGACACGAACAAGCGCGCGCAGGCGAAAGGAAACGACGAGTGATGCAGACCGCTGATAATACCGGCGTGGGAAAAGACAGGGATCCGGCGCTGTTCCGGCTGATCCGTGTGATCGTAAAGCAGTTTTTTCCAAAGTACGAGCTGGTCGGCACGGAAAACCTGCCGGACGAACCCTGCGTGATCGTCGGCAACCACGCCCAGGCATACGGCGTGGTCGGGGCGGAACTGTACCCGCCCCGCCTGCATTATATCTGGTGCATCGGAGAGGTGCTGAACCGGAAGGAACTCCCGGCTTATGTCATGAAGGATTTCTGGTATATGAAGCCCAAAGCGGTGCGCTGGCTGTACCGCCTGTTCAGCCATCTCATCGCCGGGCCGCTCTCCTATGTCCTGTCCCATTCGCATACGATCGCTGTCTACCACGACGCGAGGATCGTGTCCACGTTCCGCCGGTCCATGGAACTGCTGAAGGCCGGGGCGGATATCGTGATCTTCCCGGAGAGTCGGGAGCCGTACAACGGGCTCATCTGGAAGTTCCACGAACACTTTCCGGACCTGGCGAAACTGTATTACCGCCGGACCGGCACCGCGCTCTGCTTTGTGCCGATGTACACCACGCCGCGGCTGAACAGGATCTGTTTCGGGAAACCGGTCCGGTACGATCCGGATGCGCCTGACGACGAGGAGCGGACACGCATCTGCACGGCAATGATGGACGGGATTACGGACCTGGCGGTGGCTTTGCCGCCGCATGCCGTTATCCCGTATCCGAACCTCCCCAGGGACCAGTACCCGATGAACACGCCCAGAAAATGAAAGATCCCGGAAGCCTGCACGGCTCCCGGGATTCTTTTTGACGGTTATGATCCGGCCTGGACGGCTGTCAGCGCGATCGTGTTGACGATATCCTGCACGCTGCAGCCGCGGGACAGGTCGTTGCAGGGGCTGGCGAGCCCCTGCAGGACGGCGTAGCACTCGGCGCCTCCGATGCGCTGGGTGATCTTGTAGCCGATGTTCCCGGCCTGCAGGTCGGGGAAGATCAGGACGTTGGCGCGTCCGGCGACTGGGCTTCCGGGGGCTTTCGACATCCCGACCTCCGGTACCAGCGCGGCGTCCAGCTGCATCTCGCCGTCAAGGAGCAGATCCGGCGCCAGCCGGTGGGCGATTCCGACTGCTTCGCGCACCTTGTCCACCAGTTCATGCTTCGCGCTGCCCTTCGTGGAGAAGGAGAGCATCGCTACGCGTGGCTCTTCAATCCCGCACAGGACGCGGGCGGTATCGGCGGCGGAGACGGCGATCTGTGCCAGCTCCTCCGCGGTCGGGCAGGGCACGACCACGCAGTCGGCATAGACCAGCAATCCGTTCTCGCCGAGATCCGGGTTGGGACAATTCATCAGGAAGCTTGAGGAAACAATGCGGATACCCGGCTTTGTTCTGATGACCTGCAGAGCGGGCCGCAGCATGTCGCCCGTGGTATGGATGGCGCCGGAGACCAGGCCGTCCGCATCCCCGGATTTGACCATCAGCATGCCAAAATACATAGGATCGACGGCCAGCCGGCCGGCGTCCTCTCGGCTCAGGCCCTTCGCCCTGCGCAGCTCATAGAGCAGGTCGGCATAGGGACCGGTCTTCGAGCTGGCGTCGGGATCGATGAGTCCGATGCTGTCCAGCTCCGTCCCGGTGCTTTCCGCGACGGAGCGGATCTTCTCCGGATCCCCCAGAAGGACGGGGTTCGCAATACCCTCCTTCAGGACTCTGGACGCTGCCTGCACAGTGCGGGGCTCATCGCCCTCGGGCAGCACGATGGTTTTCCTGTTCCGGCGGGCTTTTTCCCAGACCTGCTCGATCATGCTCATCCGTTTTTTCTCCCGTACGATCAGAATGTAATGCCTTCGAAGCCCTGCCAGACAGGCTTTCCGCTGTAGATCAGGGCCTTTTTCTGTCCGCGGAGCACCTTCAGCACGGAAAGCGCCAGCGCTTCCTGCTCCAGCTCCCCGGGATAGACGTGGATCGGCGCGATCCAGCCGCAGCGCTCCTCGATCCCCGCACGGATATCGTCAAAGCGCATCAGGCCGCCGGTGAGCAGGATGGCGTCCACTTTCCCGCACAGCACGGCGCTCATCTCGCCGATGTTCTTGCAGACCTGGTAGATCATCGTGTTCCATACCAGGGTTGCCTTTTTGTCCCCCCGGTCCACTAGGGCGTGGATCGTGTCCGAGTTTGACGTGCCGAACAGGCTGACGAAGCCGCCGGCCCGGGAACACATCCGCCGCACCTCGTCCGCGGGATGATCCTCCAGGTAGTCGAGCAGCGCAAGCACCGGCACATAGCCGATGCGGGTCGGGGAGAAGGCTCCTTCCCCGTCGGCCCCCATGTTGCCGTCAACCATCTTTCCATATTCGTGCGCGCCGACCGTCACGCCGCCGTCGATATGGGCGACGATAAAGCGGCAGTCCTCATAGCGCTTCCCCATGGATTTGGCATGGGCCTCCGCCACCGCCTTCTGGTTCAGCACATGGGAGTGGCCGTAGCGGAAAATGCCGCGGATACCGGTCAGCCGCGCGTAATCGCAATACTCGTCCACGTTGGTCGGATTCAGGGTATAGGCGGGACGGGGATAATCCCGGATGAACCGCCAGGCCAGCAGGACGCCGAGCTTGGCTGCGTGCTCGCTGCCGCCGACCGCGGCAAGCGTATCGTTGTAAAGTTTCTCGTCAATAACCGTTACGCCGCTGGGTTGAGTGCAGGCGCTGCCGCCGCGCCCCACGACCACGTCGATTGAGGCGGGATTGATCCCGCCCTCCTTCAGCATATCCAGGATCACTTCATAGCGGAAGGGCACCTGATCGTTCACATGCGGGTATTGCAGCAGGACCGGCGCGTCGTGAAAACGGCTTTTCTCAAACACAGACGTTTCATTCTCGAAAACGCTGATCTTGGTGGAGGTCGATCCCGGGTTGATGATCAGGAGCCTGTACTTCTTTTCCATGCTCATTCTCCATTCGTGTATAATGGATACACTATAGCACGAACCGGTTGCCGGCGCAACTGTCTGAATGATATAATAAAGCCAGCAACGGAAGGAGACAAACGAATGGACCGGATCATTCGGCATGAGAACAACGGAAAACGGCGGATCACGGCGATCCTGCTGGTTTTTCTGGTTGCGCTGACCTGTACAGTCCGGGCGGAATCAACAGGCCGGGAAAAGGACCACCCCTGCATCCGGATCACGACGGAAGAGGGACAGCCGATCCTGTCCCGAAAGGAATATGTTCCCGCGGAGATCCGGGTGTTCAATTGCGACGCGGAGGATGAACTGACCGCGGAGGGCGGCATCCGGATCCGGGGCAACTCGACCGCGGAGCAGGGAGACGAGAAACCCTACCGGATCAAATTCACGGAAAAGCAAAACCTGCTGGGGCTGCATGAAGGAAGGAAATACAAAAGCTGGGTCCTGCTGCGCGCCTATGAAAACCTGGCGACGGACTACATGGCGTTCCACCTGGCGAAGGCCATCTTCGAAGGAGCGTATTACAGCAGTGATTCCTGCTATATCAACCTCTACATCAACGACGTATACCGGGGGATCTACGTGCTCTGCGAGCAGAGCCAGGCAGCGAAAGGCCGGATCGACATAAACGAGCCCCATGAGGACGAGACGGGGATAGAAATCGGATACCTGCTTGAGATGGACAACTATCCGGACGCGGAGGAGCATCCGTTCTTTGAGATCCCGTCCCTGTCGGCAGTGACAGATATCGCCGGAACGAAACGCATCCTCCCGTACCGGGCATACAGCATCAAGAGCGATACGGCTTCCCAGGCACAGAAGACCTTTATCCGGAAACACCTGTCCGGAGTTTACCGGATCCTGTATGAAGCGGCGGAGAACGGCTGCCCGATGATGCTGAGCGAGGATCAGCAGGCCGTCCCGGCGGAAGGCGTGTATGAAACCCCGCTGGAGGCCGTCAGCGCGGTGGTCGACCTGGAATCGCTGGCAAATATGCTGATCCTGGAGGAACTGATCCAGAACTACGACGTGGGTATGGGAAGCTTCTTTATGGCGGTGGATTTATCCCCGGAGAGCCTGTACCGAAAACTGACCTTCCTGAGCCCGTGGGATTCCAGCTGGGCTTATTCCGAGCCGCCGGACGGCGGGTATTACGCGTCCACGTTCCAGAATCGCCTGCAGGGATACGATCCGTCCAATCCCTGGTATATCCTGGCGATGAAGATCGACGGTTTCCGGGAGATCGTAAGGGAGAAATGGCGGAGGCTCGCCGAAAGCGGAGTGCTGGAGAAAACGATCCGCCGGGTGGAAGAGGATTGCGAGGCTCTTTCCGGCGACCTGGGGCAGGAAGGCAGGGCCCGGATCGAACTGGCTCGGGGAATCGCGGATTATGTGCGCGCCCGGATCGAGTGGCTGAACGGGCAGTGGACGGGTACGAAGGAAGAGAACTGAGCGGATCAGATAAACCGGAACGGAAGAAGGAAGAGATGACGGGTATGGAAATATGGGACCTCTATGATGAACGGGGACAGAAAACCGGTGAAACCTGGGAACGCAGCCGGGCCCGGGAGATCCCTGAAGGCAGATACCATATCGTCTGTGATATCCTGATCCGCCATCAGGACGGGGAGTTTCTGCTGACCCTCCGGGATCCGGAAAAAGACGTTTATCCCGGCTGCCTGGAAGCCAGCGCGGGCGGTTCGGCACTGTCCGGTGAAACTCCGGAAGAGGCGGCGCGCAGGGAGATGCAGGAAGAAACCGGACTGACAGCCGGCAGGCTGGAGCTGATCGGAACGACCCGGAAGCCGCAAAGCCGCTCCGTGATCTATGCTTATCTGGCTGTCGTGAACTGTGAAAAGGATTCCGTCCGGCTGTAGGAGGGAGAAACCGTTGATTACCGGTGGGTGGATGCGCCGATATTTCTCCGCATGATCCGGGAAGAACCGGTGCTGCAAATCCAGTATCCCCGGTACAAGCCCTACCTGGATACACTGGAGGCGCAATAAAGCAAATCGTCAGGAGGCAGTATGAAACTTTCCGGGTACCAGGATAAGATCATCCGGATCAGGGATCACGGGGATCACACGTTCACCGGCATTGCAGATGTCTTTCCGCCGGAATACGGGATGCACGAATACAATCGCGAAGAGGAAGCTGTCCGAATCGGCGGCTATATGATCTTCGAGGATGATATTGAACACATCGAGGAGCTTCCGGACCTCGAGATCATCCGCGCCACGGAGACCTGGCAGCAGGCCGGCGCCTATTATGTCCGCATTCAGGCAATGGCGAAGAAGCACCATATCACACTGAAGGCGGAGTTCGATGAACATGACGGGCCGGGTACGAAGTACATTGTGATCACGGATCATGACTTTCCAATCGCCACAGCGAGGATGTATCCGCTGGACAAATCAAGCGTCATGATCGGCAGGGTGGTCGTTCTCCCGGAATACCGGCATCAGGGGCTCGGGTCAATGGTCGTGACAGCGTGTGAAAGCTGGGCGGAGGAGCTTGGTTACAGCAAGGCGGTTGTGGAAAGCCGGGACAATAAAACCGGATTCTATGAGAAGCTTATGTATGAGGTTGCAGGTGAGCCGGTGAACGGAGAGACATTCCGTTGCATCAGAATGGAGAAGCAATTATAGCCTGTACAGGACGTCGTGAAAAGATGGTATAAGTTTTTTGCGACTGTTATTGACAGACGGAAATGTATTTGAAAAAATATATTTGAACAAAATGCAACGGAGGGGGACGGCGGCTATGGTTTACGATTACCGCGAGGCAATGAAACTGGACAACCAGCTTTACCACGATCAGGGTCTTGAGATTCTGGATATTCCCTGCAATCAGTTCGGCGGGCAGGCTCCGGGATCGGATGAGGAAATCCATGAATTCTGCACGATGCACTTCAACACCACCTTCCCGCAGATGAAGAAGGCCGACGTGAACGGTCCCGATGAATTGCCGCTGTATACGTATCTGAAGTCCCGGAAAGGATTTGCCGGTTTCAATGAGCATCAGTACAAGGAACTGCTGGAGCAGATGTTTGCCAAGGCTGATCCGGACTGGGACTAGAAGCCCGATATTAAGTGGAACTTCACCAAGTTTATCATCGACCGCGAAGGGAATGTTGTGGCCCGCTTCGAGCCGACGGCCGATATGGCTGATGTGGAAGCCTGCGTGAAGGCCCTGCTGTGAAGACAGGAACAACCATGAAGGGAGAAGACGGAATGACTGAGCTGCTGAAAACCATCAAAGGAAGAAAAAGCGTCCGCACGTTTGACGGGAGGCCTGTCAGCGCGGAGGACCGGGAAAAGCTGGAACAGTATATCGCGACGATCACAAATCCGTTCGGTATCCCGGTGCGGTTTGTGCTGCTGGATGCGAAGGAACACGGGCTTTCAAGCCCGGTGCTGTCCGGGGAAACGCTGTACGCGGCCGGTATTGTTCCGAAGCTCCCGAACGCAGATACGGCCTTTGGCTATGCGTTTGAAAAGCTGGTGCTGTATGCCTGGTCCCTGGGGATCGGTACGACCTGGATCGGCGGCACAATGAAACGGGACGTGTTTGAGCGCGCCGCGGGACTTGGGGAAGGCGAAATGATGCCCTGCGTCAGTCCCCTGGGTTATCCGGCGAAAAAGCGCTCGATCAAGGAAACCATGATGCGCAAGGGCGTAGGCGCAGATACGCGGCAGCCTGCTGAAAAGATCTTTTTCGACGGAGAATGGGACAAGCCTCTGCCTGCAGAAAAACAGGCAGCGATCGGGGACCTGGCAGAGATGGTCAGATGGTCGCCGTCCGCGGTCAACAAGCAGCCCTGGCGGGTGATCGTCACAGATAACGGATGCCACTTTTACGAAAAGCGGGACCGGGGCTACTCCGGGGAAAAGACCGGGGACCTGCAGAAAATCGATGTGGGCATTGCGCTGTGCCATTTCATGATGGGAATGGAAGAACAGGGGGATAATCCGTGCCTGGCTGTTGACAATCCCGGGCTTGAAGTGCCTGAAAACGTCGAATATATTGCAACTGTCAAAAAATAACGGAACTATCCGAATACGATCAAGCAGAAAGAGGATTAAAACATGAAGATCGCAGTCAGGTATTACACAAAGACAGGCAACACAAAAAGACTGGCGGAAGCGGTAGCAAAGGCAGTCGGAACAGAAGCGCAGCCTGTTTCTGTCCCGGTCACAGAATCTGTGGATATCCTGTTCCTTGGCAACTCTTACTATGCCTTCAGCATTGATCCCGAGGTACGGTCTTTTATCAGGAGCCTGGATAAAAGCAAGATCGGCAGGATCGTTAACTTCGGATCCGCTGCCATGCTGAATTCCACTTATAAAAAGGTAAAGGCGGAGGCCGATAAGGCCGGCATTCCGATGGATGAGCGGGAATTTCACTGCAAAGGCGAATTCAAAGGTGTTCACAAAGGAAAACCGGATGAATCGGATCTGAAAGCAGTGGCAGAATTCGCGAAGAAGATTGTGGGGTAAAGACAACGACCAAAACTGTGGAATGCCTGTATGTCCGCAGTAAATTGAAGGACGTTTTACTGTTTTTCCACTGCTTCTGACGGCCGCGGTATTCCGGATGATTACTCCGGAAATACCTGTCCGGTAAACAGCGCCATCAGCAATTCTTCCAGTTGATCCACTCCGGAGGCACAGCCTTCCCGGGCATATTCCCGGGCAACACAGGATATTCCGCCCGCATAGAAACTGGAGGCATATCTGCGCAGACACGGATCCGCCCCGCCGAAAACGCAATCACTGGAATTGAGCGCTTCCGCAAAACTGTCATACAGGAGATAGTCAATCCGGTTATCCACCAGCAATTTGATCAGATTCCGGTTTCTCACCAGATATTCGCTGTAACCACGGCAAAGGTTTCGAAGTTTTTCGCTTTGACGGCGGGCCTGATGGATCGGTATTTCATCCAGGTCGCAGCAGTACTGAGCCTGAATCGTGAAAATCATCACATTTTCCCGGCTGGTAAACAGACTGTAGAATGTCTGGCGGGAAATCCCCGCGGTTTTGCACAGTTCGCTGATCGTGATCCGGGAATAAGGTTTCTCCTGAATCAGCTGCATCATGGCCTGCGCCACCTGACGCTGAGAAGCCAGCGCTGTCTTGTTGCTTCCGCAGTACACGATCCTGTCCCTCCCGCTCTGAATCAATGCAGAAAATATAACAAAAAGCTTGACAGTTGTCAATGTTGAGTGTATGATTCCCTCGCAACCTTGACAGCTGTCAAGTTTTGTGCATACGAAGATGGAGGAAAGATCACTATGGCACAAATGCCCTTATACAATACGCTCGCTCTTCCGGGAGGACGAATCTGGCTGCGCTCGCAGGATTACCGGGAACTGACAGGAAAGACTCCCGCTTCCGGGGAAAAAGTAACCCTGCTGATGCAGAAAGAGGACCAGGCGAGGGATGAACTGACCGCAGAAAGCTTTTACCCGCTTGCTGTTGCCGGGACTGTGACCGAGGCGGACGAGAACGCCTTCGTGACCATTGCCCTGCAGAACCGGGTACATATTGATGAAATCGTTCAATTGCCAAACCAGGCTTTCAGTATGAGTGTTTCCCGCAGTCCGGAAACGGACGATCTGGATCCGGCGGAGGCCCGGCGCCGGACGGAAGCGGTGAAGGAACGGATTCTTTCCTTTGCTTCGGGCCAGCGGTGGGAAGGTTTTCTCCGGAGTTTTGCCGAGCACTGGGACAGTATGTGGACGATCGCCGGCGCTATGTCTCCCTGGCTGCATAATTCTGTGGAGGAAAGGTATGCCCTGCTGGCCGAAGACAGCGTGAAGGCCCGGTTCGACGCATTGGAGCAAATGCTTCTGGAAGGCCTGGAGATGGTGGATGTCCAGAGCGCGGCCCAGTCCGCACAGCGGGAGGATTACGAGAAGCTTTACCGCGAATCCGCCATCAAAAAGCAGATCGAGTACCTGCAGAAGGAACTCGATGCGATGCATCCGGAAAATGTATCGGAAATCCGGCGGCTGGAGCTGAAGCTGGAAGAAGCCGGCATGAATGAAACTGCCCTGAAGGAAGGCCGAAAGGTGCTGAACCGGCTGAAAGGAGAGGGGAGCAACAGTCCGGAAGCCGGAATGCTGACGGACTGGCTGGATCTGCTGACTGCACTGCCCTGGAAGAAGGCCGAGGCGCGGGAAATCTCAATGGAAGAAGCCCGCAAGGCGCTGAACGCGGAGCATTCCGGCCTGGACAAGGTCAAGCGGCGGATCCTTCAGCAGATCGCGGTGCTTCGTCTGAAAGGCCGGCAGTCCGGTTCCATTCTCTGCTTTGTCGGGGCTCCGGGAACAGGAAAAACCAGCATCGGGGAAAGCATCGCCAAAGCCCTGGGACGTGAATATGTACGGGTCTCCCTGGGCGGCGTCCGGGACGAGGCGGATATCCGGGGCCACCGCAGAACCTACATCGGCTCCATGCCGGGACGGATCATCGACGGAATTCATAAGTGCGGAACATCCAATCCTGTGATGGTGCTGGATGAAGTTGACAAGCTCTCCGCTTCATACAACGGCGATCCGGCGAGCGCGCTGCTGGAGGTGCTGGATCCGGAGCAAAACTTCTCCTTCACCGACCATTATCTGAATGTGCCCTTTGACCTGAGCGATGTGCTGTTTATCTGCACGGCCAATACGCTGGATACGATTCCCGAACCGCTGCTGAACCGGATGGAGGTCATTCAGTTCCAGGGTTATTCTCCGCTGGAGAAACATCAGATCGCCCGGGAACATCTGTTGCCCAAGGCCATGTCCGCTGTCGGAATTCCGGAGGGGAAACTGTCCGTCAGCGATGAAGCGATCGACCGGGTGATCGAAGAATACACACGGGAAGCAGGCGTGCGCGGACTGAAAAAGCGCATGGATCAGCTGTGCAGGACTGCTGCGGTGACATTGGTGGACGACCCGGAAAAAGAACTGCAGGTTGGCGCGGAAGAGCTTCCGGATTATATGGATATGAATCCGGTACGGAGAAAGCAGGTCGGAGAAACCGCCAAACCGGGAATTGTGACAGGCCTGGCCTGGACGCCGGCCGGCGGGGACATCCTTTATATTCAGACCCTTTTGACCCGGGGAAGCGGAAAAATCACCGTTACCGGCCAGCTGGGAGATGTCATGAAGGAATCCGCGGAGATTGCTGTTTCTCTGGTCAAGGATATGCTTCCGAACAAGGCGGATCTCTTCAGGGATCATGATCTGCATATTCATGTTCCGGACGGCGCTACGCCCAAGGACGGACCTTCGGCCGGCATAACGCTGACCACCGCGCTGGCTTCTCTCGTTACCGGCTTCCCGGTGCCGCCCACAACGGCCATGACCGGCGAGGTGTCTCTGAGAGGGGATGTAAACCCGATCGGAGGACTGCCGGAGAAGCTGATGGCTGCCCAGCGTTCCGGTGTGACCCAGATGCTCATCCCCGCAGAAAACATACAGGATCTGAAAGAAATCCCTCCTGAAGTAAAGGATGCGCTGACGATCACTCCTGTAGAAACTGTCGAGGAAGTCCTGACTGCGCTGGATATTCCATTCAGGACGGCTGTTCCACAGGCGATCTGACGATCTTTACGGTGCCTTTATAAGGCACCGATTTTTTTGTTATTTTCTCCTGCTGCTTTTTCTGGTATAATCCCTATATTTCGTGGGAAGGAGCAGTTTGGAACGATGTCGTTTACGCAGACTCTTATGCCCCAATACCGGGATGCGGATGCGGATGGCCTGATCGGCATCCGTGGATCAATGCGATACTTCCAGGACATCCACACCTGGTATTTCCACAGCATCAACAAGGGGAATGATGTGCTGCCGGAAGCTTATGGCGCAGGCTGGATATATACCAGATTTCATGTGAAGCTGATGCAGAAGATGGATTACAGCGGACCGGTGAAACTCACATCCTGGATGGAACCGTACCGCCAGCCCGTGCTCGTCAATATGAACATGACGATTGAACAGGGCGGGAAAATGATGGCTTGCGGCAAGATTGAAAGCTGTGTGTTCAGCCTGACGAGACAGCGGCCGCTGAGGCTGAGCGCTATTGAGTTTCCTGAGGACTTCGCTGAGGATACAGACAATGATATCCCCGGTTTCATTGGCCTTGAAAAGAATGCCGAGGGAATGGAAGAACGGTATCAGCGGACGGTACGTGTGTCTGATCTGGATAAAATGGGGCATATGACAAACCTGCGCTATATCGAAATGTTCCAGGATGCTCACGGTTCACAGTTCTGGAAGACGCTGAATCCTACAGAGATGGAGATTTCCTTTCTGTCCCAATGTCGGGAAGGGGAAACGCTGTCAGTAAGGAGTAAGGCGGACGGAAACACAGTACACCTTGCCGCTGTACATGCTGATGGTACGCTGGCGTCGGTTGCGGCGTTTTATTGATGATTATCCGGCTTCGGAACCTGGTGAAGGAGGGAAATGGCATGTTCAGAGAAATGCGTCGCTTCAAACAGCAGATCAGCAACGAAGAATGTATTCAGATTCTGAAGGAGCAGCCCCGGGGTGTTCTCTCTGTGCTTGGGGATGACGATTATCCCTACGGCATTCCGATGGATCACTGGTACTGTGAGGAAAACGGGAAACTGTACTTTCACTGCGCGAAAACCGGACACAAGCTGGATGCCGTCCGGAAACATGACAAGGTCAGCTACTGCGTATATGACCAGGGCTTCCGTAAAGAAGGGGACTGGGCGCTGAATATCCGCAGCGTGGTTGTCTTTTGCCGGGCGCGGATCGTGGATGATTCAGAGGATGAACTTAAGCGGAAGATCGCGGTTTGCCTGTGCAGAAAATTCACGAGCGACGAGGCGTATTTACAAAAGGAGCTGACGAACGCCATGCCCCGCGCAGCGTTTTTGGAACTCACAATAGAACACATGACCGGGAAACTTGTCAATGAATCGTAAAGGGTTGACTGGTGTTTGCGAGGTAAAGAATGGATAACGGGAGACCGGCAGGCCACGGTGTCGTGGGGAAAGCATTCTATAAATCAATCCCTGTTATGGCAGGGTATATAGTTCTTGGAATAGGATTCGGTATCCTTTTGCGTTCAGCGGGATATGGCGTCCTCTGGGCGCTTGCCATGAGCGTTTTTATCTATGCCGGATCCATGCAGTATGTAGGCGTTGGACTTCTCGCCGGAGGCGCATCTGTTATCACAACGATCCTGACCACCCTGATGGTCAATGCGCGGCATTTGTTTTACAGCATTTCCATGATTGACAGATACAGGGATTCCGGAAAGTATAAACCATATCTGATCTTTGCGCTGACAGATGAAACATACTCACTGCTTTGCGACGGTAAAACGCCGGAAGGCGAAGACCCAAACAAATACCGTTTCCTTGTTTCTGCCTTCAATCACAGCTACTGGGTTGCTGGAAGTGTTGCCGGAAGCCTGCTCGGTACAGTTCTTCCGTTTTCCGCCGAAGGGATCGAATTCGCCATGACTGCTCTTTTTCTGGCGTCATTTACGGAGCAGTGGATTGAGAACAAAGATCATACCCCGGCAATCACGGGAGTGGTCAGCACATTGCTCTGCCTTTTGATATTCGGGGCTGAGAGATTCCTGATCCCTGCCATGCTGCTGATCACACTGGTGCTGACGCTGCTCCGGAAAAGGACGGTGAACGCGGCATGAAATCCGGCGTGCTTGTCGCGGTGATGGCTGCAGTGACCATCCTGCTGCGCTTTCTTCCGTTCTGGGTTTTTAAGGGAAAGACACCGGCCTATATTACTTATCTGGGCAAGGTTCTTCCTCCGGCAATCATTGGCATGCTGGTTATATACTGCCTGAGGAGTACGAGCATCCAGGCGGCGCCGCATGGCCTGCCGGAGCTCATCGCCGCGGCCGTCGTCATCGGTCTGCAAGCATGGAAACGAAATGCGTTGGCCAGCATTTTAACGGGAACGGCGGCATATATGATGATGGTACAGCTGGTTTTCTGAAGACAGACCACACCCCCGGCAGCATCAAGCTCACCGGGGGCTTTTTCCCTGTGGCGAAATCCTCTCCGATATGGTACGAAGACTCACAGGACTTCGGGGTTCGCGTGATGCTCCCGGCTGGTCTATCAGGATCAGGCAGGATACTGCATGGCTGAATTCCTGACCATTCTCAGGGAAGCGGATCCATCCATGCTGGAATACCGGGTGCTGAAAACCGGAGATAAAGGCGAGGATGTCCTGGCCCTGAAAAAGCGTATGAAGGAACTGGGATATTTGCGTAGCGCTGCTCAATTGACAGACACATATACAGATGTGACAGCGGAGCGGGTTGTCCTTTTTCAGCGTCAGACCGGTATGACAGAGAACGGAATTGCTTCACAGGAGCTCCAGGCCTATCTGTTCTCTGACAAGGCACCTTCCTGTGCACAGACGCTTCCCCGGATAAGATCCCGTGTCTCTTCCGGGGACAACTCAAACCATGTGATATGCGGATGCTGCATGGGAGAAGGCTGCGAATGCTGTGGGTTCAAAGGCTGGATAGAATACTGAGCATTACGGAATTATATCCTGATTTGTATTGGAATCAGCCAATTATAGTTTTCCTGACATGGAGATAACGAAGATAAGGTTTAAATGTTCCTATGGATCTGATATAATAACTCTGAGTATAGTGACCGGCATCAAACAGGGAACGACATTTCGCAGAGCGCTTCTTCTTTTTGATGACCTGTATGAAATTCAGGAAAAGCAAGGCGCTGAACCCAAGGATCGGTCAGAAGGGGGTTCTTTGAAATTGTCGGGGCATCAGATTAAACAATTCGTCTGTATGGTTTTCTGCTTCTTCATTGCGGCAGCTGCCGCCGCTGCTGCGGAAAGCATGCCGGCTTCCGCCGCCGACCTTCAACCGGAATCTGTTTCCGGAGCGGAAACACCTGCCATTGAGGATGATTTCTGGCTGAACGGGGATTATGTGCTTATGGCTTTGCCGGATGACAGCAGCGGAGAAATCTGGGTTAATATCTACCTGGATGACCCTCAGACAGGCGACCATGTGCAGTGGATTTTCTCGTGCGACGCCGGCTCAGAACCGGACAATCTGCTTTCCCGCACCTTCACAGAGACAGACAGTACCTATGACGAAGACAACCTCCTGGTGCAGAAAATATACCCGGATCAGGCCTGCGAAGCACGTTTTATCCTGAACGAGAAGGACCAGGTCACGGTTTCCGGCACATCGGACGCCCGGTTGGACGGCATGGTTTTCAGCAGGCTGGACGAGTCCAGGATCGAAAGCGGTGAGTTCTTCGCACTGGATGAGGGACAGGAATGGTGGCTGGAGGAATCGCCTTCTGTAAGCTGGGAACAGTTCAGGCCTGTCCGGCTGGAGGGCAGGAACTGGTTCTGGGTTTACAGCATGCCCCGCAATGTGTACGCCATCTTCGAGCCCTATCAGGATCAGGGCGTTATCTCCTACCTGATTCTCGGGGAAGAAAGCGCGCTGCTGTGGGATACCGGCATGGGGATTTTCGATATCCGGAAGTGTGTTGAAAAGCTCACCGACCTTCCCGTTACGGTGCTGAATTCTCACGACCATTTTGATCACACCGGCGGAAACCATCTCTTTGAAAACGTGATGTGCTACAACATTCCTTCCGCGATCAGGACCCTGACGGAGGGGCAGACACACCTTGACCTGCTGGAATATGTGGATCCGAAGCGCATCATCAATGTGCCGGAGGAGTTCGACAAGGATCACTTTTACCGGATCGGGAAAGCCCCGACAGCCACCGTGGAGGACGGCCAGGTGATCGACCTGGGCGGGAGAAAGCTGGAGGTGATGTACACTCCGGGACACTCTGCCTCCTCCATCATGCTGATCGATGAAGCGAACGGCCTCCTGTTTTCCGGAGATACCTGGTATCCCGGACCGCTTTATGCTTACATGGAGGATTCCTCCCTGCCGGATTATGTGGCGAGCATGCGCCGGGCGGAGAAAGTGATCCGGGAAAGAAACATCAGTTGGATCTATCCGTCCCATAACGAAGTGCTCCCCGGAACGGATCTCTTCTTTGAAACAACCGATTTCCTGCAGGATGTGCTGGATGGAAAGATCGGTTATGAAATTGACGAAGGCATGAGATGCTATACTATGAACAACATTGTCTCCCTGTATATGAGCCTGGAGGAGACCGGGAACTGATCCCGCCACCTCCTGCTGTAATCGTAAAACCAACCGCGCAGATGACCAGAAGCACAGCGCTGCAGAAGGCCTGAAGCGCAGCGCCAGCCATTACGGATGCGACCGGCAGCATTCCCTGGGAGCCGATGACTTATCCACGACCGTACAATAGTAACCGATCAGTGAATTTGTTTTCCTGTCACATCGAATTGATACTCAGTTTCATAATTCTGAAATGGCCAAATACTGACAGTTTTTTCAGCATTGTTGTAGATGGCGCTGTATTGGGTCATTGAAGTACCTGTTACCTCGGTATAGGGGCTTTGGACGGCACTTCGCAGGATCACCAGAGCAGAGGACTCAGGCATTCTTGTCCGGCCATCTTTTCGGAATCTTGCAAGCTGGCTGGCGATGGTCACAAAGCGATGATAACCATGACCATAGCCGAAATGATAGAGCGGCTCGCCGTTTTTATCTACCAGCGCAACGGGCTCCTCGCGGAGCGTCCCCCCTTTGTAGTAATCTTCCATATCGTCGTAACCAAGGTAGAAGTTTGTAACAACATCGGTGTCAATCACTGAAACGACGCTGTTCCGGCTTTCAATCAAGGCATAGTGATCCTGAGCATCTGACACGAATACATGACACTCCTGCCAGTCCTCCGGTGTGACGATCGCACTGTCGACCTTAGCAATGGCTTCTTTTACATTGGCGCAGTCATCCAGCATAAGACGCACCAGCATGCTTGCGGCAACGCCAAACCGACCCGGCTGGTCGCCTTCCTTGATGTTCACACGCATAATGGAGACAAACAGTCCCTTTTCATTGATCCCGTCCATGCACTGATAAGGCAAAATGTCCAGTAAAGTACTGTCAAAGCCCTCTAATTCCGGTCCGCCCGCCCGATAAAGAGGATCCTTTGGAGAACACCATATGGCATCCGCCAGGGCAATCGATTCATATTTTCCCTCGGGCTTGCAGTGCAGCACGACGTTCAATCCCGTCAGTGTCGGATCTTCCCTGGATACCGGATGCTGGATATCGTAATTCCTGCAAGTGATCGGCTCGCCGTCCAGATTATGGGTAAAGAAAGTTGAGCAGCCAGGTTCGTTATATCCTGCCCTTCTGAGGGAATCCATCACTGTCGTACTGTAATAATCACCTGTGTAATCCATGAAGTAGAGATAGCCGTCGCTGTCAATACGCCTCATTTCCTCGGCTGTTGCTGAAACCGAAAAGATGGACAGCACCAGAACCAGAATCATTGAAATATGCTTCTTCACGAATCTTTTCTCCCGATTGTTTATTGACTCCTCCCATTTCGGGCTTCCGTTACCGGGTTGGAAGAGGATTTTTAAGCAGATGGGTTCCTCTTACCCATCATGTGCGCCGGCTTTGAATATGATTCCCTTCACTATAATGTTTGCCTGTCTGTATTATACGCTTTCCTGTCTTATTATTCAACGGATTATCCTGTTTCAGAGTTTTGTATCTGACGTCCCGGGCACAGTATGACAAGTTTCCCGGAGTCCTTCCGGTTCTTAATCATTTACAGCTCTGCAATAAACATGCGATACGTTTTGCGCTGCAATTTGTATTGCAGGCTTGTAATATGCGGATGTGGATGAGTTTGTCCCGGCATATCTGAAATCAGACGGGCAGAAGAAATAAAGAGCTTGATGATCTATGGAGCATGAAAAACACATGAAGCGCTGCTATGAACTGGCAGTCCGGGCTGGAAAGAAAGGTTTCGATACCTTCGGCGCTGTGCTTGTTCACAACGGACAGGTCCTTGAAGAAGCTGAAAACACGGCGGACTGGGACAAAGGAATCTTCGGCCATGCGGAATTCAACCTGGTGCATCAATGTGCAAACCGGTATTCCGCTCTCTTCTTCAATCGAATTCAGATGACGATCAATTCACCTCAGCAGTGCCGGCTTGTTTTTCATTGAGCAATCATGAAACATGCTCAAATGGTCGTACTCGTCGATCATGCGAATGATCATTCTCCATCTTCTCCCTAAATCCCGATTGCCGATGGTCACATAACTCTGAAGATGATTTGACAAGTCCCTGCCGGCTACCGATACTCTTTTGTATCCGGCGGCGTTCAGCCTGCCGGAACGGTCAGCCGGATGATCAGGGTGCCGCCCGCGGTCATTCCGGCCGTCGTGCTGCCGCCGTGCCTGTCGATGACCGCCTGCGCGATGGACAGCCCGATTCCGTAACCGCTCTGATGATCCCGGCTCCGGGCTTCATCCGCGCGGTAGAACCGGTCAAACAGCCTGGCGCAGTCTTCTTCCGTCAGGGGCTGCACAGGCGGATTTTCGGTTTCAATCACGGCGTTTCTGCCGGCGGCGTAGGCCCGAAGGAAAATGGCGCCGTTTTCAGGCGTATACTTGACAGCGTTATCGCACAGGATGGCGACAACCCGCCGAAGGGCGGCGTCATCGCCCTGGACGCGCAGGGAATCTTCCGCTTCGCAGTGAAAAGACTGATTCCGGAACTCGGCCATCGCCTGATAGGGCTCCGCCGTTTCGAGCAGCAGCTGTTTCAGGTCCAGGGGCTTTTTTTCTGCCGGCCTGTCCGTTTCGTCCGCCCTGGAAAGATAAACCATGTCTTCCACAAGATTGCGCATGGACGAGACCTGATTCCGGGTACCGTTGATCCAGGGGTTGTCCGGATCCTTCAGCGCCAGCACGTCCATATTGGCGGAGATCACGGCCAGCGGCGCTTTCAGCTCGTGGCTGGCGTCCGTGACAAACCGCTTCTGCTTCTGCTCGTTCCGGACAAAGGGCTGAATCGCCTTCCTGCTGAGCAGGGAAACAACCAGGAGTGAAAACAAAATGCCGAACAGGCAGATGATCCCGGAAAACAGGAGAAGATTCCGGGAAGCGGTCAGATAGCTTTCGCAGTTCAGGAAGAGCCAGGAAACCGTGTTTCCGCGGGATGAAAACCGCTGATAGAAATATTCTTCCGTGAATCCGGATTCTCTGCCGGATGCCGCGGCCTGTTCCAGAAGGACGGTGGCATCCTCCTGGCTGACGGCCTCCATCCGGCCCTGGCGCTCGATCTGCAGCGATCCGTTCCGCCCTGCTCTTGCGATGAAATACACGGACTGCGTCAGGACGTTTTTCCGGTGCCTGTTTTTTCCGGCCCATTCATTGGCCCTCTCCGGTGAAACCATCCCGTCGGATTCCGCGAGGAAAGAAGCGGTTTCCCTGATCTCGGAACGGACATTCAGCCAGTTCATCACGTTGATCGCGGCCGCAATCAGAAGAACGGTTGCAGCCAGCGCGGCCATGGCGATGCGGATGAACTTCAGCCTCAGGTTATGCATCATCTGCGGGTTGTCCCTCCTCCAGTGAGTATCCGACGCCGCGGACAGCGCTGATCACCACGGCGGTGCCCAGCTCCGACAGCTTTTTCCGGAGCTGGGAGATGGTGACCCAGAGCAGATTCATCTCCGTCTCGTTATCCCAGCCCCAGACCCGGTTGATCAGCTGATCGATCGTGAAAACCCGGTGCGGATTCTCCATCAGCATTTCCATCAACCGGAACGACTTGTTTCCCAGACGGACGGAAGTGCTGCGGCAATGCAGATCCATGGTGCCTTTATCCAGCGTCAGATCGCCGAAGCGGATCGCCTCCGGGGCATAAACCTCATGGCGGCGAACCATGGCGCGCAGCCGTGCCAGCAGTTCCGCCGTGTTGAAAGGCTTGGAAAGGTAATCATCCGCGCCGGAATCCAGCCCGGCAACCCGGTCCTCCACCTCTGTCCTGGCAGTCAGCATCAGGCAG
This sequence comes from uncultured Eubacteriales bacterium, assembly GCA_902793605.1. GTDB lineage: Bacteria > Bacillota > Clostridia > Christensenellales > Aristaeellaceae > Aristaeella. The sequence goes on from CADBEB010000022.1 coordinate 59,318, forward strand.
GGCGTGGTAACGCCGTTGCGGCGGAGTTCCGTGAGAACCTGAATGCCGCTCATCTCCGGCATCATCCAGTCCAGAATGATTCCGGCATATTCGCCGGTTTCCGCCAGCTCAAGCGCGTCCGCGCCGTTGTACGCTGTCTCAACGGTATAACCTTCATGCTCCAGCAGGGTCTGCGCGGCACGGCACAGTTCCCGGTCATCATCCGCAAATAATATCCGCATCGGTCTTTCCTCCGGGCCTATGATAACGCAAAAAGCGAAGGGCGTAAATGGATCGGGAAAAAACAGCAAAGTCCCTGTACCGGTTTCCCGGTACAGGGAGGAATCTCACCTGTCAGGTTCCGCTGGCGTCGGGAGAAACGGGCGCTTCCGGAACGCTGCCCTGCTCTGTTCCGTTCTGCTGCAGGCCGAAGCGGCCTGATCTGCCGTGTCCGCCGCGTCCGCCGCGTCCACCTTTACCGCCGAGACCGTTCGCGCCGTTCGTGCCATCGTTTTTCATCCGGCTGCCCCTGCCGAAACCGGCGCCGTTCTGCTGAAGGGTCAGCTGTTCGGCGTAATAGTTGAGGATCAGGTCGGCCTGATCCTGGGTCAGGCTTCCGGCTGCGACATAACCGTCCAGCTCTTCTTTCAGGCCGGTGAGGATTGAAAGCCTGCGGCTTTCCGATTTTGCCTTGCCATAGGCCTCCAGGGCTTCATTCAGGGCGTTGGCTTCGCTCTGGGCGGCGTCCGCCGCGGCCTGCGCTGCCTCGGCCACGGAAGCGGCGGAAGGCGTTTCCGCGGTACTCTCCGCCAGGGATGTTACAACCGCCGTCAGGGCCAGGGCCAGCGCCAGAATCAGGCTTGTGATTTTCATGTTCTTTTTCATGTTCTTCAACTCCTTGTCTCATTTTCTTGGTTTCCGGAACCACGTTCAGTTTACCGGGAACAACTTAAACAGACCTTAAACGAAAAATTTTTTCAGCAGGCGGCGCGTATACGGGAAAACCGCGCGGCAGATGCCGCGCGGCCTGAAGGTTTTTCTGTGGGAGCCCGGCTGCTTCCTGCAGCCGGTAATCATTCATCGCCTGAGGCTATACCGGCAGCGCCGCCGATGATGCTTGTCTTGGCGGACAATTATGACGATCAGCCCGACGCGGACCGGGCGGGGCATAAGGCCGTGTCGGTCCAGGTCGGGCTGATCCTGGCGGGGAGTATTTAGCGTTGTGATTACTGTGAATGTGACGGTGTGATTTTATTATATTTCATAATAAGGGCATCGAGCGTGTGTAATACAATTTTCCCAGCAGGGTTCCCATTTACCGCCGGCGATCGCTTCAAGCTGCTCCGCAGACAGTTCGTATCCGGCTTCCTTCGCAATGGCAAGAATCTCTTCCGGGGA
>CADBEB010000022.1:60706-64298 GCA_902793605.1 uncultured Eubacteriales bacterium
TCATGATGGTGTCCTCCTTATTCCATTTTTCCTTTGCCCGGAAATGATTGTATCCAGATGAACTGAAAAAATCAATCATCATTTTGAATTGAAACACGGAGATGTTTGGATTCCGGGAATAAAAAGATTGATTACTTGCTTTGGAGCAGACGGGAAGAAAAATCCCGGCAGTAGAAACAACCGTTTTACTGCTTTTGGCGGCCTGCTTGGCAGCAACGGCAGCTTTGTGGAAGGTTCCGTTGTACAACTGGCGGGCTACGATCACGGCATTCAATACGTTGCCTGTGGGTTTGGCACCCTTGCGGAAACCGCCGCGGATGACTTCGGCTGGAACCTTGGTGATCCTGGAAGCAGTAGCGGTAGCACTGTAACAGTTCTTTTTCAAGGTTTTTCCTCCTCACGGAAATTGATACTCACAGGTGCACTCGGAACAATTCTCAGATTTCTTTCTTCTGTTTTGGGTGTGTATATGGTAAAATTGCAAGCGATAACCGGAAAGGGTCATCGCGAATATCTTGATTTATCTGCTCATCGGAGGCACTATTGAGATCAGGGAAATCAGGGAAGAACAATTCAAACTGTTGCAGCAATCATCCGAAGAATGAACCCGGAGGTGCCGAAATACCCGATCAATAATCGTAGATAATCACACGGAAAAAAGAGAGGAGATGTATTCTGGTGAAAAAGTTGATTCCTGTTCTGCTGATGGTTGCGCTGCTTTGTATCGTATGCTGCTCGATTGCCGAGGAAAAAGAACAGCCGGAGGTGCTGGCGATCTATTCCTGCCCGGAGACACAGATCATCACCGGTAATGATCAATCCAAAGAACTGGCCGATACCGTAATCTTTATGTATCAGGATCATACCTACGTCCAGTATGTGGAACATGAAAAACGATATGAGATTTACAGTAAAGGAACCTTTGAAGTCAATTTTGACTGGACGAAGCCGGGCTGGCAGGACCAGACACCGCATATCCTCACAATTCACGCTGAACAGATCCATACCGATAATCATCAGACAGAAGCGGCGGATCTCACTTTTGATGTAAACCTGGATCGGGCGATGGAATATTGTCTGTACCCCGACAATACAAATCCCGATCAACAGCTTGCCGCTGCGTTTATGCAGGTGGACAAGCAAAAGCTGGTCAAGGCGGACGGCAGCGAAGTCTATCTTCCCACCCTCTGGTTTTACTATGACGATGGGTCGTTCCGGCAGTTTGCAGTCACAGAAGGATACGAAAACGTGCTGTTCAGTTGCGGGAACTATACCGTGACGGACGGCGTGTTCACGGATGAATCTGTGCTCACGATCCACCGGACACAGAAATATCAGGATGGCATCGGTCTGGCGGATTACGATTCCACCCATGATTATCTGATTAGCGAGCTGGACTTTATCCGCATCTATCCGAAGGTGGATACTCACTAAAAAACGGAACGATACTATCGGCAGCATTTTCCATGTCTGCACGCAAGTGTTCGGAATCATGGGAAGACGCTGATAATTGATGCAAGGTATTATCAGAATTCGCTGTCATCAAATATGGGAAAGCAAATGCTGCGGAATGCTCATCTTTATCAGATATATACCTATGTGAAGAATGAGGATTAAAGGAGAAGATCTCATGAACAACATAGAACGGCGGGATCAGCAGATCCTGTATATCTCCGATGACGCAGTATTCGAGGAGCAGAAGAAGTGCCGGGCTATCCTGCAAAAGCTGAATTTCATGGACCGGGCAGATTTTGACGGCATATCCGCATTGGTAAAGGAACTCTTCGGCACCTCTGACGGGGCTTTTCTGAACCCGCCGTTCTATTGTGATTATGGCAGTCATATTCACGTCGGAAAGAACTTTTTCGCAAACTACAATTGCACCATCATCGACGTGGCTCCCGTAGTGATCGGAGATAACTGTCAGATGGCTCCCAATGTGGCGATCTATACGGCGGGCCATCCCGTGCATCCCGCCACAAGAAACACGGCCTATGAATACGGCATCGGCGTGACAATCGGCCATAACGTGTGGATCGGCGGCAATTCGGTGATTTTGCCGGGGGTGCACATCGGCGATAACACGGTCATCGGCGCAGGCAGCGTGGTAACAAAGGATATTCCAGCCTGGTGTGTTGCCGCCGGCAATCCCTGCAGGGTCATTCGCAAAATCACAGAAGCGGATCGGGAGACCTATTACCACCATATACCCGTCGATCAGGACGCGCTGGAGCATATGCGGCGGATGTGGGCAGAGAGCAATGATTCGATCAAATATCCTTCTGCACCGGAAAAATGAGGAAGTGAGAAAACAGGTATGTTCAGAGAAGTGCGCAGAATCAGACAGCAGATTTCCCAGACGGAATGCGTGGAAATCCTGAACCGCGCCACCTCCGGCGTGTTGGGTTTGCACGGCGATGGCGGCTATCCCTATACCGTGCCTGTCAGCTTTGTCTATCAGGAAGGCGGCACAGGGCTCGGCATCATTGGCTTCCACTGCGCGAAAACCGGGCACAAGATTGACGCAATCCGCAGGGACAACAAGGTTTCCTTTACCGTCATTGACCGGGACGAGGTCATGCCCCGGGAGCGTACCACCAAGTTTTGCAGCGTGATTGTTTTCGGACACGCCCGAATTTTGGAGGACGAAGAAGGAATGCGCCGCGCAGCCAATGCGATAGGCGCAAAGTATTCAAAGGGATTTGAGGATTTGTATATGCAGGAAACGGAAGATACGATTCGCGAGGGCAGGCTTTGCTGTGTAGAAATCACGATTGACCATATGACAGGAAAAATCGGACGGCAACTGCTGCTGGAACGCCAGCGAGAGGGGAAACTGGAATGAGAATCGAACATATGCTGAATTATATGACCGTGTTAACACAGCAAGTTAACGAAGACAAAGGAAATCAATTGTTCCTGGAATCCGCTTAAGTCACGTTTTGCAACGAAAAGCAAAGCATGAATTTGAGCGGTTGAAAAGATGATCGGATCCGACATCCCCTGGGAGTGGCCAATGCGTTGCTTTTCGTGGCCGGAGGAGGCTTTACTGACCAATGACTAAGATTTTATTTATCTGCCACGGCAACAGTGACTAAGGGGTTGGCAGGACTTGCCCAAATCGCGGCAAAACGCTGCAAAATGCGGCAGGTGAAAAGGAAATTATCCGGATCAGTACAAGGAAAATGACCAAAGCGGAGATTATGGCTCAGTGCCCTGATATAAGCCTGAAGACTGTGCAACGAGCGCTGGAAGATCTCCTGAAGAATGGTGAAATCATCAAAATCGGCGGAGGACGCTATATATCCTATATCTGGAATAGGGAGTGAATAACATATGATTACCGGCGAACTGAAAAACAGAATTGACAGTATCTGGGAAATCTTCTGGACGGGCGGCTTAACCAATCCGCTGGACGTCATTGAGCAGATGACCTATCTCATGTTCATCCATGACCTGGATACTACCGATACTCTGCGGGCGAAGGAAAGCGCCATGCTGGGTCTGCCCTTTGAGAGCATCTTCGCGGAGGAAGTGCAGATCGGAAATCAGACGGTGGATGGTACTCAGCTGAAGTGGAGCGTGTTCCACG
>CADBEB010000023.1:0-40913 GCA_902793605.1 uncultured Eubacteriales bacterium
GTTTCCACTTCCATCACAGCGCACTGGTAATTCATCAGCATGCTGTAAACCGGATCGAAATCGGCATGAAGCTGTTCCAGCATCTGATTGATGTTCCCGTTTGCCTGCAGGGGCCCATTCGAAGCAGAAAGAGCGGAGCTGAGTTTATTGTTACCGGTCATAGGCGCAAGCTTCCTCCATGTTTATGCTTTTTCTCCGATCTTTTCAAAGAGCGGGAAGACCTTTGGGTAAACACCGATCATCACGAAGATGATGATGGCGTAGCGCGCCGTACGGACCAGGAATGCCCCCAGGGTTCCGCCTGTAAGGAACTCCGCGCTGAAGGGCATCTTCAGCAGTTTGTTCAGCACAAGATAGATCGCGAACGCGCCGATCACCCGCAGGATCTTCGCCCAAACGTTGCGGGTATCGCTGAAATTCACGAACTTCTCCTCAAAATGGAAAGCGGCAATCAGGCCGATCAACAGGCCCAGGGCGGTGAAATAATCGTCAGTCCGGACGAAGAATACCCCGGGCAGCGCAGAAACCAGCAGGATCAGGTGCCGGATCCTTTCGTTCTTCACTTTTTTCTCCAGCAGCGTGATGATCCCGACGCAGATCAGGCCGAGGGCCCATCCGGCCAGGACATCCGTCGGATAGTGCATCCCGGTGACTGACCGGCTGAGACCTACCAGGAAAATGATGACGCCGGCGACGATCCACATCCATTTTTTCTTTACTTCCCTCGCCAGGGGAATAAACAGCGCCATGACCGAAGCGCTGTGCATGCTGGGGAATGAATAGCCATGGGCGGCAACATCTGTCAGCGGGGCTTTGTTTCCGACATCCGCGACGCCCCGCACCCGGTCCGGATGTTCCATATAAGGCCGGGGCCGCAGCACCAGAGATTTAATCATCGGCAGCCAGCTGTTGACCGCGGCGATGATCAAAGCCAGGCGCTTTCCGCATTCCTTTTTCCAGCAGAAAAGAATGATCAGCACCACCAGCAGCAGGCCCATCTCGCCGCCGAGAAAGCCCAGTGCTGAAATAAATGCGCCGTTCAGGTCTCCCACCGTTTTCTGGAGCCATTCGATCAGATTGACTTCCCATTCCATCGTTCCAGTCTCCTGTCAACATTTTTGGTTTCTATAAACACTGTAATAAATGTATCGCACGAATGACGATTTTTTGCAAGGGGATGTTCCAGATTGTCAAATCCGAATTTCCCGGTTTTCATTGCTTTTTTCGCCGTACTGGATTATCTTGATTATGAATAAACTAATCCGCTTTTTGCCCTGTTTCCTGCAGAGAACGGGCACATGAACTTCACCGGCAACGGGTCCGGCCATCCGGAACGGGCGGGTTTTCCCCGGGAAGGAAACGGCGTGTTCATCAACTGCTGCGGGCACCGGATCCGGCTGCGGGATCAAACTGTATCTTCCCTGCCGGAGCGGTGTGACAACGGTAAAAGCGGAACGGCAATGTCAGCAGCGTCCCTGCCGGGCCGAGGGAATCATTGCGTGCAGGAGGGTATAGAAGGATGATCAACTTTACGGTATCCATCGGGAACATGATCAACATCATTATCATCGCGGTGGGATTGGGCATATGCGGTATGATCGTGATGCAGGTCAGTTCAGGGACACGCCTGAGGAAGGAGGTATCCCGGTATTTTCAGCTCTTCTTCGGGACGGTCATGCTTTACATCGGCAGTCATCTGCTCCGGCAGCTCATGGAGGGTTTTCCGGGAACCGGCATACACGTCGCGCTCCAGGTTGTGACCTTCCTGGAGTTCGTCTCCTCGGCAATCATGGCCTGGCTGTTTTCCCAGCTCACGCTGTACATCGCCGATCCTGACCGCCATCGCAAGCTGTACAGCCAACTGTTTCAGGCTGCGATCGTTTTTCACATCGTGCTGATGCTCGTCACTCAGTTTGTGCCTTTGTGCTTCTATTTCGACGACGGTAACATTTATCATCGCGCGCCGGGCTACCTGCTCTCCAATCTGGCGCATGTTATTATGCTGGGGCTGGACGCAAGCCTCCTTGTGCGCCGGAAGGATAAATTCAAGCGTCAGACGCGAATCGCTTTCTGGAACTATATCATAGCGCCGTTTGCCGCGATCATTATACAGGCTTTTTTTCACGATGTGCAGATCATCATACTGGCGACCATCGGCGCGGCGGTCTACATGTCCGGCGTGATCATGCAGGATCTGGTTCAGAAGTACGAGCAGCAGCAGGCGGAGGCCACCCGGATCGGCGCGGAGCTGTCGCTGGCGACAAACATCCAGACGTCCATGCTGCCTCACATCTTCCCGGCCTTCCCGATGCGCAGGGAATTTGACATCTACGCCAGCATGGATCCGGCCAAGGAGGTGGGCGGCGACTTCTACGACTACTTCCTGATCGACGACGATCACCTGGGCATGGTGATCGCGGATGTGTCCGGCAAGGGTGTACCCGGAGCGCTGTTCATGATGGCGAGCAAGATCATCCTGCAAAGCGTGGCAATGATGGGCAATTCTCCGGCGGAGATCCTGAAAAGGACCAATGATGCGATCTGTTCCAACAACGAAGCGGAGATGTTCGTCACGGTGTGGATGGGTATCCTCGAATTGTCCACCGGCAGGCTGACCGCCGCCAACGCGGGCCACGAATTCCCGGCGTTCAGGCAGCCGGGCGGCGTTTTTGAGCTTTATAAAGACAAGCACGGCTTTGTTATCGGCGGCATGGAGGACGTAAAGTACCGCGAGTACGAAATCCGGATGGAGCCGGGCAGCAAGCTGTTCGTGTACACCGACGGCGTGGTCGAGGCTACCAGTGCCGGGAAGGAATTGTTCGGCACGGAACGGATGATCGAGGCGCTGAACGTCGATCCGGACGCTTCACCGCAGGAAATCCTCCGAAACGTACGCGCCAGCGTGGACGGTTTTGTGAAGGATGCAGAGCAGTTTGACGACCTGACCATGCTGTGCGTGGAGTACAGGGGAGGAGCAAATGTATCATCAGTGAGTTCAGGAAAACGCGAATAACGAAACGGATCCTGAGCGGCATTATCGGAGTAAGGCAGGGAAAGAGGTCTGACTATGAGCCATTTTGATGAGAAGTATACCCTGGATGTTTTTCAGCAGCTGCTGGCGGTGGATTCCACCACCGGGCAGTATCAGGCTGTTCAGGAAAAAACCGCGGAGCTGATCCGTTCGCTGGGATTTGAACCGTCCTTCACACACAAGGGCGGCGTGCTGGCGGATCTGGGCGGAACAGGTGATCCGCTGGTGATCACAGCCCACCTGGACGATATCGGTCTCATGGTCCGCCGGATCAACAAGGACGGCACCCTGAACGTCTGCCCGGTCGGCGGTCTCTATCCTTTTCACTGTGTCACCGAAAACGTGCGGGTATATACCGCAGACGGAAACGTCCTGACCGGCGCCGTCTGCCGCACGCCTGCCTCCATCCATGTGACGGAAGGCGAGCTGCGCGATAACCGGGGCGATTTCCGTACCAATGTCTGCGTCGTGCTGGACCAGCCGGTGACATCCGCGGAAGAAACCCGTGCGCTCGGTGTGGAGACCGGCGATTACATCGCGCTCGATCCCCGTTTCACCCTGTCCGGGGGCTATATCAAAAGCCGCTTCATCGACGACAAAGCATGCGCCGCCGTTCTGGTGAACCTGATGAAGGCAATCCGGGAGCAGAAGCTGAAGCTGAAACGAAAAGTGATCGCTTATTTCGCCTGCTATGAGGAAATCGGCCACGGAACAGCCTGGCTGCCGGAGGGAGTAAAAGATATTCTGGCGCTGGATATCGCCCCTACAGGGCCGGACCAGACCTCGGATGAACGCAAGGTCTCCGTTTTTGCCAAGGACAGCCGCTTCCCCTATCACAGCGGCATGACTGCCGAAATCCGGGAAGCCGCGAAGAAATCCGGTGTGGATTATGTGATGGATGTCTTCACGCCGCATTACGGATCAGACGGGGACGGTTCCGTCCTCGCCGGCTATGATATCCGCCATGCCGCCATCGGACCCGGCACAGCAAACAGCCACGGCTACGAGCGCACCCATATCGACGGTCTGAAAAACACTTTTGACTTGGCGCTGGCGTATCTGACAGCCACATAAGCCGGAATATCAGCCGATACTCCGTGCGGCTGTGATCATGCCCATCAGGAAGACCTCTTCCGCATTGCAGCCGGGGGCGCACGGCACCGGCGGCAGAGCATGCGCGAAACAGGGTTTGACAATCTGGAAACCCCCTTGACGCACCGGGGGAAGAATCTGTAGAATATTTTCAGTATATATATAATGAAAAAACGTACCTGCGGGAAATGGAAAAAGCGGAGGCGTGTTGTTTTCTTCGAAAGGAAAAGCAGCCACAGCGTATAAGATGGAGGTCAGTATGGCGCATGCGAAAAGACCAGCGAGCGGGCGTGCGGGAGGAAAGAAACCGCGGACGAAATTTCATGAGTATACCGCCGCGAACGACATAAAATACAAGGGCCCGCTCAACTACCAGTCCTTCCAGCTGTTCGGCTGGATCTGTATCGTTCTGGCGGTTGTGGCAGGTCTCATCAACGCCGGGGCATCGATCGATCCCGGGCTGGAGAAGCAAATCGGCAAGATCGGCACGATCCTGAGCTGGATCGCGAGCCTTTCCCTGCCCTTCCTGCTGATGGCCAACTTCTCAAAGATCCTGGCAAACAAGGAAGGATACAAAAAACAGCTGCTGCGGAACGGCGGCGCTTCGCTGGCGATCTTCGTCGTCACGATCATAATGGGCAGCCGCTATTTCGTCGGAACCGTGGAGCAGATCGTGACGCCGAAGGAAGAGGTTGTCCCGCTGCTCGAATCGTTTATCCGGCGCGCAAAGCCGGAGGGTTTCCTGGCCTTCAACCTGTTTATCGACCTGTTTATGTGCACGCTGAGCCTGTATTTCCTGAACGCCCGGCCGAAGCGTGTTTTCACCGGAAAACGGGTCATTATCCTGCGGCTGTTCGTTATTCTGCCGATCGCATATGAACTCATCTGCTTCGTGCTGAAAGTCCAGGCGGCCAGGGGCCGGGTCCTGCTGCCGCTGTGGAGTTTTCCGCTGCTGACGATGAAACCGCCGATGACGTTCGCCTTCTTCGTCTTCATTGCCTTCCTGGTAAAGATCCGGGAATACCGTTACTGCAGGCACGGCAAGACACACGAAGAGTACCTGGAGTTCATGAAAACGAACAGGAACTCCTTCCAGATGTCCGTGCGTCTTTGCTTTTCGATGATCGCTTTCGCGGTGATTGACGCGATCCTGTTCTTCCTGCTGGTATACGGACACGCCGCGACAGTCCTTCCGGCGGATGCCGTTGTCTCTACGGGGGAAACGCTTACGGAAGCGGAAACAGCAGCGCTGAATGCGGGCGTTTCGGTGGCCCAGGCGGTCGGTATCGGCAAATCCATCATGCTGGCAGCGGTGGCGCCGCTGATGCTCCTGTATTCGTATACCAGTGAACCAAAGCGGAAGATCGTCAGCACGCTGATCCCGGTCGGCGGCATTCTCGTGATCGTCCTGATCATACTGGAGGCGATCCGCCTGGGCGCCGGTCTGATCGTGGGCGAGGACAAGATCGACCTGGTGGCCATCCGGCAATGGTTAAAACAAATAACCGCCCAATAGCCTGATGCCAGGGCAGGCAACAGGAGCCCGGAAACAGACGGAGCCGTTCACGGGCGGCACATTGCAGACACAACTGACAGAGAGGTGGACAGGCAATTGAACAGCAGGATTTTAGAGGGAATCAAAGTGATCCTTCGTGAAAAAAGCGGGAAAAAACTTGCCCTCCGTTCAGTGATCGCCTTCCTGCTCGTCACGGTCATCGTGTTCTTCGCGGTTTTCAGTCTGTTCGAAGCAATGCGTGTGGAGCAGATGAGTGAGTATCTGGAGGAAATTCCGGGCATCATCGAAAACCGCGAGAATGAACTGCTTACGTGCAGCCACATATACGAAGGGGACATCCTGGCCCGCGCAGAACTCGGGCTGATCCTCAACAGGGAAGAGAATGTGTCCGACACGGAAGAGGAAATGCTGGAACGGGTGCGCGGAGCGGTCTCCGCCGACAGTGTTTCCCTGGTGGACGGGCAGGGAGAACTGATCGCCACCACCGGCCCCGCGAGCCCGGAGGAGATATTCCGCGCCTGTATCCGGAAACTCGAACCGCGTCAGCCGGAGCTGGAGCTCTATCCCGTCCTCTCCGGGGATGGGAAGGAGACGGGAAAGAAAGACGGCAAAGGCTTTGTGAAGCTCCCCGTCACAGATAACGCGAAACGCAGCCTGGTCTTTGAATTCCCCTGCGATGCAATACTGGAACTCCACAATACTTTCGACGACTGGACCGGCGAGTTTGAGCGCATACTCTCCGGGAGAAAGACCGTTGCATTTGTCAAAACCGGCGACAAGCTGGCAAGTTATCCGACGGACATCCTCACAGGCGGGCAGGCTCCGCAGCTCAGCGAAGAGCTGGAGAAGGTATTCCAGAGCGGCGACAGCTTCCGGAAAACAGGGAAAGGAACGCCCGTCAGCTTCATCAAACTGCAGGGCAGACGTTACCTTGCGGCGCTGATGAAGGATCCGGAACAGAAAATGGATGTCCTGATCGCATATCCGCTGCAGAATGTGATCGGAAACGGCATCTTTATCGCCGCGGCTATTTCAGTCCTCATCGGATGGGGGATCGTGCTGCTCCAGATATATATTTTCTGCCGGCTTCTCCAGAGAGAGGACAGGGAAAAGAAGAACCCGATCTCCATCAGATGGGTGTGCCGGGTAACCGTGTCCGGCGTCCTGGTGCTGCTTGCGGCCACCTTCATCTTTTCCTATATGCTTCTGGAGATGGAAAACCGGATGGACAGCACCTTCACCGCTGTGGGCAAACGGACAAGCCTCCAGTATGAGATCGACCTGCGCAAAAGCCAGGAGAACGAGATCCGCGGTATCTTTGTGGACCTCTACCGGTCACGGACACAGATGCTGGCGGGTTTCCTGGCGGAGCATCCGGATTACCAGACGCGCGCAGGCCTGTCGAAACTCAATGCTGTCGCCGGGACCGAATACCTGATGCGCTTTGACAGCGCCGGGCAGGAACTTGTCTCCAGCAACAGCTATACAGGCTTTGCCATCGACAAAAACCTCAGCGAGGAATACCGGGCGGTGCTGCTGGGTTATCCCGATGCCGTCGTTGGACCCGCGGAGGACGCCTATACAGGGAAGTCGCAGCTTGGCGCGGCGATCCTGATGAAGGATGGAGAGGGACAGGCGGACGGATTCCTCCTGGCTGTCTACAGCGCCGGGGACCTGAAGGCAACCCTGAAGCGACTGGGCTATGAAAATGCGGTGAACAGCTTTGCGGTACAGAAAGGCCATGTCGCCGCTGCCGTCAGCGACGGGACAGGCTGCTTTATCGCCCACACCGATCCGAAAATGATCGGCCAGAAGGCGGAGAACGTCCTGGAAGTTTATGAGCCCGGCGCAAGCTTTGAGGGCTTCAGCGTATACAACGGGAAACAATGCTGCGTATCCGCGAGCGCGGCAGACGGAAGGACGCTCATGTTTATCGTGCCCCAACGCGACGATTCCTATATGGATGGGATTCCTGTCCTGGTTGTCCTCGCGGGGGTACTGATCCTGACGCTCCTGTATTATCCGAGCGCGGGCCTGATGATCGCGCGGGCGATGGAGGAGGCGAAGGAAAAACTTCCGCCTTCCGACAGCGCGAGAAGGCCTATGAAGACCTTCTCCGACGGCTATTCGATTTTCCTGACATTGTTTGCGGTCTTTGTTCTGATCGCATCCGCCAACGGCTGGTGGACAACCTTTGACTATGTCTTCAGCGGGCGGTGGTCCAGAGGTTTGCATCTGTACTCCGCATGGGCCACCCTGTTCGTCCTGACGGTCACGCTCTGCTGCGTGATCCTGATCCGCCACACGCTGGGTTGTCTGGAAAAACGCCTCAGCACAGGAGGCAGGACAGTTGCCAGGCTGGTGGGCAGCCTGATCGGCTATGTCGCTGTTTTCTTCCTGATCTTCAGCATCCTCGGCATGGTCGGCGTGGATACCAAGGTGCTGCTGGCGTCAGCCGGTGTCGTTTCCATCGCCGTCGGTATGGGCTCGCAGAGCATGGCCTCCGACCTGCTTGCCGGTTTCTTCATGATGCTGGAAGGTTCGATCCATGTGGGCGACCAGGTGACTGTCGGAGGATCCAGGGAAACCGCTACCGGTAAGGTTGTGGATATGGGTGTCCGCACAATAAAGATCCTCGAAGAGACAGGAAACCTGGTGACGATGAACAACAGCAAGGCTACACCCATCAAAAATCTCAGCCAGGGCAGGGAACTGCCTGAGTCGGAAGACAATCCGGAAGACAAGCCGGAGAAAAAGCAGGAAAACGGATCGCAGAAAGCAGACTGACGCGGATGCCGGTCTTTCAGGAATCCGGTACGGACTCGCGGGAGGGTTGCAATCCCGAAAGGGATCAATATATCAACATAGTTTAGGAGGAACTACAATGACATCGTTTACCATGATCGTGATTATGGGGGTCCTGATGATCCTCGGAGGCATCTCCATGCTGGCCACGCCGCTTCTCAACTTCATCAGCGCAGGATATCTCGTCATCATCCTGTTTTTCGTCTGGGGTATCTTCGGCATCGCCCGCGGGATCAGTGAAAAAAGCTACGACAAGAAGTTTTTCTTCGCGATCCTCAGCCTGATCCTGGGCGTCGTCGGCCTCGTCGTACCCGGCGCAGCCGTCATGAACAATTTCATCATCCTCTATCTCGCCGCGGGCTGGTTCATTATCCACGGTGTATTGTCCATCATCGACGCCATCGCAGGCGGGAATATCGGAGACGATGCCATCACGAAATTCGTGGGCATTGCCCTGGGTGTGCTTGAAATTGCCCTGGGTATTTATTCCATCGCGCATCCCGCGGTACTCGCCGTCAGCCTAGGGCTCCTGATCGGCTTCTACTTCATCGAGTCCGGCGTCAACGCAATCATCATCGGCAAGGCCACCTGCGCGGGAGGCAACAGCACGACGATCCTGTTCACGGTCATGGGCGTCCTGACGATCATCGGCGGCATTTCCATGCTCGCCACCCCGCTGCTCACCTACCTGGGCACCGGGCCCTGCATCATCATGCTGTTCTTTATCAACGGTATTGTCGGCGTCGTTCATGGATTCTTTGAGCACCGTTTCGACAAGAGTTTCTTCCTTGCGGTTCTCAGCCTGATCCTGGGTATCATCGGCCTTACGGTCCCCGGCATTGCCGAGATGAACAATTCCATCCTGCTCTACATGGCTGCAGGTTGGTTCATTCTCCATGGTGTGTTCACCATCATCAACGCCATCGCCGGCCGGAAAGAAGGCGGCATGAAGATCCTGAGCATTGTGCTGGGCGTGGTGGCCATCATCCTGGGTATCTATTCCATTGCCCATCCCGCGGTGCTTGCCGTCAGCCTGGGTATCCTCATCAGCTTCTACTTTATTGAATCCGGCATCGATATGATCCTGATCGGATCCGCTTATTCCATGGCACTGGCCGGCACGAAATAAGAAACAGGGAAAACCATATCCGGAGGAACCGGACCAGGGCGGCGGGCGATAACACGTCCCGCTGCCTTTTTAGGATATTTGCTGAAGGCGAATCCTCACCGGTTTATCTGATGACGGTCAGGGAGCCGCGCGGCGCCCCGTATGCCTCTTCCGTAATCTTTCCGCCGAGCGCTTCAGTGATATAGCCCATGACTGCCTCGTCCAGCGGGATTCCGGTGTCGAATCTGCTCGTGGAGTTGCCCAGCACATTATACGTATCTCCGCCTACAGCACAGAAATCGTTGGTTACGACGGCGTAGAGTGCGTTCACGTCGAAGGGCTCGCCGTTGACCGATCTGATGGTCACGCGCCGGATCGACGCGGGCGCGAAATAGCTGCTCTCCTTGCCGTTCAGCATGTAGACGGCACCCTGGTCATAGGCTTTCGTCGTGTCGATGGTCCACTCGATGCCGGACGTCTGGGGGAATCCGCCGGCGGACTCAGGCATCAGGAACGTGGAAGCCTCCAGCGCTTCAAGCAGCTCCGCTCCGGTCACA
Source organism: uncultured Eubacteriales bacterium (assembly GCA_902793605.1). Lineage (GTDB taxonomy): Bacteria > Bacillota > Clostridia > Christensenellales > Aristaeellaceae > Aristaeella. The sequence goes on from CADBEB010000023.1 coordinate 10,110, forward strand.
TAGACCACTGCCACTGTATTGCCGAAGGGCAGCACCGTGTTGATATCTTTCTTCGTCACATCGCCCTTTTCAATGGAAGCGCGGATGCTGCCGCCGTTGACGATTCCGACGACCGCATTGGGTTCCACCTGTTCAATGCCGCCTTCCTTGACAACAGACCAGATCATCGCGTCGGTAATCAGGTCGCCCATGTTGGTTTCTTCGGTACGGTTGCCGGGAGCCCTTTCACCGTTCAGCCACGTTTCAGAGGTTGCGAATACCTTTCCGTATTCCTCATTCACCCGGTCGATGATCTTTTGCGCGTCATCCCTGACTTTCCCATCGATGAAGCGGGCCGTGTACAGGTCGTGCGTGATCAGGGTCGGGAGCAGGAAATTGCTCTCGATGCCCTTGTTCTCATTGTCGATCACGACCACGCCGATGTTGGCAAACCTGGTGCCGGTGGACTGAATGGGTTCGCCGCCCTGGCCGGCCGTCATCGCGGTATGGCTGTGTCCGTCCAGAACCATATCGATACCGGTTACCTTCTTCAGCAGTTCCCTGGAGCTGGATCCGTCGCCCAACTGCTCGACATCCACCCCCAGGTGGAACAGGCCGAACACCAGGTCGCAATCCGCCCGGATCCCGTCCACTGCTTTCCGGGCGATTTCCGGCATCTGTTCGGCGGGGGCAAAGGAGAGCATCCTGATCAGGCCGGGGTTGACCTTGGACACCGTCTCCGGCGTATCCATGCCCACGAAGCCGATCTTCAGACCGCTCTTCGTGGTGATGACGGCGGAAGGAGGCAGAATACTCTCGCCGGTTTCATCCAGCGTGACGTTCGAACAGATCACCGGGAACAGGGCTTTGGAGATGTTTTCCTTCAATTGGGGATAGCCAAAGTCGAACTCATGGTTTCCGATGGTCGCCACGTCGTACTTTGCGGCATTCATCATCTCAATGGCGCTTAAGCCTTTGCTGGTGTTGACATAAGGATTTCCCTGGCTGAAATCGCCTGCGTCGGCCAGGATCACATCGGCGCCCAGGTTCTCAAAGCAGGTGCGCAGGCCGGCAATACAGGCATAGCCGTCAATCTGGCCGTGAACGTCGTTGGAGTGAAGGATCACCGTTTTGCCGGAATAGTCCCTGTCAAGGTCATAGCGGATATCCGCGTGAGCCAGATACTCGGTTTCGTTCCAGACTTCGTTACCGGCCGCTTCGGCAAAAGCCCCGGTCATGCCCAGGATCATCGCCAGCGTCAGGATCAATGCAAACAGTTTTTTCATCGTTCAGGATACCTCCGTCCGCGGTATGAATGTGATAAAAGACAATACATGCCTGAATCATCGCAGGCATCTGCCTGATTATAGTCTTTTCCCGCTGTTTTCACAAGATGAAATACAGGGACAGCTGACCGGACAGGACCTGCCGGCAAACCGGCAATGGACCGTCGGAATCATCTCCGCAGGAACAACTGTGAACCTCAGTTTCCTCTATGATCATCCGGTGCGAGGAAAAATCAATGGGAAAAGAACAATCCGGATCTGATATTCCGGAAACCCTATTGACGAAAAAAAAGAAAGAACATATAGTAAAAACATACCATGAAAAAGCAAGTCACTCAAAACCAAAGACATACGAAGGCCCGGGAAACAGAAGGAGGAATTATCAATGATTGAACTGAGCCAGGAAAGAGTGGAGAGCATCCTGAAGGAGGAAACCCTGAAAACAGAAGAACTGACAACGATCCTGCGCGCCGTTTACACCCGGTATATGCGCGTGTTTGAAAAATACTTTGCCGATATCGACGCGCTGAACGATGAAGTGATCGCCGAACTGAATCAATATCAGGAAGAAACCAGGAGCCTGGTGAAATATTACTATATGGATATTCCCCAGGATGTCTGCGAGGAGCTTGAAAAATTTGACGACAAGTACGGCGACAAACTGCTCGGGCCCGATTGGCAGAAATACCTCTCCGGCGCCTATATATCTTTCAAAGGCAAAAACTGGAGCAAAAGTGAAGAATGGGTCAAGGCGGAGTTCAGAAAACAAGCCATGGACGGTTTCTATAAAGCCATGAGTTCTGTTTTCAGGCAAAGCTTCGGTTCGGACAGTAAGGTTGTGGAGAGGGTAGTCGACGGGATCAAAGGTCTGTTTTTTGCGGATGGCGAATAGTAAGCCCGGAACGACGGGAGGGACACAGGGACGACCCGGTCCGACATACAAAACCAAGGAGGAATACGACTTATGATCAATCCCAAAAAAGTTTGCGCAGTTCTGCTGGCTGTACTGATGATGCTCTCCGCTTTCCCGGTGTTTGCTGAGACCGCGGAAACGGACCCGGAAGGGAAAATCATTGACCTGATGTCCTGGCTCTATTCCAGACTGACCACCAGGCCGGCGGGTCAGGAAGACCCCGCGGTGACAGACGGGACCGGGAACACGGCCGCGCCGCTGACGGAGTACTGGACCCCCGACTCCGCGGCCGCGGAACATCTGAGAAACTATGTGGCCAAGATCACGAACGCGGGCGATCCGGAGAATTTTATCCCTGAGAAAGACCGCATCGCCGTGTTTGATATGGACGGAACCCTCACCTGCGAGACGTTCTTTACATATTACGACACGATGATGTTTATCGACTTCTGCAACACCCGGCTGGACAGCAGTGCTTTCCTTTCCGAGCGGGACAAGGAAGAACTGAAGCAGGTGGCGGCATCCATTACGCCGGATTACAAGGCCGGCGAGGAACTGGCCCGTGATTTTGCCCGGGCATATACCGGCATGACCGTACAGGAACTCTATGATTATGCCGTGGAATTCGGGAAAAAGAAAACCGCCAGCTTCAATAACATGCGCTATATTGACGGCTTCTATCTTCCGATGGCGGAGCTGGTTAAGTACCTGTACGAAAACGGCTTCACGATCTATGTCATCAGCGGTACGGAGCGCACCACCACCCGTGCCGTCGTGGCCAATTCCCCCATTGCCGATTATGTTACGCCCAACCATGTCATCGGCACGGAATTTGAGATCAAACTGGAGGGCCATGAAAAAACTTCCTCCAATATGGATTACAAATACGGCCAGGACGGCAGGGACGATCCCCTGGTCATCACCGGCCGTTTTGTCCAGAAGAACCTCAACGCGAACAAGACCATCTGGATCGAACGGGAGATCGGCCAGCGTCCCGTGCTGGCCTTCGGCAACAGCGGCAGCGATACCAGCATGATGAATTACGCGATCATCGGCAACAAATATCCCGCTGAAGCCTACATGATCGTCGCGGACGACACGGAGCGCGAATGGGGCACCCAGGACTGGGCAAAGAAATCAGAAGAATACGCTGCGCAGGGTTATATCCCCGTTTCCATGAAAACCGATTTTGCCCGGATCTACTCCGATCTGATCACCAAAGCGGCGGATCAGTACCGGCCTGCCGGGGCTGAGAACATCGATTACGCAGCCCTGTTCCCTTCCTGGAATCCGGACAGCGCGTCCCTCCGGGAACTGGTTGCCTTTGTGTCCGCGTGCACCGATGCCTCCGGCCCCGATTATCTTGATCCGGCGGACCGCATCGCATCCTTCGACATGGACGGCACCATCATCTGCGAGAAAGCGCCCGTCTACGTCGATTACTGCCTGACCATGTATCGCGTGCTGGACGATCCCACATTCAAGGCCACGGAGGAAGAGCGCGAAGCGATGCAGCAGATCCGCGACCATGCCTGGTCCAAAGGCGAGACCTTCCATCCCAAGACCATCACCAAAGCAGACATGGTCGCAAGCGCCTTCGCCGGCATGACCCCCGAGGAATTCCGTGCCTATGTGGTCAATTTCATCGACAGCGTGAACGCGGTGGGCTTTGAGGGCATGACCTACGGCCAGTCGTTCTACAGGCCCATGATCGAAGTGATCAACTATCTGCGGGACAATGACTTTGATGTATGGATGGTTTCCGCGTGCGAACGTGAGGTGACGCGGGCCATCGTGGAGCGCCTGGGCATCCCCTTCGACCATGTGGTCGCCACGGATGTGCCCTATATCGCTTCCGGTAAGGGCGATGAAGCGGCTGACGAATACAACATGGGACCGGACGAGAAGATCGTGCTCGGCACGCCGCTGGCCAGCGTGGAATGCGGCAAGTCCGGGAAGCCGGCAGCCATTGCCCGCGAAATCGGAAAGCGGCCGGTGCTGGCGTTCGGCAACAGCTCCGGCGACTTCTCCATGCTCAACTACGCCGAGGGGAATCCCAACCACACCGGCATGGGCTTCCTCGTCGTGTGCGACGATACCGTGCGGGAATACGGCAGCGATAAAAAGGCCGCTGAATTCTACGAAGAGGTGTCGAAACAGGGCTGGACGCCCATCTCGATGGCAAACGACTGGGCGACGATCTACGGCGAAGGCGTACAGAAAACCGAACTGCCCGGCGCGGCGGAGGAAGAGGCCGCTGACGCGGCGTAAGCATTCACCAGGCGCAGCGCGCCCGGGATTCCCGGCGCGCCTGCGTATAATGTCGGGATTTTGTTTTACAGTTGCGCAATGGCGATGAATTTGAAAAAGTTCATACAGCGGTAATCAGGAACAGAAAAGAGAGAGGTGTTTTCATTGAAAAAGAACAGAATGTTTATCATACTGTTGTGCGCGGTATTAACAATGATGAACCTGACCGCTTTTGCCATTGCAGAGGAATCGGGAGAGACATCCGAGATCATAAAAGTCAGCTATCTCGGACCGGAGGGAACCTATACCGAAGAAGCCGCGCAGTTCTGGTTCCGGAACGGAGAAGTACTGGTTCCCAAGGCGACGGTAAATGACGCCGTGACGGATATGCTGACGGGAGCAGCGGATTACGCTGTTATTCCCCAGGAAAACACGCTGGGAGGAGCGGTTGTCAATTATGTGGACGCGCTGATTGCAGCCGAGGATGCCTATGTGGTGGGCGAGGTGGTATTGCCAATCAGCCAGACCCTGATGGGCGTGCCAGGCGCGGCGCTTGCGGATATTAAGACCGTCTGTTCCCACACCCAGGGTCTGACCCAGAGCGCTGCCTGGCGCGCGGAGTATCTGCCGGAAGCAGAGGCCGTGGAGATGTCCAGTACCGCCGCGGCAGCCAGCCATGTAGCCGAACTGGGAAACAAGACCGTCGCCGCCATCGCCGCGCCGGGAGCCGCGAAGCTTTACGGCCTGGAGGTGCTCGCGGAGAACGTACAGATTACTGACGCCAACAGGACACGCTTTTATGTGCTCTCCGGTCAGCCGCTGGAGGAAGACGGGCTGATACGCGCCGTGTTTGTGGCGACGTGCGAGGGCGGCCGGATCGATGACATTCTCATTGCGCTGCACGACGCGGGGCTTGAGCCGGTATCGCTTCATGACCGTCCTGAGGGGAGCAGTCTGGGCAGGTATCATTATGTGATCGAGGTGGAATGTGAAACAGGGATTACAAATACCCAGGTCCAGGCTGTATCGGCGTTGGAAGGCGTGCGGTTCGCCGGGTGCTTCAACGCGGCGGAAAAGAGCCCAAAGTAATCGTTTACTTCATGGTTTATTCATCTGAAAGAGGAAGAATAAGTATATATTATTATTTATGACTTCGGAACCAGCATATCATTATGCGATATTGCTGATCATACATTTTTATGCCTGGGCGTAATCTTCCATATATGCACCTGCCTGATGAGCTCTTTAAGCTTTGCCAAGCGGGATCACGATCCGGGATTTCGAAGTTAAATCTCTCCGCCAACCTTCCGGCCTTCTTTCAGGGCCAGCATGTTGATTTGCTCTGTTCCCCAGGGGATGTGCATTCGCACCGCCTGCTCCATCAGCGGGTCGGGAGCGATCCCCGTCAGGGCGTTGACCGCGCCGGCGGCGACGATATTGGCCGTCAGCGGGTTTCCCACAACCTCTGCCGCCGTTTGCAGGATCGGCAGAACCACCACATGATCACTGACCAGGCTGTCTGGTTTTGACAGGGTTTGATCGATGACGATCAGCGCGTCCTCCGCCGTGCCGGGCCCGTACCGGTCCAGGGACGCCTGCGTCAGCGCCAGCAGGAAATCAGCGCGGGTCAGCCTCGGATAGACGATTTCCCCTGTGTCGATGATCGCGATATCAAGACAGATCATGACCAAAGAACTCCCGCAGCTCTGATTCATTACGGAGCAAAACCTCCGGTGCGCCGTGAAGCATTACGTTATCAAAACCGTCGATAAAGGACCTGGCGTCGGTCTTGTATCCGATGCACCGTTTCCCCTTCGCGTAGCAGTAACCAAGCTCGAAGCAGGCTCCCTCGTCCGGGACGCGACAGTCAAAGAGAAACAGGATCGCATTACACCAGTCCATATGGGCGCAATCCAGCTGAAAGAGGTACTTCCGCTTCGGGAGGCCGTTGACCGTTTCCGGCAGATCCGCCACACACCCGCCTTCCCGTTGCGGCAGGAAGGTTTCGTGACCGCATTCCCGGATGATGGCGTCAATTTTCTCGTTGAAGGCACGCTCGCCCTCATTGAACAACGGTGCCGCGATGTAGACCTTCATTTGGGTATCCTTTCTCCGGTGCTCATCTGACCGGCCCTCATCCTCGTATGCGGCTTATTCACTGCTGTTCCGAACGTTCATACAGACATGAAAAGTGTACAAGTGTTTCTTCGCCCCTGTCAAGGACGTGTTCCAGAATGTCAAACCCGAATTGCTTTTTTTCCATTGTTTTTTTATCACATCGCGTTATCATTATAACAGAAGTTCATTCAGACGTTACAGATCCTTCTCGCTTTGTCCCGGTAAGGCACGTTTTGTATTGCTGCTGTGAAGGTTGAGAGAAGGCTGAAAGGGGAGGCTTCAATGAAAAACAGGATCCGTTTCAGATTGCTGCTTCCGATGCTGCTGGCTGCGCTTGTGCTGAGTGCCGTTGTGTCCGGAGTATCCGCTGCGAACGCGGAAGAAAAACCGGGCGGCAAAAGGCCGACCGTCCTGCTGATCCTCGACGGTTACGGCCTGAGCGAGCAGACGGAGCACAATGCCATCGCGCTGGCGGATACGCCGGTGATGGATCGGCTGATGGAGGAATACCCCTTCGCGAAGGGCAATGCCAGCGGCCTGGCCGTGGGTCTTCCGGAGGGACAGATGGGCAGCTCCGAGGTGGGCCACCTGAATATGGGGGCCGGCCGGATCGTGTACCAGGATCTGGTCCGGATCACGAAGGAAATCGAGAGCGGCAGTTTCTTCGAAAACGAGGCACTTTTGAAGGCGATGGACAACGCGAAGGAGAATGGGACGAGCCTGCATATCTTCGGCCTGCTCTCCGACGGCGGTGTACACAGCCACAACTTCCATCTGTACGCCCTCCTGAAGCTGGCAAAGCGCCGGGGCCTGAACAAGGCATACGTGCACTGTTTCACGGACGGGAGGGACACGCCCCCGGAATCCGGAAAGGATTATATCCGGGCGCTTCAGGATGAGATGGACAGGATCGGCTGCGGCAGGATCGCCACGGTAGCGGGCCGCTATTATGCCATGGACAGGGACAACCATTGGGACCGCATCGAAAAGGCATACCGGGCCATCACGCTCGGCGAGGGGGAAACGGCGGACTCCGCCATGGAGGCAGTGACGCAGTCCTATGCGAAGGGAGAGACCGATGAGTTTATCCTGCCCACGGTGGTGATGGAAAACGGCGCGCCGACGGCTGTCGTTGGCGACGGGGATTCCGTGGTTTTCTACAATTTCCGCTCGGACCGGGCCAAAGAGATGACCCGTGTCTTCTGCTGCGAAGCGTTTGACGGCTTTGACAGGGGTCCCCGGAAGCAGGTGACCTACGTCTGCTTTACGGACTATGACGCGACGATTCCGAACAAGGAAGTCGCCTTTGAAAAGGAGGAAATGGTCAATACTTTCGGGGAGTGGCTGGCCGCCAACGGCCTGAAACAGGCCCGAATTGCCGAGACGGAGAAATATGCTCACGTGACCTCCTTCTTCAACGGCGGCAAGGAGGCTCCCAATGAGGGAGAGGACCGCTTCCTGATTCCGTCCCCGCAGGTGGCAACCTATGACCTGCAGCCGGAGATGAGCGCGCAGGCGGTATGTGATACCCTGATTGATAAGATCCGTTCCGGCGAGTACGATGTGATCGTTGCGAACTTCGCCAACTCGGATATGGTAGGCCATACCGGTGTGGAGAAGGCGGCCGTGGAAGCCGTTGAATGCCTCGACGAGTGCATCGGACGAGTGGTGGAGACGATCAGGGAAGTGGACGGCCAGCTCTTCATCTGCGCCGATCACGGCAACGCCGAGGTGATGGTGAATGAAGAGACGGGAGAACCCTGGACGGCCCACACCTCCAATCCCGTTCCGTTCATCCTGGTGAATTATGATCCCGCCTATTGCCTGAGGGAAGGCGGCTGCCTGGCTGATATCGCCCCCACGTTGATCGAGATGATGGGGATGGAAAAACCGGCGGAGATGACGGGAAAGTCACTGCTGATCCCCGTGTCCGCGCCGGAGGAATAGCAGCCGCAGAAAAGTCTGTACGGGATAATCAATCAATCGCGAAAAAACAAGAAGGGGTGAAAACGGGTGGAGGAAGATCGCCTGATCGAGATATTCAAATGGCTGCATCAACATCCTGAACTGGGGATGGAAGAAAGGCAGACGACGGAGTATATCCGGCGCATTCTGACCGAAAACAGTGTGCGCCTTCTCGAAACAGGGCTTGAAACAGGATTGATTGCAGAACTGGGCACCGGCAAAGCCCCGACTGTTGCATTGAGAGCGGATATGGATGCTTTGCCGGTTCAGGAAGCTACCGGCCTTCCCTATGCATCCGTGAATCCGGGGGTTATGCATGCCTGCGGCCACGACTTCCATTCCGCCTGCATGCTGGGAGCGGCCCTGCTGTTAAAGGAGCGGGAGGATACCCTGCCCGGCACGGTGAAAGTGATCTTCCAGCCTTCCGAAGAAGTGAACCGCGGATCAGCCCTGATGGTGTCCACAGGCCTGCTGGACGATGTTCAGCTTTTTCTTTCGGGCCACACCTATCCCTGGTATCCCGCAGGTTTCCTGGGTATCAGGCCAGGACCGGTCATGGCAGCCGCGGATCGCTTTATCGTAAGGATCAAGGGGAAAGGGTGCCATGCGGCTCATCCGGAAAACGGGGATGATCCCATACCGGCTTTGGTGGCTGTCATCACTGCTTTCCAGACCATCATCAGCCGGAGTACAGATCCGTTTGACAGCGCTGTGGTATCCATCACCCGGGTAGAAGCCGGGAATACCTGGAACGTCATACCGGAATCGGCAGAGATGGAAGGGACTTTGCGCGCCATGACGAAAACGGTGCGCGACGGCATTCACCGCCGCATGGAGCAGATGGCAGCAGACACTGCCAAAGCCTATGGTTGTGAGGCGGTTGTTGAGTTTGAGCGCGGTCCGGATCCGGTAGTGAATGACGCGGGGATCTGCGAACGGGCGGCAGATACGGCCCGGCAGCTGGGGATGCGTGCAGAGGTCAATCCGCCCACAATGATCGCCGAGGATTTCAGCGAGTATCTCAGGCTTGCGCCGGGAGCCATGTTCCGTGTGGGCACCGGCGGAAGCTATGACAACCATCACCCTTCGTTCACAGCTGATCCTTCAGCGTTATTCCCGGCAGCGCGCTTTTTTGCTACGCTGGCAATACAGGAACTGGATCACCTGCGGGACAGTAACCAAATGTAAATCCAAACAAAAGCGGGATGAAGGTGTAAGTGCCCCATGACAAATCCTGTCTGGCTGGTTTTCGTTCTCATGGCAATCCTCCTGTGGTCGACTACAAGCCTGCTTTACAAAGCCGGCGCCCGAGACGGCAATGAAAGTCATATTTGCCAAAATATTCTGTCTGCGTCGGAATGGTTTTCTTTGTGATTGTCCTCGTCTATCTGATCATACGGGAGGAACCGTTTTCCATCTGGGAAAGCGCTGTAAGATACTGGCCAATGACTTTATTCGGCCTGGTATATGCTGTTGTTAATACCATCTCCCATAAAGGGTATGTCTACAACGAGGCAACGGTGCAGTCTCCCGTGGAGGGCATCAGCGGCGGTACGTCCACCGTGCTGCTGATCATCGCTTATCTTGTTCTCGGAAGGGTCGATTCAGTCTCCAGGCTTTTGTCACCTTTAAGGACCGCGGGCATCCTGGTAATTATGATCAGCATTATCCTGCTGGCCATTGTCCGCAACAGGGAAAACCGGGAAAATACACAGGACCAAAAGGCAAAGTGCTTGAGGAGAGGACTGGGAACCTTGATATTCCCGGTGATCTTCGTTGTGATCGACGGTCTGGAGACCATCGTAACAGGAATCTGCCTGGACATGACCTATGGTTATGCGATGCCCGAGGGGGACGGTATTATCATCGTCGGAATGGAATACGCGATATTCGCCCTCGGGTGCTGGATCTATCTCTATTGGAAAGAGGGAAAAGTGTACAATCCATTCACCAGGCGCAGTGCGCCCAGGCTCCTCGGCGCGCTTACGGATAATGTCGGGATGGTTTTTTACAGTTATGTAATGGCAATGAATTCGGTTTCGACCGATCCGATTCTTGCTGCCTATCCGTGCTTGCCATGATCGAAGACCGCCTGATCATGAAGGAAAAGGTCAGCGCGGTCCAGTATGTTTTCCTGCTCGGAATCGTCGCGGGAAGTATCATGGTGATTGCAGATACGGTATTCTGAATTCTTCAGTTTTTCCTCGCTTTCATATGCCTGATTCCAGCTTTTGTGATTCGGTGGTCAAAAACGGGTTTGACAATCTGGAACACCCTCTTGATAACCGGCACAGTCCCTGTATAATCAAGACAAAAGGGCAGGGAATCCGTTGTTATTCCCGCCGAATCAAAACTGAAAGGAAGTAAAGAACATGTACAACATCGTAGGAGCACTGTTCAATGAAGAGAGCGAAGCCCGCCAGGCGATGGCCGCCCTGTCCGAGAATCCCCAGATCAACGGCACCACCATCTACCAGATCTCCCTGGTGAAGCGCGTGGAAGGCGTGCTCAAGCTGTGCGACAACTTCACCTCTCCGTATCTTAAGTCGACCGACACCGTGAAGGGCGGCATCGTGGGCGGCCTGATCGGCCTCCTGGCCGGCCCCATCGGTCTGCTGCTGGGCGGCGCGGCCGGTGCCCTGGCGGGGAAAGCCGGGGACCTGGACAACAAGGATGAAAGCAAGGCCCTGATCGAGCAGGCGGCCAAAAAGCTGGAAGAGGGCGACATTGCGGTGATTGCTCTGGCTGATGAGACCAATGAGGAAGTACTGGACCACGCGCTGGTGAAGTTCAACACGGTCGTCGTCCGCTACGACGCGGAGGTCATTGCCAAAGAACTGGAAGAGGCCGAGAAGATGGAAGAAGAACTGGCCCGCCAGGCTCGCGAGACGCTGCGCAACGCCGAGAAGAAGGATTAACAGGTAATCCGCTGGGAGAGGCTTTCTCCGCACTTTCCTTTTTCAGCTCCTCGCCGGTACCTGCCGGTGAGGAGCTCTTTTAGTCAGCATGACACGTTTCCCCGGCTTTCAGGGCCTGTTTCATTCTATATGCAGCGACCAGGTCCGAGAGGGAAGTAACGATCATGACAACCCCACTGATCACGGACAGCAAACTGTCCCCTTCGATCGAGTTGAAAAACAGATAAATGCCAAGCGCTGTCATCAGGAAGCCTGTGATCCATACCGATACAGTACTTTTTCCGAGCCTGCCGAGGAGAGTCCGCGCCGGTTTTAGCAGCTTGTCGATCTCGCTTTTCACCGTCTTCCGAATGGTGTCTGCCATCTTACCGATTTCGCTGTGTGTTTCGGAAACGGCCGCCTCGTCCACCGCCTTATTTCCGGACCTCCGGATCTTTGAAATGCTGAACACCTGGGCCAGGTTCAGCAATCCGGTCATCAGGACCGAAGCGGCGATCAGGTACCGCAGGATGCCCGCGAAAAAGTCTGGCTGAAAATAGATGTATGCGGCCAGGCCAATGGCCAGGATCGCCGGAATGATCGCTTTCTTTTTCCCGCCCCGTTGTGCCAGGGCCTCCGCAATGATGCCGCCTGCCGCAAGCGCAATGGCGATGGCGATGCCCATGGCCATGCCCCGCGTGGTATTTCCGGGCTGAACCAGCAGCATCACGCCCTCATACAGCATCAGGAGGGCGACGATCGTACGCTGCTTCAGAAAGGAATCCACCCGGCCTGCAAGCTGTACGGCCCATTCAATCAGGTTCTTCATATACTCACCGTCCCGCTGTTTTTTGCCTTATCGCTCATCACGGCCTTTTGCTCCCGTGTTCTCCGATCGTTCCCATTTTATCATATGGCAGCTATTATCATACAACAGAAACTGAAAACAGAATTTGACATTCTGGAAAACCCCCTTGTATACGGTTCAATCCATATTATACTTTACCGTAGAGGAAGAGTAAGAGCATAGCGCACAATCCGCGATTATCCTGCGCAGCCTTTCCGACACACAGCGAAGGGGAAACAGCCGTGCCTTCGATCAAACAGACAGGAGTATTCTGCCGATGAGCAATACCTTTGCGGATACGATCAGACAGCTGCGAATAAACAAAGGGCTGTCCCAGCTTCAGCTTGCGGATGAGATGTATGTCACGCATTCAACCATATCCAGATGGGAGGCCGGAAGCCGGCTGCCGGACGCCATGATGATCTCCCGCCTGGCGAAGTGCCTGGAGACAAGCACCGAATTTCTCTTCAGCCTGATCTCCGAAGAAAAGGAAACGCCGAATATCATCATGGTGGACGACGAGGCAATTATTCTTTCGGGCGGGCTGCCGGTCCTGGAGGAAGCCTTCCCTGACGCGAATATCACCGGATTCATCAAACCGTCGGAAGCGCTCAGTTATGCGCAGCAGAATCCGGTCGCGCTGGCGTTCCTGGATATTGAGATGGGGCAGCACAACGGGCTGGAAGTATGCAGGGAACTGCAGAGGATCCGTCCGCAGACCAATGTGATCTTCCTGACGGCCTATCTGGATTATTCGCTGGACGCATGGAAAACCGGCGCGTCCGGGTTTATCATCAAACCGATCACCGTAGCTGAGGTCCGGAAGCAGCTGTCCAGGCTCCGATATTCGCTGGGAGGGATCAAACAGAATGAATAACGCGATCGATCTGATCAATTTTTCAGCCGCAGTCACCGGCCTGGTGATCGCACTGCTGGGATTGTTCTTTACGCTGGCGATGAAATCGCTGGAGAAATGGACGCGCAGATTCTTCGTTGCGCTGTTCTCTGTGGCCGCCGCTTATGTGACGTCCGATCTGCTGTCACAGGTTTCCCTGCTCTTCCTGGGGCCGGATTATGCGGTCCTGAGCCGGATCGCTGTTTTCTGTGAATCGTTTTTCTCTTCCTTGCTGATGCCGATGATCACCGTGTATCTTCTGCGCTGCTCCGGGGAAAGAAGAAAGAGGACGCCGCTTTTCGCAAGCATGCTTACCCTGTGGCTGGTCTATGTCGCCCTGCTGATCTTCACGCAGTTTTCAACGGAGATCTACAGCATTTCCAGCAAAAATGTCTATCAGCGCGGACCCTGGTATTTTGTGCTCCTTGTCCCGCCTGCCACCATGATGATCATGAATTGCATCTCCCTGTTTTTCCGACGGAAACAGCTGACGAAAAAGCAGCGTGCAGCGTTTACCGTATACCTGCTGATCCCTTTGGGCTGCATGCTGATCCAGATGTTCTCCTACGGCCTGCTGATGATCGTGATCGGCACGTCGGTATCCGCCATGATCATGTTTGTCTTTATCCTCATGGACCAGGTGGACCACAGCATCCGGCAGCAGAAGGAAAACGCGGCTCAGCAGGCCAGCATCACCGTACTGCAGATGCGGCCGCATTTTATCTATAACACCCTGATGAGCATCTATTACCTGTGCAAACAGGACGCGGAAAAAGCACAGCAGGTGATTCTGGACTTCTCCAGTTACCTGCGGAAGAACTTTACCGCGATCGCAAAAGCGGACGCCATTCCCTTTGAGGAGGAACTGGAGCACACGCGGGCTTACCTGGCCGTCGAACAGGCCCGGTTCAAGGACCAGCTGCTGGTCGAGTTTGATACGCCGTTTACCGATTTCCGCATCCCGCCGCTGACCCTGCAGCCCATCGTGGAGAACGCGGTGAAACACGGCATGGATCCGGAACTGGAGCCCCTGTTTATCTCGATCAGTACCCGCCGGCAGGACGGATATGCCGAGATCACTGTGGACGACAGCGGTCCCGGATATCAGCCGGCCGATGACAACGAACCGCACATTGGCCTGGACAATGTCCGGGAACGGCTGAAGATGATGTGCAAAGGAGACCTGACGATCAGCCGGCGTGACTGCGGCGGCACGATCGTTACGGTCCGGATCCCCGTACAGGAGGACGTTCATGAGAACGTTGATTGAACTGTACGACACATCCCCCATCCGGAATGTTCTGGCCACCGTCATGTTCCGTCCGCAGGAAATGATCCTGATCTGCCCGCCTGAAGTGGCGGAAGATCCGAACCAGAAGCGTTCCCTGCGTGATTTCTTCGCCTATCTGAACTGCCCGGTCAAGCTTACGCTGATCCCCGTCACCCTGCTCGACGCGGGAAAGACGGAGCGGGTCCTTCGCGAAGTCCTGGAATCCCATCAGGACTGTGCCATCGACATTTCCGGCGGCACGGACGCAGCCCTCTTTGCAGCCGGCGTCGCATCCGGTGATACGCCTGTTTTTACCTACAGTACGCGGAAGGACACCTTTTTCGAGATCAAAAACGCGCCTTTTGCCCGGAGCCTTCCCAACACTGTGCACCTGGATGTCCGTTCCTGCCTGATGATGGCCGGCGGCACGCTTCTTCCCGGACGCGAGGACAACGCCGGGCTTGCGGAGATGTCGGACCGGATCGACCGGCTGTTCAGGGTCTATTCGGCATTCCGTCCGCAGTGGAACAGACAGATCAGCTATATTCAGAAAATCTCCAGTGCGGAACCCGGCGTCCTGGAGGCGGGCGGACAGCTGAGGGAGAAAGCGGGTAACAAGAACGTCGACGCGGACGGCGAATTCTTCAGGGCACTGGAAGAGGCGGGGCTGATTCTGCAACTGCAGCACACGGACGAAAGCGTTTCCTTCCGTTTTCCGGACGAAAGGGTTCGTTTCTGGCTGCGCGACGTCGGGGCGGTCCTGGAACTGCAGGTGTTCCGCGCCTGCCGCGCCGCGGGATGCTTCGATGACGTCGTGCTCAGCGCCGTGGTGAACTGGCAGAGCGGCAAGATCAACAGGGACAGCGTGACAAACGAGATCGATGTGATGGCCGTTCAGGGCATCCAGCCGGTTTTCATCAGCTGCAAGACCAGCGAGGTCCATACGGACGCGCTGAACGAGCTCGCGATCCTGCGGGACCGCTTCGGCGGAAAGTTCGCCCGGGCGATCCTCGTCACCTCCGGAGTGACAGGAAAAACCCGCGAGCCGGTCAGAAGACGCGCGGATAAACTGGGCATTGAACTGGTGGAATGGGAAGACATGAGCCTGGAGAGCCTGATCAACCGCCTGCGCAACCAGGACGGCTGACGGGGACAGAACCTTTATCCGGCAATTTGAAAGCAGATCCCAGTTTGGTTCCGGAATTGGTACTTTTCCTGATTTCAGCGGGATGCAGTTCTCCGTCGCTCTCAATGACCGGATCGATTTCATTGGAATCCTTATCCCTGTAATAATGCGGTGGCAGACAGTTCTGACCTGCGGTATAATGTGGTCGGCCTTCGAGGCTTTTGCAGGATTATCTTTCGGTTGAACTAAACCGCTGAAGGCGGTTTAGTTCTCTCGGAAAATACAGCTGCAACACCGGTCATTACATGCCGGTGTTTTTTGCATACATGACCAATCAGGCGCAGTGTCGAATCACAGTAGAAATAGGCATGGAATTCCGCTTCACCCTTCTGCTCGGTGAAATGCTCGAAGCCCAGGCCCTCCATCACCTCGTACAGAGGAATCGGGTCAAAGCTCTGCACCACTTCCAGCCCTTCGCCTTCCGGCAGCGCCATGGCCTGCTTTTTCAGCCCTTGAAAGAAATTACCTTGGATGCCACGCACATCAATCGTTTTGAATCCGGAAACCTTATCCTTCCATGTATCGAGCTCATTTGATTATTCCTCCCGTTAATCCAGTACTTTTCCGTCGCGCGAGATGGTGACCACCTGCCAGGGAATAAACTTGCCGCTGGCCTGCAGCGCGTTCTGCGCCGCCCGCTGGAGCCCGCCGCAGCAGGGCACTTCCATACGGACAATGGTGACGCTCTTGATATCGTTATCCCGGATAATGGCTGTCAGCTTTTCCGTGTAATCCACATCGTCCAGCTTCGGGCATCCGATAATGGTCACCTTGCCCCGCATGAATTCCTCGTGCATGTTGGCATAAGCATACGCCGTGCAGTCGGCGGCAATCAGCAGCTTCGCGCCGTCAAAGAACGGGGCCTGCGTCGGGACCAGCTTGATCTGGCAGGGCCACTGGGCCAGCCGGGAAACTGGCCTTTCCATACTCACCGGCGCATTCTCCGCCTCACTCTGCTTGAACTGCATCATCCTTGAACCGGGGCAGCCGCCCTCATGGTGTTCATGCTTCATTTCACTCATTTTCTTGGCCTCCTGTGCTTTTTTGACTGCCGCTTCGTCGTACTCCGGCGCCTCCCGCTCCTCAAAGGTGATTGCCCCGGTGGGGCAACCCGGCAGACAGTCTCCGAAGCCGTCACAGAAATTCTCCCTGACCAGCCTGGCTTTTCCGTCTACGATGTCAATGGCTCCTTCGTGGCAGGCCGCTGCACACAGCCCACAGCCATTGCACTTTTCCTCGTCAATGTGAATGATCTTCCGGATCATGAGAAGCACCTCCTTGCGTTTACGGCTGTATTGTAGTATGATTTACTCGAATTGTATGTGGTTATGACCACATTTTTCAAAAAGATTGGAGAAAATCGAATGGACGCTGTGCAGCTGCAAAAGACCAAGTTGTTCCGGGGATTGACAGATTCGGAAATCGCTGAAGCCTTGCAGGTATTGGAAGCGCATGAGAAGCGCTATGAAAAGGGCGAAACAATCCTGAACGCCGGTTCGGCCACGGAGCGAATGGGGCTTGTTCTGGATGGCAGCGTAACGATCGAGAGCAACGACGCCTGGGGCAATCGCACGATCATCAGCCATGTGGAAAGGGACCAGGTATTCGCGGAAACCTATGCGCTGCTGGAGAATGAACCCATGCTGGTGGATGTGACGGCAAGCGAAGTCAGCCGCGTTCTCTTTCTTCGGAGCGGCAGGATTCAAGGCCTGACCAACAGCTTGAGACCCTGGGTGCTGAAATACATCGCGAATTTATTGACAATCTCCGCGCACAAAAACCTGATCCTCTCCGGCCGCAGCTTTCATATCGCGCCAAAGACCATCCGTGGCCGGGTGATGGCTTATCTCAATTCAGTGTCCCTCCAGAAGAACAGCCGCGAATTCGACATTCCCTTCGATCGCCAGCAACTGGCGGATTATCTGAATCTTGAGCGCAGCGCACTTTCAAAGGAACTGGGTAAAATGCAAAGGGACGGCCTGATTTCCTGCAGGAAGAACCATTTCACGATCAGGTAGCTAATGTCATTGACTCCGAAACCTCTGCGGGCGCGTGGGCTGTGCTGTCCACGGACGCGGGCGACGATATGTATCTGAATGTTTATAACAGCAGCCTGACGCTGAACAACGCCGATGAAAGCGCGTCGGCAGCCCTCCAGGCGGAAAGCGGGCAGATCAGCGAGACTCTGGACAATCCCTACACCGTAAATTACGGCTCCGGTTACGGTACCTACGTCATCGGCCGGGCCGTGGAGACCTTCGCGGGATCTGAAATCAACGTGGGCACCTACGCCACCATCTTCACCGGCGGCAGCGCCACATACACGGCGCTGGAAGCGGGTCAGACCTATGAGCTGAAGAACCACGCCGGTGAAACCACAGCTGTTTATGAAGTAGCCGAAGACAAAGTGACGACCATTCATTCAGATACCTTCGGCTTCATGGCGCATCAGAACAGCAACACCATCACGCTGGAGAAGGGCACCGTAGTGGACAGCGGCTATGCCACCTTCCTGGTCAAGACCGGTTCTTCCAACCAGGTGTTGACGGCGACCATCGATGATACCGTGATTACCAACGGCGGCGTGCTGATCCAGGTCATGGACAACGATGACGCCACCAACGGCGGCATGATGAGCACGGACGATCCGTTGAACACCAACGGCGGCAGCCAGAACTTCAAGCCGTATCATACGGAAAACGCGGGCTTTGACAACAATATTGCCACCGCAGACAGCGAAGTGCAGACCTTTACCTTTACCAACGGCAGCTATACAGGCAACATTTACAATGCCTCCGGCTCCGGCGGGTTGGAAGGAAATACCCTGAAAGTGACCTTCGGAAGCGGAGCAACATACTCTGGTGCGATTGCTTCAACCTCTGCCATTCATGTGACGTATGAAGGATCGGTCCTGGTGAAGGAAAACGGCGGATTCGCCTTTGACAACTGGGAAGAAGCCTGTGCCTTTGCGAATGAATACCAGAACACGTATTTCACCATCAACGAATACTGGAGCATCGGTCAGGTCGCGAACTATGTGAACGACAACGCTGCAAACGTCATCGACATTATGCTCGAGGACGGCGCGGTGTGGCAGGTGACCGGCACTTCACTGATCCATTCCCTGACGATCTCCGGCGACAGCAGCGTGATCATCCCCGAAGGCGTTGTCCTGACGGTGAACGGGACGGCTTATACAGACTGCGTACTGACGGCGGATTCTCTGTGAAACATGACGATTTGAAAGGAGCGACTTCCATGAAAAAGATTCTCAGTAAAAATGATCAGGCAATTGATGATTATATTCAAAGGCGGTTCCATATAATTGCCTCAACATAACAAAAAAGATCCCCAGGCCACTTAGGCTTGGGGATTTCTGTGGTGACAGTTGGACTCGAACCAACGGTCGCGCTTCGCTTGGTCGATTAACGCAAGCGCCACTGGCGCTTGCGCCCCATGATGTGAACGACGTGCTCTGACAACAAGGACAATAGATCCAACTGTTTACTGCCGCGGTCACTGATCCCGGTAAACGTTCACCACCGGGGAGTCTGCGCGAACCGCCCACCAGAGAGGAACAGACAGATAGGGATCTGTCACAAGGGTGTTTTCCGGCTGGTCCTCGAAATCGGCGCCTTCCCAGTTTTCAAAATCGCCGACTTCCATCCAGAAGACGATGTCGCAGACGCCGGTCGCGAGCGCGATACCCCTGGCTGCGCAGTTCACGTTGACGAATTCTACGTTGATCCCCAGCCTTTTGGCGATTTCGGCAATCAATGCCGTATTAAAGCCAAGGGGTTCACCTCCGGCGGAAACATAGTCCATGGGCGGGCGGTCTCCCGTCACTGCCACCCTGATTGTCGGGGCACCCGGAAAGATTTCGGGCTCCACCGCATTGGGGTCGACGCCCGTGATGACGTCCTCGACATAACGCTGCCTCAGCTGCTCCAGGGTGCCGTCCTCTTTCATCACGGCAATGGCCGCGGACAGCCGGTCACGCAGTTCCGCGTCTTCTTCCCGCAGGAGCATGCAGAAGAGCAGGTTGTTCGGATTGAGGTACGGCGGACGGTCTACGATGCCGTCGTTCCTGGATGCGATATACCGCACGGTGTTCTGATCGGTTTCAAGCACGACAATATCGCCCCTCTGCAGGGCCATCAGCATATCGGTCATCGTATCGTAGAACACATACCGGTTGCAGATGCTGTTGACCATGATATCCTTGAGCACATCATTCAGCTGGTCTTCAGTAATGTTCAACTTGGACAGCCGGCCGATGTTGCCGTATTTTGTGACTTCGGCGGCAGGCTCGGCGCCCGCAGGCAGGCAGAGGGAAAGGACCGTCACGAGCGTCACAACCAGTAAAAACAGTTTCTTCACAGGGTTTACCTCCTTTGCGATCATCAAAGTGTGATGTTCAGCTGATTTCTGCCGTTGATAAAGTGATAATCCAGCTGCCTGGACATATTCCTCAGAATGGTCACGCCCAGGCTGTCCTCCGTCTGGGCGAAGGGATCATATTTCTCCCCGCTGCAGGTAAGTCTGATCTGTGTCGTCCGGTCTGCCTCCGCATAGGAGATATCCATCTTCATCTCCACCTCATCCCGGTTCGGACAGCAATGGGCCAGCAGCTCATAGATCAGCTCTTCGCAGCAGATCTGCAGCCGGTTGATGCGTTTGCTGTCCAGGCCGTATTTCTCGCCGAAAATCTGAATACCGCCCTGCAGAATCATCAGGTCAAAATCTTTCCGGGTAATCTCATAGGTGAAGTATTTGATCTTCTGAATAAAGGCAATCGTCTTTTCCCGCCTGGGACTGTCAAAGATCTCCGCCGGTGTTCCCTGCTCATAGATCCCGCCGTCCGCAAAGAACAGCACCCGGTTCGCGACTTCCTTTGCAAAATTCATTTCGTGGGTAACAATGAGCATGCTCATGTCCCACTTCGCCAGCATCCGGATCACTGCCAGCACTTCACCCACCATCGTGGGATCCAGGGCGCTGGTGGGCTCATCGAACAGCAGCACCTTCGGCTCCATCATCAGGCAGCGGCAGATGGCAATCCGCTGCTGCTGGCCTCCGGAAAGCACCGTCGGCCAGGCGTGGGCACGGGCAGCAAGGCCCACCTGGGAAAGCAGTCCCATGGCTTTCTTCTCCGCTTCCGAACGGGGCATTTTCAGGATTCGCGTCGGCGCGAGGCACAGATTATCCATCACGTCCATCTCGGAAAACAGGTGGAACTTCTGAAATACTATGCCCATGTTGCGGCGAATCTCGTCAATCTTTGCGCCTTTGGCAGTAATCTCCCTCCCGTCGATCACGATTTGCCCCGCGTCCGGTTTTTCCAGCAGGCACAGGGAACGCAGAAACACGCTCTTGCCGCAGCCGGAACCGCCGATAATCGCGATTCGTTCTCCCTGCTCCACGGTCAGGTCTATGCCTTTGAGCACTTCCAGGGAACCGAAGGATTTCTTCAGTCCTTTCACTTCAATCAGGCTCATACCGCTGCGCCCCGCTTTCTCATCCTGATTTTGTCAGAGAGCGCAAACAGTCCGAACACGATGTAGCTCAGCGCCAGGTAGATCAGCATACCGATGATGATCGTCAGAAGCGGCTGCATGGTCCGGGAGGCGGTGTTGTTAATCACGCGGGTCAGATCGGTGATCGTCACATAGCCCACCACACTGGTCCACTGGATCAGGTTCACGATGGTGGACTGGTAGACGGGCTTGGCGATCCGCAGCACCTGGGGCAGCGTGATCAGCCGGAAGGTATCCCACGCGGAAAAGCCCAGCGTTCGGGCAGCCTCGGCTTGGCCTCTGTCGGCGGCCTCCAGCGCGGAGCGAAGCAGTTCTGCCACATGGGCGGATACGTTCAGAGCAAAGGTAAACACAGCCACCATCACCGGCGCAATGCCTGCTCTGGCCAGTACGCCGTAATACAGCAGGAGCAGCAGCATCAGCACCGGAGTGCCCCGCAGGATGGCAATGTAGGCAGACCCGATCCCCCGGACGATTGGATTTTTCCGCGTGCGCAGCAGGCAGATCAGAGCGCCAAGGACGGTGCCCAGCACCAGCGCCAGCGCCGAAATTTGAATCGTAACCCACAGGCCGCCCAGGATCGTCTTCCACGATCCGCCCTGGATCAGGATCTTGTTGAGCTTCTCAGAAAGTGTCATATATCATCTCTGCTTTCTTCGTCCTTCAATCCCGGGGCTTTTGCTGCCGGCCTTTGAATTACTCGAGGATCTGAGTCGTGCGGCCCTGGGGCTCGGCGTAGGTTTCCGCGGGGATGACGCCGCCGAGAACACTGGTGATGTACTCCATGACCGCTTCATCCATCGGGATGCCGGTGTCGAAGGTCGCGCCGGCGAGATAGGCGTTCTTGAACACGTTGTAGGTATCGCCGCCCACCGTGCAGAAGTTGTTGGTCACGACGGCGTAGGTGGCTTCGGGATCGAAGGGTTCGCCATTCACGGACTCGATGGTCACGCGCTGGATGGATTTCGGTCCGAAATAGGAGGACTCGCCGCCGGAAATGGTGATGTACACATCGCCCTGGTCGTATTCCTTCGTGGTGTCAATGGTCCACTGGATGCCGCTGGTCTGCGGATAGCCGCCGATGGCCTTGGGCGTGCAGAAGGTGGATGCCTCCAGCGCCTCCAGGAGCTCCGCGCCGGTCACATAGACCACGGCCACGGTATTGCCGAAGGGCAGCACGGTGTTGATATCCTTCATGGAGATTTCGCCGGGATTGATGGTGGCGCGGATGCCGCCGCCGTTGGTGATGCCGACGATGTGGGAAGGCTCGACCTGTTCGATGCCGCCTTCACGGGCCACACACCAGACCATCGCGTCGGTGATCAGATCGCCCAGGTTGGTTTCCTCGGTACGGTTGCCTGGGTCGCGTTCGCCGTTCAGGAGGATTTCGGAAGTGGCAAAGGGAGCGCCGTAAGCTTCGTCCACGCCGGCCATAATGCCCGCGGCCTGCTCCGCCACGGCTTCATCCTCGCTGAGACAGGAAACAGGATGCAGAAAATTGTCCACAATGGTCTTCGTCGCGTTGTCGATTACGATGGCGCCGATATAGGCGAACTGGGTGCCGGTGGACTGGATGGGTTCGCCGTTCTCGCCGATAGTCATCGTAGTGTGGGAATGCCCGTCGATCACGAAGTCCACGCCGTTCACGTGCGCCAGCAGATCCGTGGAACGGTAGCCGTTGGCGGCGGATTCTTTGTCAATGCCCAGATGGCACAGGCCGATCACCACATCCGCGTCGGCAAGGCCGTCCACCGCAGCCTGCGCGGCGGTATAGAGCTGGTCAAAGGTGGAAAAATCGATTTTTGTGATCAGGGCCGGGTTGACCTTGGTGGCGGTTTCCGGGGTCTCCAGGCCGAAGAAGCCAACCTTCAGACCGGAGGCTGTCTCGACGATCACGGAAGGATCCAGAATCAAATCGGTTGTTCCTTTGTGATACACGTTGGCGCAGACGGTCTTGAAGTTGGCGTCCTTCAAATTCTCCATCAGCTGCTCATAGCCGAAGTCGAACTCATGGTTGCCCAGCGTGACCACGTCGTAGCCCGCCGCGTTCATCATCTCGATGGCGGAATGTCCCTTGGAGAGGCTGACGTAAGGATTGCCCTGGGTAAAGTCGCCCGCGTCGACAACGATCACTTCCGCTCCGGCCGTCTCGTAGGCAGCTCTCAGCGCGGGAATGTAGGCATAGCCCGCCAGCGCGCCGTGCACGTCGTTCGTATGCAGAACGACGGTCTTTCCGGTCAGGTCCGGCTGAGCGGTTTTGACCGTGACGATCTGACCGGTTATCATGGGCGTTGACGCCATGGCCGGAAGGACAAGGCTCATCACCAGAAGCACGGACAGCAAGATCGTTAACAGTTTCTTCATCGATGGATCCTCCCATAATATAAAATTGTAGATTGGCTCACCACCTGAATTATAATTCATCCTTGCGCAAATTGCAATCCGCTTTGAAACAGCAGGGAGCCGATTTCAGGAATGTTTTTGGCATCGCGCGGGATGCCTTTGCCCGGATGGCGTCTTGTTGAACCCCGACTGCGCTCGGGAAGACAGAAGAACCGTCCCTTTGTCTTCCTTTGTCTTCTGTAAGTATCATCAAAGATACCAGGTATCATGAAAAATCGTACTTGTGCTGTTCATTTGATGGTCGTATAATAGTACCGGTTCAAAAATGTGACCGCTGAAAGCAGTCAAAAGAAGAATCGAATGAGGTGATATCGTCAGATGGATAAACCAACGACTATGGAGGATCGCTTCGGCAAATGCCCTTACGCGACGGCGCAGACGCTGATCTCCGGAAAATGGGCAGTGCTGATCCTGCTCTATCTGGAGGAAGGCCCGATCCGTTTTAATGAGCTGCTCCGCAAGATGCCGAAGATGACACATGCCACGCTGTCTGTGCAGCTGAAGTCTCTTGAAGAGTATGGGCTGATCAGGCGGGTTCAGTATGAGGCCATTCCGCCACATGTAGAGTATTCGCTGACGGAAATTGGAAAGAAGTTTCACCCTGTTGTTGCTGCTATGGAAACCTGGGGAAACGAATATATCGCACAAATGCAGGGAGAAACTATAGTATGAATATGACCGGTATTGTCTACAGACCGCCCTACGAGGCCAACTCGCTGCTGCTTCAAGTGACCCTTGGCTGCAGCCATAACAAATGCACCTTCTGCTATATGTACCCGGATGTGCAGTTCAAGGTCTGCCCGATGGAAGAGGTGGAGGCGGACATCGAGGAAGCCACGCGCTATTGTCCCAACGTGAAACGCGTGTTCCTGGAGCACGGCGATGCTTTCGTGCTCTCGGCGGAGAAACTTCTGAAGATTGCGGATGCCATTCACCGGAAACTTCCTAAGGTGGAGACCATCGCCATGTACGCCTCCATCCAGAACATCAAAACCAAAACCGATGAGGAGCTTCAACTGCTCCGGGCAGCGGGTATCCATGGCCTGGACATCGGTGTGGAAAGTGGTCTGGACGCCGCGCTGACCTACATGAACAAGGGCCATACGTCAGCGGAAGCGCGAGAGCAGCTGCTCAGGCTGACCAAGGCAGGTATGGACTACAGCTTCAACGCGATTCTGGGCTGCGGCGGCGCAGAACTGTGGAAGGAGAACGCAGACGCCACAGCCGACCTGATCAACGCGGTGCAGCCGCACCTATTGTTCATCGGCAGCCTGCACGCCCAGCCAGGGTGCCGCCTGTATCAGGATATGAAAAGCGGCACATTCAAGGAATGTAACATCGGCCAGCTGCTGGACGAGCAGGAGCGGCTCATCCAACGCCTGGATCTGAAGGACACATATTACTTTGGCTCGCATCCGTCCAATCTGGTACCCATGCAGGCCAAGCTGCCGGATCAGAAGCAGGACATGCTTGAGGCCGTGCAGGAAACACGTGAACAACTCCGTGCGCATCTGGATGAGGTTCCGGTTCGCGGCGGAGAGGGTTCAATTCTGAACCGATAAATAAAAGGAGGACACCACCATGTCAGACACCATTACAACCTTGAAGACCCGCCGCAGCTGCCGCGCTTATAAGCCGGAACATGTCGAAGAAGAAAAGCTCCAGGCCATCCTGGAAGCCGGAACCTATGCCCTTACCGGCCTGGGCAAGCAATCTCCCATCATCCTGGTGATTAAAGATCAGGAAACCCGTCAGAAGCTGGCAAAGCTGAATGCCGCGGCGATGGGCATGGACAATGATCCGTTCTACGGTGCGCCGGATCTGGTCGTCGTGCTGGCGAACAAGGATATGCCGACCTATGTGTATGACGGAAGTCTGGTCATGGGCAACATGATGAACGCTGCCGCCGGCCTGGGCGTTGCCAGCTGCTGGGTGCACCGCGCCAAGGAAGAGTTTGAGAGCGAAGAAGGCAAAGCCATCCTGAAGAAGCTGGGCATCGAAGGCAACTACGAGGGGATCGGCAATCTGATCCTCGGCTATGCCGCCAAGCCCGCCGGGCAGGCCGCTCCGAGAAAGGCGGATTACGTGTACACACTGTAATTCGATCTCATATATTCTGTTTGCGTCGTTCAGTCATGAACGGCGCTTTCTTTTAGATTTATCAATAATATTTTTTCTTTTAAGGTTCATTAAAGGTATATCAGCAGTTCAAAATGGTGCAGAAAGCTTCTTTCAAATAACTTGCCCAAATAGTAAGTATAATCTAAAATTACCCTTGACAATCTCACTCATAGTTGTTCAGCATAATGGTGATGGAAACCAGAAACAGACCCATCGATACAGCCGTATAGAGAATGTTGGTGTTGCTGATCCGGGCGGCTTCTCCCTAAAGAAACCTTCCCCGATCCGCATTGACGGCTTCATCCGAATCGTCCGCCGGATGTGTATCGTGATAAATATGGATTCGTTCCACTGATTCGTTCGCCGCGCGTTCTGTTGCTCTGGAAACGCACATCATCGAAGCTGGCAAGGCTGAAGCGCAGAGGTCCGCACATGGAACTGATAGCAAGAAAAAAAGAGCTGATGCTGCTGCATTGGGCTTTGGAAAAGAGGGAGTCCCAGTTTATCGCGGTATATGGCCGCAAACGAGTCGGAAAGACATATCTCGTACGGGAAGCATATGAGGGCAGATTCTGTTTTGCCCACACAGGGCTTTATGGGAGATCAAGAAAAGAACAGATCGGAGCGTTCGTGCGTTCTTTAATCAAGGCTGGTTTGCCATCGGGCTCTGGCAAGCCTGTGAACTTGTATGTTTGCTCCATATGGAGGAAATGAAAGCAAAAATGGGGATCGCTTCTGTGCTGACGGAGGTGTTTTCCTTTTCCATAGAAAAAAACTGGGAAAAGGAATTCAGGGGTCACAGATAGATCTGGTGATGAAACGCGCGGATCGTGTAACGAACTTGTTTGAAATGAAGTATTCTCAGGATTGTTACATGGTCACCGGGTCTGATGACGAGGCGCTGCGAAGAAAGAGGTATGATTATCAGCGCGTGATGGGCACAAGGAACACGACTTATATCACTCTGGTTACACCCTATGGCGTTATTCAGAATTCCTACGCAGGAAACCTGGATTCCGTTCTGACAGGAGATGACCTGTTTTACAACACTAATCCTGCCTGATCCACAGGGGCTGATGAGAAGAGGCTCTTTCCTTTGCCGGACATCCACAGATTGTGCTCTGGCCTTATTCTTCGATGATCCCTGCTTGTGGAAGCGCGTGTTTTGACATCAAATTCCTTCACCTGCCGTGCCTTCCATGGATTCATAGTAGCGCCGGCCTTCCCGGTGACTGACCTCATCACGGATATCATTCACTTCCTCATAGTGGGAGAAAAGAAGCGCTACCAGCTCCGCATCCACTTTGCCGCAAGCGGCATCTTCCCGCATGATGCGCTCAATCTGCTCACGCTTCATGCCTTTCCGGTACGGCCGGTCCTCAGCGGTAGCGGAGAAGATGTCCGCCACAGCCATAATCCGACAACCCGTATCCAGTCTGGTTTTATCCCAGTGGAAGGGGTAGCCATTTCCGTCCAGCTTTTCGTGATGTCCACCTGCCCAGTTGGCGATCTGGTCAAAGCCATCCGCGTCCATCAGCACGAAGCGTGTATAGTAAGCGTGCTCCTTCATGATATTGAATTCTTCCGCTGTCAGCTTCCCAGGCTTGGTCAGAATGCTTTCGGGAACCACCAGCTTCCCGACATCATGCAGGTTGCCGGCGATTTCCATTTCCAGGCATTCCTCCTCGGTCATCCCGGCCAGCCTGGCCAGCGCCTTCGCGCTGGCGGAAACGCCCGCAGAATGCATTGCGGTAAAGGGACTCCGATAGTCGATGATCCGGGACATCAGCCTTGTCAGTTCAATGGTCTGCGGGGCCGTGACCGCATGCATCTCTCCGGTGAAAAACAAAAGGAAAGACGGATTATTGAGCGCATCCAGCCAGATTACCTCCAGCGGCTTGAGCCGATACAGGGCCTCCAGCGCTTCAGGATCGAACTGCGTTCCTTTTCCCTGATCCAGGCATGCGCATATGGCATCCACCTGATTCAGCACATGTCCGCTGTGCAGCAGGGTGGAGGCCGCATCCGCCACATGAACCAAGGAAGCGATGCGCAGGGTCTGCTCCCGTTCCGGAAACTCCCGCCAGTACGCGCGCACGGACGTGTAATCCAGCTGACAATACCGGATCACCTCCGCGATGGCATGGAAGGCAGGCAGGTCCGAGAGCATACTCGCGCCGATCCCTGCCACCCGGGCGGCCTCCGCTTCAATCTCCAGCACGCTGGCGGTATGATTCATGACAACGGAGCCGACATCGTGCAGCAGCGCAGCGTAAATGGCCAGGTGCAGTTCCTCGGTGTCCAGCCCCATCTCCCGGCCGATAAAGTAGGCGAAATACGCGGTCTGCTGATGATGATTCTCCACCTCCGGGTTAATCAGGTTCATCGCCCGCGAAAGCGCCTCCAGCAGCGAACGGATATTGGTCAGTTTTTCCATGGCGTTTCTCCTCGTGTTTTTATGCCGTTCACTCATATACCCGTGTCCGGATCGCTGCCATTTTCCAGACGAACATGATGACTTTCCTTATTCCAGCGTTCCGCACAGGAGAAAAGAGACGGCGAAGGTCGTTCCCACAGCGGATTCCAGCGGCGAAAGCCAGCGGATGGCCAGCGTGATCAGGATAGCCCCATAGCCGTAGATCGGGTAGACAGGTCCTGTATAAAATCCACGGTTGACAAAGCGGTGGAGCTGAATGTATTTGAGCACAACCTCCATACACCAGCCCACAAATGAATAGAAGAAGAACAGAAGTATCAGATGCAGGATATCTTCCACCGGATTCACCACCAGCAATTCTTATGACTTGACCTTAAATGAAGTATGGCATTGGGGACAGTGCATTTCCTTTTCGCCGCCGCCCCGGGCAGTGCGCATCAGCACCCTGCACTTTGGGCAGCGGAAGTATTTGTAACGCAACTGCTTTCCATAATTGTCAATTGTCTTGGGAGACAAATGCCGGATCTTGCAGTCCAATTCAAATTCCTTTGCAGCTTCATCGAGTGTCATGCCAATGCCCCCTGCCAGCATAGTGCAGCACTCCAATTGTACAGGGCTTATGAGTATTTTCAAGGCTGTCACTGACAGGTGTGACAATCATTTCCGTTATGCTACCACTGGATCATTCTCTTTGCCTCCTAAATGATCCCGGCAGGTGGATTTGTTCTCTGCTCGGATAAGTAAAGAGAGGTATATCCGCAAAACCCGGATATACCTCATCATCAGCTTTGGACTTCATATTCTTCGCCCTCGTGTTCAGCCTACGTTCATTTTCTGCGCATACTTTCCTGCAATGCCCCTTGGCACCAGTCTGCACAGGAAACTCATCATCTTCGTACAGCTTTCCCTCATTCCGGGCAACGACTACAAGATCGTATTTCTCCCGGGCGAGCAGTTTGGCGAACTCCAACCCAAGCCCGCTGGAAGCGCCCGTAATCAGGGCAACTTTTCTGTTTCTCATGGTTCTGACGCCGCCTCAGGCAGCGCAGGCTGTGCTGATCAGGTTGATGCCTGCGAACAGGACATTCAGGCCCATCATCGTGCCGATGGCAAAAGCGGTGATGGAGGGATTCATCATGCTCAGAATGCCCAGGACAATCAGCAGAATGCCGTTGAGCATGACAACCCACCAGCGCTTGGCGATGACATTCGTGTCAAAGGTCTTGTGGAACTGATGCAGGCGGGAGGAGCGGATCAGACGCAGGATGCCGATGACGATCAGCCAGATCGCGGCCATGTAAGCGACAAAAAGATTCACAGAGAACTGCATGGCGTTGCTGCCCAGCAGCACAATGCCGAAGATCAGAGACACAATAGCCCCAGCCAGCGTCCAGCCGTCAGCCATTCCTTCATCTTCCCGGTCTTTCCAGGTAATGATGTTGCCGATGGCATCGGCGATCATGTTGAAGCCGATGATCCAGCCTACAGCCAGGAAGGTGATACCGGGTGTTGCCAGGCAATAGATGCCCGAGACGATCATCAGGATACCGAGAATCACGGATACAATCTTAAAACTGGTTCTCATTGGATTTTCCTCCTCACAGCTCAATCACATGGGGCTGGATATCTGGATCATGATTAGCCAGGGACTCAACACAGTTCGGGTCAAGGCTCTGCTCCCGAATCCAGGCCAGAGACTGCTTCTGCAGCGTTTTATCCGCTGCGATGCCGGAAGTGATCATCTGCTCCCAGCTCTTGCGGGCATAGCCTCCGTCGGAGAACAGCAGCACAAATCTGCCTTCTGCATTCATCACCTTTACGGCAAACAGGTCGTCGGCATGGCCCGGAATGTTGATCAGCTCGATGGAGCCGTCGCCCAGCAGATCATAGGACCTGCCCACGGGACCCTGGGTGTCATTCCATTCAAACTCTGTCAGGGGGATGTCCTTCCACCAGTTTTTGAAATAGCGCACCTTGTTGGTGATTTTGCGGGCGAACTTCACTTCGTCTGCCGCCACCAGGAACTTCTTCGCACCTTTGACCTGAACCAGGTCGTTGGCGTGGTCGCAGTCCAAATGGGTCAGGAGCACAGCGTCCAGATCCGAATCCCTGATGCCTATGGCCAGCAGCAGCTCGTCAATGCACTGGCCCAGGCCGATCCGGCCCTGATTGACCTCATACAGCATCACAGTGCCCAGAGACTTGATCTGAGCTTTCTTGTCAAACTCGCCGTTGGGGCTCATTTCACGCGCCAGCCCGTGTCCACCAGGAACTTTCCCTTCGGATGCTCAATGAGATACGCGGAAACGGGGAGCCAGTCTGGCTCGTATGAACCAGACTGCGGGCTTGCAGTGTGTTTATCCTTCAATCAAAATCTGTTTCTTTTCAGGAACCTTCGGAGCTTCCTTCTTAGGAATCATCAGGCTCAGTACACCATTCTCGAACTTGGCCTTTATGTCATCTTCAGTAATGCTCTCACCCACATAGAAGCTGCGCTGCATGGTGCCGACATAACGTTCCTGACGAAGCATCTTACCCTTGTTCTCCTTGTTCAAGCTCTTCTCGGTGGAGATAGTCAGGTAACCGTTATTCAGATCCAGCTTGATTTCATCCTTGTTGAAGCCAGGCAGATCCACATCCACCTCATAGCCTTCATCTGTTTCCTTCACATCGGTTTTCATCAGGCGGCTGGCATTCTTG
>CADBEB010000023.1:40969-69181 GCA_902793605.1 uncultured Eubacteriales bacterium
TGCAAACCTCCAATTCATTGGCCTTGTACGCTTGGTTCATTGCCACGCTTGCAGGGTCGCATTCATTCCATCTTGTTCGGGCTCTCTCTCGATCCCCCTACCTTGATGGTGCCTATATTGTATATCTAAGATCAAAGAAAGTCAATATTTTGGAAGGGTTTTTCTTCATATTTTTCTCGTTTTCCGTGCATTTCACGTATATACGTTGATTTCCCCTTCATATATACGCCTCCCGATTTCCAGCCTCTCTTCGGGTGTGTACTTCATGTGGTAACCTCCTGTCCACAGTCCGGGGTAGCAGTGTCCATCTTCCTGATTCTGCCTGTTCAGCTTACTACAGGTCGATGTCCAATTTCTACCCCCTCCGTGTCCAGTTTTATCTTACCACTTCACGGTACGCCGCCTCAGAGGTGCACTTCTCTCATTGGTGTACCGTGCACTTTTTCGCTAAAGGTGCACCTGATTTGGGGTGCACCATGCCGGAAACCTTGAAAATAAAGACTTTGGATCTTGCTCATAAACAACCTCATCAAGCGAATTGGTAGCATTACGAACGGTGCTCCTGCTTCATGGAGGGGTATACCTGAAAAAATCCGGAGGAGCTGAACTGCTCACCCTTGGGATGCAGGGTTTCCTTTTTTCAGTGTTCACTTCTTGATTCACTGCGGTGAGTATGATATACTTCCTTTCGGAAGTTACTCGAAAAGACGAGCAACTTCCGAAAGGAATCAGAAACATGATTGAACGCAGAAAATATCTGGATGCTCTGATCAGACGCCAATGGAACGGCCGGATTAAGGTGATTACCGGGATCCGCAGATGTGGAAAGAGTACGCTGCTGTTTGATCTGTACAGGGAATATCTTCTTGCAGCCGGTGTTCCGGAGGATCATATTATTCTGCTGGCGCTGGATGATGATCTGAACGAAAAGTACCGTGATCCGTACTGCCTTTCTGCTTATATCCGGGAACGTACATCCGATTCCGGTCGGAAATACTATGTTTTTATCGATGAGATACAGCTTGCCATTTCCAAAGACGAACTTAAGCAGCAGGATGAGCCTGTCAGGCTTTTCAGTGTTCTGAACGGATTTCTTCGCCTGAAGAATATTGATGTGTATGTAACAGGCAGCAATTCGAAGATGCTTTCAAAGGATATTGCCACAGAATTCAGGGGCCGCGGAGATGAAGTGAAAGTTTTCCCGCTTTCTTTCCGTGAGTTTTACGAGGCATACGGTCAGGATAAGACAGAAGCCTATAGCGAATACAGTATGTATGGCGGAATGCCCTATCTGTTATCCCTGGACAGGGATGAGGATAAGTTTAAGTATCTGTCCGATCTGTTCGAGGAAATCTATTTCAGGGATATAGAAGAAAGGTATCATGTTGCGCTGCCTGCTTTGCTGCGGGAACTGACCAGTGATCTTTGTTCATCAATCGGTTCGCTGACGAATGCCAGTAAAATATCAAGAACCCTTCAAAGTGTAAAACACATCAAAGTGGATGCTGAAACCATCAGTGCTTATCTGAAATACCTGACAGAGAGCTTCCTTTTTTCTGAGGCAGTCAGATATGACATCAAAGGGAAAAAATATTTTGAATATCCTTCCAAGTATTACTGTACAGACATTGGACTTCGCAATGTCAGGCTTGGATTGCGCCAGCAGGAAGAAACGCATATTATGGAAAACCTGATTTATAATGAACTGTTGGTCCGGGGTTATCATGCAGACGTTGGCGTAATTCCGATTGTGGAGAAAAATGCCGAAGGAAAACGGGTGCAGAAGAACTGCGAGATTGATTTTATCGCAACCGGCGGAGGAAAACGATATTATATTCAGTCCGCCCTGAATATGGACGACCCGCAAGAAGCCGGGACAGAAATCAGACCGCTGAATGCAATTAAGGATTCATTTAAGAAAATCATTATCTCAAAATCTTACGGAAAGAGCTGGACTGATGAAGAAGGAATTCTGAGAATCAACATCATTGATTTCCTTCTGGACGAAAACAGCCTTGACCGATGAAATTCAATGGAAAGGAGCACAGCATGAAAAAGCCATTCCATCCTTGACAATTCAACTGTCGACTGTAAAGTTTGCGGACCGTTGGTCCGGTCCGGCTGTTACCACTCCTCCCGTCATCGGAAGGGCGTTTTTAGCTGGTCCGGTATGCCTTCCGTTCTGTCTTTCCCTGTCCTCTGTTTTATGGTAAAATGGAATGGATGAATCAGCATATCTGGATTACCCGGACAACAGCGGCATGGTCTGGCACTGGAACGGAGCGAGATATGCAAACCCCGTCCTGAACCGTGACGGGTTAATCACATATGTTGATACAGCCGACTACCTGGGAGAAACAGGCATTGCGCATGTCAGGGCAGCTATATCCGGCTACTGGCTGGCCGACGGAAGCCGCGCCGTAACTGCCGGGTACCGCACAGGTTCCGATTGATCGGATCCATACCGGAAGACTGAAGATATACAGAAAAGGCAGGGAGAAAGCAGCATGATCCTTTTCATCAACGCCTGTGTCCGGAAAGAATCCAGAACGAAACAGCTGGCCGATTATCTGATTGCTAAACTGAATGAACGAGTGGAAGAAGTCAGGCTGGAAGATATTTTATTTCCGGTTTCTGATGAAGCCTTCCTTCAGAAACGCGATGAGCTGATCAGCCAGGAGCGTTTTGATGATCCGATGTTCGCGCCGGCCAGGCAGTTTGCGGAAGCAGACACCATTGTCATTGCGGCCCCCTGCTGGGATCACTCCTTCCCGGCATCACTCAAACAGTACATCGAACAGATCAGCGTGACCGGAATCACGTTCAGATACAATGACAAAGGAATGCCGGAAGGGCTGTGCAAAGGAAGCAGACTTTATTATGTCACAACCGCCGGCGGCGTCATCTTTGACAAAGCCTTCGGTTATGGCTATATTGATTTCCTGTCCCGTTTTGTATTCGGAATCAGAAGAGTCAAGTGTTTTACAGCGGAAAATCTTGATCTGGACGGTGCTGATACAGACGGCATCATGAGCAAGGCAAAAGAACACATTGACAGCGAACTGTCAGACAGACGATAAGGTTGTAGTATGCTCATTTATTATTGACAGGATAAATTCATAGGTATATTTCCTTCTTCTCATCTAAAAGCTCCCTCCATGAAGACGCTTTTTTGGCTTCTCAGAGACAGGCGGCAGGCAAGGGGTGCACGGAAGAAAATTTGGAAGGCAAAGGATACGGACAGCGAACGGGGGCGGGCAGGATGAAAAAGCATGTACTCATTATCTATACCGGCGGAACGATCGGTATGGCCAGGACGGCCTACGGCTACGCGCCTCAGGGGGAGGGATTTCATACCCTGCAGAATACGCTGCCGGAGCTGAGGCATCCGGCCATGCCCTCGTGGGAGGTGGTGGACATGAATCCGCTCCTGGACTCGTCCAACATCACCGTTCGGGAATGGAACACGATCGGCAGGATGTAGCGGAACACTATCAGCAATATGACGGCTTTGTTATTCTTCATGGCACGGACACCATGGCCTATACCGCCTCCGCGCTTTCCTTCATGCTGCGCAAAAACAGAAAGCCTGTGATCCTGACCGGCTCGCAGATTCCTCTGTGCGAGCTTCGAAATGACGCGAGGGATAATTTGGTTAACACGCTACTGATTGCCGCGAATGATTCCGTGCATGAGGTCTGCCTGTATTTCGGCGGGAAACTGCTCCGGGGCAACCGGACACTGAAATACTCCGCGGACGATCTCGCAGCCTTTATCTCTCCAAATTACCCCCCGCTGGCGGAGGCGGGTATTCATATCCGGTATAATCAGAGCCTGCTGCTTCCCGCGGCGGAGGGCAAATTTGAACTTCAGCCACTTACGGATATCCCCATCGGCGTCATCAAGGTTTTCCCCGGAATTCAGTTTGACCTTTTTCAGTCCATCATGACGGAGAAGCTGAAAGGAATCGTGATTGAAACCTTCGGGGCCGGAAACATTCCCGGAAACGCGGACGCACTTTTGCCCATCATTCGGAAAGCCAGCGAGAACGGCACCGTCATCATCGTATGCTCCCAGTGCCCTCATGGCACGGTCGCCCTCGGCGCCTATGAAACATCGTCGGCCCTGAAGGAGGCCGGCGCGATCAGCGGCTATGACATTACTACGGAGGCCGCAGTTGCCAAGCTGTATTATCTTTTCAGCAGGGGGCTGAGCAGGGACGAAATACGCAGCCGGATGGAGCGGAGCATCCGCGGGGAAATGAGCGCGCCTGATGGAGCACAGAGATGACAAACGGCAGTTATGCGAAACAGAATCCTCAACTGGCAGTGTCGTTCCTGCCAGTTCTTCGATATATAGCAGAAGAGGCGATGTTCAACCTTGTTTTATTTCGAGGCTCCCGGTGGGAAGTGGGACATTTCAATCTCAAGTCGGGCTGAAGTCGGGAATCAACGCTGTTACATTATCGTTGCAAGTGCATGGACCCCTGAGTATAATGGAGCCTGGATTGAATGCCGGGAGGAGAGGATCGATGCTCTGGATTGCACTGACAGTCATTTCGGTAGCCCTGTGGGGGCTGGCGGATATGATTTCCAAGATGGGGACGGATCCGAACGACCCCTATTCCCACATTCGCTTTGTCATCTGCACCGGCGTGGCCATGCTGGTATTTCTCCCGTTTTTCCGGCTCTGTTCGGAAAGCGGTTCAGCCCTGATACAGCTTCTGAAGGACTATCCGGGATTCCTGCTGATCACACCGGCCTATGTCGTATCGCTCCTGTTCAGTTTCTTCAGCTTCCGCCATATGGAAGCGTCTGCTTCAGCGCCGCTTTGCAACACCTCCGCGGCGATGGTCATCCTGATGCTTCTGGGCTATTATGCGGTCAGCGGCCGGGGCCGGGATATCGGGGAACTGCTGACGCCCCTGAATATCATTGCCAGCCTGCTGGTCTGCGGCGGCGTCGTCGCGATCGGTTTGGTTCGGTCCGCAGAAGAGAAGGCACAGCCGACCAAAAAGGAAAGCCTGATCCGGAAGGTCAGGTATTATGGCGCAGGTGTGATTCTTTTCCCGTTGCTGTCCGCTTTTTTCGATGCGCTGGAGTCCGTGGGCGACAGCCTGATGGTGGACGAGGAAGCCGGCGCGGGCATAGGCAGCATCGATTATATGCGGCTGTGGGTGCTGACCTACCTTCTGGTATGCATCCCGCTGTGGGTTTATCTGTTCGTAAAGGAAAAGAAACCTTATCAGCCGTTTTCCCGGCGCGACACGCTGAAACTTGCCTCCGGCTTTACTGAGGTTGCCGCCTATACGCTTTATATCCTCGCCCTTGACCGCGAGCCTTTCTTCGTTTCCTTTCTGTCCTCCACATATTGTGTTTTCTCCATTCTGTTCAGCCGTGCCTTCCTGAAGGAGAAGCTGAGCAGGGCGCAGTATCTCTGCATCACGGCCATCATCGCCGGCCTCGCTTTGTTCGGCATTGCGGAGGGGCTGGGCTCCTGACCCTTCAACGGCGGGAGGAGCATCGGCTGCTGACCGCTTTCCATTCTGAATTCCTGCGAATAAGAAAAATAGAACAATTCTCTGTTTTTTTGCTTTTTCTTGAAAAAAAAGCAAAAAAACCATACAATCATATCCGGTGCCGTGCGCCTGGAGGAAGCGCTCCATGCGGAAAACGCAGCCGTCCTTCCATGCGCTTCGGATCCTGCGGATATCGATCCGAAAAATATAAGAAATAACAGCGGCAGCGCGATATGGACGAGAGCCTAATGTCCGGAGCCGAAGCCGCGGGAGAAGCAGCGGATGGGAGGAGCCGGCAGGATCAGAGAGGAGGACGCGGATGAATTACATGAAGGGTGTACTGGATTGGGCAGCAACCCATCCGGATAAAGCGGTTCTGTTCGACACGGAAACAGAAAAGGATATGTCCTACAGCGAGCTTGACGAAATGACGTCAAGAATCTATGGCTATCTGGCGGGCCGGGGAATTGCCCGTGAAGATTTTGTCATGATCGATCTTCCCCGCGGAATCAATGTCGCCGTGGCGGCCATCGGCGTGTGGAGAGCCGGAGCGGCGTATGTGATCGTAGAGGAGGGAACCCCGGGCGAAAGAAAAGAGTATATCTATCAGGACTGCGGATGCCGGCTGCTGATCGATCAGGAGACATATGCGCAGATGCTCGACGCGCCCGGAAAAGAAGGCTTTGAAGAAACAGATCCGCATGATGCGGCATATGTCATATACACCTCGGGGACGACCGGGAATCCCAAAGGCGTGGTCCATGAATACGGGACGCTGGAGGAGAATACCGCCCATTTCAGGTATGAAGGAAAAAACCTGATGGGAGAAGATGATCTGTTTCTGCTGGTCACTCCGCTTTCCTTTGTCGCGGGAACGATGGCGATCAATCTGATGCCCTATTTCGGAGTAACCCTGATCATAGCCCCGTTTTCAGTCGCCAAGGATCCGTCAAAGCTCCTTGCGTGCATGTCCAAATACCGGATTACCGCGACATTTTT
This sequence comes from uncultured Eubacteriales bacterium, assembly GCA_902793605.1. GTDB lineage: Bacteria > Bacillota > Clostridia > Christensenellales > Aristaeellaceae > Aristaeella. The sequence continues at coordinate 47,487 of CADBEB010000023.1, forward strand.
CACACCATCCTACCTGAAGCTTAATCCTGTGTTTCATTCGGAACTGCGCACACTGGTCATTTCCAGCGAACCCCTGGAGAATGTTTACAGGGAAGATGTGACGATCTATAACACATACGCCCAGTCGGAGACCGGCTATCTGGCTGCCATCTTTAAAACAGACAGGGCTTATGACCGCACGCCGGTCGGCGTACCCCGGTGCCCAGGCAGAGAGCTCCTGATCCTGGATGAGAACGGCAATAGGGTACCGGCCGGAGTGATCGGTGAGGTATGCTTTGAAAACCCTTACTTCAGGGGATACAGGAATCTCCCGGAGGAAAATGAAAAAGCCTTCCGGGGAGGCATCTACCACTCCGGAGACATGGGAAGGCAGCTCCCGGACGGAAACTTCATGATCCTTGGAAGAATCGACGATATGATCAAGGTACATGGCAACAGGGTGGAGCCCGGTGAGATCGAACAGGCCATGAAGGATATTCTGGGCCTTTCATGGGCCGCGGTAAAAGCCTTTACGGTAGACGGCAGGATAAGCATCTGCGGCTATTATACAGACGATATTGAACTGGACAGGCTCAAAGCGAAGCATGCTCTGAACAAAAGGCTGCCATACTATATGATTCCGGCCTATTTCATCAGGCTGGACAGGATTCCGCTGAACGCGAACGGAAAGCTGAACCGCAATGATCTTCCGAGACCTGAATTCACCACGGGAACAGAGCCGTACGCAAAACCGGAGAACGAGATTGAAGAACGGATCTGTAAAGCGGCAGAGGATGTCCTTGGCCGCGAACGCATAGGCGCTCTGGATGATCTGTACGCGCTGGGGCTGGACTCGATCAGCTCCATCCGGCTCATCATGGAGACTGAGCTCACCGGGCTTTCGGTCAGAATACTGTATATGGGATTAACGCCAAGGGAGATCGCAAAAATCTATCAGGAGAATATCCGGGAAAAAGGATCGGAGATCAGCCGGATCTGGAGGGATATCTCAAAAGAAGACCATGCCCTGCTCAGAGAAGCAGAGGAGGCGTCACGAAGGAAAGAACATCCGCTGCGCAGGGAACAGCTGGCGGTTTTCGACTGGCAGCTTCGCGCGCCGCATTCCGACATGAACAATTACCCCTTTCTGTTCAGGCTGGGCGATGATGTGGATCTGCCGCGTCTCGCGGCTGCGGTTGAGAATGTCCTGAAGGCCCACGGCGCGTTCTCGACGCTGCTGATGTTTAACGGGAAGGGGGAAATCGTACAGAAATATGAGCCGAACACGGACAAGCGGGTCGTTGTCGAAAAAATAACAGAAGCCGGGCTTGTGGATCTTCGCGAGCACCTGGTCAGATACTATAAGCTGATCGGCAGCCCTCTTTTTCGATTCCGGGTCTTCGAGACGGAAAGCGGGGGATACCTTTATATTGATATGCACCATATGATCGCGGACGGCGCATCCAAGGTCATCCTGTTCAGAGAAATTTCCGACAGTTATGAAGGCAAGCCGCTGGAAGAGGATTTCTATTATGCAAATCTCCTGAGACTGGAGCAGGAAGCTCAGACGGAGACCTACGCAAAGGCCAGGGCGTATTATACGGCCAGAGAGAGCGAGCATGAGTGGTCGCGCTATCCCAGACCGGATGCGGATCCTGTTGTTCAAGGTATTCGCTATATGTCATTCATGCTCCCGGTTTATGATGACGGATTCGCGAAGATGAAGGAGTTTTATTCCATAGAGAAGAATGCCTTTATGATCGCCGTAGCAGCGCTTTCCCTGGCGGCTTACAATGAGACCGGGCATGTATCGTTCCGGTGGACCTATCAGAACCGTGAAAGCACGGCAGACAGCAATATTATCGGAATGCTGGCCAGAGATATCACCGTTTATGCCGACCTGAAGGAAGGGATGACGATCGGAAGCTTCCTTGAGGAGATCAGAGAGCAGGTGATGATTGGCATTTCCTACAGCTGCTATCCGCATGCAAACGCGGTTGCCGACTCTGAATTGAGCCTGTGCGTGATCTACCAGTCAGAGCTGGGCGAGGAAGAGCAGAATACCGTTTTGAATCTGAGGGGCGTTGAGCTCCCGAGGCCCTGCGACAGCAACGAGGCGCTGATCGATATGGAAATCTATGACCGGGAAGAAGGGACGGAGATCGTGTTCAATTACCTCCCGATCTGCTATAAGGAGGAAAGCATGAATCGGTTCCGCCGGATCGTCATGAAGGCCGCAGCCCTTCTGGTTCAGTATGCTGAAGAACCGAAACGAGAGATCGATTGGCTTCTGGAGGTCATCATGGAAGCCCGTCCGGATCCGGCATAAATCCGGCACCCGCCCGCCTGAACGCGATGAAACACCCGGGGTGAAAGGAGCTTTATGAGGTGATTGCACTTATCAGAAAAATCAACCACAGGGCGTTACTCGTCAATATCCTACGGATATTGATCGTAGCGCTTCTGTCTTTTGTTCTGGATTATGTGATTGTAGATCTGTCTCAGGATGATTCCATCTGGCTCGGGGCATCCATCGAGGTGGCCGGGAGCGTTATCTTCGGTCCGGCCGTGGGCGGAGCGGCTGCGGCGCTCAACATTCTGGTTTCCGACCTCCTGATGTACGGAAGCTATGAATTTGCCTATCTGGCGGTGGTCGAGATCGCAGCCGTTGTCCTGATCGGTGCCGTATACAGAAAACTGGTTAAGGACGATAACCGGTTCGGCGTTAAAGAGATTGTGATCTTCAATTTCATTCAGGTGCTGATCGCTGTCTGCCTTATCTTCCTGGCCACAACGCCGCTGGCAATCACTCTGTTCGGATCCCTGACCGAAGACTGGACCGTGGAAAGGTTTTCGAGAGAGATTGTGAATCTCGGAGGCTACACGTTTTCCGCGTGTGTCTCCGTGGGGCTGATCGGCACGGTTCTGATAGCGACATGCACATATTTCAGAAGGGAATACAGAAAGACCGGAAGCGCCGCGGGCGCCATCCGCTCGCTCCTCAGGCCGACTTTTATCAGAAAGGAATACCGCCGGCGGGGCCTGGAGTACTCGATTGGGTTTGTTTTTGCCGTGGCGCTGACCATGATCGACGGCGTGGTTTCGGGGCATGTTCTCGGACAGGACGCGCTTGCGGCCACCTCGATCATGTTTCCGCTGATCTCCTTCAGTAGCTTCTTTTCCGGGATCGTGACCAACGGATGCTCCAATCTGTGCGCGCTGGCGAAGGGTGAACGGGATTATGAACGATCAAACAGGCTGTTCACGCTCGGCCTGATGTCGACGATCGCGCTGGGGCTGCTGCAGACGCTTCTGTTCCTGCTCATCAGGGACCGGTATTTTGCCTTCTATACGGCTACGGAGGCCATAGAAAGCTGCGCAAGGGAGTATTATAACGTATTTCTGTATGTGCCGTTGTTCATGGGGCTTGCGGCGTTTCTGGACAACATCGTCTCATCTGATGGAGATGATATGCTTGGATACGCGGGATATGTGGGCTCATTCGCAGTCAATGTCGTTCTGTCCATCCTCCTGTCCAGAACCATGGGAATGGGCGGACTTGCCCTCGGCACCCTGCTGAGCTATGTCTTCTATCTGCTTGTGGTATCCATACACTTCTTCAAGAGGAGTAATACATTCAGATTAAGACCCTGGTTCTCCATCAGGGATCTCCTCCGATTCGCGGAGTTTTCGCTCAAGAACAACACCGCCGGACTGTGCCTGGCGGTCGCGTCCGCGGCGTTTACAAAGGCCATTCTTCAGTTTCTGGGCAGCGACTGGCTTGTGGCCAACACAGTGCTCTGCGCCATAATGGAGGTATACGAGATGATCAACGGCCCGTCCGAGGCCGCGGAATTCCTCCTGGGTACCTATACCGGGGAAAAGAACAGGGAAGGTATGAAGACCCTGTTTATGGAAGCTCTTTGGCTCTGCCTTCTGGGCGGGCTTGTCGTAGGGGTCGTTTTGATCCTTCATCCGAGCGTTGTGCTGAGCATATACGGGGTGGAGAACAGCCCCTATGAAGCGGAGCTGATCAAATGCATCAGATTCAGCTCCATCGGCATCATCGCGGCCGCTGTCGGAGGTTTCCTGAGCGACTATTACGGAAACACGGGGAAACCGCTGTGGTCCTGCCTGCTTGTCATCTTCCGTACCGCGCTGTTCCCGGTCCTGTTCTGCGTGACATTCTGCCTTGAAGGCGGAATCGTGTCGATGGGCATCGGACTGATGCTGTCCCAGATCCTCGCAATCGCTGTATTCTATGGCTTTGTTCTGGTGCAGAAGGGCTCGGAGATGATTCCTTATATGATCGATGACCCCGATTGCGAAAAAGTGTATATGAATTCCTTTGATTACAACGAAGAAGAATACGGACGCATCTGCGGATGGATGCGTGATCAGTTAACAGTGCATGGCACGGATGCGGCCATGACCGCAGAGGCTGAGACGGTGTTCAGGGCGATCTGCAAAAAAACGGAGGAAAACAACAGGGGGAAAGCGGTGTGTGGAGAGTGCGTCCTGAGATTTATCGATGAACCTGAAATCATCATCAAGGACAACGGAGCGCTGTTTGATCCGGATATGAAGGATGAGCGCGTTCGCTACCATGTGCTTCTTGCCTGCAACAGTTGCACAATCCATCTGGGCCGCAAGCTGATGACAGCGTGATGGCTCCTGTATCCGGCGGCGAACTGACCATTCAAGCCGGCCGGGACAGGATCAAATTGTGCCAAGCAGCGTTTTCTGTACCGGAATGCCCGCAATCTCAAAGACATGACAGCCAAGATACTCACTATTGCTACTCAGCGTTTTCATCATCCGTCTCCCGATTTACAAGAAATGGCGGGGAACATCCCCGCCGCAGGGTGGACCCGGGCCATACGGCCAGCTCAACTCGTACAAATTGAATAACAGAAGCGGCCAGCAACGTCAATATGATTTTGTCTTTATCAATACTGCAGCGACTAGTAGTCCATAAATCAAATGGCTAGACCAACCGAAACCTTCTCGCCTGGGTCGATCTCATCCATCTTGTACTTCCAGTGGTGAACCACCGGAGTCGCACATAAGAGAAACGGTTATCTCGGAGAAGTGTTTGATTGCTATGAGGACGATGAGCAGGATATCCGCTCCCTTGCTGTTGAGATTGCCACCCTGACCCGCCGTCAACAGCGCGGCAGGGGGCTTCGGATGGCATAAGTTCACGCAACGTTCATCTTTGTTTTAAGTTATTTTTAAGGAAACCATGCTATCATAATCGCATGATATCGAGCAGCGAAAGCGTAAGTCCGGATATCAGAAAAATGATGAGGAGGATACCCATTATGAAAAAGATTCTGACGATGATTCTTGCTCTTTCGCTGCTCTGCACTGCTGCTGTTGCCTTTGGAGAAGGCCCTGGCGGAGGGCGCGGAGGCTTTGGCGGTAATGGTGGCATGAGAGGCGGAGCCGGTGGAATGACCGATAAATCCAGCGATGCAGAGCTACAGTCTATGATTGCTGAAATTGCTCCGAAGTTCCAGCTGCTGACCTACAAGGATACAGAAACCGGCACCAGTCTTCAGTATCAGTTATATATCCCGGAAAACTATGATGCCAGTCAATCTTATCCGATGATCCAGTTCATTCCTGACTCCAGTGTTGTCGGAAAAGGTACAGACGCTGTGCTGACCCAGGGCTGGGGCGGTCTGATCTGGGCTACGGAAACCGAACAGGAGAAACATTCTGCATTTGTCGTCGTTCCGGTCTTCACTGAAACCATCGTAGACGATAACCATAATCATTCTGGCCAAATTGATGTGGCCATGCGGATGCTTCAGTCCCTGACGGAAACATATTCCATCGATACTAGCCGGATCTATACAACCGGTCAATCTATGGGCGGCATGACTTCCTTCTATGAAAGCATTGCCTATCCGGATTTCTTCGCTGCCTACCTGTTCGTTGGCAGCCAGTGGGATGTGAGCCAACTGAGCGATCTTGAGCAGAAACCGTTCTTCTATGTTGTTGCTGCCGGTGACCCCAAAGCGTCTGCTGGGCAAGCCGAGCTGCTGGCAGTTTTCGATGCGGACGGAGCAGCTTACAGTCACTCTGGATGGAGCGCCCAGGATACGGCTGATGCGCAGAACGCAGCTGTATCGGCAATGCTGAGTGAAGGAAACAACGCGAACTTTGTCACCTTCACGACAGGAAGTACGCTGGCAGATGGACAGTCCTCTGGTAGCCCTGCCGGAGAACATATGACATCCTTTGATTATGCTTACAAATTGGAAGCTGTACGTGACTGGCTGTTTACACAAAGCAAATAATTGTCAAATCCCATAACATTAGCGTTGCTCACTCGGGCAGCGCTTTCTTTTTACTTGACTTTCAACTCTTGTAGAGGATATATGTTCATACCAAACGCAAAGGAGGAAACCCTATGTTTTCCATGAGCATCAGGCCCGAGATCCTGAAGAACATCCGGGAGAAGTATCCGCCCGGCACCGCTGTTGAGGTGGTGGAATTCCACGACCAGTACCGGGATATTCCTGCGGGGACAAAAGGCCGGGTACTGGCGGTCGATGACACGGGCACGATCCACTGCGAGTTTGAGAACGGTGTATTGCTCGGAGCCCTCTGGGGGATCGATATCGTGAAGAGGATCGACTGAAATAAAGGCGGGTACTGAAGCAATCCAGTATCCGCCTCGACTGATTAATTCTCTTCCCGATTGACCAGCCATGTTCCGGTCATCATAATCGCCAGTGCGATAAAGAATATCAAGCCAGGGATCTCCCGGAATATGACAAAAGACAGCAGCACGCCGACAAACGGAGCTATCGCGTAGTACGCGCTTGTCTTTGCGGCTCCGAGATCTCTCTGCGCATACACATAGAAATAAATGCTTAGCCCGTACGCCACAAACCCGAGCAGCAGAATCTGCAGAATGTCGCAGATCTCCGGAAAGGCCTCCCCAACGATCAGTCCGATCATAACGGAGCCTATGCCGGAGCACAGCCCTTTGACAATGACAATCTCCAGAGGGTCGCTGTGGGACAGGCACCGGGTGCAGTTGTTTTCCAGCCCCCAGCAAACGCCGGCCAGAATGACAAACAGCGATCCGACGGAAAACTGAAAGCAGCTGGCATCCTCAACAGAGAGGAGAATGCTTGACAGCGTGATCAGTCCGATTGCGATCCACAGCCGCTTTCCAATTTTCTCCCTGAAAAACACCATGGCGATCAGCGATGTGGCTACTATCTCAAAATTGTTCAGCAACGATGCGTTTGCCGCTGCTGTTCTTTTCAGTCCGATCATCAGGAATATCGGAGCGGCGATGTCCAGAACGATCATCCCCAGCGTATAGGGGAGATCCTTCCTCTGCAGTTTACATTTTTTTCCTGCTTGCGCGGTATGTCTGCGAACCACCCCCATAACGCACATACCAATTCCGGCTCCGAGATAGAGAAATCCGGCCATCATGGTGGGCGGCACATTTTGCAGCAGCAGCTTGGACAGCGGCGCGTTGAGCGCATAGAGAACAGCGGCAAGAACGGCAAAGAAAACGGCTTTTTTCATGCGCTGCCTCACTTTAGGAACTGATCAATCGCCTTGTTGAATTTGTCCAATGCTTCCCGATCGCCGCTTTCAATGGCATCCGCAATGCAGTGTTCCATATGATCCGCAAGGATGATTTTCCCGATATTGTTGATTGCAGATCGCACCGCAGCCAGCTGGATCAGCACATCACCGCAGTCACGTTCTTCCTTCACCATCTTCTTGATGGCTTCCAGGTGTCCTGTGGCACGGGATAAACGGTCAATGACCTTTTTCGTTTCCGTGTGATGCTGGGTGTGCTCGCTCATAAGTTCTCCTTCCTGTATCCCCCATGGGGGGATATAGAAATTCTAACACATTATGCGAACAAGAACAAGAAGAAGGTTTTCCCATGACAGACTATTTTATCTGGAACGGTGTGGACTGCCGGACAAAAGGCATTCATGTATCGGAACTGCCGCCCATTACCATTCCGCTGGAGAGGAGCAAGCAGACCAATGTCCCGGGTAGACCGGGAAGCCTGACACAGCTGGAGGGCGATGATGTTTATGACGATATGATCCTGACAGCAACCTGCTTTATTGCTGATCCGGCGCAGATCCCTGTAATCGCAGCATGGCTGAAGGGAAAAGGAAAGGAGGCCGTTAAGCCTCCTCGACCAAATCACGAATTCGGACACTGAAGAATCTGGCAATATCTTCGATCAGTTCTTCTTCAGGTTCACTGAATCCGTTCTCCCAGTTGCTGCAGGTTCCGCGCATCAGGCCGAATACCTCATCGGTGGCGGCTTGTGATAGTCCACGGCTTTCGCGCAACTCACGGAATTTGGTTTTGAATTCCATGGGTATCACTCGCTTTCTATTCTGTTTTGTTCGGTCTGTAACGTTCCAACCTTCTATCCATATATTACCATACAAAAGCCTCTCAAGGCAAGAAATAAAAAAGGGGGTGAGCCTTTGTGATCTGCGTTTATCCTGCTAACTGCACTGACTTCTCCACGAACGGAAACGGAACCATTGAGCCGTCATCCGCACAGGTGACGGAAACCCTGAATGGAGAATACGAACTGCAGCTGGTACATCCGATCGATGAAGCGGGGAAACGGCAGCGACTGGTGGAAGGCTGTATCCTCCGTGCTCCGGTTCCGGCAGCGACCACTCCACGGGTACACTTCTCCGCGCCGGGTGATGACAGCGGCACAGAGATCTACAGGATTAACACCGATTTTGCCGGAGCGGAAACCCGGAAAGGCACCCTGAACCTGCGCTCTGGTCCCGGAAGGAACTATAAGATCCGTAACGCATTTAATAGCCCGATGCGTCCTTTTGTACTTGCTACGACTTCGATCGGGCAGGAGGGACTGGATTTTCATCCGTATTGTAGGAAAATCATGCACTGGAACCTTCCAAGCAACCCAATAGATTTGGAGCAAAGGGAAGGCCGGATTAACAGATATAAGTGTCTGGCAATCAGGCAGGATTTAGCGCAGAGGTATGCTGATTATCGAAATTTCAGCAATGATGTCTGGCAGGAACTGTTCGACATGGCAGCTGTGGAAATTCGTACCGCTGAACAGTCAGATCTTGTACCCTAGTAGTCCATAAATCAAATGGCTAGACCAACCGAAACCTTCTCGCCTGGGTCGATCTCATCCATCTTGTACTTCCAGTGGTGAACCACCGGAGTCGCGAAGCATCTGATTTGTCATCTTCCCAAAGAAGCCTTCGATCATATTCAACCAAAAGCCATGCTTGGGGGTGAAAACGAATTCAAATCTGCCCGGTATCGTTGTAAGGAAAGCTCTGGTTTCTTTGGATGTATGCGCTGAATGGTTATCGAGTACCAACCGGATCTTATCGCCCTTGGGATACTTGCTGTCGAGAATCTTCAGAAATTCAATGAAATCCGAGCTCTTGTGGGTCTCCCTGACAAGCGGAATTGCTTCCCCAGTCACCAGATCAAGACCGGCAAGCAGCGACAGCGTACCATGGCGGACATACTCATAATCCCTGTAAGTGGCACCATTTCCTTTACGGGGAGGAAGATCCGGAGAAGTTGTGGCAATCGCCTGAATGCCAGGCTTCTCATCATACGAAACTGTATGGGTTTCCGGTTCTTCTCTTTCATACGGGATGATTTTTCCATCATCATCGAAACGCATGGAAATCTGCTTGTAAACAACCAGGACGTTATGCATCTTCGTTTCAAATTCCGGATCACGTTTTTCGCAGTAATATTTGATTCGGAACGGTTTTACCTCAGCCTCATTCAGGATATTCACTACCATCGTTTTCGAGATCGTGGAAAGGCGCGGATGCTTGGCAGCTTCAGCTGTCTCCTGAATATGAGAAGTGAGCTTTGCATAAGTCCATGTTTCAGCCGGATAGCCAAACTCAGTCGGTTTCCGGCAGGCAATATCGATGATCCAGGTTTTCTCATCATCCGTTATTTCTGGGTTGCGCCCCCTTCCCGGTGTATCGTAGATTGCATTCTCTACACCACCGTCCTTAAACTTCTTCAGGCACAGCAGTACGCTGTTGCGATTTAGTCCGACTTTTTCAGCGATGGCATCGACGCTTTCTCCATCTGCTTTCAGAAGAATGATTCTGGCCCGATTCATGATCTGTGCCTGAATCGTCCGGGTCCTTAATAATGCTTCGAGGTAATCGCGTTGATTTTGAGTCAGTTCCAGCGGCTGCGCTTTTGCCATCGTTCTCATCCTCCATCTGGTGATGAGAACATTATATCACAAGATGTCATTTTAGTCTAGTTATTTGCTGTATTTGCTACTAGCATATGATTATTGCACATATTGTGCTTTCAAAATAAGTGTGTTACTATGAAATTATCATATAAACTGAATATCACTGCGCGTTTCCAGAGAATGAATATTAAACTGAAAGGAAGGTACAGCGTATTTCCACTCAGGACGAAAGCCACGAGTATCAATGCGCCAGACAGTATGAAAAAAGCAGACCTGATTATTGAAAACGCCAAAATTTTCACAGCAGACAAGGACAAGCCTCATGCTGCAGCCCTTGCAGTAAAAGACGGCAGTTTCGTCTATGTGGGCGATGAAGCCGGACTGTCCGCATATGAGGGACCTGTCACCGACCTTGCCGGGAAGTTCATCATGCCTGGCATCATCGACAGCCATGTCCATGTCACTTTTCCCATTGGATTTGAATACGTGGAAATGGGAGATGCCATTACGTGTAACGGCAAACAGGAACTCATGGATATCATGAAGGACTATATCAGCAGGAATCCCGGTCTCATACGGTACAGATTCATGGTAGACAAAAAGTACCTGAACGGAGAAGAGATCACAAAGGAGGACCTTGACGCGATCTGCCCGGAGGAAGAGCTTCAGCTCCAGGAAGCGGAGGGACACAGTGTCTGGGTAAACTCGAAGATCCTTGAACGGCATCACATTACCGACGACACACCGGATCCTGTGCCGGGAATCTCTTATTATGTAAGAAAAAACGGCCACGTGACCGGCAATGTTTTCGAAGGCTCTGCGGAAATGCCGATCATTCTTGACAGCGCATTGGACCTGACCGATGAGCAGATCGACGCGGCGCTTCAGCGCTGGATCGATTATAGTAAAACCGCAGGCGTGACCGGCGTCTTTGATTCCGGCATTCCGGGTTTTAACAAGTTTCATGAGCGGGTCTATCAGCGTCTGCGCGCTTTGGACCTTGAGGGAAAGCTGCCCGTATATATCGACGGCTGCTATGTGGTCGCGGCCATGTGGGAAGTGGAAAAAGGCCTGGAGGAACTGAAGCGTTTCCGTCGTGAGTATAACACGGAACACCTGAAGGTCCATACCATGAAAGTCTTTATGGACGGAACTCTAAAGATACATACTGCGGCCATGGTCGAGCCTTATGAGGACACCCATACAAAAGGATCTACCGCATTCACCGCACAAGAACTCGCTGAAGTTATAAAGAAGCTGAATGAGGAAGGGCTGGATCTGCACCTGCACACTGTCGGTGATGCCGCGTCCCGCGTGGTGCTGGACGCCGTGGAGCTGGCCCGCAGGGAGCTGGGAGAGAATTACCATGTGAAGGTAACATGCGCCCATCTGAAGTTCCAGCACGATGATGACCTGGATCGCTTCGCAAAGCTGGGGGTGTTTGCGAATTATACGCCCTTCTGGCACTGTGAATTCCCGGAAGAGCATCTTCCCCTGTTTGGCGAAAAACGTACCTTCAATATGTATCGATGCAAGTCAGTCTGGGACACTGGCGCGGTGGTGACCTGGTCCTGCGACACCATTTCTTTTCTTGACTTTACGGCCTGGAACCCCTACCTTGGCATGGAGGTCGGTATGACGCGCTGGATCACCGAAAAGACCAGGCTGCCCGAATCTGCCAGGACGCCTGAGGCGTTCCCGCCGGCAAGCGAGTGCATGAGTGTGGAAGAAATGATACTGGGCTATACGATCAACGGCGCGAAGCAGCTGGGTATTGAAGATAAAAAGGGATCTATCACTGTCGGAAAGGATGCAGACTTCCTGGTATTCGAAAACGATCTCCTTACGGCGGAGCATGAAGGATTCAGTTATAACATGCCATGCGGTGTGTATTTCAGCGGGAAGAAGATGAACTGAAGCAGTAACAATTGTGACAGATGTCTTCGGATACATCCTTATAGACTGAGAATAAGGAGGCATAAGCGATGAGTGGCATGGTAGTGATGGGATTGGAAGAAGCAACACAGAAGATGTATGCATTATACGGCGAGAACAAAAAAATTACTGACGATAATTATGACCGCTCTCTGGCAGTAAAGTGTGTCAACGGCACTTTTGTCGGAAAGAAGACGGGGAACGTCATTGCGTATAAGGGCATTCCCTTCGTAGGAAAACAGCCCGTCGGGGAATACCGTTGGAAAGCGCCGGTGGATGTCACTCCGGACGACGGAGTATATGAGGCGTACTATTTCGGAAAAGTTCCCTGCCAGGTGGGCAGCCCCCGTCAGATGGGAAGCCTTTACCCACAGGGCGAGGACTGCCTGCATCTGAATATCTGGAAGGCTGACGAGAAAGGAGCGCAGAAGAAACCGGTCATGGTGTGGATCCACGGCGGTGCCTATGAGGTCGGCGGTACGCCTGAGCCGCGCGAGGAGGGGACCAGATTCGTACAGGAGAACCCGGACATTATCCTCATCTCAATAGAGTACCGTCTCAATGCGCTTGGATTCCTTCGCCTTTCTCACCTGCCTGGCGGAGCGGATTACCCGGATTCCCAGAATCTCGGCCTTATGGATCAGCTGGCCGCGCTTATGTGGATTCACGAGAACATCGAGAGCTTTGGCGGTGACAGCGGCAATGTGACAATCTTCGGTCAGTCAGCCGGAGGCGGCTCTGTGACCCTGCTGCCACTGGTAAAGGGATCGCATAAATACTTCCAGCGTGTCATCGCTCAGAGCGGATCACCTGCTCTCAGCAGATCCACTGAACAGTCTGTCTGGTGTGCGAACACGCTGATGGAGGAACTGGGCTGCAAAACTGTCGCTGACCTCATGAAGCTTGACGCAGAAGAAATCGTAAACGCGGCCTCCAAAGTGCTCGCGATGCCTATCACGAGCCCCGAACGCGACGGTAAATTCCTGCCTCTGGAGGGATTTGACGCCTATGAGAAAGGCATGGCAGCGGACCTTGACATCATGCAGGGCTGCACGAAGGACGAGTGCAGCTACTTCGTGTCCGGGATCGGCTTGGAGGCTTTCATGCCGTGGGCGGAGAAATGCAAGGCTGAGAAGCTCGCGCAGTGCACCGAGGAGGAAAAAGCTCTGGCTGAGAGCTTCTGCGAGAACTTCCCGGGTGAGGATTATGATAAACTCAGCCACTTTATGGATCAGTTCTGGTTTAACGCACCGCTCATCAGGACGGCGGAGAATCAGGTCAAGGGCGGCGGAAAGACTTATGTTTACTATTTCAGGGTAGAGTCCTCCATTCCGATGACAAAGAGCGGACATGCGATAGAGCTCTCGGAGTTGTTCAATCATCCAGAGGATACTCTCATCACGGGAAGAGAGCTCGATAAGACGTTCTCAAAGACCATGCGAAAAATGTGGGTGCAGTTCGCAAAATGCGGCAACCCTTCGCTTCCCGCCGATGTGTCGCCGGATGGCAAGGCCAAAGAGTGGCCGCTCTATGACCTGGGGAACAAGTACGTAATGGTCTTCGATGAGTTTGACATCCATGCGGAGAAAGAGTCGGCCATGAATATAGTTGACTGGGAGAAGACCTACTTCCTGACCAAGTATTACGTCCGCTGATATCCTGAATCTGTACCATTCGTAAATGAGTTCTGATCCTTATCCTTTTCAGCCGGATCACAGATGCGGATTATTTTGCGGTACATGCCTTTCAGGAAACTCCTGGAAATCAGAGGAGTACCGGTTCGCTGGAACCGGTGCTCCTTTTTCAGAGCACAATCTGCACCGGGCAGAGTTATCAAGGGAGAATCAGGCACCATACACCGTATTCGGTTTCAGACTTTGGGACAAGGTAAAGTTCGATGGCAGGGAATGCTTCGTAAAAGGCAGGCGCACTTCGGGATACTTTGCATTGACTATGTTGGATGGCGCAAAAGTCACGGATTCGGCCTACTATAAGAATCTGAAATTGTTAGAAACTGCAAAAAACCACTTAACAGAAAGAAGAGAAGGCTCTCCTCCCACGACTGAAGTCACGGGTGTCCGAGCCGAAATAACATGAAAAAACTATTTACGATCGACGACTTTATGGTGGCTTTCATCTCAGCGATGGGGTATGGATTCGGCTATACGCTTGCGAAACGTGCCGGCTGCTCTGAGATTATATCCCTGGCGGCATGCGTTGCCCTTGGAATGGGGCTCGAAGTGGTCATAAGCAAGCTCATCTTCAATAAAGCCATCCAGAAGAAAAAGACGAATCGGGTGTGCATTTATGTCGCGATTTTTCTCGTCTTTCTGGCTGCGCAGTATTTTGCAATCCACAGGTTGGGCGTGTCTCTGCTGGACTATATGCAGGAGGAGTTCGCTTATGTCGTTGCGCTTCCCATTCTCGGCCTGATCGTGAACATGATCATCCGCGGATTCCAGATCCGGAAGATCCGCAAGCTTTACGGGGACGGGGGCGAAGGCTTCGTGTTCGATTTGAAAAAAGAGGACATCGTGGAAACAAACAGGCAGAACCAGGCTGTCGAGGGCAAATACAATGCTGACATCGCGGTGAAGACGAGAACCGGCATTTTTGTCGGCGAGAAATATAAGAAGACCATTTGCTATCTTGGTATTCCTTACGCAAAGCCGCCGATTGGTGAGTACAGATGGAAGGCGCCTGAGCCGCTTGACGATTCCGAGCTGGTGTTTGAGGCCGGGAACTTCGGAGCTTCGGCCATTCAGGTCGAGCACAAGGGATCGATCATAAAGAATCATAGGCAGAGCGAAGACTGCCTGACTCTCAACATATGTATCGGGGAGTCCAAAGACAGTGCCCCCAAACCTGTTCTCGTGCTCTTTCACAACAGTGACTTTACCAGCGGCGGGTCCGTCGATCCCTTGATGTACCCCATTAATTTTGTGGCGAAGCACCCGGATATCGTGTTTGTAAGCTTTAATTACCGGCTTGGAATTTTCGGATTTATTGACTTCGCAGACGTACCCGGCGGGGAGGCATATCCGGATGCCATAAACCTCGGGCTTTTGGACCAGATCGCGGCGCTCAGGTGGATCAGGGAAAACATATCTGCCTTCGGCGGTGATCCAGACAGGGTCACGGTGCTTGGCTTCGAGGCAGGAGCGACTTCGATCTGTCTGCTTGCTGCCAGCGAGCGGGCGAAGGGGCTGTTCCACAAGGCTTTTGTCTTTAACGGAAATCTGGGGCAGGTTTATGACACGCCGGAGAACGCCAGGACTCTGGCAATGGAGCTGATGAAGGAAACACAGACTTCCACCATGCAGGAGCTTCTGCATCTGGACACACAGTCTCTCAAGGACGTGGCCCAAAGGCTTTGGCGGGATATGTGCGCGCCGACCTGTGATGGGACACTGATTCCTCTCGACGTGTTTGGCGCCTATGAGGAGGGACAAGCTTCGGGCATAGAGTTTATCATAGGATTCCCGAGTAAGGAAATGCAGGTACAGCGGTCCCTGGTCGGTGATCAGAACTACAAAGGGCTGATCTCTGCGTATTTGGCCGATATACAAAAGTACACAGACGGCCCCGCCGCCGACGCGGTGCAGAAATATATTGAGGCACAGACGGCTGCCACGAACGAGCTGGAAGCGAAAATGAAAATCGCAGAGCAGTGGAATGCCCTTGGCATTTACCGTGGCGCATTTAAATTGTCAAAGGGCGGCAATAAAGTACACATCATGCTGTGGGATGAAATTCCGCTAATCGAGAATCTTGGTTCCGGCACGGTCGATGCCGCGGCAGCGTTACTCGGAAACAGTGAAGCACTGCAAATGTATGGCAGCGTGATGGATAAGGATGTGTCCGAGATACTGCAGAGCTTTTTACACAAATTCGTCAAGGGAGAACCTTTACGGCTGTATCACAACGAGATCCAGAAGGTCGATGCCTTTGACTGGAAAGCGTTCCCCCAGGCTCTGATCGTTTCGGATGGCAAAATAATGTGCGGCCCGATCGAAGATACCTAATTGTTAGATTGCCAACGTAGGAGCGCACAAACGAAGAGAGTTCCAGCAAGGATGGTTTCACCGCAAGTCCTGTAAATCCCCTACGTCGTGAATCACCATAAGGTGTCACCAAGGACGGTCAGCAGATGACTAAAACCGACTCAGTCAATTCAGCACCTTAATTTGTTGTGTGGACATCCATTCCGACGCAGAGTATACTTTCCATGCAGTGCTCCTCCTTTTGCATGTGGTAAGTCCTGCAGTTTTTTGTGTCACCTTAAGCTTACAGGTAAACCCGCGTTCCTGCAAACTGGCTGGGGCACTGCATGTTATCTCTTTGTCTTCAGAAAGGAATTTGCCGTGAAAAAAAGAGGGATCGCCGGTTTTCTGTGTCTCTGCCTGTTTGTGTTTTTCCTTCAGGCATTCGCTTCCGCGGAAGCGCTGAAACAGCCTCTGTATGAAGACTGGATCCGGGAGCCCGGTGTGGAAAAAGACACTGCTCTTTCCACCGGCCAGGTGACGGAGTGGTCCTGTGTGACATTCGGCTCCTATCCCCAGACAGAAATCGTTCCCGCGGCTTTTACGGCGGTGGACGACTATGCCCTGCAGGAAGGGGATTGCCTGGAGGATCCTGTTTTATATGAGAAACTGGCCGGTGCAGACTGGAATAACAATGAAACCCGGATCGACGGCGTCCATTATCTCCGTATGAGCCGTGAAAATGCCGTAAACAGCGCGCCTGACCGCGCGGGACATTACCGCTGGGAGAGCGGTGTCGAGTGGCATTATTTCCGCTTCGATCCCATCCGGTGGCGGATTATCGGCCTGGACGGCGGATATGCCTGCCTGATGGCGGACCGTCTGCTGGACTGCCAGCCTTTTAACGCGAAAGATGGCCCGGTCAGCTGGGAAAAGTCAACCGTCCGAAGCTGGCTGAACAGCTATCCGGCAGATGAAAACGAAGCCGGGATCGATTATCGCGGAAACGGTTTTCTGGATATGGCGTTCACCGGCGCGCAGCAGGAGGCCATACTGAAATCCGAAGTGGAAAACCGCCCGAACAGCATGTACGGAACAGATTGCGGGAGGAATACAGAAGACCGTGTTTTCCTGCTTTCCAATGACGAAGTGTTCAGCTCTCCTGACGCTGCGCGGAACGGGTTCTATGCCGCCAGCGGTCACGATGACCCGGCAAAGCGTTTCCGCTCAACCCTGTACGCCAAATGCAGGGGAACCTGGTGGTCTTCCGCCAACGGGTATATGGGAAACAGCTTCTGGTTTATGCGCACAAACGGCTATACCCGGGAGAGCGTGACTTATATCTGTGACTTTGGCTATATCTACCAGCGGGGTACCATTGCCACCTGTAATGACGCAGGCGTACTCCCCGCTTTATGGATCGACCTGGACCTGGCGCAGATCGAACCGGCGGGAACGGTTTCCTCGAGGGATATCCGGGAAGGCGCGTCCCGGGCGGAAGCGGATGACGACCCCCGGAACAGGGCGGGGATCGTCGACCCTGCAGTCCGGCCGGACCCTGAGGCAGTTGATGGCAAGAAAGTGACATATGTCCTGATCCGCTTCGGAAATTATCCCCAGTCAGAGATCACTCCCGAGTCCGACGGCGAACTGTACCGGAATCTTGAGCGCGCCGAATGGATCCGGGATGAATACGAGCTGAACGGCCGGCGGTTCCTTCGGGTTTCCGCGCCCGGAGATACCGACCGGTACTTTGCCCGTGAACCGCTTCTGTGGCGCGTACTGGAAGTCCGTGACGGAACAGCACTTCTGCTCTCGCATGCTGCTGTCGAGTGCGAACCGTTCCAGTCAGATCTCCGGGACGTCAGCTGGGACAATTGTACGCTTCGCAGCTGGCTGAACGGATACGGAGCGGATGCGAACGCTTCCGCAACAGACTGCTCCGGTATCGGGGAAAACTTCCTCGGCGAGGCGTTTTCCGCCGAAGAGCAGAAAGCGATTCTGAAAACAGCTGTACGGAACGAGAAAAATTATTATTTCGGGATGGATTCCGGAGCGGAAACCGAAGACAGGATATTCCTTCCGGCGGAATCGGAGTTGTTTATCCATGACAGCTCGGAAATCCATGGATTCAGCCGACGGGATGATGTCGCGGACCGCGCCAGGCAGTTTAAACCCACAGATTATGCGATCCTGAAAGGGGTCTGGAAAGAATCAGGAGAGAGAGGAAACGTCTTCTGGATCACCCGCACCACCGGTTATACCCATGACAACGTGGTGTATGTGGATGAATCCGGCTATATGTTTAACCGCGGGATCCTTGTCACCTGCTCAGACGCCGCGGTGATTCCGGCACTGGTTCTGGACCTTGATTCATCTGTGTATGAGTATGCCGGCGTATATACGATCGGAGCAGGAGCCAGATGACCGGTGGTTCCCGGTATTGATAAAAGAAGGGGGCGTAAAACGCCTCCTCAGACTGTAGACAAAGTCCGAGGTTAAGGCCTCGGATTTTGTCATATAAAAGTGCCGGGAAGTCAATAAATTCAACACACAGAGGGCGCTTTGTGGTATAATAATGGCAGAGGAAGTGAGCCATATGCTGCATGAAGAGCGCACCAAGAAAAGAGAGCAGATATCTCTGGTCTGTATCGACGAACTCGTCCCGAAAAATCATCTGCTGCGGAAGATTGACCGGGTAATGACTGGTCATTCATACTTTCCATGCAGTGCTCCTCCTTTTGCATGTGGTAAGTCCTGCAGTTTTTTGTGTCACCTTAAGCTTACAAGTAAACCCGCGTTCCTGCAAACTGGCTGGGGCACTGCATATTATCCCTTTGTCTTCAGAAAGGAATTTGCCGTAAAAAAAGAGGGATCGCCGGTTTTCTATGTCTCTGCCTGTTTGTGTTTCTTGTTTGCCTGTATTTTCCAGCCGGTGGCGTCTTTTGCCGGTTCATCCGGGTTACGCCGTCCGGAGAAATGGGCGCTCATGGCTTGTTTTTCCCATGCCGCTGAAGTATGCTATACCTGACCGGAAAGGGCAGCGCCGTCTCTCCCCGGGGCCGTTCCGGCTCCGCCTGGGCGGGGGGCAGGCCCGGGGTTCCGGATCAACCGGCCGGAGGCTGCCGGCGGAGCCTGGTTTCGGAGGACTCGAAGTTGTTTTTTCTTAAGGTGATCCTGATCCTGGTCGCGGCCGTACTGCTGTGCTGTATCGGCGTGGCGGGATATGCCCTCGCGCTGCTGATCCGGCGGCCGCCGCTCAGGTTATACAGGGAGCGTTCAGCGCAGCCGGATTTTATCCCGCTTTCCCGGATTCCCAAACGTCTGATCGATTTGCTGGTGTACCTGGAGGATAAAACCTTCCACGACCATCCCGGATACAGTCTCAAGATGATCCGCTACGTGTGGAACGAAAACCGCAAAGCGGGACGTATCATCGCCGGGGCCAGCACGATCACCCAGCAGCTGGCGAAGAATCTGTATTTCCGCTTTAACCACAGCTATATCCGGAAGGCGGCGGAGCTGCTGGTTTCGCTTGTGCTGGAGCGCCGGCTGGGGAAAGACCGTATCCTGGAAATGTACCTCAATATTATCTATTTCGGCAACGGCGTTTACGGCATCACGGGCGCGGCACGCTTTTATTTTGACAAGCCGGTGGCCGGCCTGAGCCTCAACCAGACGCTGATGATAGCCGTGATCCCCGCGGCCCCGACCCGGGGAAACCCGATCCAGCATCCCGAAACCTACGAACGACTGCGGGACAGCCGGCTGAAGAAACTGACGGCGGTGGAGCCCCCGCTGGTTTCCCCGGAAGAAGACGCGGCCATCCGGGCCTTCGGGCCGGACTGCCTGGATCCGGAGCTGCGGAAAAACGACGAATTTACGCGCGCGTATCCCCAGGACATTCCCCTGATCAACGAACGCTTCGGGCCGTACGCAAAATGATTCGTCCGGTTTCCCGGCCGGCTCCTTTTACCAGCCCTTTTCCCCCGAAGCCATGCTGGAATCCTCCGGCATACCCGGCAGGATCAGCCCGCCGTCGACCCGCAGCGTGACGCCGGTGATGTAGGACGCCTTGTCAGACGCGAGGAAGGCGATGGCTTTGCCGATGTCCTCCGGCAGTCCGACGCGGCCCAGCGGGATCCTGGGGCCGAGGAGATCCCAGAAATCGTTGTCCTTCACGAGATCCGGGTTTTTGAGGAATTCCTTGTTCCAGAAGTAGTCTGTCGTGCGGCCCTGTTTGATCGAGAGCAGTTCCTCGTCGGAACGCACGCGCACCGCGCCAGGCGCCACGTTGTTGACCCGGATGCCGTAGGGCGCCAGATCCAGCGCGAAAGCTTCCGCCATGCGGTTCAGGCAGGACTTGATGCCGCAGTAGATGCCCGCGTTCGCGTAAGCCCGCTCGCCCCGGGAGGAGCTGACGTTGACCAGGCAGCCCCTGACGCCGTTGTCGATCATGTAGCGGGCGGCATAGTGCATCATCATCACGTAGGCCCGCAGGTCCAGACTGACCAGGTAATTGAAGTTGTCTTCGGTGATGTCCTGCAGCGGCAGGGGGATGTTCACGCCCGCATTGTTGACCAGCAGATCCAGCCCCCCGAGGCTTTCGACGGCCTGGGCGAAGTACTCCTTCGGCGCGTCCGGCCCGGAGAGGTCCGCCGGGAAGTACCAGCCCTGCGCGCCGCGCTGCTTCAGCATGGACATGGTGGTTTCGACGGACGCTTCCGCGTTTTCCGCTTTCGGATAATAGGAGAACGCGATGTCATAGCCCTCCTCCGCCAGCACCATGGCAATGCCCCTGCCCATACCGATCTCGCCGCCGGTGATAATCGCTTTCTTCCGACCCATGTGTTATCCCCCCCCGATATGATGGAATGTTTTTTTCCATTCTACCACAAAACTGGCTAATAAAACCACAGGGAAATGTGGTCGTTGCGTGCCGCAGGGCAGAAATGCGGCTGTCGCGCGCCGCGGGTGTTTTGCTTTCATGAAAAATATGGTAAGATCTGCCCAGGACGGCATCGGGGGTGCGGAATGAATACGGAGAACGAACTGATCCTTGTGGACCTGGACGACCGGGAAACCGGGCGAGGGGAGAAGACGGACGTGCACCGGCGCGGCCTGCTGCACCGGGCGTTTTCCCTGTTCCTGTTCGTCAAAACATACACCCTGTATGAGTTTGCTGGCAAATATCATATATTATGATCGTGAAAGTATAAAATCAGACTTCAGCCTTGCGGACGCAGGGCTGATTTAATATCGGAGAGGCAGCGCAGGCGGGAATCTCTCCGGGCGTTGCGAACCCCGACAGGCTCGGGAAGACATCCCTTTATCCTCCCTTTGTCTTGCGGGAACGAAAAGGGTCGTCCCTCTCCCCATCGTTCCCCAAATTGTGTGTATGAAAGAATCCTTTCATGCCGGACCATAGGCAGACTGCTGTATCTGTGTTATGATGGATCCTGAAATCAGGCAAAGGACAGGTGTATATGGACTCAAAGGAAAGGCTCATCGTCCTTCTCCGGTATCTGAAGGACAATACAGACGAGGAGAAGGAA
>CADBEB010000024.1 GCA_902793605.1 uncultured Eubacteriales bacterium
AGAACCTCCTGGCTTTTGTGTTGGTTTGGTCGCTTAACACTATACCACTTGGTTCTCTCTTTTTTTCTTTTTTGTTACCTATGTATTGTACTTATACAGGATGACTTTGCGGGGCATGGTCGTAAGATGTTTACTCAAATCTTGAACGAAAGGCCTGTATATGGTATTATTCCAGATACACTCGTTGGCCGTTTATGTTTTCATATCGACTCACCTGCTCTACAGGAGGAGTTCCCAATGAAAAGGAATTTTGAAATTCTCTTTGCTGTTCTTGGAATCTTTATCTTTTCGCTGCTCCCACTATCGGCTGAAGCGATAACGGATAGCGGAGTATGTAACGGATTGATTGACTGGTATCTGGATACGTCAACTGGAGCTGTTGTGATATCCGGTGAAGGAGTGATGATAGATTTTGATTATGATCAGGGAATGGACAGAAAACCTGGTTGGGCAGCATACAGTACTTATATCAAAACCGTTGAGATCACAGATTCAGTGGCATCCGTCGGAGGCAAAGCTTTTTATGGTTGTCAAAACCTGACAACCGTCACGATAAACAGTCCCGTTTCTAAGATCGGAGTGTCGGCATTTGAAAACTGCCCGAAGCTTACAGCGATAAGCCTTCCGGTAAATATTGAAACAATCGCGGAAAACGCGTTTACCGGCTGCTCCAGGCTTTCGGATGTATACTATGCCGGTACCCAGGCGCAGTGGGAACAGGTCACGAAAAACCTGGATTCCAATGTTCCCCTCAAGACGGCAACGATCCACTGTTCGGATTCTCCTGCTCCTTGCTCTCATGTTACCGGAGATCCGGTTCAGGAAGACCTTGTTCCGGCCACATGCATCGAGGCGGGATCGTATAACGAAGTTTTATACTGCACAAAGTGCGGAGTCAAGTTGAACTCAACGCCTAAGACCATTGAAAAACTTGGGCATGATCTTAATCATCATGATGCTAAATCACCAACATGTACGGAAGGTGGCTGGGAAGCATACGACACCTGCAGCAGGTGCGACTATACCACGTATGTTGAAAAGACAGCGCTTGGGCACAGTCTGATTCATCATAATGCTAAAGTACCGACATGTACGGAAGTTGGTTGGGATGCGTACGACACCTGTAGCCGGTGTGACTATACCACGTATGAGGAAAAGACAGCACTTGGGCATGATCTGACTCATCATGATGCCAAAGCGCCGACATGTACGGAAGTTGGTTGGGATGCATACGACACCTGCAGCAGGTGCGACTATACCACGTATGAGGAAAAGACAGCACTTGGGCATGATCTTGTACATCATGACGCAAAGGCTGCAACATGTACGGAAGTTGGTTGGGATGCATACGACACCTGCAGCAGGTGCGACTATACCACATATGTGGAAAAGACAGCACTTGGGCATGATCTTGTACATCATGATGCCAAAGCACCAACATGTACGAAAGGTGGTTGGGAGGCGTACGACACCTGCAGCCGGTGCGACTATACCACGTATGAGGAAAAGACAGCACTTGGGCATGATCTTGTTCATCATGACGAAAAAGCTGCAACATGTACGGAAGGTGGTTGGGAGGCGTACGACACCTGTAGCAGGTGCGACTATACCACATATGTGGAAAAGACAGCACTTGGGCATGATCTTGTACATCATGACGCAAAGGCAGCGACGTGTACGGAAGTCGGTTGGGAAGCTTACGACACCTGCAGCAGGTGCGACTATACCACATATGTGGAAAAGACAGCACTTGGGCATGATCTTGTACATCATGATGCCAAATCACCAACATGTACGGAAATAGGTTGGGAAGCATACGATACTTGCAGTCGGTGTGACTATAGCACATACGAAGAAACGCCTGCGCTCGGGCACAGCCTGATTCATCATGATGCCAAAGCACCAACATGTACGGAAGTCGGCTGGAATGAGTACGATACTTGTAGTCGGTGTGACTATACCACGTATGAGGAAAAGACAGCACTTGGGCATGATCTTGTACATCATGACGCAAAGGCAGCGACGTGTACGGAAGTCGGCTGGGAAGCATATAACACCTGCAGCCGGTGTAACTATACCACGTATGAGGAAAAGACAGCACTTGGGCATGATCTTGTACATCATGACGCAAAAGCTGCAACATGCACGGCAATAGGCTGGGAGGCATACGACACCTGCGGCCGGTGTGACTATACCACGTATGAGGAAAAGACAGCACTTGGGCATGATCTTGTACATCATGACGCGAAGGCTGCAACATGTACAGATATCGGCTGGAACGCATATAACACCTGCAGCAGGTGCGACTATACTACGTACGAAGAAATCACCGCACTGGGGCACAGTCTGATTCATTATGATGCCAAAGTTCCAACATGTACGGCAAATGGCTGGAGTGCATATGACACTTGCAACCGGTGTGATTATACCACGTATGTTGAAAAAACAGCGCTTGGGCACAGTCTGATTCATCATGATGCCAAAGCACCAACATGTACGGAAAAAGGTTGGGAGGCGTACGACACCTGTAGTAGGTGCGACTATAGCACGTATGTGGAAAAGACAGCGCTTGGGCATGATCTGACTCATCATGATGCCAAAGCGCCGACATGTACGGAAGTTGGTTGGGATGCATACGACACCTGTAGCAGGTGCGACTATACGACGTACGAAGAAATTGCTGCGCTCGGGCACAATCTGATTCATCATGATGCCAAAGCACCGACATGTACGGAAACCGGTTGGGAAGCATATGACACCTGCAGCAGGTGCGACTATACTACGTACGAAGAAATCACCGCACTGGGGCACAGTCTGATTCATCATGATGCCAAAGTTCCAACATGTACGGAAAAAGGCTGGGAGGCATACGACACCTGCAGTCGGTGTGACTATAGTACATACGAAGAAACGCCAGCGCTCGGGCATGAATTAATACATCATGATGCTAAAACACCAACATGTACGGAAGTTGGTAGGGAGGCGTACGACACCTGCAGCAGGTGCGACTATAGCACGTATATGGAAAAGACAGCGCTTGGGCATGATCTTGTACATCATGACGCAAAAGCTGCAACATGCACGGAAAAAGGTTGGGAGGCGTACGACACCTGTAGCCGGTGTGACTATACCACGTATGAGGAAAAGACAGCACTTGGGCATGATCTGACTCATCATGATGCCAAAGCACCGACGTGTACGGAAGTTGGCTGGAACGTATATGACACCTGCAGCCGGTGTGACTATACTACGTACGAAGAAATCACTGCGCTCGGGCACAATCTGATTCATCATGATGCCAAAGCGCCGACATGTACGGCAATAGGCTGGAATGCATACGATACCTGCAGTCGGTGCGACTATACTACATATGTGGAAAAGACAGCCCTTGGTCATGATCTTGTACATCATGACGCAAAGGCAGCGACGTGTACGGAAGTTGGCTGGAATGCATATGACACCTGCAGCCGGTGTGACTATACTACGTACGCAGAATTATCTGCCCTCGGTCATGATTTTGTGCATCATGATGCCAAACAGCCGACCTATACGGATGTGGGCTGGGAAGCTTACGATACCTGCAGTCGGTGTGATTACAGTACGTATGTGGAATTAGCGAAGCTGGATCCGCCTCCGGCGGAGGGTGGAGGATCGTCGGGCGGAGGAACACCGGCTTCAGAGGATCCTGATGATCCGGGGTCTACGGATCCGGAACCGCCGGCTCCGGAGCCTCCCGCTTCGGACACGCCCGGCAGCGTGTCTGAGGAGGCGGAATCCCCGGTTCCGGAGGCTCCCGCCATGCCCGGAACGCCTGCCGCTGCGCGGATCCTTGTGGAGGAATCCTCCGCATATGAATCCTCTGCTGCGAAATCCCCTGTTGCCGAAGCCCCGATGGCGGACTCCCCTGCTGCTCCGGTCCGGGCAACCGGCAAAGTGGAGGCCTTCATCACCCGGTGCTACCAGGTGATCCTCGGGCGGGATCCGGATCCGGACGGTCTTTCCGGCTGGGCTTCCGCCCTGAAGAGCGGAAAGACGACCGCCGCCGGGATCATCAGTAGCTTCATGACCAGCAGCGAGTTCCTGTCCCGGAACCTTAGCAACCGGGAGATCGTCGATATCCTCTACCGCGCGATGCTGGGCCGGGCTCCGGACCCGAACGGTGTTGCGGACTGGACGTCCAGGCTGGATGCCGGCGCACCTGTCAGCTCGGTCATCGCCGGCTTCTATGATTCGAACGAGTTCCGGAAGCTCTGCGCCTCCTACGGGATCACGGCAGGCTCCGCGCAAAGCCGGGCGGAGGTCTACGCCGCCGTTCCCGTGCGGAACACGGTCGATATTGACCAGGACAAGGTCCGCGCTTTCCTGACGCGGTGCTATCGCACGATCCTCGGCCGCGAGCCGGATGAGGACGGCCTGGATGGCTGGCTGAATGCCCTCCTGGACGGGAAAAAGACAATCCCGCAGATCATCGGCGGATTTGTGAACAGCGTTGAATTCCGGAACAAGAACTACTCAAACGCGGAAACCGTCGGGATCCTGTACCGGGCGATCCTTGACCGGGAAGGCGATCCGGAGGGGATTGCCGGCTGGACGGCGGGGCTGGATGCCGGGAAGCCGCTCAGCGAAGTGATTGCCGGCTTCTGCCGTTCCGGGGAGTTCGCGGAGCTCTGCGGGAGATGATTAAAAGAGATTTGCCCTGGGCTTCCGCCCGTTCTCCGCTGAAAACTGTCCACTGGACAGTTTTCCGGGCGCTTCGAACCCCGACGCGCTCGGGATGACAAAAAGAGATCCCTCGACTTCGCTCGGGATGACATTTTCTGTCGCCCGGGTTTGTCGGGGAATCTTTTGTTTTGGGGGTAAGTATGAAACGGAGGAGATCCTTCGACTCCACTTCGTTCCGCTCAGGATGACACGCGAGGGGAGATCAGAAGTCGCAGTTCATGGGTGTCCTGAAGTACGGGATGACGTCGCGGATGTTGTCGACGCCGGTGAGGTAGATGATCAGGCGCTCGAAGCCCATGCCGAAGCCGGCATGCGTGCAGCCGCCGAACCGGCGGAGGTTCACGTACCAGTACATCTCTTCCTTGCTGATGCCCAGCTCGTCCATGCGCTCCGTCAGTTTTTCCAGCCGGTCCTCCCTCTGGCTGCCGCCCATGAGTTCGCCCGCGCCGGGAACCAGCAGGTCGACCGCGCTGACGGTTTTCCCGTCGTCGTTCTGATACATATAGAAGGCCTTGATGTCCTTCGGCCAGTTATAGACAAACACCGGGCTGTGGAAGTATTCCTCGGTCAGGTATTTCTCGTGCTCCTTGGCGGTGTCCTCGCCGTACTTCGGCTCGAACTTGAACTCGGTGCCGTTCTCCATCGCCTTGCGCAGGATGGTGATGGCTTCTTCATGCGTTACCCGGGCGCAGGTGCTGGTGAGCAGTTTGTTCAGCTTGTCCAGCAGTCCGCCGCCGGAGAACTGGTCCAGGAACTTCAGTTCGTCCGGGCACTTCTCCAGCACGGTCCTGACGATGTTCTTCAGGAAGTCCTCCTCCAGGTCCATCAGCTGATTCAGGTCGCAGAAGGCCACTTCCGGCTCGATCATCCAGAACTCGGCCGCGTGGGTCTTGGTATTGCTGTTCTCCGCCCGGAAGGTCGGCCCGAAGGTATAGATCTTCGAGAAGGCCATGGCGAAGGTCTCGCCTTCCAGCTGGCCGGTCACGGCGAGGCTGGTGGGCTTGCCGAAGAAGTCCTCGCTGGCGTCCGCCGTGGAGCCTTTGGGCAGGGTGGTGACGGTAAAGGTGTTGCCGGCGCCTTCGGCGTCATTCCCGGTGATCAGGGGCGTGTGGACATAGACATACCCCCGGTCCTGGAAGTAGCTGTGGATGGCCATGGCGGCCACGCTGCGCACGCGGAACACCGCCTGGAACAGGCGGGTGCGGGGGCGCAGGTAGGCGATCTCCCGCAGGTATTCGACCGTGTGCCGCTTGGGCTGCAAGGGATAATCCTCGGGGCAGTCGCCCTCCAGGGTGATCGCGCTGGCCTGGATCTCCGGGGTTTCCGGGTCCTTGTAGCTCGGCACGACCTTGCCCGTGACCTTCACGGCGCTGCCGACGCGCAGAGCCTGCACGGCCTCAAAGTCCGGCAGGGTATTGTCGTACACCACCTGGGGATTCTTGAAGCACGTCCCGTCAAAAAAGTCCATGAAGCCCATGTTCTTCTGCTTCCGGTGATTGCGGATCCAGCCCAGCAGGGTTACTTCCTGGCCCTGCAGGCTGTCGAGGCGCTCTTTCAGCTCCCGGGTGGTGATAACGTCCATTCTTGTGCCCTCCCTGATTGGTTTCGCCTATTCTAACACAACATCTTGGCAAATACAACCAAACTTGACGTTCCTATATATTGGAAGTAAAATAATGAGGATACTCTGATCATGGAGTATTCTGCCAATTTCGGGAGGGAATGGAATCACCATGAAACGAAAAGGAATCGTGACCGCGCTTCTGCTTGCTGCGCTGCTTGCCGTTTCAGGCCTGTGCGCGGCGGAGGAGATGCCGGCCACGCCGACGGATCTGACGGAAACGGATACAGAGCCGGAAAGCGGGACAGAGCCGACTCCTGTCTGCGCCCATGAGAACGTCAGCAAAGTCATATACTTTTTTGACAGCCCGAGTTACACGTCGCTGAGCGCCGCGTCCCACCGCGTGTCCGGCCCGGGCGTTGTGGCCGTCGTGTGCCGCGACTGCGGGGCGACCCTGTCGGAGGAGACGGTCGACAATGCTGAGGAGATCCGGCCGCACTCGATGAAGAAGGGCGTCTGCGCCCTGTGCGGCTACCGCGCGCCGACCGAGGCGAAGCAGGAAAAGAGGGACGCGCCCGGCGAGCGGACTCTCGCGGCCCAGCCGGACGGAAACGGCCTCCTCTTCCTGACGCTGACCGAGCAGGACCTGGCGGCCCTGGAGAATGCGAAGGTCCGGACGATCCTGGTCCGCGGGGAGCACGGCAAGGCCGTGGTCGCGGTAGACGTGAAGGAGATCCGGCAGGAGACCGGGCGGGAAGCCGCCTCCTTCTCCATTGAGATGGCGGAGCGGGAGGACGGGAGCCTGTTCGCGGGCCTGAGCCTGTCGAACGCCCCCGGCCGGAAGGACGAGCTGGATATCGAGGGCGTTACTCTCCGGTTCTACGGGGAGAAGGACGAAGACCTCAGGGTCGCCCTGGACCCGACCGACGGGGACAAGCTCACCGAGACCGACGGCCAGTGGGACGACAGAGGGTTCTGGTTCGTACCGTACGTGAGCGAAGGGAATTATGTGGTGATAAGATGAAAGCGCTGATCCTGAATTCGGGCATGGGGAGCCGCATGGGCGTGCTCACCTCGGAGCATCCCAAGTGCATGACGGAGATCTCCCCACGGGAGACGATCCTGTCCCGGCAGCTGACCCAGCTGGCGGAGGCGGGCGTGAAGCAGGTGGTCATCACCACCGGCCTGTTTGAGCAGGTCCTGAAGGACTACTGCGCGAGCCTGGACCTGCCGCTGGAGTATACCTTTGTCCACAATCCGGATTACCGGATCACGAACTATATCTACAGCATCTACCTCGCCCGGGACATCCTGGACGACGACATTCTGCTCATGCACGGCGACCTGGTCTTTGAGAACGAGGTCCTCGACAGGGTCCTCGCCAGCGAAACCTCCTGCATGACGGTCTCGACGACCCTGCCCCTGCCGGAGAAGGATTTCAAGGCCGTGCTCCGGGACGGGAAGGTCGTGAAGGTCGGGGTGAACTTCTTCGAGAACGCCGCGGCGGCCCAGGCCCTGTACCGCCTGAAGCGGGACGACTGGAAGAAGTGGCTCGGCGAGATTGAGGCCTTCGTGGACGGCGGAAAGCTCACCGTCTATGCCGAGGAAGCCCTGAACGCTTTGGACGGCGCGGCGGATATCGCGGCGCTGGACGTGCGGGACCTGCTCTGCGCGGAGGTGGACGATCCGCAGGACCTGGCGGTCGTTTCCCGCCGGCTGAAGGAGGTCGAGAGCCGCACGGTCTATATGTGCTTCTCCACGGACCTGATCCACGGCGGGCATATCGAGATCATCCGGAAGGCGCGGCGGCTGGGGAAGCTCATCGTCGGCGTCCTGTCCGACGAGGCGGTCGTCTCCTACAAGCGCTTCCCGCTGGTTCCCTGCGCGGAGCGCATTCGCCTGTTTGAGAACATCACCGGCGTCTCCCGCGTCGTGGAGCAGAAGACGCTTTCCTACCGGGAGAATCTCCGGGCCTACCGTCCGGACATCGTCGTCCACGGGGACGACTGGTGCACCGGGTTCCAGAAGCCCGTGCGGGACGAGGTCGTTTCCCTGCTCGCCGAATACGGCGGAAAGCTGGTGGAGTTCCCCTACAGCGCGGACGAGAAATACCGGGAGATCCAGAAGCGGCAGCGGGCGGATCTCGCGATGCCGGACCTGCGGCGGGGCCGCCTGCGGCGCCTGCTCGCCATGAAGGGCCTCGTCACCGTCATGGAAGCCCACGACGGGCTGACCGGGCTCATCGTCGAGGATACCGTCGTGCATGAGAACGGCGGCGCCCGGCAGTTTGACGCCATGTGGCTTTCCTCCCTGTGCGATTCGACCGCCAAGGGCAAGCCGGACATCGAACTGGTGGACATGACCTCCCGCTTCCGGACCATTGACGATATCATGGAAGTGACGACCAAGCCAATCATCTTCGACGGGGATACCGGCGGGCTCACGGAGCACTTCGTCTATACCGTCCGCTCCCTGGAGCGCATGGGCGTCTCGATGGTCATCATCGAGGACAAGACCGGGCTGAAGAAAAACTCCCTCTTCGGCACCGAGGTCGAGCAGACCCAGGCATCCATTGAGGAGTTCAGCGCGAAGATCCGCGCGGGCAAAAAGGCCCAGCGGACGCGCGATTTCATGATCTGCGCCCGGATCGAGAGCCTGATCCTCGAGAAAGGCATGGAGGATGCCCTCGCCCGGGCGAAGGCCTTCACGGCCGCCGGGGCGGACGCCATCATGATCCACTCCCGGAAGAAGGATCCCGCGGAGATCTGTGAGTTCATCGAGCGCTTCCGGAAGGACGACCCGGCCACCCCCATTGTCCTGGTCCCGACCTCCTTCAACTCCGTGAAGGAGGAGGAGTGGAAAGAGCGGGGCGCCAACATCATCATCTACGCCAACCAGCTCATGCGCGCCGCAGTCCCGGCCATCCGGAAGGCGGCGGAGACCATTCTCGAAAACCACCGAGCGGAGGAATGTGACAAAGACCTCATGCCATTCAAGGACATCATCCGACTGATTCCCGAAGAATAAAGGAGGAATCCCTTGAACACCAAGCGCAGATCGTTCACCCGTTTCCTGTCCTGCCTGCTGGCCCTCTGCCTGCTGCTGTCGATCATTCCGGCAACGGCGGAAAGTCCGGCCACGCCGACGGACCTGGGTCCTGTCACTGAGGAGGTTCAGGAAAGCGGAGAGCCGGAGGTTTCCGGAGAACCGGAAGCAGCCGGGGAAGACGAAGAGGCTGAAACAACTGGCGATCCCGGGGATCCGGACGGGGCGTCCGGGGAGGAGGGCCTGCCGTCCGCGGAGGAAGCGAAGGAAACCGATCCTGTCGAAGCGGATCCCAACGAAACGGATCCAGATGAAGCGGATCCCGCTGAAACCGAGCCGGTTGAAACGGATCCTTTCCTGGCGACCCTGAAGGCCGGCGCCCGGTTGTACGCGGACAAGGACTGCTATCGGAAACAGCAGGTCCTCGCGGAAGCGGCGGTCGTCCTCGTTGTCAAAACAGAAGAGAATGCTTCCGAGATCCTTTACGCGTATCTTGATGTGGAAGACCAAGCCGTTCCCGGCAAGGCATATGCGCGTATTGCGGATCTGACGCCCCTGACGGAAGACGAGACGGCGGCCTGGCAGGCCGCGGCGCATCCGGAAGCCGTCGAGCGGCGGGGGCTCAGGCTGGAACCGGTCGTCTTCGGCACGGAGGAAGAACCGGAAAAAACAGAGGAAACGGTCATCGAAGACTCCGAAGAGGGCGAGACCTGTGAAGAACCGGCTGAAGTCCCGGCCGAAGTCCCTGAAGAAGAACCTGGAAAAGATCCTGAAGAAGACTTGTCGGATAAAGACGAGTCGATGAAGACCGCGGTTTCCGTGGAAGAGATCGGGGAGATCGACTGGGCGACTCCGACGGATCTTTCAGCGCTGTCCGGAGCGAGCAATACGGATGCCGGTGACCTGGATGGTGCTCCGGTGGTTCCGCAGGGGGATGATCTTCCGGCTGTCCGGGACCAGAATCCATATAATACCTGCTGGGCTTTCGCGGCGATTGGCGCGATGGAGATCTACCTGGTTTCCAAAGGATACGTAGAAGCTTCTCAGATTGATCTGTCAGAGTATTACCTTACATATTATACATATCATGTTTTCCCGGATGCCAAACCCGGCGGCGAGGGAGACCTGGTGGAGGATACCGCCGGTAATGACGGGTATCTGAGTATTGGCGGGACCAATCTCCTGGCCATTCGTGTGCTGGAGAACCTGATCGGTACAGTTGCTGAGGAAACAGTACCGTATGAGTCCGCTCCTGAAATACCTGCAAAATTCGAACCTGTCGCGGCACAGCTGACAGGTGCTTATCTGGTAAATGTCAGCGAGGAAAAGGAAGATATCGACCGGATCAAAACACTGATCCAGCAGCATGGCGCGGTAGGTGTCAGTATTTATATGCCTTCTTCCTACAATAAGATTATCAGCGTTGACGGCGGTATGGTTGCTTATGATATTAATAACCATGCGCTTTATGGGACAACAACAAGAGCCAATCACGACATCCTGCTTGTTGGCTGGGATGATGATTTTAAAAAAGTAAAGTTTTTTGACGGGTTGCAACCGAGCGGCAACGGGGCCTGGAAAGCACGTAACAGCTGGGGGGCCGGCTGGTCGGGCGGGGATCAGGGTTATTTCTGGATCTCCTATTATGACCAGGCGCTGAAAAGCAATGATGCCACTGCTTATTCAGCGATCAACAACAACACATCAGATGATGCTGTTCCGGATTTCTGCTACAGCTACAGCAAGATCCCGGATAACGACGATTATGAACGTTCTTCGGCATGGGTGTTAAAACGGCCGAGTCCTGTTACCATGATACAGTCGTTTACAATGGATGGAAACGAGGATATCCTGTCTGTCGGTGTGGAAACAGGCACACCCAATGTGACGATCAGGGCAACCGTACAGGTGGAAGGAGACAATGCGGCGTATTCCCGGTCTGTTCATGCGACCTATAAAGGTTTTTACCGGATCAAGCTGGATAATCCGGTTCCGGTAGCGTCGAAAAAAACGGTCAGGGTCACAGTCGAATATGAACATGCCTCAACCGGAACCGAGATCATAGTTCCCTATGAACCGGGCAGCAAGCGTTATTCCCTTGGAAGTTATAAGTTCACGACTCACAGCGGAAGCGGCGGGTTTACGCTGAACGGTGAGACGATCAGTAATGCTGACTCCTGTATCAAAGTCTATACCAAAAAGGATACTGCCGCCGGTGTGACAAAGGTGGAACTGAGTTGTGCTTCGCCATCCATTCCAAAGGCGGAGACCATCTCCATACCGGACGCCCGCTTAAGAAACAAGTATCAGTTAACTGCGATTGCAACGCCATCATACGGTGTGGATACAACGATTCGCTGGACTTCGACCAATCCTGCGGTAGCAATGGTTAGCCAAAACGGACTGGTTACGGTTCGGAAGGTTGGGTCAACCGATATCGTAGCGACCTCGGTTACCGGCGTTAGCGGAATCTGCAAGTTAACGGTGCCGGAGGTCAGACCGAAGAGCGTCAGGATCGAAAGCTATGGCGGGGCCAGCGAGTATACGATCAACAACGCGAATGCCGGTAATTTCACAATTGGCGATACCCTGACGATCTGGGCAAAGGAAAGCCCGGAGAACAACACAGAGCCCGATGTCACATGGGATTCAAGCGACAGTTCTGTTCTGCAGATCATTGATACCGGCTATGAACCGGATCATGAAAACCGCAGATACTGTAAGGTCAAAGTGCTCAAAAACGGCCGTGCCACATTAACGGTTCGCTCGAAAACCAATTACAGTGTCCGGACCTCGATCAGCTTGATTATTGATCTTGTCACAGGAGTTTCACTGAACAAGTCAGATTGTGAGCTGACAGAGGGCAGCGGAGTTCGCCTGGTCGCTTCATTTCAGCCGGAGGAGGTCAGAAGCAGAGGCTTAACCTGGGCCTCTTCCAATACCGGCGTTGCAACCGTCGATTCAAGCGGTTATGTGCGAGCGGTGAAATTCGGCAAGGCAACGATTACCGTAACCACGACAAATGGCGGGAAGACAGCTTCCTGCGCGGTGACGGTTTCGCCGAAAGACCCGATCGTGGCCTTTGTGACCCGGATGTACCAGATCTGCCTGAAGCGCCAGCCGGACCAGGGCGGCCTGGACGACTGGGTCGGCAAGCTGAAGAATCACGAGCGGACCGGCGCGCAGATTGCCCACGGCTTCTATTTCAGTCCTGAGATGATCGGCAGCGGCCTGAGCAACTGGGAGTTTGCCACCCGGGCGTACGAAGGCCTCCTCGGCCGGCAACCGGATGCCGGCGGCCTGGCCGACTGGACGGGCCGACTGGACGGCGGGGCAAGCCGGGAGTCCATCATCGCGGGCTTCACAAACTCCGTGGAGTTTGGCGCCTTGTGTGAGTATTACGGCATTGTCCGCGGGGAATTCCCCGGCGGCGGCGGTGGAAGCTCCGTTCCGGCGGGCGCCGGGGTGACCGGTCTGGTGACCCGCTTCTATACCACGATGCTCGGCCGCGCGGCCGATCCGATCGGTATGAACGGCTGGACCAATGAGATCATGGCCACTCCCACTCAGCAGAAGGTCCTGTGGGTAGCCCTGACCGGGTTCATGCATTCGGATGAGTTCCTGGCCAAGGGCCTGAGCAACGAGGAATTCGTGAAGGTCCTGTACCGGACCTTCCTGGACCGCGAGTGTGATCCCATAGGCCTTGCCGGCTGGGTCGCAGACCTCCAGGCCGGCAAGAGCCGGGATTCGATCGCCTCCGGCTTCGCCTATTCGCAGGAGTTCGCCGGTATCATGGCATCGTACGGATTCTGATTGGATCATCAACCCTGAAAAGCAGGAGGCGTGAATGGAGACACATGGTGTGGATTCCCGGAAAGCCGGCAGATCACTGCTGTGGATCTACGGCGCCGCCCTGCTTTACTTTGTGCTGAAGCAGTGCTGCTGTCTCGCCTTTCTCCGGGGCTTTGCGGATGAGGGAAGCCATCTGTCCTATGTGATCAACATGGCGCGGTTTCCGTCGCTCCTGCCGGATTTCCGGTCCCTGACATTCTATAATCCGGGCGGGGTGCAGGACGGGCTGTCGCTTTACACGGTCTACGAGGGAACGATCAGCAATATGACGCATCCCCCGCTGTACTACCTGCTCATGGCCTTTCTCGGCGGGGTCCGGATCCTGCCGGACGGGAATGCCCTGCTGGACCTGAACCGCCTGCGGGTGCTGAACATGGCGCTGTCCGCGTCCGCGGTCCTGCTGGCATATTACCTGGGCTATACCCGGATCAAAAGCCGTTCCCCCCTCACGCATGCGCTGTATGCCTTTGCCATTGCGACCCTCCCGATGCTCGCCTATCTGGGTTCGAGCGTCAACAACGACAACCTCGCCTTCCTGGCCCTGGTGATCTTCTTCGCCGGGCTTTTGCGCTACGAAGAGGACAGGCTCGACTGGAGGACCTATACTCTGATCGGGCTGGGGTTCCTCGTCGGAGGGATGACGAAGCTGACCACGGCGCTGATGTGCCTGCTGATGCTCGGGACGGTCCTGGTGCTGGATATCATCCGGACGAAATCCTTACGGCTGGTGATGAACAGGGCGTTCCTGATCGTCCTGCCCTGCATCCTGCTGTTCCTGGCCTATGAGATCTGGGTGCGGAGGACCTACGGATCCTGGCAGCCGTCGCTGTACAACCTGGATCCGGAGTACTTCTACAAAACGGAGTTCTATACCCCGCCGGAGAAGCGCCTGCCGCTGACGCTCGGAATGTATGTGCGGCGCTTCACGGAGGGCATGGGGCATACCTGGTCCAGCTTCTACGGGGAGTCGCCCACCCTGAACGGGCAGATGCACAACGGCGTCTTCGGGATCGTGTACTGGATCCCGGTGCTGCTGACGGTGTTCGCCGCGATCTGCGGACTGGTCCGGAAGAACCGGGACCGGCTGGCGCTGCCGGTGACGGTCGGCTTCCTCGGGGCGATGGCGTACCACTTTTATTCGAACTGGAGCGGCTATCCGGTGTCCGGGTACCTCGGCGCCTGCCAGGCCAGGTATTACCTGGCGATGATCGTGCCGCTGGCGTACATCATGTGTACGAGGATTCCGCCGCTGTTTGAGCGGCGGAAGACGATCGCAAGGGTGCTCGCGGTGCTGCTGCTCGCGGCATGGATCGCGGGCGACGGCCTGAAACTGCTGATCTACGTAGCGATCCCCGGATTCGCGTAACCACCCCGGTGTCATTTCGAGCGGAACGGAACCCTCGTGTCATTTCGACCAAGGCCGAAGGCCGCGCGGAGAAATCTCCCCCGTTGCAACCTGTTCCGAAGGAGATCCCTCCATTTCGGTCGGGATGACATTCTGAAGTTGCAGTCTGTTCCGAAGGAGATCCCTCCATTTCGGTCGGGATGACATTCTGAAGTTGCAGTCTGTTCCGAAGGAGATCCCTCCGCTTCGGTCGGGATGACATTCTTGAATTATGAATGAACAAGGAGCCCCCATGAAACTGATCATCCAGATTCCCTGCTACAACGAGGCGGAGACCCTCGAGTTGGCGCTGAACGATCTGCCGAAGCACATCGACGGGATCGATACCATCGAGTACCTGATCATCAACGACGGCTCGAATGACGACACGGTCGAGGTCGCCCGGCGCTGGGGCGTTCACTATGTCGTGCATTTCGGGAAGAACCGGGGCCTCGCCAAGGGCTTCATGGCTGGCCTTGACGCCTGCCTGCGCAACGGCGCGGACATCATCGTGAACACCGACGCGGACAACCAGTACTGCGGTGCGGATATCGAGACCATCGTCCGCCCGATCCTCGAGGGGAAGAGTGATATCGTCATCGGTTCCCGGCCGATCGACCAGACGGAGCATTTCTCGCCGCTGAAGAAAAAGCTGCAGCACCTGGGGTCCTG
The DNA here is from genome assembly GCA_902793605.1 of uncultured Eubacteriales bacterium. Lineage (GTDB taxonomy): Bacteria > Bacillota > Clostridia > Christensenellales > Aristaeellaceae > Aristaeella. Next base: position 15,237 of record CADBEB010000024.1, read on the forward strand.
GGTGGTGCGGCGGGCTTCCCGCTCGGAGATCCCGGACGCGCCCAGCGGCTTCCGGGCCTTCAGCCGGGAGGCGGCCATGCGCCTGAACGTGACCAATGAGTATACCTATACCCTGGAGACGATCGTGCAGGCCGGGCGGGAGCGGATCCCCATGGAGGCGAAGGACATCCGGACGAACGCGGAACTGCGGCCTTCCCGCCTGTTCCACTCGATGTTCGGGTATGTCAAGAAGTCGATCCTGACCATCCTGCGGACCTATGTGATGTACAAACCCCTGACATTCTTCATGATCCTCGGGGCGATCCCCTTCACCATCGGCCTGATCCTCGGGATCCGGTTCCTCATCGCCTATTTCACGGATCATTCCTCCGGCCATATCCAGTCCCTGATCCTGGCTTCCACCCTGCTGATGATGGGCTTTATGACCTGGGTTGTGGGCATCCTGTCGGATACGATCGCCTCGGAGCGGAAGATCCTCGAGGATACGCAGTACCATGCCCGCCGGGCGGACTATGAGGTCGAGGCGCTGAAGAAGCAGCTGGAAGAGAAAGGGATTAATAAGGAAGAGAAGAAGGCGAAGCCTGTGGAACCCATTCGGATAAAGTCGGATACGGGAGCGGGAAAAGCATGAAGATCGTGATGCTCGGGCCCGTCTATCCGTACAAGAGCGGGATCGCCCAGTATACCGGCGCCATGTGCACGGCGCTGAGCAAAGAGCACGGGGTGCAGGCGGTTTCCTTCTCCATGCAGTATCCGAAGCTGCTGTTCAGGCACAGCCAGAAGGACGAGGGGAACACGACCTTCCGGTACGAGCCGGTCACCTATCCGCTGAACACGGTGGATCCCCTGTCCTGGCGGAAAACCGCGAAGCAGATCATGAGGGAGGACCCGGATCTGCTGATCGTCCAGTGGTGGCATCCGTGGTTCGCGCCCTGTTACGCGGAGATTCTGCGCATCATCCGAAAGAAAGCCAGACGGACGAAGGTCTTTTTCGTCTGCCATAATGTGCTGCCGCACGAGGGGTTCCCGATGAAGGACCGGCTGACGCGGAAGGTCCTGGGCAGGGGGGACGCGTTCATCGTGCACTCGAAGCAGGACGCGGAGGATCTTCGGCAGCTGGTCCGGGATCCTGTCTTCATCCACGGCGTGCACCCGACCTACAATCAGTTCCGGAAGAAGTTCATCACGCGGGAGGAGGCCCGGGCGGCGCTGAAGGTGCCGGAGGAGCAGGAGATGCTGCTGTTCTTCGGGTATATCCGGGAGTACAAGGGCCTCAGGCACCTGATCCGTGCTCTGCCGGCGATCCGGGCGGCGCGGCCGCAGGCGCACCTCTTTGTCGTGGGTGATTTCTGGGAGAACAATAAGGAAGAGTATGAACAGCTGATCCGGGAGACCGGGGTGGCGGGGGATATCACGCTGGTGGACGGCTACCTGCCGGACGACGAGGTGGAGCCGTACTTTGCGGCGGCGGACCTGTGCGTTCTGCCGTATGAGAGTGCGACCCAGTCCGGGGTGATCCAGATCGCCTACTCCTTCGGCCTGCCGGTGATCGCGACGGACGTCGGCGGTCTGCCGGAGGTGGTGCTGGACGGGCGGACCGGGTTTGTCGTTCCGCCGAAGGACGCGGAGGCGTTGGCGAAGGCGGTCGTGAGGTTCTTTGAGGAGGACCGTGCCGCGGACTTCAAGGAGCATATCAAAGAAGAGGATTCCCGCTACTCCTGGGACCGGATGGTGGAGCATGTGGATACATTATACCGGGAGGTAACGAAATGACATCGAAGAAAGCTCCCTCCGGTGTCATCCCGACCGGAGCGAAGCGGAGTGGAGAGATCTCCTCCCCGGACACTGTTGTCCCTCTCATCACATTCATTATCCCGGTTTACAAGGCTTTACCCTGGCTGGAACGGTCTTTGTCTTCGATCCTGAACGCGGAAAAAAAGGCGCCGCTGCCGATCGAGATCCTGATCTGCGACGATGCCTCCCCCGACGATACCGGCAGGCTGGTGGACCGGCTGGCTGAAAGCGATCCCCGCATCATTCCCCTCCATAATGAAAAGAACGGCAGCGTCTGCTATTCCCGCAACCGCTGCCTGGATCTGGCGAAGGGCAAGTGGATCTGCTTTGTCGATCAGGACGACGTCCTGGATGAGAACGCCTTTGAGGTCTTCGCGAAGACCCTCGACGAGGAAAGCCAGATCATCTATTACGGTTTCGAGGATTTCTATGAGGAGACGCCGTCTGTGTCATCCCGAGCGCAGTCGAGGGATCTCCCCGCCGCAGCGCCAACAATTCCCATGGGCGACGGCAACCCCGGAACCTCCCGCGTCTTTACCGGGGAGGAGATCAAAAAGCTCCAGTGGGACTGCCTCTGCCGGTATAAGGATTCGAAGCCGCTCATCTCCTACCGGCTCCTGCCGGTGCCGTGGGGGAAGCTTTACCGGCGGGATTTCCTGAATGAGTACGGCGTCCGGTTCCGGGAGGGCCTGCACCGGGAGGAGGACATCGGGTTCAACCTGACGGCCCTTGCCCACTGCACCCGTGTGAAGTCCTGCCCGTATCCGCTGTATCATTACCGGCGGTCGCTGGACACCCAGAGCCATACGTACCGGCCGGAGATCCGGCGGGAGACGGATGAGACGCTGGCCTGGTACCGGGAGATCATCGCGGAGCATTACCCGGACGACCCACGGATGGAGGAACTGTACCGGTTCCGGGAACTCTGGGGCACGCTGTACAATGTGGCCCTGGGCTGCGGCCATGCGGACAACCCGAAGCCGTACAGGGAAAGGAAGCAGGATTTCAGGGCTCTCTTTGAGTCCGGGACGCTCGATGCGAAGAAGGCTCTTGACCCGAAGATGATCCGGCGGCTGGATCCGTTGCATCGGATTCTCGCGACCCTGACCCGGAGGAAAATGTTCGGCGCTATCTGGCTTCTCGGCAAACTCGAACCCCTGACCTACAAACTCAGGATCCGCTGAAAATGGAACAAAAGGGACGGTTCTTTTTGTTCCATTTCTGAGAAAGGCTGAAAATGAGATTCCTAAGTAAGACAGGCAACGTTCAGCGCTCCGCAGTGATCTGGAACGCTGTGTCTGCCTGTCTGACTTCTTTCCAGACCATGCTGCTGCTCATGGTCCTGACGCATTTCGGAACGCCCGAGCATTCCGGATATTTCGTCATGGCCTATACCGCCGCCAATCTCTTCATGCACCTGGGCAAGTTCGGTATGCGGCAGTACCAGGTGACGGACGCCGGCAACAAGTATTCCTTCCGGGAGTATGTGGCTTCCCGCGTGTTTTCTGTCGGCCTGATGGCGGCGGCCCTGGTGCTTTATCTGCTTTATTCCCTGCTTTTCAACGGCTATACGGCCGAAAAGTCGGCGGTGGTCGCGCTCATCACCTTCTACCGCGGGGTGGAAGCTGCGGAGGATGTCCTGCACGGCCGGCTTCAGCAGCAGGGGCGGCTGGATATCGCGGCGAAGATTCTCGCGATCCGCAGCGCGGTCTTCATGATCGGCTTCGTGGTCCTTTATCTCCTGACGAAAAACCTCATCCTAACCTGTGCAGTCAACGCAGCAGTCACCTTGTTCCTTTGCATTATCCTGAACAAACCCTATTATCACACTGAGCAGGACGGGAAAACGGAACAAAAAGAACCGTCCCCTTTGTTCCGCTTTTGGCCGCTGGTGGTGGAGTGTCTGCCGCTGTGCCTGACGATGGTCACCTATATGTACCTGGGGAATGCGCCGAAGTACATTGTCGACGGGCTGGTGTCCGATGCGGTCCAGACCCGGTTCAATATTGTGATCATGCCGGCGTTCGTCGGTTCCCTGCTGTGTTCCTTCATCTTTAATCCGGTTCTGAAACGGATCGGGGACCTCTGGCAGAATCGGGAGATCGACACCCTCCGGAGGACGACCCGGAAGCTGGCGCTGGTGCCGGTGGCGGTGGACGCGGCGCTGCTGCTGGGCGGCTGGTTCCTCGGGATTCCGATCCTCAGCGCGGTCTACGGGGTGGAGCTGGCGGACTACCGCCTGACCCTGATGATCTTCCTGCTGGCCAGCGGGGCGGTCGCCATGCTGAACCTTTTTGTGGCCCTGCTGACCGCCATGCGGAAACAGAAGCACTTGCTCCTGGCGTATGCCGCCGCTTCCCTGCTCCTGCTCCTGGCGGGCCGGCCGGTGTTCAGCGCATACGGCCTCAATCCCATGTGCTGGTTTTACCTGGCAGTACTCCTCCTGGTCCTTGCGTGGTGCGTCGGGGTCTATTGGGTGACGGTTAAGAAGTCTGATACGGCAGAGGTTACCGATGACTGAGTCAACTTATATTGTTCCCGGGGCGCCCCGGCTGGCGCTGCTTTCGGATCTGCACGGGCGTCCGTATCAGGAGGCCGTGCGATTGGTGCGGGACTTTCGGCCGGAGATGATCTGCATCACCGGTGACCTGATCACCGGGATTCTGCCGGAGGATGACATCTCCCCGCTCGTTTCCCAGCCGTACGTTTTGCCGTTTTTGGAGAAGTGCACGGAGATCGCACCGACGTTTGTTTCCCTGGGGAACCATGAGCAGGTGCTGGACGAAGCTGATCTCCGGAAGATCGAACGGACCGGTGTAATGGTCCTGGACAATCGCTGGGTCCGGAAGGACAAGTGGATCATCGGCGGCCTGACCTCTGCCTGCGTCACGGATTACCGGAAAGCAAAACCAAAAGACAGCCCGCTGCGCTACCCGAAGATTCTGCACATTCAGCGGGCCAGAATCCCGGAAACCGGCTGGCTGGATGATTTCGCCGGGCAGGAAGGTTTTCATATCCTGCTCTCCCACCAACCGGAATATTATCCGTTCATTCCAAATAACATCGAGCTGATGCTCTCCGGTCATGCCCACGGCGGCCAGATCCGCCTCTTCCGAAGGGGCCTCTTCGCCCCGGGCCAGGGCTGGTTCCCGAAATACACAAAAGGCAAATATGATAACCGCCTGATTGTCTCCGCCGGTCTTTCCAATACGGCCTCCCCGATCCCCCGGCTCTTCAATCCGACTGAGGTTGTGTTTGTTGTGCCGGGATAAAAAAGTGGAACAAAAGGGACGGTTCCTTTTGTTCCGTTATTTTCAAAAGAAGAAGTGTCCCTTTTGTTCCAGGCTTTACGGATAAACGATTTGCGGATATAATGGCAGAAGAGTGGAACAAAAAGAACCGTCCCCTTTGTTCCATTGGAGGTGGGGTATGCCGAGAACGGCCAGGAAGATCAGCAGCTCGAACATTTATCATGTGATCCTGCGCGGGATCAACCGGCAGACGATCTTTGAAGATGACGGGGACCGTCATTATTTCATGACCGTCCTGAAATATTATAAGGGGATTTCAGGATATAAGCTGCATGCTTTTTGCCTGATGGGCAATCATGTGCATCTCCTGATTGAGCCTGCCGGTGAGCCGCTGGGACAGGTTTTCAAGCGGGTGGGCGTCCGGTATGTGAGCTGGTACAACCGTAAATACGAGCGAACAGGGCATCTGTTCCAGGACAGGTTCCGGAGCGAGAACGTGGAGAGCGAACAGTATTACCGGACCGTCCTGAGGTATATCCTCCAGAACCCGATGAAGGCCGGCCTGGAAAAGCAACCCGGCAGCTGGCGCTGGAGCAGTTTTCTGGCGTACTGGAAGGGTGCCGGGAGCATTACGGATACACAGTATGCGCTGAACCTTTTTGGTGGCCGGGATGCGCTGATCCGGTTTGTCCTGCAGGGAAACGACGACTTTGTCATGGATGAGGAAAGCTACGATGCACGGTTCCGGGAGGACAGGCCCAGGCGGATCATGAAACGGATCACGGGTTGCGATAACGCATCAGCTTTCCAGCAGCTGGAACGGGAGACCCAAAGGGATTGTGTCCGGCAGATGTATGAGGAGGACCTGACCTTGAGCCAGATCACCCGCCTGACCGGTATGCCGAAAACATCAGTCTACCGAACCCTCAAGGGAATCAAGGTAACGGACTCAGCGGAACAAAAAGAACCGTCCCTTTTGTTCCGCTGTGAGCTGGAGGAATCGGTAGAAACGTTTGTTTTCAACGAATCAACGGATGAGATTTGGTAAAACGGAACAAAAAGAACCGTCCCCTTTGTTCCGGGAGGAGAAACATGAAGTGTCTGATCTTGGCAGGGGGGCGCGGGGAGCGGCTGTGGCCGCTGTCGCGCGTGAACTTCCCGAAGCAGTTCATCAATGTACAGAAGAATCATTCGATCTTCCAGGAGACCGTGGCGCGGAACATGGCCTTTTGCGATGAGTTCATCATCGTGACCAACAGCGCCTACCGCCCGATCATCGCGAACCAGATGGAAGCGTTCCAGGGGGTGTCGTACCGCTGCGTGTTCGAGGAGGAGCCGCGGAAGACCCTGCCGGCGATCGCCCTGGGGTGCCGGGGGCTGCAGCCTTCCGAGTTCGTGTTCGTCGTGGCGGCGGATCACCTGGTGGATACCGGAGACTGCGAGGGGCTGAATTACAAGGACGCGATCCTGAAAGCCAAGGAGCTTGCCCGGGAAGGAAAGATCGCGCTCTTCGGGAAGCCGGCTGAAACGACGGATCCCCGCTTCGGCTATTTCACCGAAAACGCGGAGACATTCATCGAAAAGCCGGACGATGCCAGGGCAAAAGAGCTCGAAGGCAGGACCTTTTACCAGAACCTGGGTATGCTGCTGTTCCAGTGCGGGACGCTGTTCAACGAGCTGAAGACGCTGCGGCCGGAAACCTGGAAACAGATCCGGAACGCCAAAGGCATCCCGGTGCCGGAGGGCGTGCGCTACGATAAAGAGACCCTCGAAACCATCGGGCCCGTGTCCATCGAGCACGGGATCATTGAGCCGACGAAAACCCGCGCCGGGATCGCGGTCGGGTTTGCCTGGGAGGATATCGGGAGCCTGGAGGACCTGGAGAAGACCGGGATCGTCCCGGAGGGGACGGTCGTCACGCAGGACGCGGAAGGCGCGGAAGTCATCAACCGCTCGCCGGACCAGGCGGTCGTGGTCAACGGCCTCGACGACGTCCTGGTGGTGAACACCAGCGACGCGATATATATAGGAAGAAAAGGCTGTTCGACAAACCTGAAGCGGATCCTGCGGGACAATCCCGCCCTGGATCACTACATGCAGCAGGGCAGGACCGTCTACCGCCCCTGGGGGTACTATGATTTCCTGACGGCGGGCGAGGATTACTCCGTCCGCCGCGTCGTGATCCTGCCCGGGAAGACCATCTACGAACACTCCCATGAAAAGCGCAGTGAGAACTGGACCCTGCTGGAGGGGACAGCGAAGGTGACGGTGAACCAGGCGGAGGTTCCCTTCACCAGGGAGCATCCGGTCGCGGTCTCCCCGCAGGTGCCGCACCAGATCTCGAACGTCGGCGCGGGTCCCCTGCGGATGATCGAGACGGATATGGGCGAGGTCCGGAACGCTGGCGATATGCGCGGGAATTCGAAGAGGGACCTGACGGAAAAGGACCTGGGCCTGCGGCCGGATCCGGTGGTCCGCCTGGCCCCGGCCTACAAGGACTACCTCTGGGGCGGCACGAAGCTCCGGGATCTGTACCATAAGCAGTGTGACTGGGACACGGTCGCCGAGAGCTGGGAGCTCTCGGCGCATCCGGACGGCAACAGTGTGATCGCGTCCGGGCGGCACCGCGGCCTGCCCTTCGGGAAGTACCTGAACACGATCGGCAAGGAGGCCTTCGGCTGGAAGTGCGCGCCGCTGCAGGCGTTCCCCCTGCTCATCAAGTTCATCGACGCGAAGGACAAACTGTCCGTCCAGGTCCACCCGGACGACGACTACGCCCTCGAACACGAGAACGAGTACGGCAAGAACGAGATGTGGTACGTCATCGACGCGGAGCCCGGCGCAGGGCTGTACCTCGGGTTCAGAGAGGATGTTACGAAAGAACAGATCAAGGAACACCTCCATAACAACACCCTCGAGGAGCTGCTGAACTTCTGCCCCACGCATCCGGGCGACGTCTTCTTCATCCCTGCCGGCACAGTCCACGCCATCGGCGCGGGGAACCTGATCTGCGAGATCCAGCAGTCCTCCAACAGCACCTACCGGCTATACGACTACGGGCGGAAGGACCGCTACGGCAATCCCCGGGAGCTGCATATCGACAAGGCGCTGGATGTGCTCACCTGCACGAAGTACCGGCCGGCGGATCTCACGATCGAGGAGGAGGCGGAAACGGGGAAGACCATCCGCTGCAAGTATTTTGAGACGGTCATCCTGACGGTGGAAGGAAACGAAGGAAAGATCCTCCACATCACGGACGACAGCTTCAGAGCGCTCGTCTGCATCCGGGGCGAAGGCAGCCTGACAGCCGAGAACAAAACGTATCCCGTCAAAGCCGGCGACAGCTTCTTCATCCCCGCCGCGGACAACCGGATCACCCTGAAGGGGGACATGACCGTTGCGGTAACGGGCGTGTAAAGTGGAACAAAAGGAACCGTCCCCTTTGTTCCATTAGGGACGGTTTGGGACGAAAACATAAATAGAAAACATAAAAACATAAATCAAAACATAAATAAATATAAAATACGACAACAAAAACATAAATAATTCGTTGACAAAACATAAAAACACAAATAGAATCAAAAACAAGGAGGTGAAAAATAAATGACATCTCAGGAATTATTGGATATTTTGAGAGAGATTCAAATAAATAAATGCGAAACGCGTACCATGGAGATTAAGGCTGCGGAACACGGATGCCCGAAACGCTTATATGATACCCTCTCCAGCTTTTCCAATCAGGATGACGGAGGAGTGATCGTCTTTGGAGTTGATGAAAAAGACAATTATCGCGAATGCGGAGTATATGATCCCCATGATCTTCAGACACAGATCAACCATCAATGTCTTCAGATGGAACCGGCTGTCCGGCCGCTCCTGACCGTTGCGGAAAAAGATGGAAAGCATTTTGTTTCTGCGGAGATCCCGGGGATCGATCTTTCCGAGCGTCCCTGTTTCTATAAAGGATCCGGAAGACTGAGCGGATCTTATGTTCGTATCGGTGAAAGCGACGAGCGAATGACCGAGTATGAGATCTACAGCTATGAAGCCTTCAGAAAGAAATACCAGGATGACATCCGTGAAGTACCAAGGGCGTCATTGGCAGCTCTGGATCGGGATCTTCTGGATACCTATTTATATCAGCTGAAAAGGGAAAAACCAAACCTGAGTGACCTTCCTGCGGAAGAGATCCGTGAACTGATGAGCATTACCAGAGACGGACAGGTGACGATCAGTTCAGTCCTGCTGTTCTGCAGATACCCGCAGGCGTTTTTTCCCCAACTGGGGATCATAGCGACTGCTTTTCCGGGAGATGAGATCGGAGAACTGGGGGAAACCGGAGAACGTTTCAAAGACCGTCAGCGCATTGAAGGAACACTTCCCGAGATGCTTGAAAAAGCAATTGGCTTTGTTCAGAGGAATATGCGGACAAAGACGATCATTGATCCTGATACGGGAAAACGGGAGGACCGCGGGGATTACCCGGTCGTAGCGGTCAGGGAAGCCATCCTGAACACCCTGGTCCACAGGGACTACAGCATTCATACAGAAGGAATGCCGATTCAGATCAGGATGTATCAGGATCGGATTGAGATCGTCAATCCCGGTGGGATCTATGGAAGGATCAGTGTGGATCAGCTGGGCAAAGTGCAGCCGGATACCAGGAATCCCGTGATCGCTCTTGCTATGGAAGTGCTTCATCTGACAGAGAACCGGTATTCCGGGATTCCGACGATCCAGCGTGCAATGAGGGATTTCGGATTAAGGCCGCCTGTTTTTTCCAGTGCGCGGGGGACATTCACGGTTGTTCTGTATAATAATGTCATCCCGGCAGCGAATGGTCCTTCGCTGTTGGGCGGACTGCTCACGGACAAAGAAGAAGAACTGATCCGTTTTCTTAAGGTTCCGCGGACCAGGCAGGAAATCGCGGACCACCTGAGGATCGGGACTGTCCAATACGCTATTCAGGCATATATCAGACCCCTGATCGAAAAAGGACGGGTAAAGATGACGATCCCCGAGCGGCCCAGGAGCCAAAGCCAGAAATACTATACGGCAGATTATTCAGATGACTGAGACCACCTATACTGTCCCCGGCGCCCCGCGGCTGGCACTGCTGTCGGACCTGCACGGGCGGCCGTACCGGGAAATCATTGTCTCCGCCAGCCTCTCCAATACCGTCTCCCCGATCCCCAGGCTAAAAGAATCGTCCCCGGCGTACCATTCATTGACCGGTCAGGAAGAGTGCCATGTTGTTGCTTTCGGTACGAAAGAAGAAAGCGTAACGGTTGATCCTGCTGAATATCTTACAGATCTTCAGCAGTACGCCGGCCGGGTATTTGATGAGCCGGAGACTGCAGAAGTATTTCAACTCATAATGACTTTTCTTAAATATGCAGTAGAAGAGAAATCCCTTATAAAGCCTCAGGTGAATTGAAAAAATGATGGCGCTGATCAGCCACAGGTCAATTGTAGCTGATCAGCTTTTATTATGAAGGGATTTCTGATTTCTGGTCTGATATGAATATATAATAAGGAACATTTTATCTTGCTGGAGCAAAAAATGGGAAATTGGGGACCATCCATTTTATTCCGTTTTGGCAACGGGCGTGTAAAGTGGAACAAAAGGAACCGTCCCCTTTGTTCCGTTTGACAGGAGGGGGCGGGTAGTGTATGATGGCGTTACATTGAAAAGTTTGGGAGGTATTCGCATGGAACGCAAGTTAGTATGCTTTGTTGCATTGATCCTTTGCCTCACGCTGGGGGTTACGGCTGCGCTGGCAGACGGAGCCTGCGGGCTGGGTGACGCGGTGGTCGCCAGCTGGGACGGCGAGGCGGCGCCGCAGGTGGCGGTGCGGACCGGGACGGAAGACGTCGCGGTCTCCGGCGCGCAGGAAGTGAGTCCTGCCGTGACCGGGAACGATACGACCAAGGACTTTGTGACCCGGATGTATCGCGTGGTCCTGGGCCGCGAGCCGGATCCCATCGGCCTGGCCGGCTGGACTGACGATCTGAACTCTGGCCGGCTGACAGCGGCGGACCTGGTGCTGGGCTTCGTGTTCTCGGATGAATACCAGAAGAGCGGCAAGAGCAACGCTCAGATCGTAACCGACCTGTACCATGCCATGATGGATCGCGATCCGGATGAAACGGGCTTCAACGGCTGGAAGAAGGCGCTGGATGTGGGCATGACGCCCCGCAGCATCTGCGCGGGCTTCGTCGGCAGCCAGGAATTCCTCGCCCTCGCGAACAAGTACGGCATCACTGCGGGCGACGTGTATATCAACGCCGCACGGGATGTGAACTTTGAGCTCACCTACTTCGTGTACCGCCTCTACCAGAACTGTCTGGGCCGCACGCCTGACGTCGCCGGCCTGGAATATTGGTGCGAGGATCTCCTGTACGACGACACCGGCAGCGATGTCGCCTACGGCTTCATCTTCAGTGACGAATACTACAACAGTCACAAGGATAACGGCGAATACATCGCCATGCTCTACAACACCATCCTCGGCCGCCAGGTGGATCCGATCGGATACGAAGGCTGGAAGAACATGCTGGACTTCACCAGCAGCCGCGAGAAGGTCCTGAACGGATTCCTCTTCAGCCCCGAGTTCAACGCGCAGTGCGCCACGGCCGGGATCTACATCGGTGATCCGGTCTTCGAGCCGGATACGGAGCATGCCTGGAGGAACAACGTCACCCTCCTGACCCTGGTCAACAACGTCCGGGAGCAGCAGGGCAAACCGAAGCTCCACCTCCGCGAGGACCTGTGGGCGGACGTGGCCATGATCCGCACCAGCGAGATCATCGCCCGCTTCGACCATACCCGTCCCGACGGCCGCAGCTTTGCCACGGCCTACACGGATGCCGGCATCCCCTACTCCTACGCGGGAGAGAACATCGCCTACGGCTATAACAACGCCCAGAGCGTCTTTGCCGCCTGGATGAATTCCGCCGGTCACCGCGCCAACATCCTGGACGAAGGCTTCCGGGACTTCGCCACCGGCTACATCCGTACCACCCAGTCCACCTACTGGGCCCAGGCCTTCATGACCGTAAAGAACCTCAAGTAACAGACGCAATCCAAACATAACAGGATCCCCGGCAAAAAACCGGGGATCCTGTTTTCGCTCTTTGGGACATCGGGGACACTCTTCTTGGTACAAAAAGAACCGTCCCCGGCGTACCAAAGGAATGGAAAGAGCAGATGCATGCCCAAAGCATGGCAGACAGGGAGTGATATTGCTGCAGACTTTGTACCTGCACTTTCCTGCGGTTTCCTGATAAACTGACTATGGGATTAATCTTTTTGATAAAGATGGAGGTGTTACCAACATGGAAAACAGAAAAAGACGCAGTTGGACTGAAGACTCAATCGGAAGAGTATTTGGAATCATGTATGAAGTCTTATATTCCATGGCTTTGTATAATGAAATTAGGCCTTGGGAACGAGATAATAAAGTATTTGATCCGGAACTGAGGGAATTCTGGCTGATGATCTCAAACAATGCAATACTTATGACTGTGATCAACTGGTGCAAGGTATTTGGCACTGAAAAAACAACAAAACGTATTACTCTCGCTATGTTGATGCAGAGCATTTCCGAACGGAATTGAAAGGGATATCTTTTGAGGACATATCGGAAAGGATGCGGAATATACGCGACAAGTTCGCAGTCCATGAGGATGATTATTCAAAAAGAAAACCTATTCCTGAATTTGACCTTGCAATACAAGTGATGGAAGTTTTCACCAGAACCGTTCAGCAAGAATATGACATACCCGATTTGCCTCCAATTCGCGGATGCCTTGAAGCATATAAAGAGCAGATACGAAACTGTCTCAGAAAGTGTGAAATCGATTGGACTATCCCGAATTCGGATGATTGAAAGAATGTCATATCAGGCAGAAAAAATGCTGCTATGTAGAATGGTTATTTGGAAGGGTCGTCACCTTCACGATAGGGTACGACGGCTGAAGGAACCACTTCAGAAGCCGGATCAGTATGTGTTCGTTGGTCATCAAAGAAGATGTGGGCACCAAAACTATCCAGTACTTCCTTTTTTGACACACCGCCAAGGAAGAAAGCTTCATCAATTCGTACATTCCAGGCTCGTAAAGTCTTTATAGCACGTTCATGGGCAGGTGCATTTCTTGATGTTACCAAAGCGGTACGGATTGGAACTTTGTCGTTGCCTGAGAACATGGATTGTATATAAGAGAGTGTCGTGAGGAAGTTTGCGAATGGACCTTTCGGTAAGGGTTCATTGGCGTATTTTCTTTCATGTTCCTGAAAAGCTTCTATGCCAGCATGCTGGTAAATTCGCTCCGCTTCTGCACCAAAAAGAACTGCATCACCATCAAACGCAATACGGATTTGATCAACCGTTTTTTTCTTTTCCGGATGAATAGAATTTGTCAGAAGCGTTCCTGCAGCCACACCGGAATTAATCGCTTTTTGTACATCAGACATGTCTGCTGAAAGAAAGAGATCTGTGTGGAAAGGTTGCAGATAGGGAGAGACAGATGCACCGCCGGAAAGAACGGCTCGTGTGATATCAAGACCATACTTTTCAACGGAATTAAAAATCCTTAAGCTTGTATCTGGACTGTTGCGAGACATAATGATCACTTCCACAAGACGAATGGATTTCTCGAATTCATTAAGCTTCAAAAATGCCTTGATCAATTCGAAACCGGCACCAGGCTGAAGGACTTTCTGTTCGTTTTCGATCTGGTAATTACGGTATTCATCCAGACCTTTATCCTCGAATATTTTGTTTTCTTCTTCCAGATCGAAGAGAGCCCGTGATGAAATTCCGATAACCAACGGTTTTAGCAAGTCATACGGCATACCAGTTCTTCCTCAAATATGTCTATGGTCAATTTGTATATATCATCTCAATAGGAGCTGATTATAGCTCAATTTACGATAACACGGACAAATAGAAAGATCAAGAGTTCTCTTGTAAACTAAGTCAACCGTGCAAAATCGTGTCGTCTCAAGAGAAGCACCAATTTGAACACTTGTTATAGTATAACAAATTGAAAATCATTCATGTGGCTTTATCGTATACAAAGTGCTGAAAAAAATCAGACACACATCATGTTGTGAGCACTGGAAAGAGAGACAGAAAAGCCAGCTGATCCGGCAATGAACCATGAAAACACCTGTAATGCTTGCAAATCAAGATTGTTCCCGGTACGGATCTGCACCGGAAGTTTTTTATTATCGGACGAAAAATGGTACAAAAAAGTACCGTTCCTAACGTTCCACTTTGGAGAAAGGGTTTCCCTGGCGTTCCAAAATGGCGGGAAACATTGCAGTGAAAGGGTTTGAGGCAAATATGTTCAAATTGACATATATATAGAAGAAACGTTATAATATACTCTGTATAATCATGGGGATTTTGCACCCTTTTTGACCCCATGAACGGTCTGCTCCTGGTGGCTTGCCGGAGCAGGAAGATCGGTTAAAAAGCAAAGCGCGGAGCGCTTTGCAAGGCGGAGCCATGCCTTTCTCCAGGGAGATAATGGAGAAGTACCCAAGAGGCTCACAGTGCTCCCCTGCTAAGGGAGTAGTGTAATACTGACAGCGAAGGAGGCAAACAACATGAAATTCTATAAGCTTGACGGAAAGATCGTGATTGGCGGAAACGAAGGCGAAGAGATCATTGCGAATACCACTGACGGCGCATATGAAAAGCATGTTCCTGTTATTGAACATGAAGGCGAGCATGTCATTGTGAAGGTCGGCTCTGTCGAACACCCCATGCTGCCCGCTCATTATATTGAGTGGATCGTCCTGGAGACGGCCACCGGCTACCAGAAGAAAGATCTGAAACCCGGCGAAAAACCTGAAGCAGATTTTGCTGTAACAGAGCCGGTTATTGCTGCCTACGAATACTGCAATCTTCACGGACTCTGGAAAGCAGAAGCATAATTCACAGGAGTTCAAATTTCGGAAAGAAACGGGAGGACAATAACCTTGGACAACAACGAAGGAAGAAATGACATCGGTTTGCCGAAGGAGGCGGACCGCCAGATCCAGCTGGTGGTGAACCGCCCGGAAACGGACGAGACGACCATCGACCTGGGCAACGTGTTCCATAACATGAAGAAGCTCAGGCCGATCTTTGCCTGGCTGCTGATCCTGTGTCTGCTGCTGGGTATCTGTATCCCGCTGCTTCTGTATCAGTTTACCCGGCCGCAGATGACGGTTTCCTCTGTCGTGACCCTGCGGTATGAAACGCCGAAGAAGATCAAGAAACTGGATGAAAACGACAAAGAGACCTGGGTCATCCCGGAAGAGCCGGAATATGAAATGGTGACAGATCTTTCCGCTCCGGACGGGGAAGACCTGGACCTGAACCAGATCACCTCCTCTTATGTTCTGCAGACGGCACTGGACAGCATGACTCTGTCCCAGCCGGTGACTGCCCGCTACCTCCGGTCCAACATCAAGATCACGACGGTGCTGACGGAAGAGAGCAGCCGGACGAAAGAAGCCCTGCAGGGCCTGGCGGAGGCCAAGAACGCCGACGCCTATACCCACCTGGAAGACGCTGAAATGAAGTACAAGAACCGTTTTATCGTCTCCCTGACCAACGGCTTCGGCGAGGAAGACTCCCGGACAAAGCTGGAGCTGACGATCGAGGAGCTGAAGATGCTACTGGACCGGGTCCTGACGGTCTACAACCAGTACCTGGTCAAAACCTATGCTGACCTGAAATTGCCGGAGGACAAGTTCTCCGCGATTGACATCCAGGAACTGGATGTGATGGACAGCCTGGACGAACTGCGGGCCGGAACAGACGCCCTGTTGGACTTTGGTGAAAAGAAAACCGATACCGTCAAGACATACCGTTCCTGGAAGACCGGCCGTTCGCTGGAAGACTGGATGGAAACGATCAAAACATTCAAAAGCATTAACATTGATTATCTCTACACGATGGCCTACGAAAACGCCGTGACGCGGGACAAGGATGCGCTGCTGGCAAGTTACAAATACCGCCTTCGCAGTGCCAAGAACGACCTGCAGAAAGCCAGCGAGGAGATTGAAGAAACCAACAAGATCCTCCGGAGTTACAAGAACGACGAGATCTACATCTCCATGCAGGAGAGCGACGGCTCCAGGACGACCAAGGTCGCTACCGATTACTACAACAAGCTGGCTCTCCAGCAAACAAACAATTACGATAAAGCCAGGGAACTGAAGGTTGCTGTGGCGGACTACGAGGACCGGATCGCCCGGCTGGAGGCAGCGAAAGGAGCCGAGGTCACAGAGGACATCGAGGCTGAACTGGGCCGCTCCGTGACGACCGCCCGGTCTCTGTACGACCAGGTTCGCGACCACATGGAGGAGCTTTTCGGGAGTCCGCTCTATACAACCTTTGAAGAACACAGTATGCCCCAAGGGAAGCAGGAAAACTTCCTGACCGCTTCCGCGAAGAAGATGGTCATCGGGGCAATTGTCGGACTGGTGCTCGCCTGCGGCCTCTGGTTCCTGGCGGGACTCGCACCTGAATTCTCAAAGAACCGGAAAGACGAAAAGGAGGCGGCAGCGAAATGACGACCATCGGAAAGAAACACTGGCTGAAGATTACCCTGCTCGTCCTCGCGGTATGCGCCGTCGCCGGCCTTGTCCTTAGTGTGATCCTGTTTAATCAGAATCCGGGCCGGACTTACGCTTCAGCTTCTCTCCAGTTCTCCTTCAACGGCGCCGGCGAGGGAAAAGCACCCAACGGCTATCCCTTCGACGTGAACGGCATCTTCTCAGAAGAGGTACTTGAGAAGGCGCTGGAAGATTCCGGCCTCAACGGGACCTATACTACGGACCAGATCAAGGATAACCTGACGATCACCGGCATCTACCCGGACAACATCGTGAAACAGATGACCGCCTATACTTCCCTGCTGGACGCGAACGCGGAGCAGCAGGCAACTATGGCGGACTACCATGCGACCCAGTACAGCGTCGTCCTGTACCACGACTTCGACCCGAAGATTTCCGGGGACATGCTGAAGACCCTCCTGGACAATCTCATCACGGCGTACCGCGACTACTTCATCCGAACCAGCACTTTCAGACTGGAAAAAACGGATCTCATCTCGGAGCTGTCGGAATACGACTATACCCAGCAGCTGCAGGCGATCAAGGAAGCCGCAGACCAGCAGAGCCGGTTCGCCTGGGAGATGGCGAACCTGGCACCAGCTTTCCGAAAAGACCGCAAAGGGTTTGACGATATCGTCGTCAGCTACGACAATCTGAAGACCGACATCGACCGCATGGACGCCTCCATTATCTCCAATACCGTCTCGAAAGACCGGGAGCGTCTGAAGAAACAGTATGAGATGGAGATCAGCACCCTGAACCGCGAACAGGAAAGCACCCAGGAAGAGATCGCGCAGATCGAGGAACTGATCGCTTCCTACGAGAAGGACGGTATCCTTTACGTCAGCACCAGTGGGGCCCTCCAGAAGGTCACCGGTAACGCGTCCGATACCTACGACAAACTGGTGGCAAAGCGCGAGAAACTGACGGACTCCATCACCGCCATCAACGCCGACATCGCCAAATACCAGGCGCTGCTCGATGATATGACGAACAACAGCGTAGCTCCGACAAAGGCAGAAACCACCGGAACGGATGAAACGACCGGAACGGACGAAACCGGCGAAGTCAGTACTTTAGTGGAACTGACGGAAGCGGAACTTGAGCAGCTGGCTGCCGCTTCGGAGAAACAGATTGAGAACCTGACCTCCAAGAAGGATAAGGTCACCTCGGACTTCCGGGCCATGCTGGACGCCTACGCCCGGCAGGAGATCAACGAGCGCACGGTTCTGGTCAGCGGCCTGAAATACAAGGCCCCGTCCTTGCTTTCCGGTACGTTCATCGTGAAAGTGATCAAAACCGCCGGCCCGATCTGCGCGCTGGTCCTCATGGTCTGCCTGGCCTGGATGGTCATCAGCCGGTGGAGAAACAGAAGGAACATCTGATTCCTGCTGAAGCCGCAGGCTGAAGAATCCGTCACAAACTATCACATAGGAGGTGCACTCCTTTGGCGAATGAAAAGAAAACCAGGAGATGGCTGGGGCATATCGAGCACTGGCAGATCGTCGCGATCTTCCTCGCGATTTATGATTTTATCGCGGTCTGCGTGGCCTATTTCCTTGCCCTGTTCCTGCGTTTTGACGGAATCTTCAGCCTTATTCCCGCGCAGTACCTGAATCCCTACCTCCTGTTCATCCTTCCCGCAGCGGCGGTATCCATCGTCATCTTTGTCTTTTTCCGCATGTACAGCGACATGTGGCGGTACGCCAGCTTTTCCGAGCTCGTCCGGACCTGCATGGGTTCCATCACGTCCTCGGTCCTTCACACGATCCTGATCACCGTCCTCGTTTGGCGGATGCCGATCTCCTACTACATACTCGGCGCACTCTTCCAGGGGTTCTTCCTGGTGGTGGTGCGTTTCAGCTTCCGGTTCATCCAGATTCTCAAAAAGCGCCACGAACCCGTAGAAGGGAAACGCGTCATGCTGATCGGCGCGGGCAGCGCTGGCCAGATGATCCTGAGGGATATGACACGGGCGGACGAAATCAAAGATAAGGTCGTCTGCATCATCGACGACAACAAGAACAAATGGAACCGGTACCTGAACGGCATCCCAATCGTCGGCGGCCGGGATGAGATCCTAGCGGCGGCCATGAAGTATAATATCGACGAGATCTTCCTGGCGATTCCCAGCGCCAGCGTTCAACAGAAGCGGGATATCCTGTCCATCTGCAACGAGACCGGCTGCAAACTCCGTCAGCTTCCTGGAATGTATCAGTTCGTAACCGGAGAAGTCACCGTAAGCGCCATGAAGGATGTGGCGATTGAGGATCTCCTGGGTCGCGAGCCGATCAAGGCCGATATGGCTGAAGTCTTCATGTTTATTACCGGAAAGACCGTCCTGGTCACCGGCGGCGGCGGATCTATCGGTTCCGAACTCTGTCGGCAGATCGCGGCCCATAAGCCAAAGCAACTGATCATCTTTGATATCTATGAAAACAACGCCTATAGCATCCAGCTGGAGCTGAAGGAGAAGTATCCGGAGCTGAACCTGGTCACCCTGATCGGCTCCGTCCGCGACAGCCGCCGGATGTTCGAAATCTTCGAGACCTACCGGCCGCAAATCGTTTACCATGCCGCCGCGCACAAGCATGTCCCGCTCATGGAAGACAGTCCTTGCGAGGCCATCAAGAATAACGCGATCGGAACTTATAAAACCGCCTATGCGGCAATGGTGCATGGGTGCGAACGCTTTGTCCTGATCTCCACGGATAAGGCCGTGAACCCCACAAACATCATGGGTGCCTCGAAGCGCCTGTGCGAGATGATCATCCAGTCCTTCGACAAGAAAATCAAAGAAAACAAAGCAAATGAGATCCCGCAGATTTTCACCCATGAAAGCCTGAAGAACATCAGCAAAATCAAAAACGAGGAACAGCTTAAAAACGTCAAAACGGAATTCGTCGCCGTCCGCTTCGGGAACGTGCTGGGTTCCAACGGCTCCGTTATCCCGATCTTCAAAAAACAGATCGAAAAGGGCGGCCCCGTCACGGTCACCCATCCGGATATCATCCGCTACTTCATGACCATTCCGGAGGCGGTTTCCCTGGTCATGCTGGCAGGCACCTACGCCCACGGCGGGGAGATCTTTGTACTGGACATGGGCAGCCCGGTGAAGATCGCGGATCTTGCCCGGAACCTGATCCGCCTTTCCGGATTCAAACCGGACGTGGATATCAAGATCGAATACACGGGCCTGCGTCCCGGTGAAAAGCTCTACGAGGAAAAACTCATGGCCGAGGAAGGCCTCCAAAAAACGGACAACGACCTGATCCACATCGGAAAGCCGCTGGCCTTCAACGAGGAAGAGTTCCTGAAAGCCCTCGAAAACCTCATGGAAGCCGCCTACGCTAACAAGGAAGCCAGCATCCGGGAACAGGTCAAGCAGATCGTACAGACCTATCACCCGGCGGAGAACGAACGGTGAGTCAGTTGGTGACTGTTCCAAAGCGACTCGTTGATTCGTTGTTAAAGGGATGTGATCTGAATCTCACGGAAGACAACACCCAATATAGACTTCATGCTGAATATGGCGAAGGAATATATCGACGGAACAGGAAACCCATTCGACTTTGAATATGACTATGGCTATCATTTTGAAAAACGTTACAAGGCCATGCTCAGGGAAGACAGGAAACTGACGGATCTGATATATGATTGTCTGATCGCACAAGGTTCTGATCATGCCCAGGACGAAGATAGAAAACAACTGAAAAAGCGGATTAAGAAGCAATACGATTACGTTATCAGTGTGCGGGACGCACATTTGTGATCATGTAAAGTACATCTGCATAAGAGAATTGGCTGGGAGTGTTGGTTGGGAGTACGATTGGAAGAAAACCAACCACAAGACAATTATGCGGAAGGATATTTTTAGGAATGAACAGTCGGTAAAATAGCGGATTGTTAAGAGAGCTGACGTGGAGAAGATGGAATGTTAAAGAAGTGGGATGATCTACCCGAGTTTATGAGGATTGATGAAGTTCGACCGTACTGGGAGAGCCTGGACAAAAAGCACGGTCAGCTGATTCTGAAACGTATCTTTGATGTGGTTATCGCGCTGATTCTTCTGATCATCCTTGCCATCCCGATGTTGATAATCGCTATCTGGATCAAGATAGACAGCAGTGGCCCTGCGTTCTACCGCCAGGAGCGTGTAACAACATACGGTAAGCATTTCAAGATACATAAATTTCGGACGATGGTATCGAATGCCGATAAGATCGGTACAGCAGTAACGGTGGGCAATGACAGTAGGGTCACAAGAGTGGGAGCAAAACTCAGGCATGTACGACTGGACGAACTTCCCCAAGTGATTGACGTTCTCCTTGGCACCATGTCCTTCGTCGGTACGCGCCCTGAGGCTGTGAAATATGTGGAGAGGTACAAGCCTGAGTATAATGCGACGCTGCTTTTACCGGCGGGAATCACAAGCGAATGCAGCATACGCTACAAGGATGAGGATAAACTACTGAATGCCGCGACAGATGTAGACAAGGTTTATTTGGAAGAAGTGCTGCCGGGCAAGATGAAATGGAACCTCGAGTCCATCAGACAGTTTAGCCTTGGATCTGATTTTAAAACCATGTTCCGAACGGTAGCAGCAATTCTTGGGAAAGAATATAACTAAAGAGGGTTGAATCGATTTATGGGGTTTACAGCGGTCACATTTTTGTTTGTCTTTATGCCAGTTTCGGTTATTATCTACTTGCTGGCTGAGAAGATTTTCCATAATGACAAACTTAATAATATGATCCTGGTGATTTTCAGCAGCCTGTTTTACTTCTGGGCAAGCAAGGAGTCATTGATAGTTTTTCTTGGATTAGGTGTTTTTGTATACATGGCAGGTCACATGGTAAAAGGGGCTGATCGAAATAAGAAGAAGATACTGTTTCCTGTGATCTGCTTGTCTGGTATTCTCATATTCTACAAATATGCAGAGCTCGTGGCAGCGTGGCTGAACAATATAATAGGAAAAGGTGTTTTCTCTGTTGATGGTTTAATTGTCCCCCTTGGATTATCCTTTGTCGTATTTGAAGCCATCTCATATGTCGTGGACATTTATCGCGGAGATGCAGAGAGAGGAAATCTCCTGGAATGTTTTACTTTCCTTTCCTTATTTCCGAAACTGGTTTCAGGACCTATTATATTGTGGAAGGATTTCAAGCCACAGCTACAAAACAGGCGAAGCAGCCTTGAGCAGATAACAGACGGTATCGACAGGATAATCATCGGATATGCAAAGAAGGCGATCATCGCAGATACGTTTGGAGTACAGATAAATCTTATCAACAACGGAATAGCTGCTGGTGGTGTTGATGTTCCAACCATGTGGTTGAAAGCTTTGCTATACTTCTTCCAGCTCTATTTCGACTTCTCTGGTTATTCAGATATAGCAATTGGCCTTTGTAAAATCTTTGGCTTTCAGCTCAAGGAGAATTTCAATTATCCCTATCTCTCCAAGTCCATTTCGGAATTCTGGCGTCGCTGGCACATCTCTTTGGGCTCCTGGTTCCGGGAGTATGTGTATATCCCGCTTGGTGGCAATAGGCGACGTGTCTATTTGAACCTGATGATTGTCTTTATATTAACAGGGCTTTGGCATGGCACAGGTATGCAATTTTTGGCCTGGGGGGGGAGTACACGGCTTCTGTATAGTTGTTGAGCGAGCGATAAGAGATAAGACTTGGTATAAGAGGATTCCAAGGGTAGTAAAATGGTTTTTCACCATGGCTATTGTATTCTTCGCCTGGGTGCTGTTTTCATCAGGAGATCTATCGGTCGCCTGTCAGACATATAGAAATATGTTCGTTTCAATGAGCGATCACGTGAATTTTACATGGCAGTATTATCTAACAAATCGCACAATTCTTTTCCTGATAATAGCTATTGCAGGATTTATCTTCGGAATTAGAGGTATTCACGAGAAGGTAACAGGATTAATAAACACAGAAGCGGGTACAGTTATCAAAAGAGGTCTGCTACTGGCTCTTTTCGTAGCTGATATTTTATATGTCGTCAATTCTTCCTATAGTCCATTTATTTATTTTCAGTTTTGAGGGAGGAATAAGAGATGATAAAGAAAACTGCTGGAATTCTTTATGTTTCGTGTTTTCTTCTGTTCCTGCTCATTCCTCTTGCCCTAATAAATACAGAAGAAGATATAAAGTCAGATTTTGACAACAGGTCATTGATTGAATGGCCAGAGATTGATGAAGCGGGATTTGAAGATGGTGTGGAGTCATATATACAAGATCGAATTGGATTTCGAGATGAAATAGTCACCGGATATCAGCTGTTAAATGACAAAATAGCTGGAGAACTTACCCATCCAATTTATACATATGGACAAGATGGATATATGTTCTTTGGTATGCATAACAATATTGAGTACGGAGCATATCATCAAATCTTTGCAGAAGCAGTAGTAAAAATGCGTGACTACTGCGAGAAAAGAGGCATACCCTTCTATTTTATGTTCGATCCGGAGAAGATATCAGTCTATCGGAGATATCTGCCCAAGGGTGTAAATTACAATGATGAGTGGGTTGATGAATTTTTTTCATATCTTAAAGATCATGGCGTAAATGTTGTCAACAACAGAGATCTACTGATTGAGAAGAGTTACGAGGAACAAGTTTTTAACCATCAATATGACGCAGGTCATTGGAATGATCTTGGTTGTTTTTATGCAACCAACAACCTTTGGAAGTTGGTTCACAAGGATTTTCCAGCTGTTACAGAGTACACTTTTAATGATTTTAACATTACAACAAATGTCGAGCGGTATCTTGCTTCGAGCAAATTTCCTGTGAACGAGAAGGTTCCAGTATTCAACTTGAAAACCACATGGGAGGATGTTACTAGGGATTATACTGGTTTGAAACAAAACAGGAGTTTTCCTTATTTCGCTTACTATGTGAATAATGCTGAAGAAGCAAAATCTTTACCTAAGATGTTGGTTTTCCATGGGAGCTATTACAACAGAGGACCGAAGTTTTTTGTTGGAAGAGCAAGAGAATATATCGGTATTCATGATTACCAGAATGTACTTAACTTACCGTATTATATGAATGTATTTCAACCAGAAATGGTTGTATTTGAAGTGGCAGAATATACATTCACCGATAAATATTTCAGCCTAAATAAGATGACGAATCTGAATTTCAACGACCCAATTGATGCTGTATTTAACGAAAAAGCAGCAACGGCATCATTATCCTCGTATAAGACCACCTTGAACGTTATCCCAAACAAGGGATACGACGAGGTATACCTGAACCGCCCAGCGGAAACGAATGAAGCTTACTTGCTTTCAGAAAATAATTACTTTGATCTACAAGATGAGGGCGTAAGCACACTTGAAACAGGTGTCCCACATGGGGAAATAAACAACAGAACGGTTATCTATTTCAAAGATTATGATGGTCACCAGGCATTTCAACCTGTAAGAATCCAGACATCCCAAGTGTTTACGCGAATACAAGGAAACACTGTATTAACGAAAGGAGTATCAAATAAGAATAATAAGTATTTCTTTAAAACAGAAGTAGAGGATAATCATTTCAACGTTATCCATTTGCAATTGTTAGATGGATCTGGGACTTATATCAGATTGCTTGATACGATAGATAAGTTAGGAATTCATGAGGGTTCATTTGTACACACTTTGGATTCCGGATGGTATTGGATAAGATTAAAAGCAAATTCGAATCGTGCAGATGAAGCAGTGGATGTTTTGGCGTATCTGGAGGGAAACAAAAGATACAACTACTCATTTGATGTAAATAGATTACAGGAGAAAAAGATTGAAATTAGCGATTTTGAAATAAAAGGTCCCTGTTCATATTTGTTAGGCAAGAATGAACTGATTAATGAAGTAGAAAGGACAGAGGGTGTTAGCGGAGAAGAAAAACTATCTATGAAAACGGTTGTTGAAAACAATGCGTTTGATTCAATAGTGTTGCAGTTGTATGGTATGGAAAGAAAGGAATACCTTGAGCCTATATCAGTAAGTTATGATACTGGAAACTTCAGCGGGCGATATTATCATTCTGCACCAAGTGGTAAGTATGTTATAAGGCTCAGGGGCAATTCAAATCTCCATGATGAGAGTATTTTTGCCGAAATCGAAATGATAGAAGGCATGTTTTACGATTGGAAATATCAGATTAACGAGTTTGATCCAACTGAGATTGAAATTGAGGATTGGTCATTTTCTTCTTTGGGAAGTATCGTGGATTACGAGTAAGCTTTTTTCGATAGGTTAACACAAAGCATTGAAGAGATGTTTATATGATACTGTGCCGGGAAAGATGATATGAACTCTAAAGATTTCAGTTTCGAAGCTGAACTTAAGACCACATTTCGGATTATAGCTGCTGTGTTGGGGAAAGAGTATTCGTATCATACTCCATAGTCGACAATCTGAGCGGAAAGGTGCGGAAAAGCTGAATAGAACCCTGCTTGCTTTGATGACGATCTTTCTTTTATCAGTAGCCAATGCTGATGAATTCAATAAGGGTGTACTAACAGGTTTAAATATCGAATGAGTTCATGTGCACATTCCAAGATGTTATAATAAAACTACTTTCTATGTGTTTCTGATCTACACATATTAATCGACAATGTTGAGATAGCAGAAGATCAACATGGACTTGTAAGAGACCATCAGACATCTTGGGCTATAACTCCTGATGGAAAACAAGCGGGAGATTATTGGACGGAAGAGCTCGCGAAGCAGATCAATTCCGCAAGCCCAGATGCTATTCTATTCGGTGGAGATAAGTTGGATCTGTGCTCAGAGGCGACAGTTGCAAAGCTGAAAGAATGGCTGGAGAAGATCACAGTACCAAACTTTTACATCCGAGCGGATCATGATAGTCAGTCATATTGTTACACTGAACCAACAAATTTAACGTATATATGAAACGGCTTAATTTGGGCTCTAAAATTCTGTCGGCTTCAACATGTAGTCTGAGAAGCCTGAAAAACAA
>CADBEB010000025.1 GCA_902793605.1 uncultured Eubacteriales bacterium
CCCGCCAAGAGATCAGCGATTCAATTCTACTGCGGGGTACTTTCCTTTGCAACCTGGCCTGCTTCTCAGCGGTCACTTACATCTTACAGGAAGCTCCTTCCAGATCCGGAGCAGGTGCTCTTTCAGTTCTTCAGGGCGGTACAGGTCGGCCGGCAGGTCATAGCCTTTTTCCCTCAGCGTCCGGCACAGGCGGGCAGCATCCGGCACATCCAGGCCGATAGACGTCATCATTTCCGCCTGGGCAAAGATTTCCCGGGGTGTTCCCTGGGCAATGATCTTTCCTTCGCTCATCACGAGCAGGCGGGTGGCAAGTCTCGCCATATCGTCCATGCTGTGGGAGACCATAATGATCGTTACATGGCCTGCAGCATGCAGTTCCTCCAGCATCGTCAGGATCTTGTCCCGGCCTTTCGGATCCAGTCCGGCGGTCGGTTCATCCAGGATCAGGACGGAAGGACGCATCGCCAGTACGCCGGCAATGGCCGCCCGGCGCATCTGGCCTCCGGAAAGCTCGAACGGACTCCGTTCGGCATATTTTGCATAATCCATGTGCACACAGTCCATGGCATAGTGCACCCGCTCGCTGATCTCTTCCGCCGAAAGCCCCTGGTTCTTTGGGCCAAAGGCGATGTCTTTCGCAACGGTATCCTCAAAGAGCTGATATTCGGGATACTGGAACACCAGACCGATCCGCTGGCGAAGCGCCCGGCGGTCGACATGCTCGCCGTTCAGGTCCTCCCCGTCCACCAGGACCTGGCCGGAAGAAGGTTTCAGCAGGCCGTTCAGATGCTGTACAAGCGTGGATTTGCCGGAGCCGGTATGTCCGATGATCCCGACAAATTCTCCTTCCTCGATCCGGAAGGAAACATCGTTCAGTGCAACCGTCTTTAAGGCGCTTCCTTCGGAATAGCAATGCGTCAGGTGGACTGCTTCAATGGACATAGCCGTTCCACCTCCTCCGCAAGTTCGTCGACCGTCAGGATCCCGTTTTTCAGCGGCATCCCGGCAGCTCGGAGTTCTCCGGCCAGTGCTGTCATATGCGGTACATCCAGATGCATCTCCTTCATTTCATCCACGCGGTCAAAGACCTCCGCAGGCTTGCCGGAGAGACGGATCTCCCCATTGGTGACGACCAGTACGCGGTCCGCCTGCGCGGCTTCTTCCATGAAATGGGTGATCCAGATGACCGTGATGCCTTTCTGCCGGTTCAGCCGGCGCATCGTTTCCAGCACTTCCTTGCGTCCGGACGGATCCAGCATCGCTGTGGCTTCGTCCGCGATAATCACGGAAGGCTCCATCGCCAGAATGCCGGCAATGGCAACCCGCTGCTTCTGTCCGCCGGAAAGCATATGTGGAGCTGTATCCGCATACTTGCTCATCCGGACCGCATTCAGCGCGTTCTCGATCCGCGGGATCATCTCGTCTGTCGGCACCCCAAGGTTTTCCAGTCCGAAGGCAACGTCTTCCCTGACGATGGTCGCAACGATCTGATTGTCAGGATTCTGGAAGATCATCCCGGCATGCTGCCGGATCTTCCATATATACTCTTCATTTTTCGTGTCATAACCGCAAACGAGCACGGTCCCCTTCGTAGGGGTATAAAGCGCGTTGATCAGTTTGGCCATGGTTGACTTTCCGGAGCCGTTGTGGCCAAGTACAGCGACAAACTCTCCGGGGTTGATCTCCGCGGAAACGCCGGAAAGAGCCGGCGCAGTCCCTCCATCATAGGAATATGTGACATCATTCAGCCGCACCCGGCTGTCATTTTGGATCAAATGTATTGCCTCCCTGTTTTTGATGCGCGCAGGTCGACGTACGTTTCCTTGCGGAAAGCCCCCCTGCTTAATAACTCACTTCAATATAGTGAATCTGCGGGAAACAGAACAGTCTGCCCGGGAAAACGCTTGTTCCGACCCCGCGCGATACCAGCAGGTCCACGCGGTTTTCCTTCAGCCACCCGCCCTTGTAACGCTCCGGGACATCGTCTGATATCGCCAGGAAAGAGGAAAAGAACAGCATCTGTCCTCCGTGCGTATGGCCGAATAAGCCAAGGTCGAACCACCCGAGGTTGCCCGATGAATCCTTCGCCAGCTGTGCATCGGGGATCACGGAAGGATTGTGGCTCATCAAGATCACATAGTCCGAAGCGCTTACGCTGCGGGAAACTGCTTTCAGATCCGGCTTCCCGGCGATCACGTCATCCAGCCCTGCGATATAAATCTTCGCCGCGCCGATATGTACGGGCACAGCACGATTGACCAGCGGCTCCACGTCCGCGTTGGCCATCGTTTCCGTCAGTTCTTCCAGGTCGAAGTTTGACTCACCCCGGTCTGTCTCCCCGACGACTCCGTAGGTCCCGTAACGCGAGCGGATCTTTTCCCCGTTGCGCAGTTTTTTGAAAAACTCCACCGCTGTCTGATGATCCGTCGCATAGTCGCCGCCAAAAAGCACCAGGTCAGGCCGGAGACTGTTGATCCTGGCAACCAGGCGGTTCAGGTCCGCATCGGAGAACCAGAAGCCGTAGTGAATGTCGCTCAGATAAACGATCTTCAGGTTATTGGCTTCAGCGGGAAGCTGGTCTGCCTTCAGCTGAACCCTTTCCGTCGTAAGCAGCCGGGCTTCGATCAACGGCCAGGCGAGCATCAGCAGCACCAGCACGAGCACCAGGATATACCACTTGCGATGCCTCCGGTTGCGGATGCGGTGCCGGCCGCGGTAAGACGGGGCGGAGGACACCCACGGCGCAGAAGAAATATGCTTTCCCCTGTAATCGTTCAAGGTGCTCTCCTCCTTCCCCGTCATTGACTCCATAACATTTCTATTATACACTAATTATGCTATACTTCAAGCATTCCGGTACGCCGGTCCCTTTATCAGGCAAGCTGACTCCCACTCTCAGAAATGATGACCGAAGGGGTTTAAGGGGGCGATCGGAAAGCCCCTTTTATATGCGAGGTGTATGTCATGAAACACGCACAGCCGAATTATACCGTTCTTTCCCCATCTGCGATGCTGAATCCCGTTCCGGTGGTGCTGGTCAGCTGCGCTGATCCGAAAAACCCGGAGAAGAAAAACATGATCACCCTGGCCTGGGCCGGTACAGTGAACTCCGAACCGCCGATGGTCTCCATCAGCGTCCGGAAGGAACGCTATTCCCATGACCTGATCGCAGAATCCGGAGAGTTCGTTGTGAACCTCGTAGACGAGGGGATGTGCCGCGCGGTGGATTACTGCGGCGTTCGCAGCGGTAAAGACGCGGACAAGGCCGCCGAAACCGGCCTCACCTATATGCCCGCAGAAACCATGAAGATCGCCCCGGCAGTTTCCGGCGCTCCCGTAAGCCTGAGCTGCAAAGTCCGTCAGATGCTGGAACTCGGCAGTCACGATCTGTTTATCGGCGAGGTGACAGGCGTAATGGTTCGCGATGATCTGCTCGACGGAAACGGAACCCTTCATCTGGAGAAAGCGAAGCTGGTCGCTTACAGCCATGGCCTGTACCAGAAACTTGGTGGTGTAATGGGCTTTTTCGGCTGGTCTGTCGCCCGTCCCGAAGTCCTGGAAAGAAGAATGAATGCCTTATGCTCCGACTGACCAATCTTTCTGCTCCGCTTGATTACACAGAAGAATCCCTGCGCCTTCTGATCCGGCAGAAACTGAAGCTGTCACCTGACCAGCTGCTCTCTTTTCATCTGTCCCGCCGGTCGATCGACGCGCGGAATAAATCCGATGTCCATTTTGTCCTGTCCGTCGACCTGGCCCTCAAAAATGAACAGGCAGTTCTCCGCCACTCCAAAAATCTCCAGAAAATATCAATTCATGAAACCCGGTCAATAAACAGCTCAGGCCGAAGAGGTTTACCTCCCCTTGTTGTTGGCGCCGGTCCCGCCGGTCTCTTTGCAGCCCTGACCCTCGCCCGGGCCGGAGCAAACCCTGTTCTTATCGAACGCGGCAAGCCGGTCGACCGGCGTACGCAGGATGTCCTGCTCCTTCAGGAAAGCGGCATCCTCGATCCCGAATCCAATGTCCAGTTTGGGGAAGGCGGAGCAGGCGCGTTTTCGGATGGAAAACTGACCTGCGGCATTAAAAGCCCGCATGTGCGAAACATCCTGGAAACCTTCGTGGCACACGGTGCGCCGGAAGAGATCCTTATCGACCAGAAACCGCACATCGGCACCGATCGGCTGAAAGGTGTCGTAGCTTCCATTCGGGAAGAGATCATCTCCCTCGGCGGCTCCGTCCTGTTCGAGACCCGTCTGGAAGAACTCATCATCCGTAACGAGCATGTCGAAGGCGCGATTCTCAGCCATGCCGGAGAACGTTCCGAGTTCCGGACAGACGCCGTCCTCCTCTGCATCGGCCATTCCGCCCGCGACACGGTCCAGGCACTGTTTTCCCAGGGGGTTCGCATGGAGCAGAAGCCCTTTGCAATGGGCGTCCGCATCGAACATCCCCGCCGGATGATCGACCGCGCCCAGTATGGTCCCTTTGCCGGCCATCCGGCCCTTGGTGCCGCTTCCTACAAACTGATCTGTCATACGCCGGACGGCCGGGGCGTCTATACCTTTTGTATGTGCCCGGGCGGCGAGGTGATCGCCGCAGCATCCCAGCCGGGTGGCGTTGTCACCAATGGCATGAGCCTGCATGCCCGGGACGGGGAAAACAGCAACTCTGCCCTGCTGGTAGGCGTCCGTCCGGAGGACTTTGGAGATGAACATCCCCTGGCAGGATTCGTTCTCCAGCGCAGCATTGAAAAAGCCGCCTTCCGTGCCGGCGGCGGCGCTTTCCGGGCTCCTGCCCAGCGTGTCGGAGATTTTCTGGCGGACAAAGCCTCATCAGGTTTCGGAACCGTTGTGCCGAGTTACCGACCCGGTGTTGTCCCGGCAGACCTGCGGGCAGTTCTTCCCGCCTTCATTTCCGATGATCTGAAAAAGGGCATTCGTGCGATGAATGCCCAATTGTCAGGGTTTGCTGATCCGGATGCTGTACTGACCGGACCGGAGACCCGGTCTTCCTCTCCTGTGCGGTTTTCCCGCACAGTCACCGGTGAAGCGGAAGGCCTTCACGGGCTCTTCCCCGTCGGTGAAGGCGCCGGTTATGCCGGCGGGATCGTCTCCGCTGCGGCGGATGGCATCACCGCCGCCCTTAACGCCCTTGAGACAAAAAACTTACTGCTTCCTCACGGGTAATCAGATAGAGCATCAGCTGATGCGGTAAACAGATGACCATATTCCCGAGAATCCGCTCCTGGCGGTTCTCCAGCGTAACCTCTCCCTCATCAATACAATCCTGTCCCTCGCAGTTGGATTTTTCCATCCAAAACCCGGTCGGGGTAACATGGATCACATTCACATATTCCGATCCATCCGCCAGCTCCTGCCGGATGGTTTTCGTATACTCTCCTTCCGCCGGCAGCGGCAGCAAACCATACTGATTCCGGTTCTCAACCAGTACATAACCGATGGATGGATCTTCCTCCGATACCTGGCCCAAATACGGCTGTTCAGCGTCTTCCTGCGCGTCTGCGCCTGATACAGCGCATCCTGCGGCAGCCAGAAACATAACCAGCAGTACCGCAGCAATCCTGCGTTTCATTTTCCTACCCCGCTCACTGAATGATATAATCCTTTGCTCCGGATGAATAAGTCACTCCACGGTCCCTGGCGATAAACACTGCTTCAATACCTTCCAGGCTGTTGATCAGTTCAAGCCCTTTCTCTGTTCCGAGAATGAAAGCCGCCGTAGCCAGTGCATCCCCCTCCATGGAGCTTTCAGACAGGATCGTGACCGAGGCGAGTTCGTTCTGCTCCGGCCATCCCGTCTTCGGGTTCAGCAGATGGTGGTAGTATACTCCGTCCAGTTCGAAACCACGCTCGTAGATCCCGCTTGTCACGGTGGATCCGCCGCGGTTCGCCGCTACCAGCATATATGCGCCCGTCGGTTTGTCGATATCCTGGATCCCGACTTTCCAGTCTGTGCCGTCCGGCTTTTTTCCGATCGCTACGATGTTTCCGCCGAAGGACAGGATCGCATGCCCTATGCCCCGCTCCTCCAGGTATGCCTTCACCCGGTCCGCGATATAGCCTTTTGCGATACCGCCCAGGTCGATCATCATCCCCTCCGGCAGTGTAACCGTATTACCTTCCAGCCGGACCTGCGTATAGTCAACCCGGGCTGCTGCTTCCGCCAGTTTTGCCGCATCCGGCAGTACTGCTTCGCCGGAAGTGAAATCCCACAGGGTGGACGCCGGTGCGATGGAGATATCAAAGGCTCCGCCGCTCATTTTGCTGATCCCTGCCGCGCAGCGAAGGATGGCTGCCGTATCATCAGAAACTTCCACCGGTTCACCGTTCGCATGGTTGATCCGCCATACGTCGCTTCCTTCGATCGTCCGGGAAAGCAGCTTTTCATACCGGCCGCATTCCTCCATCGCGTCCTTCAGCAGCTGATTATTCTCCGTATAAGCCGTCAGAGTGATCACCGTGTCCAGGTAAAACCCGACCTCCGAAACCTTCTGCGGTTCCTTCTCCGCGCTGCACCCGCTGCACAGGAGTATCACTGCCAGCAGTATCGCCATGATCCCGTACCTGTTTTTCACCGATCTCTCTCCTTATAATCCTGAAACTTCAGCGCCTTCAGCACCCGCTCCGTCACGATGCCGGTCAGGCATCCGACTGCCGCACCGATACCGACCAGAAAAGGCAGATAGGTCACCAGCAGCTGCGGTGAGTGCAGCACGAAGCATGCCATCAGCACC
The DNA here is from genome assembly GCA_902793605.1 of uncultured Eubacteriales bacterium. Classification (GTDB taxonomy): domain Bacteria; phylum Bacillota; class Clostridia; order Christensenellales; family Aristaeellaceae; genus Aristaeella. The sequence continues at coordinate 6,755 of CADBEB010000025.1, forward strand.
TGACCGACATTATGGGCAATGGCGCCTGAAAGCGAAGTTCCCATCACGCCCCGGATGATCCTTTTGCGAATCAGGATAAACACTGCGATTGATGCCGCGAAGGCTGCGGCGATCAGGATCACCGCCAAAAGACGCTGCCCGGCGGGATGCGGATTCCGGCACAGCAGCCATATATCTGCTGCAAGAGCCAATCCGGCCGCTGCCAATGCACCAGCGGCGGGTTTGCGTCGGACCAGCAGCATCACCAGCAGGCTGAGCACACCGCCGCTCAGGCTGTAAAGGATCGCCGTCAGGGATCCGAAGAGGAAGCCGGAAAGCACGACTTTCGTCAGCATCAGCAGCACACAGCTCTTCCAGTCCATCAGGTAAACAGCATAGAGAAGGACGGTGTTGGCAAGGCCCAGCTTGATTCCCGGCACAGCGCCGCCAAGCAGGGCCGTCAGCGGAACAGCCCGGTCGATCAGCCCAAGCACCAGTGCCAGTGCTGTCAGCAAACCGAATCGCGCGATCCTCTTTGTGGATGCATTCATGGACCTTCCGCCTCCCTTCCCTTCACCTGCGTTTTCTCATTATAGTATCTTTGCCGGTTCGGAGCAACTCCTCTCTGTTCTTGTCCGTACTTCTTCATTGCTTGCATTTTCATAAGTATCCTGTATACAAATTGACGCAATCGTTTACCGGGGATTAAAATAGTACGTACCAAACCGCAGGGTTCATGAGAACCCAAATACAGAAAGGATGAGGAATCCCATGAAGAAGATCGTTGCCCTAATCCTCTCCCTTTGCCTGGCGATGAGCATGCTGGCCTTTGCCTCCGCGGATGCGGAAACAAAGACAGGTTCTGCCCAGGGTTTTGCCAGCGAGGTCAAGGTCGAGATGACCGTTGAAGACGGTAAAATCACCGCCTTGACCGTCGATGACTCGGGAGAAACCTATCCGTCCGCCGGGATCGACCGGGCTGCTACCGTCGAGAAGCTGATCGAAGCGATCCTCGCCACCGGAAGCCCTGAAGGGGTGGACGTCTCCACCGGTGCCACCTTTACCAGCAAAGCCATTATGGAAGCCATCGCGGACGCCGCGTTCTCCGGTGTTGAAGTAAAGACTCCGGAGCTGTCTTTCACCGCTGGCGACTATGAGGCCACTGCCTATGGCTACAACGGCAATGTGACTGCGAAGGTGACCTTCTCCGACACCGCCCTCACCGCCATCGAAGTCACCTCCTCCATGGAAACCGGTCACGTTGGAACCGATGCCTTCAGCATCATGATCCCCGAAATGATCGAAGCCAATGGTTCCGGAGTGGACAGTGTTTCCGGCGCTACCTTTACGAGCCGCGCCCTGCGCGAGATCGTGAACGCCGCTGCTGAAGATGCCGGCTGCTCGAACCTGGCTGTCTTCAAGGCCAACAAGATTGAGCATACCGCTTCCGCCCCCATTGAAAAGACCGTTGATATCGTCGTGGTCGGCGCCGGCGGTGCAGGAATCGCTGCAGCCGCTCAGGCGACCCAGAACGGCAATTCCGTCCTGGTCATCGAGAAGAACGCTGAAGTCGGCGGTAACACCCTGGTTTCCGGCGGTCAGTTCCAGTCTGTCATGCCTTACCTGGTCTGGGATCCGGCGGATCCGGATGCCACCACCGGCGTCTATGCCCGTACCGGCGAGGTCTGTGAAAAAGTCAAGTCCAGCCTCGGCTGCATCGACGTACTCAAGAACATCCTGTCCTGGAGCGAAGAGCCCTTCGACGAAGAGTTCTACAAGACCAACGAATTCGTTGCCGGCGATGATATTGAGCTGGCGAAGCATGGTGTCCATGCGGAGTATCTGCCCGTCCTGCAGGATCTGAAGAAAGAGATCCAGGCTTATCTGGACTGGGCGCAGCCCAAGCTCGATGCCGGCACGCCCGAGACCGAGCTGACTCTGTTCTCCACCCTGAACCTGCATATCTTCCAGACCTATTACGGCGGCCTGCGCCAGACCGCGGATAAGTCCGCCTGGATCTATGGCAGCCCGGATCTGGTCAAGCAGTTCATCGAAGGCGGCCAGGGCCTGAAAGAGTGGCTGGAAGACATGGGTGCTGAATTCAAACAGACCCAGCCCACCCTGATCGGCGCGCTGTGGGATCGTGAAAACGAGTACACCAGCCCCGATGGCAACTGGACTCCCTATTTCAAAGGACCGCTCGCCGTCATCGGTGAAGACAACATCCTGACCCGTACCACCGCCAAGGAACTGATCGTCGAGGACGGCAAGGTCACCGGTGTGAAGGCTGTCATGTTTGACGGCACCGAAGTCACCGCCCATGCCTCCAAGGGTGTCATCCTGGCCACCGGTGGTTATGCGGCCAACATTGATCTGGTGCTGAAGGACAATCAGTACTGGGATTCCGCTTATCTGACCAAGTCCACCAAGACCACCAACCGTTCCTCCCAGGTCGGTGACGGTATCGTGATGGCGCAGGCGGTCGGCGCTGCCACCACCGGCATGAACTTCACCCAGCTGATGCCCATCTCCTGGGTGGACAACGGCAACCTGGCTTTCGGCAGCGGCACCTATGCCTGCTGGGTCAGCCCCTCCACCGGCAAGCGCTTTGTGGATGAGGGTTCCGAGCGTGACGTGCTGTCCCTGGCTGAGTTCCGCAATGGTATGGAACTGAACGGAACGCCCGGCGTCTTCATTGAGTTCTTCAACGCGGATCAGTACATCCCCGGCCCGCCCACCGCTCAGCTGACGCTGGACGAGTTTGCCGGCCGTTACTACAAGATCAAGTGCAACGAAGAAGAGCTGGCCAAGGTCCTTGCGAAGCCTGAATTTGCCAATGTGACCGCTGACGCCGCAACCATGCTGGCCACCGTGAAGGCCTATGACCAGGCGGTTATGGAAAAGGCCAATACCGGTTCCGCTGACTTCGGTGAGATCGGCAAGAAGGTCTTCTCCCGCACCATCGGTAATGTCGAGAAGGGCGAAGACGGCAAGTACAAGACCGAAACCTACGATCTGGATAACACCGTCGTGTTCGTCCGTCTGATGGCTCCCTCCACGCATCACACCATGGGTGGTCTCGTGGTTGACACCAAGCGCCACGTGCTGAATGAGAATGGCGAAATCATCCCCGGCCTCTTCGCTGCGGGTGAAGTCACCGGCGGTATCCACGGCGGCAACCGCCTGGGCGGCAACGCGATCGTTGAAATCTTCGTTTCCGGCCGCACCGCTGCCAACACCATCGCGGAAGAAGCCAAATAATTCTATGGTTATCCTCTTCCCCGCTGCATCCGCAGCGGGGATTTTTCGTACTGGAAATATACAGGACATTGAGTTATAATGCCTTTCGGAAAATAAGGAATGGAGGGCCTCCTGCAATGAACAAAGGTGAAATGCTGTACGAAGGAAAAGCCAAAAAAGTCTACGCGACTGAAGACCCCGATCTTCTGATCGTGTCCTACAAAGATGATGCCACTGCTTTCAACGGTCTGAAAAAAGGCACCATCGCCGGCAAGGGTGTCATCAATAACAAGATGTCCAATGCCCTTATGCGCCTGCTGGAGAAGAAAGGCGTTCCGACCCATTATGTCGAAGAGATCAACGATCGTGAAACGATCGTGAAAAAAGTGCAGATTGTTCCTCTCGAAGTCATTATCCGGAATATTGCCGCCGGCTCCTTTGCAAAGCATTACGGTGTCACCGAGGGAACTCCCCTGAAGGCTCCCACCATTGAATTCTCCTACAAAAACGATGATCTTGGCGATCCCCTGATCAATGAGTATCATGTGATCGCACTGGATCTTGCCACCCAGGAAGAAATTGATACGATCAAGACCTACGCTTTCCGTGTAAACGAGGAACTCCGTAAATTCTGGCTTACCTGCGGCGTCACGCTGGTCGACTTCAAAGTGGAGTTCGGCCGCCTGTCCGACGGGACCATCGTCCTCGCAGATGAGATCAGCCCGGATACCTGCCGTCTTTGGGACAGCAAGACCGGTGACAAGCTGGACAAGGATCGTTTCCGTCGCGATCTCGGCGGTGTCGAGGAAGCCTATCAGGAGATCATGTCCCGTCTTGAGCAGCACATCGGATAATCCGGATCATGATGAAAGGGCCTGGCTTTTCAGCCAGGCCCTTATCATATTCTTTCTTACTCATTGATAATGAAGGATATTATTCTTCATCATCATCCTCGACCTTAGCATTGGCTATGATCTTCTGGGCTTCGACCTGAGGCACTTCCTCATACCGTTCAAACTTCATGGAGAAGGAACCCCTCGCCTGCGTCATGCTGCGCAGGTCGGTGGCATACTTGAACATCTCAGCCAGGGGCGCTTCCGCTTCCAGCTGCTGCATGCCGTTCACCTGGTTCATACCCATGATCCGGCCGCGGCGCTTGTTCATGTCGCCCATGATATCACCCATGTACTCGTTGGGCACCAGCACTTCCACGTGCATGATGGGCTCCAGCAGCACGGGGCTCGCCTCCATACAGCCCTTCTTATAGGCGATGCGGGCAGCAGTCTTGAACGCCATTTCAGAGGAGTCGACCGGGTGGTAGCTTCCGTCATACAGCTTCGCATGCAGATGCACCATCGGATAGCCGGCCAGGACGCCCTTTACAATGTTCTCGCGCAGGCCCTTTTCAACGCTGGGGATGAAGTTCCGCGGAACCACACCGCCGACGACCGCGTCTTCAAACTCGAATTCCGCGTCGCTGTCGGTAATCGGGCTGAACTCGATCCATACGTCGCCGAACTGGCCGTGGCCGCCGGTCTGCTTCTTGTGACGTCCCTGGACCTTCACGGTCTTGCGGATCGTCTCACGATACGGGATCTTGGGATCCTGCAGCACGGCGTTGGCGCCGAACTTGGAAGCCAGCTTGTTCTTGATCACATCCAGGTGCATTTCACCCTGGCCGCTCAGTTCAGTCTCAGTGGTCTCGGCATTCTTCTCGATCCGGATGGAGGGATCTTCTTCCGCCAGGCGGTTCAGACCGCTGAAGACCTTGTCTTCCTCGCCCTGCTTCGCGGCGAACACGGCCTTGGAGATGCAGGGAGCCGGGAACTCGATTTCCGGATAGACGATCGGGTTGTTCGGGTCACACAGTGTATCGCCGGTGGAAGTGATCTGCAGCTTCGCCAGGGCACCGAGATCGCCGGCATGCAGTTTGTCGACGTTGGTCTGTTTGTTTCCCTTCAGGGTGAACATGCCGCCCGCCTTCTCAGCCTTTTCCTTGTTGGCGTTGTACAGCGGGGTGGAGGAAGTCAGCATACCTGAGAAGATCCGGAACAGGCTCAGCTTTCCGACGAACGGGTCAGCAATGGTCTTGAACACCAGCGCGGAGAAGGGGGCATCGTCCTTGCAGACGCGTTCAACTTCTTCCCCGGTCTTGGGGTTCTTGCCCTTCTGGCTCATCCCCTCATGAGCGGGAGACGGCAGGTACTTGGCAATGAAGTCCAGCGTGCGGGCAATGCCCACGCCGGTCAGGGCCGAGCAGGCCACGACAGGAACGATGCTGCCTTCCTTCATGCCCTTGATAAATCCGGCCATAACGTCTTCATGGCTCAGCTCTCCGTTCTCGAAGTACTTCTCCATCAGTTCTTCGTCCGCGGAAGCAGCCTGTTCGGTCAGGTTTTCGTAGGCTTCGTTCACTTCGCCTTCCAGATCGGCAGGCATGGGCACTTCTGTGCTCTTCTTGTAGGAACCTTCATAGGCTTTCTTCTCCAGGACGTTCACAACGCCCTTGAAGCCGGCGCCCTGTCCCAGGGGCAGCAGAATCGGCACCACGCTGGGGCCGTACTTCTCGCGCAGCTGCGCGACGACTTTCTCAAAGTTGGCATGTTCGCGATCCATCTGGTTCACGATGAACATGCGGCCCAGGTTGGCCTTTCCGGCATTGTCCCAGGCTTTCTCGGCACCGACGCTCAGGCCGTTCACGCCGCCGACCACGATGACCGCGGTCTCGATAACGCGCAGGGGCCCCATCTGTTCGCCGATGAAATCAAAGTAACCGGGAACGTCGATCACATTGATCACTTTCCCGCCCCAGGGAATCGGAGCGTAGCTCGCACTGATGGAAAAGCCGCGCTTTTTCTCCTCGGGATCAAAGTCAGAAACGGTGGAACCGTCCTCCACCTTGCCCTGACGGTCGATCATGCCGGCAGCGAAGAGCATTGCCTCGGTCAGCGTGGTTTTGCCCTCGCTGCCATGCCCCATGAGGGCAACATTGCGAATGTTTCCGGTTGCGAATTCAGCCATGGTTGTCATTCCTCCTCTAAATATTTCCAACGAATATCATCCCGCCCCCTGAAATTCGCAGGCTGCGGGAATCATAGGCTAAAAATAATTATAACATAGCTATATATAAAAGAAAAGCAAAAAATATGTTGTATCATCCCGGGTACAGTCGATGGATCCTGCCCGTCCCTCATTCGGACTGCATCAGTTTTCTCATCAGCTTCAGGTCTTTCTCTCCTCCGCTGGTTTCGAACTCAACCTTCCCTTCCCCGGTTTCATTCAGCAGCCCGTTTCTTGCCAGAACCCTTTTCAGCTGCCTCGCCGTTCCGGCATTGCCGTCCGTGATCGCGGTATGATCCGGAAGCAGGTCCCGGATCATATCCCTCAGAAACACATAGTGTGTACATCCCAGCACAACCGCGTCAACCTTATCCAGATCAAATTGTGAAAAAAGATGTTTCAGGTATTCCAGCGCGCCTTCCCCGTCGTCCGCTTCCACCAGTTCCATCAGTCCCGGACACGGCACCCGGACCGCCCCTTCACCATACTTTTTCATCAGCAGGTTGAACTTTTCCATCTGCAGCGTCAGCGGCGTTGCCATCACCAGGATACTTCCCCCTTCCCGCTTTTCAGATGCCGGTTTCAGTGCCGGCTCCATCGCGATCACCGGGATCGTCAGTTCCTTCCGCAGCACGGCAGCCGCTGCCCCTGTCGCCGTATTGCAGGCGATGACCAGGGCCTTGATCTGCTTCTCCTGAAGATGCTCCACTACCTTACGGACGCATCCGATCACTTCTTCCGTGCTCTTTGTACCGTAAGGCGCGTTGGCTGTATCGCCGTAATAGATAAAATGCTCCCGTGGCAGCTCGCGGATCATTTCTTTCAGGGTGCTGATCCCGCCGATCCCGCTGTCAAAAACGCCTATCGGGTTGCATTTCTGGTTCATTCTCATTCTGCCTCCATAAGACTTCGTCCATTCTACCAAACTCCCCTCATTCTGTAAACCTTCTTGCCTTTTGTCGTTCGTTCAATTATCATAGTGAAAGCAACACCAAATAATGATGAATTGTGAATTGTGAATTATGAATTCTGAACAAATCCTTCTCGGTGACGTCATTCAATCAAAAAAGCCTCATCCCTGCGGCAGCGATAAATGGACCGTGACTCGCACCGGTGCAGACATCAAAATGAAGTGCAACGGCTGCGGACGCATCGTCATGCTTGACCGGGACTCCTTTCTTCGCAGGCGCAAAGCCGTTCTCACACGTGGTGCGGCGGCCCCGAATCTTGCCAATAAAGATCCGGATATGTTATAATTATTTGATTTTTAATTCATATGCAGTTCAGCATATGCTGACGATTATGTAAAGAAAGCCGGTGATTCCGTGCGGAAAGCGCTTCTTGTGGCCCTGATCCTGGTTCTGGTTGCCTGCTGCACCGTGGCGGCAGCTGAAACGGAATTCGAATTAAAGCCCTGTTCCGGGAAAATGGCCCTTGATGAAAACACGTATATCGTTCTGACTCCGGACAATCTTGCCGATCATCCGGATCTTCTCAGAAGCATTCAGAAGACAAAAGATGAACTCGTTGCGGACTGGGAAGCCCGCGGCGTACAGCTTCAGGCATGGACCAAAAAGCTGGACACCTGCCTGGAGGTCATCGTCATCCAGGATGAGGAATCCCAGCAGTTCTACGACCTGGAGCAGCAGGGAAAGGCAGCCCGCAATGAATACCTGAACCTGCACAGGGTCTCCAACAAGAAGTACATCCAATTGGGGTACACCTTCACGGACCTGAAATGGAAGAAACAGAAACTGGGCGGCAACTTCCTGACCTTTGAGTACAAGCGCCTGACTGACGCCGGCCTCTGCCGCGGCCTGATGCGGAAGACCGTCAGGAACGGATGGTCCGTGATCCTGGACTATCAGGTATTTAATCGCCTGCCCCGCAAGTCAGACACGGACTACCTGAACCGCATTGCAAACACCGTTCAGTTTGATGTGGTCGAACCGCAGCCGGTGGATACCTCTTCCTCCGCGCCTTCGGCCGACGGTTCCGAAGAGACTGCGGGCGAAGCCGTTGTTTCCGGCGCCATGTCCAATCTGCTGAAGATCACCGTTCCGCCGCCTGCCGAAACCAATACCGACAACTTTACCATCGAAGGTTCCGCTACTCCTGGCGGTCACCTGATCGGCGTCGCCATGCGCTGGTCCGCTGCCACACCGCTGAAGTTCACGACGGACGCGACCAAAGCCGGCAATTTCAAACTGAAGGTCACCCTGCCGGATGAAGGCGTCTGGCTGGTCACCCTGAACCTGGAAGTCAACGGTAAGATCGTGGACGAAAAGGTCTTTGAGACCACGACCTTCAACCGGACTCTCCTCCCCGTCGTCCTGGCCGCTGACATCCCCGAGCAGCTCACCGGCGATGAGTACGTAATCTCCGGCACGACCTCCAAGGGCGTCGATATCCAGTGCATCGTGGGCAACACCGCCGCGCCGGACCATCCTTACAATGAAACAGTCCGGACCAACGGGACCGGAAAGTTCAAGTTCAAGGTGCCCACGGCTGCCGAAGGGACCTATGACTTCACACTGGTCTTCTCCAAGAAGAACTACGACACCAAGCGTCTGACCTATACGGCCGTCCGGACGCTGTCCGAACAGGAAATCGCGGCAAAGTCCACAGCCAAGGCTATCCATCCCGGTTATGCCACCCTCAACAAGAAGCTGGAAACCTACATCGGGCAGACCATGGTCTACAAGGCCCATATCGTGAGCGTGGAGCAGAACGGCGAGGACTGGATCATTACTGCTGCGCTGAAGAAGAACAAGAAAGGCTATTCTGATTTCCTGGTCTTCGACGCCAAGAAGGATCCGGTCCTGATGGCCGATTCCCAGGTGAAAATCTACGGCATCTGCATCGGTTCCTATCCGGTCCAGTCCGAAGAAGGCGATACCTCATATCCCCGCTTCGAATACCTCTATGCTGAATAATCCCCGGAAATAAAACAGGCGCGTCCGGTTCACTGCCGGATGCGCTGTTTTATTACTTCTTTTTTGCTGTCGGGCACAGGTCCCTGAGCCCGCATTCATCACACAAAGGGCGCTGCGCCTTGCAGATCCGCCTGCCGTGCCAGATCAGCCAGTGATGCGCCTGCCCCCACTGCTCTTCCGGGATCAGGCGGGTCATCTGTTTCTCCGTCTCCTCCACGGTATCCGCCTTGCATAGCCCCAGCCGGTTGCTCACGCGGAACACATGGGTGTCCACCGCAAAGGCCGGAATCCCGAATGCGTTTGACAGGACGACATTGGCCGTCTTCCGCCCGACGCCGGGCAGTCGGACCAGCGCTTCCCGCGTATCCGGCACCTGCCCGCCATGCTCCTCCTGAATCATCCGGCAGGCCGCGATGATGTTCCCTGCCTTGCTTTTGAATCCGCAGCTCTTCACCATGGGATACAGGTCTTCCGCCTGTGCCTCCGCCATGGTCCTTACGTCCGGATACCGGGCGAACACTGCCGGCGTCACCTTGTTCACCTGCTTGTCCGTACACTGGGCAGACAGCATCGTGGCCACCAGCATTTCATACGGATTGGAAAACATCAGTTCCGCCTTTGCTTCCGGATACATCTCTTCCAGCCTGTCCAGGATCGCGAGCTTCTGATCCTTCTTCATCTCAGAATTTCCTCATTTTCTCCGGAATCCGGTTGATTCCCTTCCAGATCCCGAACAGAATCAGCCCGTTCACGGGAAACTGAACCAGGTTTTTCAGCGCCCGGGTACCCATCCTCGGCCAGAAGGTCGCGTTGTTCGGCGGCGGCAGGATACCGGTCAGACACATGCACAGCGTATTGCCGATCAGATTGCAGACCACCGCGGCCGCCAGCGTGCACAGCAGGCAGCGGATCAGACTCTCTTGTTTCCGATACAGGAACAGGCCGTAGATTAATCCGCCGGCAGCCGCTACAACCGTATATCCCGGGAAAAAAGCGCCTGTCGGAAACAGCAGCGCGCCGATCACATCCGAGGCCACTGCTGTCAGAGCAGCCCACATCGGTCCGGCCAGAATGCCGCATACCGCGATCGGGATAAATCCGAAACTGATCTTCAGATAATCACCGACATTGATGGCAGCGATCCGGGACAGGACCACCTGCATGGCGCACAGGACCGCAAGCAGGCACATCTTCTGGGTAGTCATTTTCTGCATGAAAAAAGCCTCCTTTCGATTCTCAGATCAGTTCTTCTTGTGATTCGCAGAGGCTCTTTCTGGAAAAGCAGCGGGATGCGCATTCTCCACCGCACGACTTCAGTCGTTTCGTTTCATGACAACTCCCCGTTCATGAACACTTTACGCGGACAACGCTACTCTGCCTTTACGAATCATGGATGGGACACCTGGTGACAGGCACCTTTTGTCCCATTTCCCTTCTATTGACTCATTTTGCCTGAATATACCCTTTCCTGCACAGCAATTCCGCCGTCAGGATCCCGCCGCCGGCAGCGCCACGGATGGTATTGTGGCTCAGGCAGACAAAGCGCCAGTCAAAGATCCTGTCTTCCCGCAGCCGGCCGATGCTGACCCCGAAGCCGTTCTGAAAATCGCGGTCCAGCCGGGTCTGCGGCCGGGAAGGATCGTCGAAGTACTGCAGGAAGGGTTTCGGCGCGCTGGGCAGTTCCAGCCGCTGGGCTTCCGTCTCATAGTTCGCCCACCGCTCGAGGATCTGCTCCTTCGTCACCGGCTTCCTGAAGTTTACGGAAACCGCCGCCATATGGCCGTCGCTGGCCGCCACGCGCAGGCACTGCGCGCTGATCACGGGCTCTGCCGCGTTCACGATTACGGGACCGTTCCCCAGATCCTTCACTGTGCCCCACAGTTTCAGAGGCTCATTCTCGCTCTTCTCATCTTCCCCGCCGATATAGGGGATCACGTTATCCACCATCTCCGGCCAGGTCTTGAAGGTCTTGCCGGCGCCGCTGATCGCCTGGTAGGTGCAGACGCTGACCTGTGTGGGCTCAAAGTCCAGCAGGGGCGTCAGCGCGGGCACATAGCTCTGGATGGAGCAGTTCGGCTTCACGGCGATGAAACCGTATTTGCTGCCCAGGCGCTTCCGCTGGGTCGGGATCACGTCCAGATGGGCCGCGTTGATCTCCGGCACCACCATCGGCACATCCTCAATCCCGCGGCAGGCGCTGTTATTGCTTACGATCGGCACTTCATGCCGGGCATAATCCTCTTCCAGCGCGCGGATCTCATCCTTTTTCATATCCACCGCGCAGAAGCAGAAATCAACCTTCGCCGCCACCGCGTCAATATCGGAAGCGTCAACGATCGTCATATCCGCCGCATAGTCCGGAATCGGCCAGTCAAAGGCCCAGCGCTCTCCGACCGCTTCCCGGTAGGTCTTCCCGGCACTCCGGGCGGAAGCCGCCAGGCAGGTCACCTTGAACCACGGATGGTCTTTCAGCAGGGAAATAAAGCGCTGTCCCACCATTCCGGTGGCCCCGATGATCCCAACACGATACTGATTCATGGTTCTTTCCTCCCTTGGTAAAAAGCCTGGCTCCGCCAAGCAATTACGTTGAATATTATCACTCAGGCCCCCCGACTGTCAACCGATTCGCCCCTCCCGAACATGTTTCGAACAAACAAGGAGATCACACCATTCATGTTGAATAGATAATAATAAAGAGTAACTTCACAGAAGGAGTAAAAACATGACAAACTTTCATTTTCTCAAACAAAGCGAAAAAAAGCCCGGTGAACTGGATACCTGGTCTGTTATCCTGCCCTTTGCCTTTGATCTGATCTGCGGCATCCTGCTGATCGCGCTTGGCAACCTGGCCCTCCGTGTTACCTCCTATGCGCTGGCCGGTGTCATGATCATCTCTGCGATTTACATGATCATTGTCTATGTGCGCTCCAAACCGTTGGTCAAGATCACCGAACTGAGGCTGGCCAGCGGCCTGGTTCTGATCGTTGCCGGGGCGCTTCTCGCCTTCAACCCGGAGTACCTGGAGAACCTCCTTCCCTTTATCTGGGGGATCGCATTGCTCTTCGGCGCCTTCGTGAAGATCCAGTACGCCTTCGATGAGTTGGCCCTGAAGATTGAAAAATGGTGGATCATGCTGATCCTGGCCGCCTTCTCCATGGTCATCGGAATCCTCACCCTGGCCAATCCGGCCTTCCTCGGCGAAAACCGGAACGTGATCATCGGCATCATGCTGATCGTCGAAGCCATCATCGACCTCGTCGTGTTCCTGCTCATCCGCAAAGCCCTGAAGAATCTTGCTCCCGCCGGGGCGACAATACCCCTTTCGGAAACCAGGCAGAAAGCGGCTGAGTCCGCCGTCCAGTCCGCTGTTGCCGCTGCAGCACCGGCTCCTGAACCTCCGGCCGAAAGCGAACAATAAGGGAGGCCTCATGATGGCTTACGAAGAACTGAAAGCGCTTGTCGGTTCGAGCGAACGAATCGTCTTCTTCGGCGGCGCCGGCGTCTCCACCGAAAGCGGCATCCCGGATTTCCGCAGCGTTGACGGTCTTTATCACCAGAAATATGACTACCCGCCGGAGACCATCCTCTCCCACACCTTTTTCGTACAGAAACCCGAGGAGTTCTTCAAGTTCTACCGGGACAAGCTCCTCCCCCTGGATGCAAAACCGAACAAAGCCCATCTGAAGCTGGCCGAATGGGAAAAGGAAGGCAAGCTGATCGGTGTCGTCACCCAGAACATCGACGGGCTTCACCAGGCTGCCGGCAGCAAAAAGGTCTTTGAACTCCATGGCAGTGTTCATCGGAACTACTGCATGAACTGCGGCAGGTTCTTTTCCGCCGAATTCATGAAGAACAGCAGGGACCCTGTCCCCCACTGCGATTGCGGCGGCCGGATCAAGCCGGATGTCGTCCTCTACGAAGAAGGCCTGGATGACGCCGTCGTTTCCGGTGCGATCCATGTCATCTCCAAAGCGGACCTGATGATCGTCGCCGGCACCAGCCTGACCGTCTACCCCGCCGCCGGACTTATCCGTTATTTCCGCGGCAAGCACCTGGTCCTGATCAACCGCGACGCCACTCCCATGGATTCCCAATGCGACCTCGTCATCCACGACAAAGTCGGCGAAGTCCTCTCTGCTCTTTAATTCCTGAATAATACCAGCAAAACCAGCTCTTCCCGATCAATAAACCCCGTTTCCATATCGAGGTGTGGGGCGAAGCCCCACCACAAAATAATCCCCGTCCCCACACAAAACCAACTGCAATATAAGCTTCTTTCAGTGTGGGGAAGGGGCAGGGGAAAGGGCATAAATAATTTCAAAAGTATTTCATTTTCATTTCATATATGATATAATTCTTAAAGCTATTGCTTTAAGGAGGCGAAGCCTGTGCCCGATTTATCGAAAGTCACGGCCATTCTGCCCAATCTGGCTGATTACGTTGTTTACGGAGCGATCGCGGTTGTTACGCTGATCGGTTTCTTCAAATGTCTCATTCCGCTCTGGCGGACTACCTCCGCCCTTCGCCGTGCGATCACCCGCCTCCAGGCTAACGCCGGCAAGCAGCTGGAAAAGCCCGTCTGGCAGGAATCCCGTTTCGTCGGCAAACGCCTGAAAGGCAGCTGGCTCCGCTTCCTGCAGAACGCGGAGCAGCTGGACCGCCGCGGCCTCCCGACCAATGTGGAAGACTATATCAATGACGATACCGTCACCCATGGCCCCGGCAACGCCGGACTGGCCGAGCTGATCCCGAACCTGCTGACCTCGCTGGGTATCCTTGGCACCTTCATGGGTCTCAGCCGCGGCCTCTCCTCCCTGAACTTCGCGGATTCCACCCAGCTGATCCAGGGTATCCCGGACCTGCTGGGCGGCATGCGTTTCGCTTTCGGGACTTCGGTCGCCGGTATCAGCTGCAGCCTGGTCTTCAATATGCTGAACCGGATCTCCCAGGGTTCCAGCTACCGCGCGATCGATGATTTCGTAACTTCCTTCACCCAGCTCGCCATGTCCCGGCCTCTGGATAACGATGTGCAGCTGATCTGCCAGAACCAGGACCGGAACTTCATGCTCCAGGGTATCAACGATACCCTGGTCGACCGCCTGGCCGACAACGTCGGGCGTTCCATCTCCCGTGCCATGAACCCGGTGGCCGAATCAATGGACCGTTTTATCGTCGGCACTACCCGCAACCAGATCGAAGGCGTCAACCATATCGTTTCCCGCTTCCTGTCCGAGATGGACCGGAGCATGGGCAACCAGTTCACTTCCCTCGCCCAGACGATGAGCGCTCTCGAGCAGGAACAGGTGCGTGCCGCCCGGGTGACGAACGAAAATCTCTCCGCGGCAGAAGGCATCGTTCGCAATGCCCAGTCCCTGCAGGAGATCACCTCCCGTGCGCTTGATAAGTTTGACGCTTATATGTCCGAACTCAGCACCGTCCGTGAACGGGATGAAGGTTTTGAAAAACGGTCAGCCGAGCTGCTGAACGATATGCGTCAGGAAAGCCGCGATATGGCGGCCCTGATCGACTCCCTGAGCCAGAAAGTACAGAACATCTCCGATAAACCGGATACCGCCGAAGAACAGGTCAGCCTCCGCGACATCCGCGATCTGATGAACAAGCTGAACGATCAGGTGAAGACCGTTTCCGACACCCTCACGAGCCTTTCGGAGGAGGTCTGATCATGGCGCGTCAACGAATCCACAACCGGCGGATCGGCAGGGGCTCCGGCGGTACCGGTGCCAGCTGGATCAGCTATTCGGACATGATGGCAGCGCTTCTGCTGATCTTCGTACTCGTCCTGACGTACAGCCTCTATCAGTATTTCACGATGCTGGAGAGCAAAACCCGGGAGCTGGACGAACAGCGGCTGGTGCTCGACCAGCAGACCATTCAGCTGAAACTGGCAGAAGATAACCTGAATGACAAGGAGCAGAAGCTGATCGTCATCCAGGGTGACCTGGACAAGCTGAAGATCGACCTGAGCGACAAGGAAAAAGAGCTGGAAAACCTGCAGGTCATCCTGGTCTCCAAGGAAGCCGACCTCGAAGCCGCCACCCTGAAAGTCCGGGAGCAGCAGGACGCGCTGAACGCCCAGGCGCTCCGAATCGACAGCCTCATCGGTATCAAGGCGGCCATGATCAGGGACCTGTCGGATTCCCTGGCCTCCTCCAACCTGAAGGCCGCCGTGGATCCGAACACCGGCGATATCAAGCTGGACAGCGCCGTCTTCTTTGAAACCGGCAAAGCAGCCATCCGCCAGGAAGGCCAGGAGCTGCTGGACCGCTTTGTGCCGGTCTACCTGAGCGTCCTGCTCCGGGATGAATACGCCGACTACCTCGGTGAGATCATCATCGAAGGCCATACCGATTCCAAGGGCACCTATAACAGCAATCTGAAGCTGAGCCAGGACCGTGCCCTGCAGGTTGCACTTTACTGCCTGAACATGTCTTCCCTCACCAGGGAACAGAAAGCCAAGCTGCAGCAGATCCTGACCGCCAAGGGCCGCAGCTCTTCCGACCTGGTCTATGTCAACGGTGTGGAAGACCCCGATGCCTCCCGCCGCGTGGAGTTCAAGTTCAGCCTGAAGGACGCCGAGATGATCGAAGAAATGAACCGCATCCTTTCCGGGGAAGCTGCTTCTGAATAGGCAGTTATCCGTTCGCGTGTCATTTCGGCCAGGCATGCGCGCGGAGAAAACTCCCCTGTCTGGAATCCACCCTTTTCAAAGGAGCCTTCATACATGAAGCCATTCGCGATAATCCTGATTATTCTGGTTCTGGCCGCTGTCGTCGGCATCGGCTGGCTCTATTTCAACGCCAACCTGACCGTCGTTTTCGATTCCTGCATCGCAACAGACGGAGTCTCCCAGGCCGAATACTTCGACCAACTGAAGAAGCAGGTCTCCGGCGGAACCTTTATCGGGACTCTTTATGGCGGTAAAGATCTGCTCACGGCGGATCAGTATCAGTTCCTGACCTATACAGTCCGCCTTGACAATCACGCTTTCCTGAAAGCGGATACCGCCGAGATCCGCATCACCCCCATGCAGGGGGACGTCCTGATGATCACCGACGGACAGGAACATACTGTTCCTTCCGGTAAAAACGGAACCCTCTCCGCCACGATCCTGACCGCCCGCGATATGCACAGTGTCCGCGAAGCCACCGTCACCTGGTACTTCTGGGGTATCCCCTTCTCCGAAAAACTAACCTTGGGGCAGTAGCTGTTCAGCCATACAGTCAACCATTCATCTATGGCAGGGGCATGGGGGCGGAGCCCCCATCACTAAATAATCCCCGTCCCCACGCAGACCTTCTTGCAATAAAATCCGCTTTCAGCGTGGGGAAGGGGGCAGGGGGAAAGGGCTAAGCAAAACTCTCGTTTTGAAATAACAGACCGCTTTTTCAAGCGGTCTGTTATTTCGAACCCCGGGGAGCCGATGCCCTCGTTTTTTCACCCGCTCTGTTAAGCAGGCTGGTGCCCTGCCGAGCGACTCTGCCGTCCCCTGGCGTTCAAAACGGGGGCATGGCATATCACTCCTTGGACCCGGGCTCCATTTTATGAAATGTGGGGAAAACCGAAAAGCTGTCGCGAACCCCAGGAAGTCTGTCATTATTATACATTCAGCTTTTTCTTTCGTCAATAGACGATATGGTAATCTTACGCCTCCAGCCTGCCGCGGATCTCCGCCAGGAATTCCCGGCTGTTGACAGCCTTTGCTTCCCCTTCATACAGCAGCGCCAGGTCTTTTGTCATGACCCCGCTGTTGATCGTGTCCAGCGTCGCCTTTTCCAGACGGTCAGCAAAAGCCTGCAGTTCCGGCAGTCCGTCCAGTTCGCCGCGCTTGCGCAGCGCGCCGCTCCAGGCAAAGATCGTTGCGACCGGGTTGGTGCTGGTTTCCTCCCCTTTCAGGTAGCGGTAGTAATGCCGGGTCACCGTACCATGCGCTGCTTCATACTCGAACTGTCCGTTCGGGCTGACCAGCACGGAGGTCATCATCGCCAGCGATCCGAACGCCGTAGCGATCATATCACTCATCACGTCTCCGTCATAGTTCTTGCAGGCCCAAATAAACCCGCCTTCCGATCGTACCACGCGGGCCACCGCGTCGTCGATCAGGGTATAGAAGTACGTGATCCCCGCCTTTTCAAACGCTTCCTTGTACTGCGTCTCATACAGTTCAGCAAAGATGTCCTTGAAGCGATGATCGTACGTTTTGCTGATCGTATCCTTTGTGGAGAACCACAGGTCCTTTTTCACGCTCAGGGCATAGGTGAAGCAGCTGTGCGCAAAGGATTCGATGGAAGCGTCCACATTGTGAATGCCCTGGATGATCCCGGGCCCTTTGAAATCAAAGATCGTCTTCCGGACCGCCTGTCCGTCGGTCCCGGTGAAGACCAGTTCCGCCTTTCCTGCCCCGGGGATCCGGATCTCGGAATTCTTATATACATCACCATAGGCATGGCGCGCGATGGTGATCGGTTTTTTCCAGGTCCGTACCGTCGGATGCACGCCGTTCACCTGAATCGGTGTCCGGAATACTGTCCCGTCCAGGATCGCGCGGATCGTTCCGTTCGGGCTCTTCCACATTTCTTTCAGTCCGTATTCCTCCACCCGCTGCGCGTTGGGGGTGATCGTAGCGCATTTCACCGCTACGCCGTATTTCAGCGTCGCGTTCGCGCTGTCCACCGTCACCTGGTCGTCCGTCTCATCCCGGTGCTTCAGTCCCAGGTCGTAATACTCCGTCTTCAGGTCGACAAACGGCTCCAGCAGTTCCTTTTTGATTTCCGCCCAGAGGATCCGGGTCATCTCGTCCCCGTCCATCTCCACCAGCGGTGTTGTCATCCGGATTTTGCTCATGGCACTCATGCTCCTT
Organism: uncultured Eubacteriales bacterium; assembly: GCA_902793605.1. Taxonomy (GTDB): domain Bacteria; phylum Bacillota; class Clostridia; order Christensenellales; family Aristaeellaceae; genus Aristaeella. Next base: position 24,848 of record CADBEB010000025.1, read on the forward strand.
ACAAAAAAATCCCTGCCTGCGATTCTACGCTCTCAGGCAGGGACATACAACCAATTCGCCAAAAAAACAACAAAGAAACTACAAACCGTCCTCCAGTTCTCCCGCCGGCGAGTCCGGCTCCGGTGTTGCCGTCACAAACACCTCATAATGCTGATAATCGTCCTTCGAGAAATAACCGTCATACTCCACGTCATTCCCGCTGTAAGTGTCCGGTCCCTTTGTCGGCGTTTCTCCGTCGATTACGCCGGTTCCTTCCCAGTATCCGGCCAGCGGAAAAATGATCGTCATCTGCATCCAGCTGACCCCGTCATGATACTGGTCCGGATAATAAGCATAGTAGGTTCGCGGCGAAGTGCCGTTCAGCTCCTCAACCTCATCCTCAAAGGAATTCTCCGGATTCGCCAGCGCCTTCTTCGCCCGCTCTTCCGGGGTTCTGATCGCTTCCCCGGCCGTCATGGTCTCCGGGTACAGCGCCTGCAGGAACGCTGCCGCGATCACCGGAAACCGTTCCGTCTCATCAACCCGCAGCTGAACGGAGTTGATGCTGTCATAAGTCAGCCTGACGGTAATCTCGACCCCTTCCGGAGTCTCCGCGTTCGGGGCGGAAGTGATACCGAGCACCGCCAGCTGGTCATACATCTCAAAGCGTGTATTGATTTCCAGCTCTCCCCGCTCGACCAGAAAGGTATTCACGTTTGTTATGTATTCCTTCAGCATCTTCTGCCCGGGGGTCTTTTCCGTCCATATGATGGAGGCCGTTCCTGTCCCCGGCAGAAGCAGCGCCGCTGCCGCGAGCAGCGCCACCAGGCGTTTTACCATTCTTCCTTTTCTCCCGTAAAGTTTGCCTTGACTTCGGCGCATTTACAGATCAGGTCCACGCAGCCTTCAATCCCCAGTGTGCCGGTATCCACGCACAGATCATAATTGCTGACGTCGCCCCAGGAACCCGTTGCGTAATAGTTATAATATGATGCGCGCTGTTTGTCCGCTTTGCGCAGGATCTCCTCCGCCCGGACCGGATCCGCGCCGTTGTACTTGATGATGCGCTTGATCCGCTGCTCCGTACCGGCCTTGATGAACACGTTGATCACGTTCTCATGGTCCCGCAGCACATAGTCCGCGCAGCGTCCGACGATAACGCACGGCCCCTCGTCCGCGATCCGGCGGATCGTATCGAACTGGGCCAGGAAGATCTTATGGTTCAGGGGCATATCCATATACATAGCCCCCGGCTCCGCCCGGACCTGTGCCCCGCTGATCAGGGAGAACAGCAGGTTCTTCCCCTGCTTCTCATCATAGCTTTCCAGCAGTTCCTTGCAGATCCCGCTGTCCTTTGACGCTTCGGTCAGCAGTTCCTTATCATAGTAAGGGATCCCAAGTCTCTCCGCCAGCAGTTTTGCCACATAGCGCCCGCCGGATCCGTACTGTCTTCCTATAGTGATGATCGGCTGATTCTTCATACAAAAAACCTTCCTTTCATTCCTCGTTTCCTCGTCATCGACTTTTCTCTTCACTGTTTTATTTCGTCTTCTTCCCGCTCTTTTCCTTCTTTTTTCCTGTTGTCATCGCACAGTTTCCGTGCTATGCTTCCTTGTGTTAAGATCCCTGACGTAAGGAGATTCTCTGGATGAAAACGCCGATCAATTCCCGGACTCTGAAGCAGCACCTGACCTACAGTTGGTGGAAATACCTGCTGGTCGCCGTGCTCGCTTTCGGTCTTGTGGATCTTCTATATTCCGTGACCGCTTACCGCTCTCCCGCCGACAAGCGGGTGGAGTTCTATGTCTATGGCCAGATGGACCAGGAAAAACTCACCGCTTACATGGAGAACATCCGGAAGACTGAGATGGAAGACATGGAAGTCATGACTCCCCTCCAGCTCCTGGACGACGGATATTACGGTTCCATGCAGCTCATGACCTACATGGCGGTCGGGGAAGGCGATGTCTATCTTCTCCCCCGGGATGAATTCGTTACCGGTGCCTCCGGCGGATCCTTCCTCCCGCTGGAGGAGGACAAGGAGCTCATGGCGCTCTTTGACGCGGCAGGGATCAGCCTGCAGAACGGCTGGCGCAAAAATACGGAGACCGGGGAGAACCATCTCTGCGGCATTCCGCAGAACAAGCTTCCCGGCCTCAGCCGCTATGCAAAAGCAACGGATGGATATCTCTGTGCGATTGTAAACGGCGGGAACGATGCGAACGCACTGAAGTTCCTGCGCATTCTCTGCCGGGATATGTTAAAAGAATAAGGGAGGCGTTTTGCCTCCCCTGACAGATCAGGATTCCCCGCGAAGACCTTTCGAGAGCTGCTCGACAAGGTCTTTTTCCTGTTCGCTGAACCGTTTGGCCGGGTCGTACCGGACCGGTGCGGCAACTTTGATCAGGTGTTTGTCCTTGTCCACGTGAACCGGATACATTTTCAGCGACCTGCCGCTGGCCCGGTACCACATCTCACCCAGCCGCAGCCAGCCGGTGTTGATCCACCGGTGGGTTTCCCGCCCGCCCGGGGTCTGCTCCGGGAAGATCAGCAGATAATGGTCTTTCTGGAGGACGCGGATGCTCTGGCGCAGGGTCAGGATGAACCGCTGGTCACGGTATACGGGAATATAGGGCGTACCCTTCAGGATCGCGGGCGGGATCGGATACTCCCGTTTTTCCAGCATTTCCTCGAGGATCCACGGATGGATCCGGTCCTTTTCCGGAAACCGGACCATCATGTCAAGCGCACCGGCAACGCCGGCGTTGTTTACGACAAACACACACGGACCCTTCTGGAAAGGCTCCGCCCATTCCACGTTCATCTTCCGGGAAAACAGCCTGTACAACGCACATGCTGCCCGATAAGTACGCTCTCCCATATCTTAATTGCTCCTTGAGTAATTCGGTGCTTCCTTCGTGATCGAGATGTCATGCGGATGGCTCTCGGCCAGGCCGGCTCCGGTGATCCGGATGAACTCGCTCTTCGTTCTCAGCTCATCAATGGTCTTCGTGCCGCAGTAGCCCATACCGGCCCGCAGGCCGCCGACCATCTGGAAGATCGTGTCCGCCAGCGTTCCCTTGTAGGGCACGCGTCCTTCGACGCCTTCGGGCACCAGCTTCTTTTGGCCTTCCTGGAAATAGCGGTCCTTGGAGCCGACCGACATTGCCGCCATACTGCCCATGCCGCGGTACACCTTGAAGGAACGGCCCTGGTAGATCTCCATCGCTCCGGGGCTTTCCTCCGTGCCGGCCAGCAGGCTTCCCAGCATGACGCAGCTTCCGCCGGCTGCCAGGGCCTTGGTGATATCACCGGAGTACTTGATGCCGCCGTCGGCGATCACACGGACGCCGAATTTATCCGCTTCCTCGGCGCAGTCCGCGATCGCGGTGATCTGCGGGACGCCGATGCCAGCGACAACACGGGTGGTACAGATGGACCCGGGACCGATACCGACCTTGACGCAGTCAACGCCGGCGGAGATCAGATCATGCGTGGCAGCCGCCGTGGCGACGTTGCCGGCAAACAGCGTGATGTTCGGATAACGGTTGCGGATGTTCTCCACCTGTTTCAGCACGCCCAGGCTGTGGCCATGGGCGGTATCGATGTTGATAACGTCCACCTTGGCGTCGATCAGCGCTTCGATCCGCTCGAAAACGTCGTTCGTCACGCCGACCGCAGCACCGCACAGCAGCCGGCCGTTCTCATCCTTGGCGCTGTTCGGGTACTTGCTGGTCTTTTCAATATCCTTGATGGTGATCAGGCCGCGGAGCATGAAGTCCTTGTCCACAATGGGCAGTTTCTCGATCCGGTGGTTGGCCAGGATCTTCTTTGCTTCTTCCAGGGTGGTCCCTTCCGGTGCGGTGATCAGGTTTTCACTGGTCATGACTTCGCCGATGGGCTTGGAGTAATCGGTTTCAAACCGCAGGTCGCGGTTGGTCAGGATGCCGACCAGCTTTCCTTCTCGGGTGATCGGCACGCCGCTGATGCGGTAGCGGCTCATCAGTTCTTCCGCATCGGAGATCAGGTTCTCAGGACTCAGGTAAAAGGGATCGGTGATCACGCCGTGCTCGCTGCGCTTGACCTTGTCCACCTGCGCGGCCTGCTCCTCGATTGTCATATTCTTGTGAATGATACCGAGTCCGCCTTCGCGGGCCATGGCGATCGCCATCCGGCTGTCCGTCACGGTATCCATCGCCGCACTCAGCATGGGGATATTCAGTTTGATGTTCTTCGTCAGTTGAATGGAAAGGTCCACATCCCGGGGCAGCACTTCGCTCTTGGCCGGTACCAGCAGCACGTCGTCAAAAGTCAGCCCTTCCCTGATTCTCTCCTGCAGCATCCCTGTATCCTCCCTTCGTATATTAAAGGGTATTTTAGCAAATACAGCGCGTCACTGTCAATTCATCTCAGTAAAGAAAAGGGCCGGTATGTCTCAGTAAAGAAAAGGGCCGGTAAGAACCGCCCTTTGGCTGTGTCAGTTATCCTGAAACAGGTTCCTGATCTCGGTCAGGGAGCCCGTATTCTTCAGCTGGAATCTGAATTTTATATGCCTGTCGGCATTTTCATCCGTCCTCTCGGAGGAACTTGCGGTATTCCTGCCCGCCGTAATCAGCCTGCTCTGCAGATAGGCTTTCTGCTCATCCGTCAGATCCTGCTGCATGCAGTATTCCATCACCCGGGTCGCTCTGCGCTGGCCGAGATCAAGCTGCTCCGCGTCCAGCACCTTCTGATCAGTGGTTCCCTCAATGATCAGCATTCCGATCTGTTCCTGATACTCCGCCTTCATCATTACGTCCAGATAAACCGGCAGGAATCTCCGGATGAACACCTTTCCTTCCACTGTCAGTTCGTCTTTCCCCTCGTTGAAGAGCAGAATACCGTCCGGCAGCACATCGCCGGTTTCCGGATCCACAATTGCGGATACTCCGGCCGCTTCCAGTCTGCCGCTCAGTTCCCTGATGAGTTCCGATTCGGACAAAAGATCGTTGTCCCTGATCTGGAATTTAATCTCAACCCGGCGGCTCGCTTCCCGGTTGATCTGTCCGTTTCCACCGATAATGGGATCCATGAATCCCCGTCCGATAAATGAAGCTCTCTCGCTCAGATACGCCCGCTCAGTTTCTGTCAGTGTCGGGATCTGCAGGCTATAGGCCATTACCTGCACAGCCCTGTCCCGACTCAGCTCCATCGCTGAGGAGAATGCACTGTCCGTATGCCCTTCGATGACCACTTCGCTGATATAGCTTTCATATTCCGGCAGCATCAGCACTTCCAGATACCGCGGGATGAATGTATCCAGAAAACGCTTCCCTGCTTCGCTCAGTTCGATGCTCCCCGGGTCAAACAGGATGAAATTGGGCGTCGTGATATCCCCCGTATCCCGGTTAATTGTTATATTCAGCCCGGAATCCTTAAAAGCGTCGTACTGGCTGGCAATGATACGCCTTCGCAGCGAATACTGATCCAGTAAGGCCTGTTGCTTCTGAAGTTCCCGCTGTTTTTCTTTCTGCCATTCTGATTCGGATTCCGGTGCGGCGGCCGTTTCCACCCCGGCTTTCGATTCCTTCTCGAATGCTTCCTTCTCCGTTCGAAAGGCTTCCCGCTCCAGATCCAGCTGATCACGTTCGGCTTTCAGATCCGCCTGATCCTGTTTCAGCTGTTCCTTTTCTTTTTCAAGCTCGGCTTTCTCTTTGTCCAGTTCAGCACGGTCCCGGTCCAGGGCGGCACGCGTCTCCTCCAGTTCCTTTTTCTCTTGCTCCAGAGCCTGCTCTTTCTTTTTCAGCTGTTCCTGCGCCACACGCAGCGTTTCCTGGTCCTGCTTCAGCTGCTCCTGCGCCGCCTTCAGCGCTTCCTGATCCTTCTCCAGCTGCTCCTGCGCTGCTTTCAGTGCTTCCTGATCCTTCGCCAGCTGCTCCTGCGCCGCTTTCAGCGCTTCCTGATCCTTCGCCAGCTGCTCCTGCGCCGCCTTCAGCGCTTCCTGATCCTTCGCCAGCTGCTCCTGCGCCGCCTTCAGCGCTTCCTGATCCTTCGCCAGCTGCTCCTGCGCCGCTTTCAGCGCTTCCTGATCCTTCGCCAGCTGCTCCTGCGCCGCTTTCAGTGCTTCCTGATCCTTCGTCAGCTGTTCCTGCGCAGCCCGCAGTTCCTCCCGGTCCTTCGTCAGCTGCTCCAATGCTTCCGCCAGCGCTTCCTCGCGCTTCGTCAGCTCCGCCTCCCGTGTCTCGATCTCTTTCAACTGTTCGTCGATGGTCTGCTGCTGCCGGATATCCTCTTCCTTCGGCGCGGTAAAATATTTCAGCAGACTAACGCAAAGCATCAGGACAAACACCAGCAGCAGCGAAGCCATCATGTCGGAGTAGCTGATCCAGCTGCTGCCTCCGCCTCCGCCGACGCGCTCATCCTCGTACTTGTCACGCTTCATGCCTCGGAAGCTCCTTTCGGCTGAATGCTCTGCGTAAGCCGTGCCAGCAGCCGTTGGATTTCTCCCAGCTGATCCACAGTGGAAGCTTTTTCCACCTCATTTTCCGCGGTCTTCCGGTTAATCAGCGCCGTCAGCGTCATCATGGAATCCGAGAAGGTCTTCAGTGTGCCGTTCAGGCTGCCGGATGTTGAGGAAACAAACTTCTCGTAGGAGACAGCCAGCTTGTCGCCGGCCTCCCGGATCGTTTCGCCGGCTCCCGCCAGATCCGTCGCCGCAGCCTGCTGCGCGCTCACCGCCTGCTCCGCCCACCTGGTGCTGACCTGCTGATAGTCATGGATCGCGTTGTTCAGCTCCTGCTGCGCCGTATCCATTTTCCGCAGCATCATTCCCTGGTCATTCGCGTTCTGCTTCAGCGCTTCCAGTGCTGTCAGGGATTCGGAAATAAACTTATCATCCTCTTCCGAACGGGCATGTACGCTCTTCAGGAAGATGTCGTAGCTTTGTACCATTTCATCTGTCAACGCCTTCAGCTTTTCGCTCTGCTCCCGGATGCTCTCCGCCGCTTCAGCTGACAGCATCAGCGTCTTCTCTCCGATTTCCTGCTGCCGGTTGATTTCGGTCATCGTTTTCCCGATGGTCACGAATTCATTTCCGAAGGCGTCCTGCATATCCTTCACAAAGGTGGTGACCGCGGTCTGCAGGCTTTCAGTCTGCTGCTCCGCCGCGGCCCGCATATACTGCTCCATAGCTTCCGTAACCGGGTTCACAGCCTCCGAGACCACATTGTGCACCATGTCGGAGATTGTATCGCTCAGCCCCGTGGTTACCGAGCTCAGCAGCCTGTTCCGGTCATTGCCCTGCAGCACGATCTGATAATCCATATCCAGCGCTTTGTGCTCCGTATTCTCGCTGAAAACCAGAATAAACCGGTCAATAGCCCGGTAGCTGTTCCCCTGTATGGTCCGGTTAGTCATCGAGAACAACAGCGAGCAGGAGATGCCGGCCAGAGACGTCACAAACGCCGCCTTCATGCCGTCCAGAAGCACCGGAATGCCGTTCATCAGGGTATTTGCGTCCGTCATATCGAGCCCGGTCAGGCCCCGCGTAAGGCCGATGAACGTCCCCAGGATGCCCAGGGAGGTCAGCAGAGAAGGAATCAGTTCGCTGAGGGACGCGTTGCCCGGAATGGTAGCGACCGTCCGCGTGTTGATATAATCCTCCACCGGGCAGGACAGCCCGCGTTTCTCCATTTCGTCTTCCGTCTGAAGGAATTTCTTCCAGGTCATCTTCAGCCGTTTCCCGACGAACAGATCATCATGCCAGACATTTTTGTCCGCACTTTTCCGCAGCTTTTCGACCGCCCGGTTTAGCCCGCGGGTTGTCCCCGCCACGGGCAGGATACACTTGAGAATACCAATCAGTGTCACGCCGGCAATAGCGATATATACAAACAGATCAGGCAGCGGAATCGAAGTGATTGCCTTCATGCGTAAGCAGTCCCCCTGTGCAGTGATCAAATCTTTACTATTTTAACAAGATATTGTGCTTTTAGCAATAAATCATTGCTTTTTTTTGCATATTTAGGGCAGCAGACAAACCTTCACAAAAAACCATTCGTGGATTCTTGTAAAAACTTATTTTACCCTTTACAATGTTCCCAGAACATTGTAAAGGAGCCCTCCCTATGCAGGCATTCAACCCATACTTGCCCTCCTGGGAATACATTCCCGATGGTGAGCCTCACATTTTCGACGGCCGCCTCTATGTCTACGGCTCCCATGACCGTTTCCGCGGCCACGTTTTCTGCCTGAACGACTATGTCTGCTGGTCCGCGCCGGTGGACGACCTGTCCGACTGGCGCTATGAGGGCGTGATCTACAAAAAGACGGACGACCCGGATAATCCCTTCGGCAGGGCCTGCCTCTATGCACCGGATGTCACCCGGGGCCCCGACGGCCGGTTTTACCTGTACTACGTGCTGGACAAGGAAAACACCGTCGCTGTCGCCGTCTGTGATCAGCCGGCCGGCAAATATGAATTCTACGGCCATGTTCATGACAAGGAAGGCAACCTCCTCGGTCACCGTCCCGGGGACGAACCGCAGTTTGATCCGGGTGTCCTTACGGAGGACGGCAAAACCTGGCTTTATACCGGCTTCTGCTCCCCCTTGGATCCCTCCCGCCACGGGCCGATGTGCACGCTGCTCGGCGAGGATATGCTGACCATTGAGCAGGAACCTGTTTTCATCATGCCCAGCAAACCTTACAGCGCCGGTTCTGGTTACGAGGGGCATGAATTCTTTGAAGCGTCCTCCATCCGGAAATTCGGCGATCTGTATTATTTCGTCTATTCCTCAATCGTCATGCATGAGCTCTGCTATGCGACGAGCCGCTTCCCGGACAGGGATTTCACCTACCGCGGTGTTATCGTCAGCAACAACGACATCGGGATTTCCTCCTACAAGCCTGCCGCCAAACCCGCGTACTACGGCGGAAATAATCACGGCGGCCTTGTGAAGGTCGGTGAAAAGGCTTATATCTTCTACCATCGCCAGACGGACGGAACGATGTTCAGCCGCCAGGGCATGGCGCAGGAAGTCACCATTGGACCCGACGGCAGCATCCCGCAGGTGGAGATGACCTCCTGCGGCCTGAACGGCCGGCCGCTCGAAGGCCGGGGTACCTACCCCGCCTATATCGCCTGCAACCTCTTCACGGACGAAGATCTCCCCTATTCCGGCGGCGCCGGCAAAGGGTTCTGGATGGACGGTCGCTTTCCCCGCATCACCCAGGACGGGAAAGACGGGGATGAAGAGCAGGGTTATATCATGAACCTGAGCGATAACGCCACCTGCGGTTTCAAATACTTTGACTGTAAAAACGTCCGCTCCGTAACCATCGAAGTCCGCGGCTATGCCAGCGGTTCTTTCGAAGTCAGGACCTCCTGGGACGGTCCGGTTCTCGCCTCCATCCCGGTTGAATTCACCAATGTCTGGACGAGCTATACCGCGGAAGTTGAGATCCCCGACGGCATCAACGCCATCTACTTCACCTACCGCGGCCCCGGCTCCGCCGCCATGAACTCTTTCACTTTAAACTGATATTTAGAACACCTGTATTAACCCGCAACCAACATGGCGCCCGAAGGTTTCCAAAGGGCGATCGGAAAGCCCTCCGGAAAAATGAATACTATTTCCTCCAAAACAAATACACTTAACACACATGCGCCGAAGGAGGTCCGGAGGGCGATCGGAAAGCCCTCCGGAAAAAGAATGACTTTACCCTCAGCAGTCTCAGACCTTTTGACCCGGCTGAAATCAGCCGGCCACTCCGCCTACGTCGTGGGAGGCTGCGTCCGCGATTCTCTCCTTGGCCTCACCCCCAAGGACTGGGATCTCTGCACCTCCGCCCTGCCGGAGCAGATTCAACAGGTCTTCCACGGATACCATACGGTGGAAACCGGTCTCAAACACGGCACCCTGACCGTCATCGTGGACCACATCCCCTATGAGATCACTACCTTCCGCGTGGACGGCACCTATACCGACCACCGTCATCCCGATTCTGTTTCTTTTGTGGATAATATAAAGGAAGATCTTGCCCGGCGCGACTTCACCGTCAACGCGATGGCCTGGTCTCCCGCGGCCGGTCTCACCGATCCTTTCGGCGGGCAGGAAGACCTGCAGGCCGGCGTTATCCGCTGCGTCGGCGAACCCGGCAAGCGCTTTGAAGAGGATGCTCTGCGCATCCTGCGTGCGCTTCGCTTCGCTTCGGTCTATGACTTCGCGATCGATCCGGCGACCGACCGGGCCCTGCGCCGTATGGCCCCGGATCTGAGCCGCGTGGCTGCCGAGCGGATCCGGGATGAGCTTCTCAAACTTCTTTGCGGAAAAGCCTGCGGCCGGATCCTCCGGGCATATCCGGAGGTCCTTGCGGTGATCATACCGGAGATCGGACCCATGATCGGGTACGATCAGCAGAACCACCACCATACCTGGGACCTGTGGGAACATACGGTCCGCGGGGTGGAAGGCGTCCCGTCGGATCCGGTCCTGCGCCTGACCATGCTCCTGCATGATACCGGCAAACCTTCCGTCCGGACCACCGATGAGAACGGCGAAGGACATTATAAAAAACACCAGCTGGTCTCAGCGGACATCGCCCTGCGCGTCGCCGGATCCTTGCACCTGAGCAATGACTTCCGCGACCGGCTGGTCACCCTGGTTCGTTATCACGACATCTCCCTGCGAACGGAAAGCGGCGGGATCAATACCGACCGTTCCTTCCTCCTGCGGCGCCTCAATCGCTTCGGAGAGGAGAATCTCCGCGCCTTGTTCCTGATCCACTGCGCCGACCGGATCGCCACCGGCTATTCCTCCCCGGAGCGGGAGCATGCCCGTCTTCGGGAGCGCATCGCCGCCCTGGATGCCCTCCTGGCCGAAAAGCCCTGCTTCACCCTGAAAGACCTGGCCGTTAACGGCCACGATCTTCAGGCTGCCGGCCTCAGGGGGAAAGCCGTCGGTGAAGCTCTGAACACCCTCCTCGAAGCCGTCATGGACGGAAAGGTTGAGAATAAGAAGGCGGCGCTCCTGGAATACATAAGGAATTCATAATACGCAATCTATCATTCATAATTGAATTGTGTCTTCCCAGTCGATGTCCTCCGCCCCTCACGGTGTCATCCTGAACCTGGTGTCATCTCGACCGGAACGAAGTGGAGTGGAGAGATCCCCCTCGCAATCGATCACACACCCCATGAGCAACCCGTACGGTGCGCGTGCGAATCAACGTGCGTTTCCTTGCCGGAAGAGGATCATCCGCTTCAGGGTTGCGTAGGAGCAATTCACAGTTTAATATTTTGTAACAAATTTTACAAAAATTTAAGATATCGATTCAATTTTCCATTGCCTTTTTATTTTCTCTGTGATAGAATGGCGAAGTTAGCCCTGGTTTGCCGCCGGGCGGCTGCATCCGTTGAAAAACGGGTGTTCCGGCGGGAAATCAAACCCCGTCTCTTTAGGCGCTGGCAGACTGCACCTTCCATAGCAGTCCGTCAGTGTTGTCGTGCGCCTGCATCACCAGGGGCCGACGCGGAGATCCGTTTCGCTCCGGCTTGGTTGGGTTGCCTCGCCCCATAGCGGAACACTCTTTCCCCATTGACCCAAGGGGTCAAACAACATATGGAGGTGTACTACTAAAAATGGCACGCATTGCAGGTGTTGACCTGCCCAGAGAAAAGCGCGTTGAGATCGGCCTGACCTATATCTACGGCATCGGCCTGACCACTTCGCAGAAGATGCTCGCGGAAGTCGGTGTGAATCCCGACACACGGGTAAAGGATCTCTCCGAGACCGAAATCAGCAAGCTGCGTGAATACATTGAGCACAACCTGAAGGTCGAAGGTGATCTTCGCCGTGAAGTGTCGCTCAATATCAAGCGCCTGATCGAAATCGGCTGCTATCGTGGCGTTCGCCATCGTCATGGCCTTCCCGTCCGCGGACAGAACACCAAACAGAATGCCCGCACCCGCAAGGGCCCGAAGAAGACCATCGCCGGCAAGAAGAAAGCCACGAAGTAATCATCAATTATCATTTTTTGAATTGTGCCCGCCACTGAGCGGGGATTACGGAGGGAGAAAAATCAATGGCACCTAAGCAAAAGCTGAAGAAGGCTACGCGTAAACGCCGTGAACGCAAGCTCGTCGAGCGCGGCGCTGCCCATATCCGTTCTTCTTTCAACAATACCATCGTGACCATCACCGATATCCAGGGCAATGCTCTTTCCTGGGCGAGCGCTGGTGGTCTGGGTTTCCGCGGCAGCAAGAAGTCTACGCCTTTCGCTGCGCAGATGGCTGCTGAGACCGCTGCCAAGGCCGCTATGGAATACGGTCTGCGCACGGTTGAAGTGTATGTCAAAGGCCCCGGTTCAGGCCGTGAGGCTGCTATCCGTTCTCTGCAGGCCGCCGGTCTGGATGTGAACATGATCAAGGACGTGACGCCCATTCCCCACAACGGTTGCCGTCCGCCCAAACGCCGTCGCGTGTAATAAGGAGGACAGACAGAAATGGCAGTATCAAGAGAGCCTATCGCCAAGAAATGCCGGAAGTTCGATATCTCCCCGGCAGTCATGGGCTATGGCAATAAAAAGTCTACCCGCAATCCCGGCGGAAACCGCCGGAAGAAGGTCTCCGAGTACGGCGCCCAGCTGCAGGAAAAGCAGAAGGTCAAGTTCGTCTACGGCGTCCTGGAGAAGCAGTTCCATAAGTATTACCTGAAGGCCGCCAACATGAAGGGCATCACCGGTGACAACATGCTCCGCCTGCTGGAGCTGCGTCTGGACAACGTGGTGTTCCGTCTCGGTCTGGCCAAGACCCGCCGTGCAGCCCGTCAGATCGTCTGCCACGGCCACATTCGTGTCAACGACATGAAGGTCGACATCCCCTCTTACCAGGTGAAGGTCGGCGATAAGATCACCCTGCGCAAGCGCAGCGAAGAGATGGAAATGTTCAAGAGCCTGCGTGAAGGCACCAGCACCCTGACCCCCAAGTGGCTCAGCTTTGATGCTCAGAACCTCACCGGCACCGTGAACGCTCTTCCCACCCGCGAAGACATTGATCTGCAGGTTCAGGAGAACATGATCGTCGAGTTCTACTCCCGTTAATGTTGAATCGACAACCCGATTGAGGAGGGTACTACGAAATGATCGTCGAAATCGAAAAAGCCCGCATCGAATGCGTCGAAGTTGGACAGAACGGCTGCTATGGCCGCTTTGTGGTCGAGCCGCTGGAACGCGGTTTTGGCCATACTCTGGGCAACTCTCTGCGTCGCGTGCTTCTTTCTTCCCTCCCCGGTGTGGCAGTCTCGTCCGTGCACATCGAAGGTGTGCAGCATGAGTTCTCCACCATCCCGGGAGTCAAGGAGGACGTGACCGAAATCATCCTGAATCTGAAGACCATGGCCTGCAAGATGTTCTCTGAGAACCCCAAGCAGCTCGTTATCGACGTGAAGGGTCCCTGCGAACTGAAGGCCGGTGACATTAAAACGGATGATGAGGTGGAAATCGCCAATCCGGAGCTGCATATCGCCACGCTGAACGAGGACGCTCATCTGCAGATGCAGCTGACCCTCGAACGCGGCCGCGGCTATGTCAGCGCCGATAAGAACAAGACGCCCAGCATGCCCATCGGCGTGATCCCGATCGACTCGATCTTCACCCCCGTGAAGAAGGTCAACTACACCGTGGAAGATACGCGTGTAGGTCAGATCACGGACTATGACAAGCTGACTCTTGAGATCTGGACCAACGGCACGCTGAAGCCTGAAGAAGCGATCTCCAGCGCCGCCAAGATTCTGAATGAGCACCTGAACCTGTTCGTCAGCCTGACCGACCAGGTCATGCCCGTGAGCATGGTTCAGCCTGAAGACGACAAGAAGGACAAGGTTCTGGATATGACCATCGAGGAACTGGATCTTTCCGTCCGTGCTTATAACTGCCTGAAGCGTGCCGGCATCAACAGCGTTGCTGAGCTGGTGCTGAAGAATCAGGAAGACATGATGAAGGTCCGCAACCTCGGCCGCAAGAGCCTGGAAGAAGTTGAGCAGAAGCTCAACGGTCTGGGGCTTGGCCTGAAACCCACTGACGAATAATGTAGGAGGGAAAATCCCATGGCTAACCAACGCAAGCTGGGTCGCACAGCGGATCAGCGCAAAGCGCTGCTTCGTAACCAGGTGACCAATCTGATCTGGTACGGCCGGATCGAGACGACCGAAGCCAAGGCTAAGGAAGTCCGCCGGATCGCCGATAAGATGATCACCCTGGCCGTGCGCGAATGCGACAACACGGTTTCCACCACCAAGGAAACCCATAATGACAAGGGCCAGCTGGTCACCCTGGACGTGGTGAACGATGCTCCGTCCAAGCTGCATGCCCGTCGGCTCATGATGGCTTATCTTTACGACCTGAAGGAAGAAAAGAAAGCTGACGAGAACAAGGCTGAATACCGTGAGCGCACCAAGGACAACAAGCATCCTGTGGTGGAAAAGCTCTTCCGTGAGATCGGACCCAAGTACAAGGCCCGCAATGCCGAGAAGAACTGCTCCGGCGGCTATACCCGCATCTATAAGCTCGGACCCCGTCGCGGCGACGCTGCCGAGATGGTCATTCTCGAGTTAGTGTAATTTCATTCAACACACATCAAGCATTGTACTGCCCTCCCCTGCACAAGGAGGGCAGTTCTTTATTGGTCCGGGAGGGACGGTTCCTTCCGGTCCACTTTTTCCTTGACATTTTGCCGGTTCTTCTTCAATATATCTCTCGGAGAGTGATACATGATGACCGAACTGTATTCCGAAAAAGACATCGAGCAGATCAGCGCTCAGCTGAAGAAGCGCTACACCATCATCTGCATTGTCCTGGCCCTTCTTCTTGCGCTTATCGTCATATCCATCTTCCCCCGTATTCAG
>CADBEB010000026.1 GCA_902793605.1 uncultured Eubacteriales bacterium
GTTTTAAGTGTTTTTTGAAGTTATTAAGGGGCTTGCTTGAATCTCAAAACAAAATGGCTTCAGCAACTGCTTGCTGAAGCCACTTTGTCTACGATCTGAAAGCCGCATATGCTGCGGCTTTTTCAATGGAGATCCGACTCGTCTGTTTTACAGCTGTTTGTCTGACACTTTCAGCTCGTTTTCCTCGATGCGCCGGTTAAACTCTTCTTTCGGCATCGGTTTGCCGAACAGGTAGCCCTGCAGTCGGTTACAGCCGACCCTGTTCAGGAATTCAACCTGTGTTTCCGTTTCCACGCCTTCCGTCAGCGTCAGCATATCGATCCGGTTCGCCATCTGGATGATGCAGTCGATCAGCGTCTTTGCTTTTTCGCTGTTATCCAGATTGGACAGGAAACGCATATCGATCTTCACCACGTCAAACTGGTAATCCTTCAGAACGTTAAGGGAAGAATACCCGCTGCCGAAGTCGTCCAGCCACAGAGCGTAACCCATTTCCTTGATGCGGTTCATCGCCTCGTTCAGTTTGATAAAATCATCCGTCAGCGCGCTCTCTGTCACTTCCACATGGATCAGTTCCTTCGGGATCGAATACTTCGCAACCAGGTCCTCCAGTTCCTGTACCGCGTCCATCAGTTCAAAATCCAGCCGGGAGAAATTCAGCGACACCGGAACCACCGGCTTGCCGGCATCCAGGTTCGTCCGGATATCCCTGCACACGGATTCAAAGATGGACCGGTCCAGTTTATGGATCAGGCGGTACTCTTCCAGGACCGGGATGAATTCGTTGGGATACAGCTGGCCGTACACCGGATCCATCCAGCGGGCCAGGGCCTCGCAACCGCACAGTTCTTCCGTATCCGACCAGACCACCGGCTGATAGAACGGAATGATCCATCCGTTTTCGACCGCATTGTCGATATTGTTGATGACATACAGTTTCTTGTGATACTGGTCGCTCATCTTCTTGTCGTATTCGGCATAAACGGTCTGGAAACGGTTTTTGATCGTGGCGGCGGCATAACGCGCCCGGTCGATCGCCAGACGGGGATCCTCCCCGTTGCTGCTCAGGTGATACGCGCCGCAATTGATACACAGCAGGATTTCCTTGTCATACTCATGGACGAGGCGATCCAGTTTCTCCAGTTTCTCCGGGATCCCTGCAGCATTCGTAAACACGACGAAATGATCGTCTGCCTGCCTGGCGCAGAGGGAATCCGGAAAGAGATCGGTGATGTATTTCGCGATCGTGACAAGGAACCGGTTCCCCGCTTCAAATCCCCGCTGGTCGTTAAACGCCTTGAAATTGTGCACGTCGAAGAACAGGAAGACATTTTCCTCAAAGCGTTCCGTGAGGCCCTGTATCCTTTCTTTCGCGAGCTCTACAAAATAGCTGAAACCGCAGATTCCCGTCAGGGCGTCTTCCCGGGCGCTCTTTTCGAGTTCCGTCGTCTTCTTCGCTTCATTCAGCCGCCCGTGGTAGATCGCGAAGCAGATTGTGGCCAGGGAAATGAAGAAGGTGATGTAGTTGACGGAGTCCCCGGAAATGATCTTCTCGGTCACACCCCGGATGACGATCTCCTGGTCCTGGAAAGTCAGCCCGTTCTGATATGTCAGCAGGACGCGGTAAAATCCCAGAAAGCTGGCTCCGAGAATCAGGAGGGTCACATACGGGCGATAGATCAGCAGGCAGCCGGCGTAAAGAACCATCGTCAGGAAACAAATGATCTCCTTGCCGCCCCAGAAATCACTGTAGGAAACAAAGACGCCGAAGGCCAGGCAGACCAGGATGAAGCAGATGATCACCAGGTGTTCCAGCACCTCAACCGTCCTGTTTTTCCGGTATTTGAGGACGGCATAGACAATAATGATCGTGCCGATCGCGAACAGTAGCACATAGACCGCCACGAGCATCGCATTCATAATGCCGGCCATCACCGGGGTGACCGACTCGCTGACCTGCGTGAAGGATTCCAGACCCAGGACGGCCGTATAGAGAATGCATGCCGCGCTTGCTGCAATCAGAGAGCGGTACTGCACCTTCGACATCCTTTTGTCTTTCTGGTAAATGCAGAATAGCAGGACCGCCAGACCGATCAGCATGAACAGCCAGTATTTGGACGTGTAGGTAATGATCAGCTTGAGCAGGTCCCCGCCGGCCTCGTATTTCGGAATGATCTTTGCATGCGTCTGCCGGATTATCATCCAGCTCTCCAGCAGGATGGCGATCACAGCCATATAGCGGCTGCTGCGGACATTTGCGTCGTGCAGGTATTTCTTTTCGTATCTGCTCAGTTTTTCAAAACCCAGTAGGTGGGAAATGAATCGGAACGCTTTATTCATGGTTTCCCCCTGACAGATCCTGTCGTCATTTCACGATGCGAAAATGGAAAGTTTCTGATCATATTCATTGTACAAGAGATAAATAGAGTTGGCAAGAACGCAGCCCGACAAATTTATTCTTTTCGTTCCGTACAATTCATGTTATAATCCTGAAAAACAAACAATAATGAGACACTGGGGTTTCCCCCATGAACAGGAGAATTATCCGATGTATCATTTTTCCGAAGAATTCAGGCAGGCATACGAGTCCCTGACCTTCCCGCTCGTCATTGATCAGTTCATTGACGAAAAGGTGGTTCCTTTGCTCGTTTCTGACGGTTTCTGCGAGCTGACCGGGCTGGACCGGGACAAGGCCATGATCCTGATGGGTGCCGGCCAGTACGACCGGGTTCACCCGGATGATGCGGGCAAGGTTGCCCAGGTCAGTGATGACTTCGCCCACCACCGTAGCGGCTATGACCAGCTGGTTCGCTGCCGGCATGAGGACGGCTACCATCTGATCCACATCATCGGCCACTGGCAGACCATGTCGGACGGGACCGAGCTGGCGTTCATGGTCTATATGGACGTCTCCTCCTCCCAAAAGGTGATCGAGGACAGTTCCCTGAAGTATCTGCTCTTCCAGCAGGATCAGTTCTACCGGGATCCGCTGACGGGCCTGCCCAACATCAACTATATGCATGAGTTCGCCGACGAGCGGGTCCAGGCGCTGCGGCTGGACGGGAAAATTCCGATGCTCATCTATTCCGATATCAATTCCATGCAGTTCTATAATAACCAGTACGGCTTTGCCGAGGGTGACAAACTGCTTCTGCTCATCGCGCGTAAGCTGCAGAAATTCTTTCCGGACGCATTGGTCTCCCGCGGGGCGGACGATCATTTCATCATCCTCGACACTTATATCGACGAGACCGACCTGAACAGCCGCCTGATCGCGGTGAACAACGAGATCCGGGAGGAGGCATTCGGAAATACCGCCGGCATCCAGGCTGGCGTCTGCGTTTTCGATCATATCACCCGCACAGGGGACGCCATCGACCACTCAAGGAACGCGCTCAAGCGCATCGGCAGCGATCTGAACACCGTCTTCCGGATGTATTCCCAGCTGGCTGACGAGCATTACTGGGGCGAGCGGTATATCGTTCAGAACCTGGACCGTGCCCTGGAGGAAGGTTGGATCAAGGTCTTCTACCAGGGAATCGGCCGGGTGAAGACCGACCGGACCGCCTGTTTTGAGGCTCTGGCCCGCTGGATCGACCCGAACCGCGGAAATATCTCCCCGGGTGAATTCATCCCCGTCCTGGAGAAATATCACCTCGTGCACAAGCTGGACCTGTATATGATCGAGCAGGTGATGAAAGAGGTCCCGATCCGCGCGGAAGCCGACCTTCCTCTGCTTCCGGTCTCGGTCAACTTCGCTGCCCAGGATTTTGATTACCGGAACATCCCCGAGGAGATCGAGAACCTGTATCAGAAGTATAACATGGAGAAATTCGTCTCCCGGAACTGCTTCATCGTGGAGATCACCGAAAGGGATATCGCCACCGCCACCGACCGGTTCCAGACGCAGCTGGGTCACCTGCGGGAGAAGGGATACCAGCTCTGGCTGGACGATTTCGGCAGCGGCTATTCCTCTCTGAATGTCTTTAGCCGCTTCGAGATCGACCTGATCAAGTTCGACATGGCGTTGATCCGGGATCTGGATTCCCGCGGCGGGCTGAACCGGAAGATCATCAGCGCGATGATCAAAATTGCCCATGACATGCAGATCCACACCCTGGCGGAAGGGGTCGAGACTCCCGATCAGCTGCAGTTCCTGCGGGACGTCGGGTGTGAGCTGAGCCAGGGCTTCCTGTACCGGCGGCCGGAATCGCTGAACACCATTCTCTTCAAGATCGCCAACGGCAGCATCCGCCCCTCCACGGAAACCCCCGAGGAACGCGAACGTTTCAGCCGCATCGACCCTATCCTGACCGATCCGTCCGAACCCACCCCCGGAAAGGAGTCTTAACGTGGAAAATCCGAACACCTCAACCGACAGGAAACAGAGCCGGGGCATCCACCTGAACCATCTGAATGTCCTCCTGATTTTTATCGGCATGGTCATTGCGCTGTTCATGGTCTTCAGCATGTACCAGACAAGCAACAGCTTCAACCAGATCGTCAGCGTGACCGAGACCTACCTGTCCGCACAGCAGACCGCGGGCATGCTCAACAACATCTCCGTCGATATGGCAGAACAGTGCACTGCCTTTATCCATTCAGGCACACCGGACCTGACCTACGCGTATGCCGGGCAGCTGAATGCAATCGACGGGCAGATCGAAGCAAACGCGGCCTACGCAGATGCCGGCGAAAGCGAGGACGAGTTCCTGGTCAAGGCACTCGCCGCCTTCCGGACAAAGATTGCGACGGAAACCCGGGCGATGCGCCTGATGGCCGACACGTTGCCCATGGGACTGGAAGCCTTCCCGCCGCTGATCCAGCAGACTGAACTGAGCGAAGAGGACCGGGCCCTGTCCCCGGAGGAGAAGAAAAAGACCGCGCTCGGACTGATCAGTTCTGAGGAATACCTGGCCCTGGGCACCACCATCTCGGACGCCGTGGATGACAGCCATCGCGTCGCCTCCGAGAAGGGAAAGAACCGCGCCATGCAGACCGCCGCACAGGTCGAAAAAGTCATGCGCCGCCAGAAGATCCTGGTCTTCCTGTTCGTGCTCATCGCCATGGTGGCACTGTTCATGAACCGGGCACTGATCATCTCTCCGATCCAGCGGAGTGTGGAGAACCTGGACAAGCGGGAACCGCTGCCGGTTGTCGGCAGCTATGAGGTGCGCCACCTGGCTAACGTCTATAACGAAGTCCTGAAGGATAACGCCAAAAAGACAGCGGCCCTTTCCCATGCCGCGACGCATGATTTTCTGACCGGGCTGAAGAACCGGTCGGAGTTCGACCGCCTCTACAAGGAGTCTAAAGAGGAAAAGGTCGGTATCATGATCGCGGATGTGGACCGCTTCAAGCAGTTCAACGACAAGTTCGGCCATGAAGTCGGCGACCGTGTCATAAAGGTGGTGGCGGATAAACTCACGGAACACTTCCGCCCGGAAGACCATGTCTGCCGTATCGGCGGGGATGAGTTCTGCGTCATCATGCCGGGTATGGGCCAGGAACAGGCCCGCGCTATGACCGATATTATCCGGAAGATCAACCATGAACTTCAGGAGACCGGCACAGGTCTTCCGCCTATCACGATCAGCGCCGGCTTTGCTTTCTGGGACCGTCCGAACCCGGGCGAAAGCCTTTTCCGGGACGCGGACGATACGCTGCTTTCCGTCAAAAAAACCCGGACCGACTGCTGCGCAGTTTATCCGGGATAAAAGTCTGTTTCAGAAAAAGCCGGGGAGAGTTCTTTCTCCCCGGCTTTCGTTTATCCTTATACAACCACCTTGTTCCGTCCGGAATTCTTGCCCATGTAGAGCTTCTCATCCGCTCTCTTGAGCAGGTCCTCCAGCGGAGAGGAGAAGTCGCATTCCTCAACGCCGATCGTGATTGTGATGGTGATCTCGTTTCCTTCGAATTCCAGCCGCATCCTTTCCACCGCGAAGTTGACGTCGTGCATAATCACGCCCGCGTCGTCAATGTTCGCGCCAGGCATGAAGAAGCAGAACTCCTCACCGCCCCAGCGGCAGACGCTGTAGCGGCCGCCGGAATGCTCCGTGAACAGCTCCGTCAGCTTGACCAGCGTATAGTCGCCGCAGTTGTGGCCGTACGTATCGTTCACGTTCTTGAAAAAGTCGATATCAGCGATCGCCACGGCAAAGGACTCCTCAGGGTTTGCCTTGCAGAACTTCTCAATCGCCTCGATCATCGCCCGGCGGTTGGGCAGGCCGGTCAGCGGATCCGTACCTGCTTCCTTATAGAGCGTCTGGTTCCGGATCCGCAGCTGCCGCTCGGTATCCTGGATGCTGGTGCTGAAGATGATGCACATCGCTGCCAGCATCACAAAGAAGCCGACAGTATTGATCGTCTGGTAGAAGGTGTTCGTCGCCCGGTCCATCGTGTAGACCGCCGTGTGCTGCAGCGACCAGGAGAACAGGCCGATCCGGTACGCCAGGATCACGATGAAGCAGGCAATCTTGATCAGTGGCTTTTCATAGATGTTGAAAAACAGGAATACAACCATCAGCGTCAGCATATGCTGCACGCCGCAGCTCCAGCCAAAGGCCTCTATATTCCAGAAAACCCAGCCCCCGGTCAGCAGGGCGTAAATCAGCAGGTTTTCCCGCACACCGCGGTTTTTTGTCAGCCACAGCGCCGCGCCGGTCACCGCCGCGAAGCCCAGCGGGAACCAGATCCATACATCCAGGAACAGCGGATAGAAGAAAAAGCATACAAAGAAGTAAGCGATCAGCAGAATCTCGCTGACGCACAGGGCTTTCCGGTAGTAGACCGGCAGTTCCTTCCCTGACTTGGGAACTTTCTGCTGCAGAAAGTTCGAGAAAAAATCCATTCGGGTTACCTGCCTTGATGCTTTTTCATTTCTTCAGATAATTATATACCATCTCTGGCCTTTTTTCAAACACTTCATGCAATTGTTATCTTTCCGTAATGACTTTCCCTCAGGTTTTTCCCAAAGGGGATATGGGGCGCTGACACGTGCGGTGCGCGTGCGAATCAACGTGCGTTTCTCTGCGGAACCTCTCTTATTTAAACAGTTTCACCAGGAAGGCACGGATGCACCTCCGCCACACCGTCCAGTCGTGCCCCCCCGGGAACGTCTCCCGCTCCAGCCGGAGCGGCTTCCCCTTCAGATATTCGTCATCCTTCGCGAAGCTGTCCCAGAACTGATCCTCCGTGCCCATCGCCCGGTAGAACACCCGGAACGCGGCGTTGAACGCCTCCGGATCGCCCAGCAGCCGAAGGTGCGGCTCATCCTGTCCGTTCCCCCACGGCGCGCGCAGGAAACCGCTGAACAGCCCGGCGTAGCCGAACAGTTCCGGATGGCTCAGGGTCGTGATCGCGGTATGGAAGCTGCCCATGCTCAGCCCGGCCATCGCACGGCTCCATTTGTCCGTCTTCACGGAGTAATGCGCTTCGATATACGGGATCAGGTCCTCCACCAAAACCCGCGGGAACAAACCCAGGTCCCGCTGTCCGGAGCCGCGGACCATCCCGTTGCCCATGACGATGATCATCTCTTCCATCGCGCCTTCCGCCAGCAGCCGGTCTGCAATCCGCCCCACATGGCCCTGATAGACCCATCCGGTCTCATTCTCCCCGTATCCGTGCTGGAGGTAGAGTACCGGATACTTTTTCGCCGGATCGTACTTCGGCGGCGTCCATACCAGGCAGATCTCGTGTCTGCCGGTCACGGAGGAAGGGTAGTAACGCCGGGTCACCGCCCCGTGCTCCACACCCTCCAGGTCGTCCCAGCCTTTCATATCTCTTACCGGTACGTCCACAAAGTTCATCGGCCGGCAGCAGCCGTAGCCGATCGGCAGATAGGGGCAAAGCACGTCCGCTCCGTCGATCTTCAGGAAAAAATAGAGAAAGCCCCTGCCGAGGTTGAAGGTGCCTTCCCAGGCCCCGTCTCCTGCGGGCTTCAGCGCATGCATTGTCCCGAACTGATCGATCGCAACTTCCTTCGCGTCCTTCGCGATGATCCGGAAATGCACCCGCCCGTCGGGCAGCACTTCGGCACCCTGCTCCCCATCCCGGTCCGGCTCTCCGAAATAGGGATCAAAGGAAACAGCAACATCCAGCGGCCACTTCTTCTCCATCTTCCGATCCTCCTCATTTTTCGATGCGATTTTTGATTTTCCGCAAAAGTACGGACAACTTATCTCTACTTTACCCCAATCCATACCGTTTGTCAATCCAATCAACCTTTCATCAGAATATAATGCGGCCTCCTTTTCTTCGTGGTATAATGTTCGCCGAAAGGAGAAGCACGCCCCCATCTCGAAGCCTATTACTCTGCTCTTGAATAAACCCGGAAAAATAAGGGCTGGAACAAGGGGACGTCCCCTTGCATTCCCGGAAGGAACAAAGGGACTGTCCCCGCCGTTCCGACGAAAGGAGATCCTATGAAGACCCGACCCATCCTGCGCGCGTTGCTCGCCGCCCTACTCGTCTGCATCCTGCTGTGCTCCGCTGCCTCCTCCGAGATCCATGTCGGCGAGGAAAAACCGGCTGACTGGGATCAGCGGGACCTGCTGAAAATCACCTTCTTTGAGGAAGTGACCGATGAAGCCATCCTGATCGAATGCGGCGGGAAAGTGATGATGGACGACGCAGGGCACGGCCCCTACTGGCAGCGTCTCTGGCCCTACCTGGAGGAGCACGGGCTGACCCATATCGATATCATGTACAATTCCCATCCCCATTATGATCACCTGGAGGGAGAGATCTACCTGGTCATGCTGACCGACATCCAGGTGGACGGCTTTTACTCCCCATTCCCGGAGGACTATCCGCACAGGCTGCAGAAAAAAGCAGTCAAAACCTTGAAGGAACACAACATCCCCTATCACCAGCTGATGCCGGATGAACCCTTTAAACTTGGCAATGCAGAGATCGTTATGTATTACTGGCCGGACGGGCAGGATCCTAACACGCTTAGCGGTACGCTCTATATCACCTTCGGTGACGCGACGATCATGATCCCTTCCGACCTGACCGGGCCCGGACAGAAATACCTGCTCGAGACTTACGGCAGCAAGCTGAAGTGCGATATCCTGAAGATCCCGCACCACGGCCTGGGCCGGCTGGTCACGGAATTTCTTCCCGAAGTCCAGCCGCAGCTCGCCATCTATACCAACTATACCAAGTCTACCGAGGTCTGTGACAGACAGCTGAAAAAGTACGATATTCCCTTCATGCATACCAGCGCCGGGACGATCTATGTCGAGACCGACGGAAGCGACTGGTATGTGGAACAGATCCCCCACCTGCTGGACAAGAAAGCCCCGATCCCGAAAAGATAAAAATCTCCTTGACATTGCTTCGGTACCGAACTATAATCTAATTGTTCGGTACCGAAGCAATATCCCTTCTTAAAGGAGTGGTGATGGATGAACGAAGAAAAAAGTAACCTTGATTCAGATGTGATCCTCGCCTATCTGAAACTCTCCCGCGCAATGCGCCGCTGCCCGCCGGAGCGGAAAGACCTGCCTTTCCCTCCCGCCGTCGGCCGCCTGCTGGAGTGCGCCGCAGCCAATCCGGGTGTTTCCTCCCGGGAATTGTGCGAAGCCCTGGACCTTCGCCCTTCTTCCCTGAGCGAGATCCTCGTCCGTGCAGAGAATGACGGGCTCCTCTGCCGTACGGTAGACGAGAACGACCGACGGGTCCAGCGGGTCTCTCTGACCCCTGGAGGAAGCGCCGTTGTTGCCGATATGGAGAAAGTGCGGAATGAAGATGCAAAAAAGAAAACCTCCTGCCTGACGGAGGAAGAAAAAAAGCAGTTCTGCTCTTTGTGCAACCGCCTGAGCGAGCACATTGAAAAGCTTGCCCTGGAACTGCCTGAAGGCCTGATGCCGGATCATCCCGGGCTCCATCATTCCGGGCCGCGTCATCCTGGTGAAGACCGTCCCGGGCCGGAAGGCCCCGGCCATCCTCCGTTCCCACCGGGCGGACGGTTCCGCTGCTGAAAAAAGACGCCGATCGGCGTCTTTTTTCAATGTTTTGTTTCCTTGTCTTCTTTCGGGGCCTCGGCCTCGGGTTCTGTCTCAGATTTCTCTTCCTCGGCAGCTTCCTCCGGCTCTTCCGGCGGCAGCTTGGCCACCTGCATCCGTGTCACGCGGAAACCGTCCATCTCCATCACTGTAAACTGATAGCCCCGAATCGTGAATGAATCTCCCACCTCAGGCACCTTTTCGAGCATTTCTCCGGCCCAGCCTCCCACCGTATCCGCATCGTACGTGTTTTCAAGGCCGAATTTCTCCATCAGCTCTTCCAGCTGCATACTGCCGTCCACGATCAGGGAGCCGTCTTCCTGTTCGACCACTTCCTCGCTGATCTCGTCGTGCTCGTCGTAGATCTCGCCCACCAGTTCCTCCAGCACGTCTTCCATGGTCACGATGCCGTCGGTGCCGCCGAACTCATCCAGCAGGATTACCAGATGGGTCTTCGAAGTCCGGAACAGCTTGAGCAGGTTGCTGATGGCGAGGCTGGCCGGCGCAAAGACCGGTTCCTTCATGATCTCCGTGATCTCCGTGCAGCCCTCGTGGGTCTTCTTGTAGAAATCCTTCTCGTTCAGGATGCCGACGATATGGTCCAGGTCCTCATGATACACGGGTATCCGGGAAAACCAGGTGTCGCGGAACAGGTCCGCAGCTTCCTCGATGGTCGCCGTGTCCTCGATCGCGGTCACGTCCACCCGGGGAGTCATGATATCCGATGCGTTCTGGTCATTGAACTCGATCGCCGAGCGAATCAGTTTTCCCTCGTCCTCCTCGATGTCGCCCTCGGTCTGTGCCTCATCGATGATGGTCATCAGTTCCTCTTCAATCTGGTTTTCCTCCCGTTCGGGTTTCACCATTTTGCTGAGCAGCTTCCGCCACAGGGAGAACAGGAGATCCAGGGGCTTCAGGATGACCATCAGCACACGGATCGCCGGGCCCACCGCCATGGCGAACTTTTCCGGCTGCTGCTTGGCAAGGGTCTTGGGCCCGACTTCACCGACAAAAAGGATCACCACTGTCATCACGATGGATGCGATCGTTGTGGCAAGATCTTCTTTCCCGGGCAGGATCCGTGTTGTAAACAGAAGGGTGGCGATTGCCGTCGCCACGATATTCACCAGGTTGTTGCCGATCAGTACGGTAGTAATCAGGGAGTCATATTTTTCCAGCAGGGAGAGCGCGATCTGCGCCCGTTCCTTCCGGGGGCCTTCCACCGTCTTCAGCTTTACCCGGTTGCATGCGGAGAAAGCCGTTTCCGTCGCGGAAAAGAAGGCGGAAAGCGCGATACACAGAATCAGGGCAAGCCATAGGCCCATGAGATGATCCATTCCTTTCGAAATTGCTTACACAGGATAAACCGTTCCGCATCTGCAGAACACGTGGATTATACCATGCTGTCCCTTGATTTGCAACATCGCGGCAGTTGTGAAACCCGTCAGGATATGGTATCATAATATGTCTGTAAACTCTCAGTATCTTATTTCCTTACCTCACTATAGAGAGGCGCCGAAGGAGGTCTGGGGGGCGCTGCCGCGCGCGGTGCGCGAGCCGGTACAACGGCCGCGGTGCGCGTGCGATTCCTTGCGGAAAGCCCTCCAGTAAAGGAGGCCTTACTGATGCCAGCGTTTTCCGGGGGCGATCGGGCCGTGCACTATGCCTGCGCGGTCTGCGCAGACCTGCAGGTCAGCCGCCTGCCGGTCGATCCTTTTGCGCTTGCCCAAAGCGCCGGCATCACGCTGGTCCCCTTCTCCTCCGCCATGAACGCCCCCGGTTTCTTTCCGGAGGATCTGGGGCACCGCCTGCGGATGGCCTGTGCGGTCACCCTGACCTATCCGACCTTCTGTATCGTCTACCGGGATGACCTCTCCGGCGGGGGCCGTCTCCGTTTCGCCCTCGCCCATGAACTCGGCCACCTGTTCATGAATCACTACCGGGACTATCCCGACCGGATGTTCTCCGGCATGTCTGCCGACAGCTCCCTGGAGGAAGAGGCAGACACCTTTGCGCGAAACCTGCTCGCGCCGGTTCCTCTGGTGGATGTGATCCGCTATAACCGTCCCCGCCAGGCACGGGCGGAAGTCTTCGGCCTCTCCCGCCGGGACTGGATCACCCGACTGGACGCGTTGGAGGGGGACCGTGCCCATGTGGACGAAAACATGGCCAACACGCTGATCTGGCTGTTCCATGATTATCTGCTGGGCCGCCGCTGCAGCTCCTGCGGTCACACCTTCACCTTCACCGGCGGGGAGGATGTCTGCCCGAACTGCGGAGCCGCCGTCCCCGACTGGGATCTGTAGCCTTCCGCTCTGCAAAATAAATCCCCCTATTTTTCGTGCTTTATCGTTTATTCCCGTCCTGTCCTGTTCTATACTGAACCTGACCATACATCAGGAAAGGAGGTATCCGCATGGATCCATTTGCCCTTAATCTCATTATGATCCTCTGCTTCATCGTCGGTTCCGGGTTGATCATCCTGGAGGCGTTCATCCCCGGCTTCGGCGTCGCAGGCATCTTCGGCATCATCCTGGAAGTCGTTGCCCTCTGGGCCACCTGGCAGCTGCACGGCGTGGTCACCGCGCTGATCGCTCTGCTAGCGGTGCTGATCCTGATCGGCTTTGCGATCTTCCTCTCCTACCGGAGCGCGATGAGCGGCCGGCTCAGCCGCAGCCCGCTCATCCTGAAGGAAACCGAAGCAGCTTCCGGCGCTTCCGCGTCACCGGATCAGTGGATCGGGCAGGAAGGCGTCACCGTGACGTCCCTGCGTCCCGCCGGCGAGATCGATATCGGCGGCGTCCGGCTGAACGCGGCCAGCAGCGGCGATTTCATCGCAAAGGGGACCGCCGTCCTGGTCACCGGAACGGAGGGCGACCATCTCGTCATCCGCCCCAAGGCATAACCTGTTGAATCCCCGGCCGGTGCGCCGGATACGGACAAACCCATCATATAAGGAGGAACGTTCTATGCCGTCTGCCGTTTTGATTCCTGTCATTATTGTCGTCGTTCTCATCGCCCTGGCAATCTTTCTCCACTTCGTCCCCATGGGACTGTGGATTTCTTCCCTGGCCAGCGGTGTGCACATCCCGATCAGTGCGCTCGTCGGTATGCGGATCCGCCGCATCCAGCCCCAGCGCCTGGTCTACCCGCTGATCAAAGCGAACAAGGCTGGCCTGAACCTGACCATCAGCCAGCTGGAAACCCACTACCTGGCCGGCGGTAATGTGGACCGCGTCATCAACGCCCTGATCGCCGCCCAGCGGGCAAACATTGAAATGGCCTTTGAAAAAGCCTGCGCCATTGACCTGGCTGGCCGTGATGTCTTCCAGGCAGTCCAGATGAGCGTTACCCCGAAGGTCATCGAGACTCCCGTGGTTGCCGCCATCGCCAAGGACGGTATCGAGCTGCGCGCCAAAGCCCGCGTGACCGTGCGCACAAACATCGAGCGCCTGGTCGGCGGCGCCGGCGAGGAGACCGTTATCGCCCGTGTCGGTGAAGGCATCGTCACCACCGTCGGCAGCGCAGAAACCCATAAGCAGGTCCTCGAGAATCCTGACCTGATCAGCCGCACCGTCCTGGACAAGGGACTGGATGCCGGCACCGCCTATGAGATCCTCTCGATCGATATCGCGGACGTGGATGTCGGACGCAACGTCGGCGCACAGCTGCAGATGGACCAGGCCGAGGCCGACCGCCGCATCGCCCAGGCAAAGGCGGAAGAGCGCCGCGCCATGGCTGTCGCCCGCGAGCAGGAAATGAAGGCCTCCGTGCAGGAAATGCGCGCCAAGGTCGTCGAGGCGGAAGCCGAAGTGCCGCGTGCCATGGCTACTGCCCTGCGTGACGGCAAGCTGGGAGTCCTCGACTATTACCAGATGAAGAACACCATCGCGGATACCGAGATGCGTGAATCCATCGCCAAGGCCAGCGCCCCGCAGCAGACTCCCGCGGAGCAGCCCCGTAGCAAGAAGTAATACTCTGTGTTATTCCGGGCGTAGTCGGGAAATCTCCTGATTTTTCCGTTCAACCTCAGCCCTTTATGGGAGGAACAACCAATGCTTGAATCCTTTTTCCCCCTGATCGCGCTGTTCCTGATCTACACGGCGATCGCGGCAATGTCCAAAACGGCCAAAAAAGCTTCCGGCGCCCGGAAATCCGCTTCTTCCGCCCGGTCCGCAGCCCCTGCGGACACGGTACCGGAGGAAGCGCCGGTACCGGAAACTGCCACCCCTCATTTCCGTGAGATGCAGCCGACCATCCGGCTGTCCGATCATGACGACTCGGTCTATATGGGCAGCCTGAATGCCGTAACCGGCGAAGGATACGATCCCTGCCATGATGAGCAGCTGAAGCCTCTCACCCAGGCGGAAACGATCGAGCCCGCGTCTGCCACGGCATCCGGTCTTCAGCTGCACTGGAGCGGTGATGAGATCGTCCGCGGCTTTGTGGTCAGCGAAATCCTGAAAAGAAAGGGCGCGTAACATGATCCGTAAGTATACCTTCGGCACCCCCTTTCCTACGGATGCCGTCGTGCTTGATCTGCCGGCGGAAACTGCGCCGCTGAACAGTATGGAAACCCAAACCGATCCGGAGGGCCGTCTGATCCTCCGGCTTTCCCTTTCTCCGGAGGAAGTGATCTTCGGGCTCGGCCAGAACGTACGCGGCATCGACAAACGCGGCCACCGTTATGAAAGCTGGAACAGCGACATCTTCAACCATACCGAGGAGCGTCCGTCGCTCTACGGCAGCCATAATTTTCTGGTCTTCTTCCGCCCGGATCGCCTCTTCGGGATCTACCTGGACGATCCGGGAAAGATCGTCTGGGATCTCGGCTGTACCCGATATGATACGGCGGAGATTACCGTGGAGAGCGGCAGCCTCAATCTGTACCTGCTGGAAGAGGACTCCCTGACAGAACTGGCCCGCGCCTTCCGTAGCCTCACCGGGCGCAGTTATCTCCCGCCCCGCTGGGCTTTCGGCTATATCCAGAGCCGCTGGGGATATGCCGGCGAAGACGAAGTGCGGGAAGTCGCGGCGGAACACCGGAAACGGCACATCCCGCTGGATGCTCTCTGCCTGGATATTGACTACATGGACGGGTATAGGAATTTCACCTGGCGGAAGGACGCCTTCCCGGACCTGAAGCGTTTCCAGGCGGCTATGAAGGAGGAGCACCTCCGCCTGGTCCCGATCATCGACGCGGGCATCAAGGTCGAAGAAGGCTACGCCCCGTATGACTCCGGCAAAGCCCGGGACGCCTTCTGCAAAAAAGAGGACGGCTCCGACTTCGTTGCCGCCGTCTGGCCCGGGCGCTGCTGTTTCCCTGATTTCCTGCGGGAGGATGTCCGCCGCTGGTTCGGCAGTCTCTATACGCCGCTGCTGGAAGCCGGGATCGAAGGCTTCTGGAACGATATGAACGAACCGGCTCTGTTCTATACGGATGAAGGGGTCGCGGATGCATTTGCGCTGGCGGACCGGATCCGGTCGGGCAGCGTGGATTATGAGGCCGCCTGGGGCCTGATGCGGGCCTTCTCCGGAATCGCCAACAATCCTGAAGACTACCGGCGCTTTTACCACCGGCCGGACGGAAAACCCGTCCGCCACGACCGAGTCCACAACCTCTACGGTGCCGGCATGACCCGGGCGACCTCGGAAGCCTTCCGCTGCTTCGCGCCGGACAAGCGGATGCTGCTCTTCTCTCGCAGTTCCTTCATCGGCGCACACCGTTACGGCGGCATGTGGCAGGGGGACAATTTCTCCTGGTGGAGCCATATAAAGCTCGCCCTGCAGATGCTGCCGAACCTGAACCTCTGCGGTTTCCTGTACTGCGGCTGTGACCTGGGCGGTTTCGGCTGCGACACCACGGAAGACCTGCTCGAGCGTTTCCTGCAGTTGGGTGTCTTCACCCCGCTTATGCGCAATCACTCCGCCCTGCACACCCGCGAGCAGGAGATTTACCGCTTCGCCTCCTGGGAGATCATGCGCGATACGCTCACCGTTCGCTATGCGCTGCTCCCCTGGCTGTACAGCGAGTTTATGAAAGCCGCCCTGACCGACGGCATGCTCTTCCGGCCCCTGGCCTTTGATTTCCCGCAGGACCGCCGGGCGGTCCATACGCAGGATCAGCTCATGCTCGGCGACGGCTGCATGATTGCCCCGGTTTACGAACAGAACGCCGCCGGCCGTTATGTATACCTGCCGGAGGATATGCTCCTCATCCGGTTCCGCTTCGTCGCGGATTATGACCTTGTTCCTCTGGAAAAAGGCGATCACTGGATTGACCTGGCCCTGAACGAGTTCCCGCTGTTCGTCCGAAAAAACCGCGCCGTCTTCCTCTGCCCCGGCGGTGAATACTCCGAGGAGCTGGACGACAGCCGCTTCACAGTCCTCGGGCAGATCGAAACGGAGAGCGCGTATGACCTTTACCGGGACGACGGGCTGACCTCCGATCCGGATCTCGCCGCCGGCCTCACCCGGATCTCCCTGTCCCCGGATGGAAAACTGAAACGGGAGATCGTTCTCTGACCCGAACCGGCGGGATCAGTCCTCTCGCTCCCTGTCACTTTTTCACCTTTTTCAGTTTCAGCATGTCTGTTAGCTGTGAGATAGCGATCCGGTAGCCCTTCCGGAGGTTCTCCGTCTCCGGTTCGATGTCAAAGCAGTAGTTGCCGACGATGCGCGTCTTGAAATCGTACCGCTTTTCATACAGCGCTGCCATCGCATTGTACAGCGCCTGTCCCCACTTCTGGTGATAGGTGGAGGTCACGATCGTGATCGAATGGATATCGTACTTCCGCAGGATAGCGAAGGTATTCTCCGCGTTGGCCAGGGTCGTCAGCGCCCGGTTGTCGGTCAGGATCCGCTTCTTGTCGATCCCGCACTTATTGACCAGGTACTGCTTCATCACACCGGCTTCGGTATGCCGGTCCGGATTGTTCGGCCCGGTCGGCCCGCCTGAGCAGATCAGGTACGCGCCAGGAAAACTCCGGGCCGCCGCCGCCGCCGCGTCGCAGCGGCCCTTCAGCTCCTCCGTGATCTTCCCGTTCTTCAGCTGGAAGCCCAGCACAACAAACGCGTGCTTTTCATCATAATCCGGCTTCGTTGCTGCCAGCTCATTCGCCTTTTCCTTGCCCCACCAGATGCACAGCCGATACCCCGGATCCAGGAAAACGGCCTTCCAGTGCTCCGCGACCGCCCGTGCAATGTCCCCGTCGTCCGCGTTCACCCCGGTGATCTGCTCCACCAGCGCATCAATCTGCCCGCTGTCGTCTTCGGCCGGGGTTTCATACGCGGTCTTCAGCCGGTCCAGCAGTTCGATGAACGTGGGTTTGTTTTTGTCGTTGATCTGGTAATCGCTGTTCTTTTTTTTCGCTGCCGCGGCCGGCCCGCAGGCGGAGAACAGCGCCGCCAGCGCCAGCAGCAGGGCAGCTGTCCTCCTGATCCCTCTCATACCGTTTCCTCCGCGGTCTCCCAGTCCTTTCTCCTCAGGTACTTGCTCTGGAACTCTTCGTAATATTCCTGGTACCGGTTCGGCCGGTCCGTATGCATCTCGTCGCTCAGTTCGTGCACATCCAGCGAGTTGCTCATCAGGTCCACGATCACGATGCCGATGTTGGAGCAGTGGTCGCTCACGCGCTCAAAGTCGGCGATCAGGTCGTTGAACACATAACCGTGGCTGATCGTGCACTTGCCCTTCTGCAGCCGGGCCGCGTGCCTTTCCTTCATCTTCAGGCAGATCCGGTCGATGACCTGCTCCAACGGCTCCACCCGGGCTGCGGTGTCCGCGTCGTCGTTCAGGAAGCACTGGAAGGTGATGTTCAGGATCTCCGTGATCGCGTCGGTCAGATTCTTCATTTCCCTCGCGCCCTTGTCGGAGAAGACGATCTTCTTCTCGTACATCTCCTGCGCCCGTTCGCCGATGTTCAAGGCGTGGTCGCTGATGCGCTCCAGGTCCGTGATTGCGCGCAGGTACTGGCTCACGGCGCGGTTCTGTGTCTCCGTCATCTCGTGGCCGGTCAGTTTCATCAGGTAGCTGCCGATCTTGTCCTCATACCGGTCGACGATGCCCTCCAGGTCCCGCACCTCCGCCAGGCCCCTCTCCGAATACGCATCCAGCAGGTCCATGGCCTTCTCCATGGACAGGTGCGTCAGTTCCGCCATCTTGTTGATCGTCAGGCGCGTCTGTTCAACGGCCAGCGTCGGATAGGCCAGGAAGCGCTCCTCCAGCCGGTCCATATCCCGCACCCGCTCCTCGTCCGCTGGGTTCCCGGGCACCAGGCGAACCACCAGATTTTCGATCGCCGGGATGAACAGCGCCAGCAGCGCCACCGTCGTGATCCGGAACAGCGTGTTCAGCAGGGCGATGGAGAACATGTTCATTACGCGCTCCATGAAGCTGAAGTGCAGGAAGGCATTCAACCCGTAGAACACCACGGCGAAAACCACCACCCGGATGGTCTCGATCACCAAATAGGACAAGGCAGTCCGCTGCCCGTCCCGGGAGGAACCCATGCCGGAGAGCAGCACCGGCACGCTCGCGCCGATCGCGATACCCAGGATGATCGGCAGGGCGATGTCAAAGGTGATCAGCCCCGTGCTACTCAACGCCTGCAGGATACCGACCGAGGCGGACGCGCTCTGCAGGATCGCCGTGAACACGATGCCGATCAGAATTCCCAGGAAGGGGTTGGTAAAGCTGGTCAGGAACGAGATGAAACCGGGATCGTCGTGCAGCACCGAAACCGCGCCGCTCATCGTCTTCATGCCGAACATCAGCACCGCAAAACCCATCAGGATATCCGCAATGTGCTGCATGGTCCGTTTTTTGGAGATATGCTTCAGCAGGATCGCGCCGATCGCGGTCATCGCGCTGAGGGATTCCGTGCTCAGCAGCTCCAGTGCCTGGGATCCGCCGCTTACGCTCGAGAGGCAGATGATCCATCCGGTGATGCTCGTGCCGATCACCGCGCCCATGATGACCGCGATAGCCTGCCGCAGTTTCATCATCGCGGAGTTTACAAAGCCGACCACCATCACGCTCGTGGCCGAGGAGGACTGGATCACCGCCGTGACGCCGGTACCAAGCAGGATGCCCTTGAGCGGGTTGCTCGACAGCCGGTAGAGGATCAGCTCCAGCTTGTTGCCGGCCACCTTCTTCAGCCCGTCTCCCATCAGCGACATGCCGTACAGGAACATCGCCACGCCGCCCAGGAGCATGATTACGTTCAGAATGCTCATTTCCGTTCACCCGCGCCTCCCGGCGCGCTTCTTTCCTTTACCTTTCATGCCGCCTTCGATTCTATCATAGCGCCACCCGTGCTGCAAGACTCTCCCCTTGAGTTTTTTAACAAAACCGTATATCCTGTATCGTGTCATTCAATGCAGAAACGGAGTAAACACCTATGATCCGAAAACTGATCCGGCAGATGCTCACAGCACAGATCTTTTCCGCCCTGGCGGTCTCCCTGTGCCTGCTCATCGATATCGTGGTCATCGGTCGTTTCCTGGGGGACGAGGCCATGGCCGCCTACCAGTTGGCCAATCCGCTCCTGCTGTGCATCGGCGCGATCGGAACCCTG
Source organism: uncultured Eubacteriales bacterium (assembly GCA_902793605.1). Classification (GTDB taxonomy): domain Bacteria; phylum Bacillota; class Clostridia; order Christensenellales; family Aristaeellaceae; genus Aristaeella. The sequence continues at coordinate 19,592 of CADBEB010000026.1, forward strand.
CTTTCCGCCGGCGTGCAGGTAGCCTGTGGCCGTTCGCTGGCTTCCGGCTCCCGCCGGGAGACCAACGCGGGTTATTCCTCCGCGGTGGCGGTCGGCGGCGCGGTCTCGCTCCTGTTCGCCGCGGTCGTCCTGGTCTTCACCCGCCCCCTCGCCGCAGCTCTGGGCGCCGGAACGGAGGGGAGCCTCTTCGATATGACCAAGGGCTACCTTGCCGGCTTTTCAATCGGCGCCCCCGGCTCCATGGGCGCGCTCGTCCTGGTCCCCTTCCTGCAGATGGCCGGCCAGGGTAACCTGCTGATCGTCGGCGTTCTGAGCATGACGGTCGCGGATGTCGCCCTGGATCTGCTGAACGTCCTGGTCTTCCCCAACGGGCTCTTTGGCCTCGGTCAGATGTTCGGCATGGGCCTGGCCTCCTCCCTCAGCTACTACGCCGCCCTGGTTATCTCCGGCGCCTATTTCCTGACGAAGCGCTGCGTATTTAAATTCTCCCCGAAGGACGTCTCCCTGAAAAAAATCCTCGAGCTCTTCCGTGAAGGGCTTCCGGCCGGCTTTAATATGGCCTCCTCCGTGATCCTCGTGCTGGTGCTTAACCGGATCCTGCAGTCCACCGGCGGCAGCGACGCCGTCGCCGCCTTCGCGCCGGTGCTGACGGTGGGCAACACCGCCAACGCCATCTCCACCGGGGTTGGCGGCGTCGCCCTGACGCTCTCGGGCATATTCCACAACGAGGAAGACCGCACTGCCCTCCATACCCTTATTAGGTTCCTGATTCGCTACGCGGTCGTGCTCGGCCTGTGCATGGGAGCCTTCCTGGTCCTCGCCGCGCCGTTCCTGATCTCCCTGTTTATCCCGCATGAAGGGGAAACCAGGGACATGGCCGTCTTCGGCCTGCGCATGTTCGCCGCCGGTATGATCCCATGTGCGATCACCAACGCCCTGAAGAACACCTGGCTCGGTACGGGGCGGGTCTGGCTGACGGAGACGGTCTCCATGATCGAGGGCGCCTTCTTCCCAGCCGCCGCGGCCTTTTTCCTCAGCCGCTTCATGGGGGTCACCGGCGCCTGGCTTTATTTCCCCGCCGGTGAATGGCTCACCCTTCTCTTCCTCGGCGTCCTGATCGCCGTCCTGACCCGGAAGGTTCCCTGGAAGGGTGATACGGCCCTGCTGCTGAAGAAGGACTTCGGCGTCGCGCCGGAAAACCTGCTGGAGATGGAGATCCATACCATGCACGAGGTGACGAAGGCCGCCCATAAGGCGGAAGGTTTCTGCATCCGCCACGGGCATGACGAAAAGATCAGCAACCACATCGCCCTGTGCGTCGAGGAAATGGCCGCCAATACCATCCAGCACGGCTTCACCATGGATAACAGGCATCACGATCTATCCGTGCGCCTCTTGCACAAGAATGCCGGCCTGGTCCTTCGCTTCCGGGACGACTGCGGCGCCTTCGACCCTGTGCGCTACATCCCGAAGGACGAGGAAGACGCCCTCGGTCTCCGCCTGGTCCTCGCCTTCGCGACGGACGCACGCTATACCTATGCCATGAACCTGAACAACGTCTGCATCCGCATCCGCGACGAGAAATGATGTTCTGTCTTCCTTTTATCCTCCAAATGTGTTATAGTTTAATATTGAATAGTACATAACCAAATCCGGGGGTGTTTGAGATGATCAGACGTGCTGCAGCACTGCTGATTTGTGCGGTCCTTGCCGCGCTCTGCCTGCTGCCGGCCTGCGCGCTGACGGAGGAAAATCATCAGAAGGTCGTCCGCGTCGGCTGGTACGAAACGCCTTTCAACCACAAGGACACCTTCGGTCGTCGCACGGGGTACGCCTACGAGTATCAGCGGAAGATCGCCGCCTATACCGGCTGGAAGTATCAGTATGTCGAAGGCAACTGGCCCGAGCTCATGCAGATGCTCCGGGACGGGCGGATCGACCTGATGAGCGACGTCTCCTACCTGGAGGAGCGTGCGGAATACATGCTCTATTCAAGTCTCCCCATGGGCGAGGAGCTGTACTACCTCTATGTCGATCCCGGGAACAAGGAGATCTCCGCCGATGATTACCGCACCCTGAACGGGAAGAAGGTCGGCATCACCCGGGGCACTGTGCAGATCGGCCTCTTTGATAAGTGGCTGAAGGACCGCGGCCTCTCGGTCGAGCTGGTAGAGCTGGATACACCCGAGGCAGAATCCATCGCCCTGCTTCACACGGGAGCGATGGACGCTTTCATCACCCTCGATACCTACGGGGATCCCGAGAGCGCCGTAGCCCTGTGGAAAATCGGCTCCTCCAATTTCTTCTTCGCCGTCAGCAAAAAACGCCCCGACCTCCTGCCCGAGCTGGACGCCGCCATGAACCGCATCCAGGATGAAAACAAGCATTACAATGAACAACTCAGCAACAAATACCTGAAGAACACCGGCATCAATCTCTACCTCTCCCTGGAGGAGCGGGAGTGGCTGGAAGCCCACGGGCCGATACGCGTCGGATACCAGGATAACTACCTGGCCTTCTGCGCCGCAGACCCGAAGACCGGGGAGCTAACCGGTGCCCTGAAGGATTATCTGGACTATGCCTCCGGCGTCCTGCAGAACGCCAGCCCGGTCTTCGAAACCCATGCCTACCCCACCGCCAACGCCGCCTTGGAAGCGGTGAAGAGCGGGGAGATCGACTGTATGTTCCCCGCGAACCTGACGGATTACGACGGCGAGGTCGCCGGTGTGGTCATGACCCCGTCCCTCATGCGCACGGAAATGGAGGCCGTCGTCCGCGCGGCGGACCGGCAGGACTTTCTCCGCCAGTCCCAGATCCGGGTCGGCGTCAACCAGGGCAATCCCAATTACGAGATGTTTCTCCTGGATCATTTCCCGACCTGGACCCCGGTGTACTACAATACCACGCCGGAATGCCTCGACGCTGTCGCGGCAAGGCACGCCGACTGCGTCATCATCAGCAGTTACCGTTTCCGGGATATCGCCCGCCAGTGCGACCGTCTGAACCTCACCACCGTCTATACCGGCGTGGATATGGATTACTGCCTCGCCGTCAGGGAAGGCAATACGGTCCTTTATTCCATTCTCTCAAGGATCGTCGGCGGCGTGCCGGAGTCCACCGTCAACGCGGCCCTGACCTATTATTCAGTCGATAACTCGCTGCCAAGCTTCGGTGCCTTCATCCTGGCCTATCCGATTCCCGCGATCCTCTCCGCCGTCGCTGCCATCATCCTGATCATCCTGGCCATCCGCGGCCTCCGCGTCCAGAAAAAAGCCGGAGAGCAGCCTCAGCCTCCCCGGACATAGAGATTCTTCATTACGTTCAGAATGACACGTGTTGCGCTCAGATGACACCCTCGTAACGTGTCATTCTGAAGCCGCAGGCTGAAGAATCCAATCATTATGAATTATATGCAGGCTCATTTTGCGGCCTGCTGTTTTCCCGTCCGCTTGTTGACGTACATGATCTTGTCCGCCCGCCGCATCGTGTCGACCACCGAATGATCCTGCGCCGGATCGAATACGGCGACACCCATGGCGATGTGCACCTGTTCCCACTCGTTTCCGGCCTCCTCACAAATCCGCTTCCGATTCTTCTCGAAGGATTCCATCAGTTCGTCCCGGTATTTGAAGTCGTCGTTCCGCAGGATCACGACAAACTCGTCGCCGCCGTACCGGAATACCGGGCTGTGCTGGAAGGTTATGCAGATCAGCTTGCTGGCTGTCTTCAGGTAGATATCACCCTTGTCGTGACCGTAGCGGTCGTTGATCGTCTTCAGGTCATCACAGTCGAACATGCCGATCGCGAATTCCGGCCCGATCTCGCCTGTATCCAGCTTTTTCTGCATCTCATCAATGAATTTTGTAAAGGCGCCCCGATTGCGCACGGAGGTCAGGGCGTCCCGGTTGGCTCGTTCGTTCAGGTCGTTGATATGCTCCCGCGTGTGCTCCGCCATTCGTCGGAAGGTTCGGGTCAGCACGCCGACCTCGTCTTTCCCGTTGTAGTTCACGGTGAAGTCATAGTTACCCTGGTCTGCCTGGATCGCCGCCTCGGTCAGATGCTTCAGCGGTTTGGTGATTCCCCCTGCGAGGAATTGCGTCACCAGGACCGACAGCAGCGCTACGATGCCCCCGGCGATCATCACCTGGTTCATCAGCTGCTTCCATTCGCCCCGCGTTTCCTCCTCCGGCACCGACACATACAGCCGCATCCCGTTGCTCAACCGCAGCCACGCGGCCTCCTTCAGCATGCCGTCGTAGGTATAGCTGGTGAAGGTGTTCTCGCTCAGCGCGCCTTCCGGCGTAACCGGCTTCTCCTCCTCCGGCATCGAGGCAATGTCCATCCGCGGATGGTAGATCAGCCGGCCATCGGAATCGGTCAGGAACGCATAGCCGTTGCTGTACAGCCGGATGCTCGCGACCTGCTCCGCCATCGTGGAGTAGTCAAGCTCGATCCCGATCACACCGACGAACTGCCCGCGGTAGGTGATTGGCACGTTGTAGGAGATGACCCGTACATCCAGGTTGTCCGTGATGTAAGGCGGCAGCCAGATCGGGGTGCCCAGATTCTTCGGCACAGTAAACCAGACTAGCTTGCTCGTGTCCTCTGTGTCGTACTGGCTGATGTCCGTCACTTCATGCTCGACGAAGTCGGTGCCGTCCAGGTTCGTGTACCAGAAGCCCTTCACATTGCTGCTCACCGACGGATCAATCCGGTAGTAATAGGTGAGCACGCCGTTTGTCTTGTTGGCGATTTCTTCGAAGTAGCTTTCCACCCGTTTGGTGTGGGCGGCCAGCTTATCGTCCTCCAGTCCGTCCAGGTCCTTTTCCGTGTAGGAAACCATCTTCTTCACGGACTTTTCCACGCTCGTGAAGTAGTAGTCAAGGTTTCGTTCTCCCGTCTCGCACAGCAGCAGGAGCAGCTGATCGCTCTTCCGGTGTTCCGTGTTGCGGATGAACAGCACGCTCGTCACCGTAACGACCAGCACGACAGTCACGATCATGAACACGGCCATCATGACAATCTTGGTTCTCAGCGAGTGCATGCGTCATCTTCCTTTCCGATCCCCTGCATCTTCCGGATCACTTTTTCTTCAAACTCTTCCGCCGGTAGCGGTTTTGAGAAGTAGAAGCCCTGCACCAGCGGGCAGCCGAGTTCTTTCAGCAGCTTCAGCTGATCCCCGGTCTCCACACCCTCGGCCACCACCGGGATCTTCAGGCTCCTGGCGATGCCGAGGATCAGCGCCACCAGGTGCGCGTCCTTTTCTTCCTCCCCGATCCGCCGGATGAAGCCGCGGTCCATCTTCAGTACGTCCACCGGCATCGCGCTGAGCATGTTCAGGGAGGAGTACCCGCTGCCGAAGTCGTCCATTTCGACTACGTATCCTTTCCTGCGCAGACCTTCCACCACCCGGATCACTTGATCCGCGTTTCCGGTGTAGGCGGACTCGGTCACCTCCAGCTTGATGGCGCCCTGTCCCAGGTCGTTGTAGGTCAGCAGCCGGTCCAACGCGCTCTCCAGTGCGGGATCGAACACATCCACCCGCGACAGGTTCACGCTCACGGGAATTGTTACCCCGTACAGGTCCCGCCAGTGGGCGACCTGCCTTGCCGCCTCGGCCCAGACGTAGCGGTCCACCTCGCCGACCTTCCCACTCCTCTCAAACAGCGGAATGAAATCGCCCGGCGGAATCATCCCCAGCTCCGGATGGTTCCATCGCACCAGCGCCTCCGCGCTCACCAGTTTCGGCGGCTCGCACTGGATGTCGTACTGCGGCTGGTAATATACTTCAAATTCATAGTTGTTCAGCGCCCGGTGCAGGTCGTTCAGCAGGCGCTGCTCATAGTCCTCCCGCTCCTGCATCTTCATGTCGAAGACGATCAGGTGCTCCTTGTAGCTGTCCCGCACCATGCCGCAGGCCGTCCGGGCCCGGTCGAACATCTGCACGGCGCCCATCCCCTGCCGCCAGGGCATCACGCCCATGCGCAGCCGGATGCCGGCGGCAGGCGCCAGGGTGTCCAGCCGACTCTGCAGGCGGCCATACATTTCCTCATAATCGTCCCGGTGCGGGCAGAAGAGATCAAACCGGTCCGCCTCGAAGTGCCCGGCGATCCCGCCGGCATCCAGCGCCGCCTCGTGGATCTCGTTCCCCAGTGCCCGGAGGATCTGGTCGCCGAATTCGCGGCCGTTCATCGCGTTCACCGCGTGGAACCGGTCGATGTTCACCACCACCGCATCCATCGGCTTGTCCGGATGCTCGCGCTGCATCTGTCCGGCGTATTCCAGGAAGTAGTCCCGGTTGTACAGGCCAGTCAGTTCATCTGTCTCCGTCGCCCGGATCAGGCTCGCATCCTTGTGTCCTTTCCGGACCAGCTGTTGCATCAGCACCAGAGTCACCAGCAGGATCGCGCCGATCACCGCGATGATCACCCACGCATATTTGGCAACAAAGTCGCCCAGCGTGGTCTTCGCGTCCTCAGACACATAGCGGCTCAGCGCCGTGCTCACCGCCGCCTTCGGCACCAGGTCTGCCACCTTCGCCATGATGGAATACAGCTCCCGGTTCCCGGCCGCGACCGCGAAGCAGTATTCCAGTTCCTTGCCCGTTTCGACTGTCGTAAGCTGCAACCGTTCGCATTGCCGGGCGAGATTGTTGTAGCGGTAGCTGCTGATCAGCACGCAGTCCGCCACGTTCTTCGATACCGCCTGTAGGCACTCCGCCGTAGTCGGGTAGTAAACGATGCGCCAGTTCGGAAAATGGTCCTTCAGGATACTCTCGTAGTTCGGGTTTCCCCGGTTCACCGCCACGACCACGTATTCCCGGTCGCTGAACAGGTTCCGGTCCGTCTCCCGCACCACCGCGAACAGGTCCGTCTCCATCAGCGGCGGCGTCATGAACAGGCCCGATTCTTCCCCGTCCCCGACGCTCAGGTTCGCCGGGAACATGCAGTCCACCTCGCCCCGTCTCAGCGCCTCCATGGCGTCCTCCGCGGTCGGGTAGGCCCTGGTTTCGAATTGGAAATGCGCGTTCATCAAGCTGCTCGACGCATCCTCCAGGTAGTCCTTCAGCGCGCCGGTTAGCTTCCCTGTCTCCGGGTCCGTTGCGCAGAATGCCAGGTAGCCGTCCTGGTAGCCCACCCGGATCGTCCCGTGGTTCTCCAGCCATTCCTTTTCCGTCGTGGTCAGGAAGGCGTTCGCTCCCCGGGTAACCAGGTGCTTTTCAAACAGTTCGTGGTTATAATGCCGGTTTTCCTCCTGGATCCGGCCCAGCGCGATCTCCAGGTCAGCCAGCAGGTCCTGCCGCTCCTTCGCCACCGCAAAGAAGTAATCGGAAGAACCGATCTTGCAGATCGGCGTCGGTTTCCCTGATTCTTTCAGGATGCCCGCCGTGAAACTGTCCACCGTGATATAGGCGTCCAGCTCGCCCTTTTCCAGCATCTTCAGGGATTCGTCCTCGCCGCAAGTGACCTCGACGATCTCGCTCTCCACCCCGTGGACTTCTTCCCAGTCCCGGTAGAACCCTTCCTGCACGCTCCCTTGATTGACGCCGACCTTTTTGCCGTTCAGCGTCCGGAAGTCTGCCGCGGTGATTTCCGTGTTGTCCTCCGCGACGAACAGGTAATACTCCTCCGTGCCCATCGGCAGGGAGGGGAACAGCATGCTTTCCGCCCGCTCCGGCGTATAGCTCACGTCGCTCATCATGTCGATCTCGCCCCGGATCAGCATCTGCAGCAGCTCCGGCCAGCTTCCCTCGACATATTCATAATTCCACCCGTTGTAGGCTGCGATCTTCATCTGGTATTCATACGCGTATCCGGACCGTCGGCCGAACCCGTCCGTCGTGTTAAAGGCGGATTCATACCATCCGACGCGGACGACCTTCCCGTCCGTCTCCGCCTGCGTGCCGCCCGCCGGCAGCACCGCCGCCGTCAGCAAAAGACACATTAACAGGCACACGAGCTGTCTTGCACGCATGAATCGTTTTGTTTCCGGGCTCTTTGAGCAGATTTTCATGTTTCCCCTCCGGGATCTTTACAGGATCATGACTATGGGGTTTTCCGATAACTGTATAATTATAGCACAAAACCCTTTTTGAAACAAGCAGGACACCTCCCTTACCTCGGCAACACCTTAAGGAAACAAGCGGAGAGGCCCGATGGCAAAAAAGACCGGAGGAACCGCATGCAGCTTGAGACGCTGCACCGTTCTCTCCGGTATCCGGTTGTTTTCCGGCTGGTTCAGTTCACCAGGGATATGCTTCCCCTTCGTAGGTGATGAAGACCGGGCCGTCTTTGTCGTGCCGTTTTTTCTCGAACAGGCAGCGCAGGGTTTCCGCGTGCTCATACGGGTCCAGCGGCGCTTCCCGGTTGTCCGGATTGGTCCGCATCCATCCGGGGTGTACGCAGAGGATATTCAGGTTCGGATCCTCTTTGAAATAGTTGTGCAGCGTCATGGTGAGCATATTGAGGGCTGCTTTCTCCGTGCCGTAATCCAGGTAGAACGTCCGGTAGCATTTCCCGATGCTTCCGGCTTCCGAGGAAATATTGACCACCAGCGCGCCGGCAGGGCTCTTTTGCAGCAGCAGCAGGAACGCCTTGACCACCCGAATCGGGCCGACCGCGCCGACATTCACCGCGGGAGCAATCAGGTCCAGATCGAAATCCGGCAGTTCCTTCATGGTGTCTGCGGACGCGGTCGTGGCGTTGTTGATAATCAGATCCAGATGATCGGTCAGCGCCTCGGTTTCCCGGGCTGCTGCGTTGACCGACGCCGTGGCGGCGATGTCCATGGTCAGGATGTGCAGCTTGTCCGGGAATTCCTTTTTCAGTCCTTCCAGCGCTTCAGACGGGCGGCGGACGGATGCGAAAACCCTGTCCCCATTCTCCAGGTAGCGCCTGACCAGATTAAACCCCAGTGCATACGGCCTTCCGGTGCCGGTGATCAGTACAGTCTGGCTCATTTTTCCCTTCCTTTCCGGCGAGTCGCTGACCCGCCCTGTTATCCGGTTTTGATACAGTCTTTCTTTACAGTTCCATTCTGACCGATAAACCGTCAGGACACTAATCATATTTTGTTCATTCGCTTCCCACATCGCCTGTTTTTCCCCATCCGGTCCACAGCGAAGTCCACATCTCTTCGCTGGCTCACACAATTTCCCCCGCGGGCGATTGTTATCCTTGTTTTTTGCTTGAAGAATGGTCTTTGCTGATGGTACGCATGCAGCCTCCTGAAAATCATTGTTTTGATCCGCTCTTTGTTGTATGATAAACACATGAACGAAATGCAGAAACCGAAACGGAAGAAAAGGAGCAAATGGATGCTGATCATCTGCATCATCGCGGTTCTGATTATCCTGCTGATCTCATTGGGCTTTTTCCTTGCGAACTACTCTATGAACGGAAAAAAACAGCAGACCCTGGAGGAAGCGCGCACCTGGCAGGAGGAGCACTATGACATCTCCTGGTATGACCCGATGGAAAAGACAGATTATACGGTCACCAGCTATGACGGCTATGTCCTCCATGCCCAGTTCCTGAAGAATCCCGGGGATACCGAACGATATATCCTGATCTCTCACGGCTATACGGATAACCGGTTCGGCTCCCTGAAGTATGCCCGCATGTACCTAGAACTGGGGTTCAATGTGATCCTCTACGACCTGCGTGGTCACGGGCTGAATGAGCCGGCCTTCTGTACCTATACCGTCCGGGAGCGGAAAGACCTGCTGGCCATGATCCTGGACAGCCGGGAACGCTATCCCGACGCATCCCTCTTCGGGCTCCACGGCGAATCCCTCGGAGCCGCCACTTCCATCGCGGTCGTGGAGGAGAAACCGCCGGTTGATTTTGTCGTATCTGACTGTGGTTTCAGCGATATCGTTCCGGTTCTGAAGATTGGACTCAAGGGCATGCATCTGCCGGGTTTCCTGGTGAATATCGCCTCCGTCTGCGCAAAAATCCGCTTCGGTTATTCCTTCAGCGAGATGCGTCCGATCGGGAGCCTGAAGGAGAACACGATCCCGATTCTGTTCATCCACGGAGCGGAGGATCGCTTCATCCTCCCGGAACACAGCGAACGGATGAAGGAAGCCACCAAAGGCTATGCCGAGCTTCACCTGATCCCGGGTGCCGATCACGCCATGTCAGTCCTGACGGATCCGAAAGCGTACAGGAAGTATGTGGCAGATTTCCTGGCAGAACAGTTTCCGGGAAGATAAAGGCGGACAAAACGGACGGTTCTTTGGGAAGCCGAAGGGAATGTGCGAGATGCAGATTGTTTTCTGAAACATCCCAGGCTTCACAGTCCCTTTGTGTGAATCAGAACATAAGCTTCCGCCAGATTATGCATCATGAATAATTCAGCGGAAACAAAGTAGTTTTCTCCCGGCTGGAAGAACTGTCCGGTGACAACGCCATCTGTTTCTCTGAAAACCTGGTCGCGCATCTTTTCAAAATGCAGTTCCTTCCATACATGCCCTTTGAAGGCTTCTTCGATATCCGCGTCCAGCCCTAGATTATCCGCCATCACGTCACACAGATAATAGATAGCATACCCCGGTTTACCCCAGTCATTTACGTTGGGCATCGTTATTTCTCCTGTGGGTTTTCCGTTTTCGTCCCGAAGATAAAAGTGACGCCCCGAAAAGTTTTCATCGTATTTTCCCAGATCCGCATCGATCAGTCCCTGGTATATTTTTTCAAGATTAAAGGAAGCTGCCTCCGGCACTGGCGCCCCGGCAATTTTGAAAACAGCGATCGTATCGCCCATTTCTTCAAGGATCGTCGCCATATAATCAATATGGATAAGATCATGATTGACCACGGTTCCATCTTCATTCACATTGGATCCATTGATCAGGTCACCGACTTTTTGTCCATCGATTGTTCTTTTACTCCCAACATCTTCCGGCAGAGCAGTGGCAGAAACGAGCATGCGTTCCAGTTTTTCGGACCAGTCAGGGCAATGCTCCGAATCAGGAAACATGAAGCGGGCAAGCGCAAGAATCTTGGCCATCCACGCAATCTCTTCCCCCTTAGTGTCACCGGGATAAACAATATCCCCATTTTTATCCATGTAATACGGGATCTCATAGTCGTAGGTCAGTCTGTTTGCTTCATCGAGGACCATACGCTCCACTTTCGCGTATGTCTCCGGCTCCATCCGATCCCTGAGCAGCCATGCACCCAGGCCGATATTTTCAGCCCACAGCGGGCTCTGCCAACTGTCTCCCCAGTACTGATCCTCCTGAGCGCCGGGATGATTGGAACGATGCTCTTCCACGACAGAACGGATCAGCTTTATACACATGGCCTGCGCGTCATCTCTGGATATGCAGACGATTTCTTCATCAAAATAATCATAGTACAATGCCAGGCTGATACAGTAGATGGCATGAGAGACCGGACGGATCCCGTTTTCTGCTTGTTCTCTGCTAAGATACAATATGGGAAGCAGATCTGTATTCTTCCAGTCAGCAAATTTTTCCGCACTGTTTTTGATGGCAGAACTCCGTTCCGCTGTCAATTGCTGATCACTGTTCATGTTGGTCGCTGCAGCATATACATAATCCTTTTCCGAAGGCCACCATGTAGTCAGAATATAGCGCAGGTTTAGATTCATAATGTTGACCAGTTCTGATGTTCCGTCTGCCGCATCCAGGTTGCTGCCTGTTTCGCCCAGAACCACTGCCGAAGTCCGTCCGACAGGAAATACAAGACAAAAGCATATTATGATTGATAATATGACGATCGTTCTTGGAACTGAATGCGGAAGACTTTTCAAAAACTTCATTGTTATTCTCTTTCTTATCACGACTTAATCGGTATCTTAACATGGTCGATGTGGTAAAGCAATACCCGCTTTACGATTGTTTATTGTTTTTACACTGAAGCCGCGACCTGCTTATGGACAACCGGCGGTTTCTCTGCTATGATGTTTGCGACTTCAGCGCATAAATCAATGGAAAAGGTAGCAGAACAGGACACGAAAAAACTGTTCATGGACGTTCAGGCGGTACTGTGTACGGTAATCACCGTACTGCTTGCGGGAGGCGCGCTGAACCTGTATCTGGACAGCGCGGCGAAGCAGACCGAAGGCGTCCGTTTCCTGCCCGGAAGGGCAAAGTTGACCGGTTAAAGAATATTCCTCTTCCATCCCCCTCCCGCGCCGCGTATATACAGGTGTATAATATCTCCGCGGACCGGAAAAGGCGCAGGCGGGGAAGGAGGCCAGCTGATCTCCCGAATCCATTTGCGCGGTTCGCGCTGAACTTTTGATTGAAAGGTGTGTCTTGAATGATGAAAAAAGTCATACTCATCCTGCTTGTCCTTACCCTGTTCCTTGCCGTTTCCGCTTCCGCGGAGGACGGGTCCTCTCTCCTGGGAAAACCGTTCCAGGATTTCACCGTAACGGATATCGACGGAAATACCTTTACCCTTTCGGAGGCGCTGAAAGATCATGAAGCGGTACTGATCAACTTCTGGGCTACCTGGTGCGGACCCTGCCGGAACGAATTCCCGGCAATCAACAAAGTGTATGAAGAATACAAGGACAGGGTGGCTTTCATTGCCCTTTCCACTGAGCCAAAAGACTCAAACGATATCATCAAGGCTTTCCGCCAGGAAAACGGCTTGACCCTTCCCATGGGCCGTGATGAAGGCCATAAGCTGTACAATACTTTAGGAACAAAAAACATTCCGGTCACCGTGATTGTCGACCGTTTCGGCAATGCCGTTTTCTTCCAGATCGGCAGCTTCCGTACAGCGGATGACCTGAGCCGCACCCTCGAAACCTTCCTCGGAGAGAAGTATACCGAAACAGCTGTTCTGGATTCCGTTCCGGCGGATACCTCCACGGTCGCCCTGCCGGTATCCCCGGCCCGCGCCCTGCGGATGGAAAACGAGGGCGCGCAGAAAGCGGCCATTCACGTTAAAGGTAAAGGCCTGGAAGAAACCCTGTATTTTTACATAGTGAATGACAGTACAGCGCATGTCATTGCGGAAATCTCCGCTTCCGACTCCGCTTCAGACGTCATTTTCTACACCGCCGAGATGGGCTATACGCCCCTGAAAGAGATGCTGGATCCGGCGCGCAGCGTTCTTGCCGCTGATGTCAGCGTTCCCGAAGAAGGCTACGTTGCGGGTGCCCTGATGGACTACAATAAAATGGTCTATGGGGAAGGCGATCCGGACATGATCCCGTTTTATATCGCCCGCAGCTCCGGTGAGATCGATACCTTTGTCGATACCCTGAAGGCGTCCGGCTATAGCGAGGTAACCGTGGAATATGAGACGGAAACTGACGCCGGGAGCAAGGCCGATGCCTATATCATCCATGTACTCGATCAGAACGGCGATCCGGTACCGGAGGTTTGCGTTAACTTCTGTACCGATACCGCATGTGTACCCTGCGAGTCGGACGAGAATGGCACGATTGTTTACACCGGAAAGCCGGACGTCTATCATGTCCAGATCATCGACTCCCCGGAAGGCTACAGCTGCGACGAGTCCTTTGAGATGTACACCCCGAAAACATACGGCGAGTGGATCCTCCGTCTCCGCAAGGACTGACTCTGGAAAACAAGCCATCCCGCAGGCATTGCCTGCGGGATTTTTGTACTGCCTGAACAGATTAAGAAACCCCAACGAAATACTGCATGAAGGTTATCCAGCCGGAATTATACTCCAAGCTCAAATAGTATCGCATAATGCATCTGCAAAACCAGAACTAGTTAAGCGAGTCATTGAACTGTATTCTGAGCTCAAAACACCGAAAGAGATAGGAGAAATCGTAAAACTGAACTGTTGCACAGTCAGGCAAATCCTCAAGGATAATGGAATCTATATCCGCAAGGCATGGGAGTATACGAAGAAATAAAGCATTATAAGAACGTCTCTTTCTTATCCGTGATCTTCCGTCAGCTGTACTTCCTCTTCTGCCGCGGGAATATATCCGCCTCCGCCCTCGTCATTTGTCAGGCTGAAACCATCCTCGGTAATCTCCAGTCCCCGCATGGTAACCCTGCCGTTATCATAGATCAGCGTCAATTGGTATGGCGGTTTGTTCCAGTACAGATTCATAAACGGATTGTATTTTGTCACGTACCATGTGCCGGTGCTTTTTCCGGAATTGTCATCCTGCAATACGGCGCCTGTTTCCCATTCCACAGAGTTTCCTGTAAATGTTCCGTCTTCGCTGAAGGCCAGATAATCATCCGCCAGGGAACCTCCTGCTTCCAGCTTCCACATGCCAATCAGCTGATCCGCAGCTTCCGGTACTTTCTCCTGATCCATCACTTTCAGATCCCGGATCGGGACAAAACCCCAGACGATAGCGCCGCCATCTGTGAATTTACCATTTTTTACTTCAGCGCTGACGTAGGCATAATGATTGTTATATAAGCCCATGCAGGAAAACTGCGTTCCCTTCGGGACTGTAAACTGCCGGAACTGGCTTACATCCGGATCATCTGTCAGATAGGTATCCACGGTTGCTTCCACGTCCACATGCGCGAACCCTGTCAGAGGTTCATCCGGATTCCAGTCTGTGATCTCCGGCAGGCCAAGATCCTTGCAAAGCGTGTAGCCGATGCGCTGGGTCCGTTCGCTGACATTGTACCGGATGCAGGCATAGGATTCGTTGTCGGCGTTTTTGAACCAGGACAGCAGCCAGATATTTCCGTTCAGGCCGACTGCGGCTTTCCCTTTCCCTGCCCGCCAGGCGGATTTTCCATAAGGTGCGCTGTATACCGGTGCCGTGCCTTTCTTCTTCGGTTGCAGCAGTTCTCCTGGCTGATCCGGACTGTACTTTTCCCCACTGCCATAAGCAAAACCGAGGCACTGACGCGCACTGTCAAATTGGGCAAGCATTTGATTCTGCGCTCTGACTTCCTCCACAGAGTGTGGCAGGAGATTGATGTTAAAGTCTGCAAGGCGGACTGTCACAGGCCAGAGCGCTGTTTCATTTTCCCCATTTGCCCAATAGGAAACAACGCGCATATCAGCATCATCATAATTACCAACCATCTGAAAATCACCGATTTCAGCGCTCAGAAGCTGGTACTCGCCGTCTTCCGCAATGACTTTGAAAACGTAACTTTCCTGATCTCCATAGCTCAGATGCAGCGTATCCCCATACAACATAAGGGATGGCGCTTTTTTCTTTGCTTCAGGCTGATATACCGCTGTTGTATAAACATGGAGGTTGTCCTGATCATCCACAAAGAACAGCGCATTGTGATAACGGGCAGACATCACTGCAAATGGATCAGCCTGATTGCCCAGCAAGATATAATCGTCCCAGTCATGGGTTTTGATCATAGCCTGCAACAATTTGCCCTTCAGGTTCCAGCTGTTGGCTGATGCACTTGAACAAAGAAGAACAGTGCATAGCATTACAGCGGCAAGAATCAAAGTTAATAATTTCCTCAAGAGTTTCCCTCCGTTTCTATGGATCAATAATATAGCACTCATATTTTGTTAACGCTCTTCGGTCTCCGTATTAAACACAAGGCATATGAAACTCATTTCACCGCAGAGGATCAGACTTCCTTCATGGGTGTATATTATCCATTTCCATTGCTCAGGCTCGTCATGGGAACAAGGCCAACATTTCCATCCTTCAGGGAATACACGATCACAAATTTTTGTTCGCTCTCCACTTCACCGATCACAAGGCATTCGGAAAACTGCGCTGCAGTAATGAATCCGGTTTCCGAACCGATAAACGGTTCCACAGAATGAATCAATACCTTTTCGCTGTGGATTTGTATGGATTCGCGGCTTACCTGAAGCATATCATCGCCGAAAGCCAGACCTTCAGTCCTCATCCAACCAGTCATAGCACCTCTGCTTTCCTTCGCTCCTATCCTGACTTTAGTCCATTCTGATCCATGTTCCAGGACAAAAAGCGGTGTTCCGTTATAAAAGTTTCCGAGCGGCAGATCTTCTTTTCCGGCCTCCGGCAGCAGTTTCGTTGTTTCTTCAGGATTGTCTTGCGCGGTTACGGCCCAACCTGTCCGATTCACCATGGCGCTGAGAGTCTCCTTTGTTTCCTGGGTGCCGAACTCCTCCGGCGGCAGGGAGGACCAGTCGATGACGGTGATGTCTCCCCAGGCATGAGTACCAAAGAACTGCGAATTCATTTCAGCGCCGTACATGCCGATCCAGTCCGGCCCGACAAAGAAATCATAGCTGTTCACATAGGATAAACCCCATTTGCCTTTTCCATATCTTCGCACACCAACCGCGGCTCCGCCCTGCCACGCATTCATATTGACCGCATCCGTGATGTTTGAATCTCCAAAGCGTGTACCTTCCGGTAGCGGGGAGCTTTCGACCCACTCCCAGCCGGTTTCACCTTCATCCGCACCGCAGAGCAGCACCAATTCCCCGTTCTCTTTTCGCACGATAAAAGACAAGGTTTTGTCTTCCTGAATATAACCGTCCACATACTGATCCTTGGAAAAGAAATGGGCATACAGCTTCGGAAAGAGCGTCGGATCTGCATACGCGCCGGCATTTCTGCTCCAGTTATATCCTTCGGCGTTGACCGGCGGTACATCAAAATTGAACCGTTTCAGAAGAAAACTGTCCTGTTCCAGCACATTCGGGTAGGTAACGTCCCAATACGTGTAAAGGACTTGCTGCGTATCAACATCCCTAAGCCATTTGGTCGTATGAATTGCATCCGCTGTGATTTCGGTGATCCATTCCGTCAAAATGCTTTCTTCTTCATATTCTGTGCCTGTATGTTCCATTTGCTCCGCACGGACAAGGCCCCAGGCTTCTTTTTCATCTTCCCAATGGAATATCCATTTTGTCTGTATTGTCCCATTCCGATCCTCCCGGGTCAGGTACAGCAGCTTCTCCTCTTCATCTATTCTGCTGTCGAAACGTCCGGGAATCTCCGGTTCGTACTGATCCATGGCAGCATGAACTACGCGGTATCCCTGGTCCGTTGCCTTGGAACGTTCTGGATCTTTCAGAATTGAAAGCGCGTTTTCACAGAGTTCCTGTGCCGCAACAAGGTTGAATTCCGAAAAGCTGAATTCCTGATCCACCGGCCATTCGATCCTCGGATCGACCAAGGGTGAAATAACCGCGGTTTTTCCATCTTCACTCAGGCGGCAGAAGACCATCCTGTCTTCCTGCCCATCGCTGACCGTATATTCAAGGTTAACGATTTTCCAATTCTCCTGATCATCTGCCTGAAGCGTCAGGTAATCATTTTCTTTCGGATCCTCCCATCCGATTTCAATAGAATACTCCGGCGTATGGTCATCCAGGCGAGCTGTAGCGCTGTTGCCTTTCATTGGAATCATCCGGTCATTCTTTTCCAATAATGAAAACCCGTCGGAAGAATTGTATTTCAGAATAGCAACTCCGAAACCTGATTCCGTATGATAGATCGCGATCACTGTATCAGGCACTGTTTTTGCCCATTGGGCATCAAATACAAATGCTGATAATGTGCTTTCGACGTCTTTTCTCAATTGATAATCAGATAAATGTTGATCAGCTTTTACTCCGCTGATGCCGGCAACCAGAAAGAAGGCAATCGCCAACGCGTTCGCAAGCAATCGCCGTATCGTGAAATCATTACGCATTGTTCCCTCCGCAAAATGCATTTCGTATAGAATGCTGTTTTATACTTTTATTCTTCATAATGCATTCCTTCTACTCCAGGTTCACCCTGAAAGGAAATACAATCTGAAACGATATTCAAAAAGTTGGGAACGCCGGTGTGAGCATCAACATACATCCAGGCAACAACATCATCATTATCCCAGAAACTGACAAGCCAGCTTCCGGTTGTGGAGAAAAGGTATACATCATTATCAGGCTTGCGATATTGAGAAACAATCACCTGCATATCCTTCAAAACATCTTCTGTAAGACGGCTGCCGTAGGATGCTGCCAGCGGAATGGCTTTCCCGGCAATTTCTTCGGCTGGAATCGCATCTTCATCCGGCATAATAGGCAATAGCGATTTATCAAACACATAGGGAGTATCCGGTAAGGTGCCTGCTTCTGATACAAAAGCAGCATTCACCTGATAATCCCACTTTTTGTAATCACCATATTGTTTTTCCCATTCAGCTGTGATTTTGTTCAGTTCGGTTTCCGAAATCACAAGTGCGGGATCAGCCGGAGCCACCGATTCTTCCTTCGGCTCATCAGCCAGTGTACATACGGGGCAAAGAGAATACTGTTTCAGCAGTTCATCACTGAATTCAACTTCTGTAAGCGGAAGGTATTTTTCATGTACGCTTCTGCAGTTCTGATCTGTATGGAGTTTCTCTCCGCCAGTAGGATTGATATAGCAATGCTCTTTCAATCGGTTCAATGCTTCTTCTGGGATTTCTTCTGCGATACATGCTGTAAAAACAGAGATCACTATGATTATGAGTATCATGGGCAATGCTCTCTTCAAAACAATCACCTCTTCGAACAATGCATTGTCAATTACTTTTTTCACGTAGCTGTCCGAATCAACACCAAAGTCCTGCAACGCTCATTATATCATACGTTGCAGGACTTTGTTTTATTCCTTGATATGGTGTTTGTTCCGGCCTGGCAGATTCTGTTTAAGGAAGCAGGACAAAGTGAAGAATACACAAGTTGGGCGGAGTTCAACGCTATCAACGGAACGTTAATCAATGCAATCTTTCGCTGATACTGATTCGATATTTACAGAGGTGGCAGTCAACATGGCTGCCACTTTTAACGTCTGTATGTACACAAAAGCAGAATCTCAAGCTTCTTGCTTTTGATTGCTACTCAAATAGTGATAAAATGGAAATAATGGAATAATGTTTCAGGTTGTTTCGGGTTTCAGGGAATCAAGCCTCGCTAAAAAGCGGGGCTATTTCCTATACTCTTTAATCGGTGCTACCTGTTTTTCGCCTGTTTTTCCAAAGGATCTTCAGGATTTATACGTTACAAGCAAGATTCAGGTAATCGGTATTTACAAATGCACTCATTGGGTGTATATTAGAAAAGGGTGATTTACATGGACATTCGGGAGATGCGTACACAGCTTGGAGATACGCAGAGTGAGTTTTCAGCGCGGTATGGTATTCCGTTCCGCACAGTGCAGAATTGGGAAGCAGCCGCCGGAATATGTTTCTGCCCTGCTGGAAGATCGTATAAGAGAAGACCTGATCAACAGGCGGTCACGCGTACTGCCGAAGTATGATCCGAAAAAGCCGGATCTGCCGAAGAGAAGTGATTTTGTCGGCGCGGTCCCCTGGCTGAAGGCTGTTCGGGATTGCCTTGGTGAAAACGTGGTTTTTGCGCTGGACGAAGCGCTCATGTGCCAGGGTAGTTTTACCGGACACAGCGATGAATACATCATATGGCTCTATGGAAATGATTCCGCTGCCCGGTTTAACGGCGTTGTCGTCCTGGGAAACGGTATCAGTTCATACAACGTTCAGGAAAAGGACGGCCTTTTCTATACCAGTTTTATGCGAACCGTATCCGATGCCCTTGCCAATGAATCCATCCTGGACATGCAGGGAATAACAGAGGCACTCAGTAAGTACTATTATGCAAACGGTGAGAGCTTCAGCGAACTGTTCGTTGCTCCGGAATATCAGGAGCGGTTCGAACAGCTGGCAAACGACGCGATATATTACTACGATGAGTAAGGAGACGCCACGATGAAACTGTCCGCAGAAGAAAAGCTGATGTATCAGGTCATGAAGGCTATTTACGAAAGCGGCATTCCTGTGAGTTTTAAGGGATCTATGGTTCTGAAAGCTTGCCTGATGGAAGCGGGTTTCACGGAAGATGTCCGCCATACGGTTGATATTGACGCAAACTGGAACACAGACAATTCGCCGTCTGCGGATCATATGGTCGAATCAATTCAGCATGCGCTTACGAAATCCGGCATTGACCTGAAA
>CADBEB010000027.1 GCA_902793605.1 uncultured Eubacteriales bacterium
GTGCGGGAAACAGGACTTGAACCTGCAAGTACGTACGTACACATGAACCTGAATCATGCGCGTCTGCCAATTCCGCCATTCCCGCAGATTGGTGGGCAGGGGTGGATTCGAACCACCGAAGCTAATAGCGGCAGATTTACAGTCTGCTCCCTTTGGCCACTCGGGAACCTACCCATATAAACTCCCTCTTGACCCAAAGGGTGGAGCTGGCGATGGGACTCGAACCCGCAACCTGCTGATTACAAATCAGCTGCTCTGCCAATTGAGCTACGCCAGCACGAAGCTCTTTCCAACATAGCCTGCGAATTCACTCCTGAAAGTGGCGACCCGGAAGGGGCTCGAACCCTCGACCTCCAGCGTGACAGGCTGGCGCTCTAACCAACTGAGCTACCGGGCCAAATAGGCTGTGGGCCTTCAGGGACTTGAACCCCGGACCAACCGGTTATGAGCCGGCCGCTCTGACCAACTGAGCTAAAGGCCCATATCGGAAAGGAAAGAGTGACCCCGTCGGGATTCGAACCCGAGTTACCGCCGTGAAAGGGCGATGTCTTAGGCCTCTTGACCACGGGGCCACATAAGCCGGAGTGAAAAGCTGTCGGGGTGAAGGGATTCGAACCCCCGGCCCCATGCTCCCAAAGCACGTGCGCTAGCCAGACTGCGCTACACCCCGGTGCAACCTTCCCGCGGTCTGTCCCGCAGGCGACTTTGTAAATATACACGATTTTGGGGCGCTTGTCAAATACTTTTTTATTCCTTTACCGGTTCCGGGTCTCCGCCCAGTTTTGCCGCGATCAGAATCCCGATTCCCAGGGCCACAACGGACACCAGGCAGATCACCCAATTGAACCCCTCGTAAATGGATTTATCCATCAGGATGACCACCGGGGACGCGGCTACCATGCCGAGAATGCCGCAATACGTACGGCCCTTCCACTTCTTCATCAGGACTTCGATCAGTCTGGCTATGCCGAAAATACCTACCACGATGCCGATCAGGAACGGCAGCAGGATACCGAGATTATGAAGGACGACCGACCAGTCGCCGGAGGTGATCCCCTTGATGGTCGCCGGGATCGCTTCGGTTACGACCGGTTCATAGTACCCGAGTGTTTTCAGGATCATGCTGCCGCTAACGCCGGGGATCACCATGGCCGCGGAGCAGATCGCGCCGAGCAGGACCATCAGCAGGACGGTGCCGACGTTCAGGGAGATCCGGGTCACATTGTTGGCTTCGATCGCTTTCAGGAAAACGACCAGGGCAAACAGCAGGACAAAGGCCGCCACTCCCTGCCAGCCGATCTTCTCCCCTTTCATCTCCTTGAGGATGAAAGGCAGGCTGCCGAGGATCAATCCGATGAACAGGGCGTTGGTCGGGAGCGGATAGTCCCGGAACGCCGCCTTCAGGGCAAAGGAGCCGAGCACGATCGCCAGGAGCATACCCACCAGGTAGGGCAGCAGGATCTTAAAGCATTCCTTAAACTTTTTGAAGAGGTTATTGATACTGTAGATCAGTTTATCATAAATGCCCATGGAGACCATCATGGTCCCGCCGGAAACACCGGGGATCACGTTGGCCAGGCCGATCACCATGCCGCGCAGCACATCCAGAAACCACTTCATCGATCATATCCTCCGTCAGCAAACCATTCTTCATCTTCCGCCGTTTCAAAGGAAGCCGCCAGGTTCTCCGGATCGAACCGGGGATCAAAGGCCAGATCCCTGAGGCGGTCCTTCGTGACCACTGTGTCCGTTCCGAGGCAGTCGGTGCAGCGGTAGCCGCAATCCGGGCAGACGCAGCCCAGGTGGTCGCTCTCCGCCTGGACCATGTAGGTCCCGCATTCCTTGCAGCTGCAGCGCATCAGGCAATCCTCCCTTACACAACAGGAGGATTATAACAGATACGTGATTTTCAGGCAAGGAATAAAAAGTGGGGCCGCACCGTGCGGCCCCGGGTCAGGTTGTTCGTCCGGATCTCAGGTTTTTCTGTGTCGGCCGTCTGCTGTAATCGCTAATCGCGTCTGATGCGCATGGTTCCGGGGTCCGGAATCCTGATGCTGTGTCAGCATTGAACCGTTGCCTGATTTACTTTCCGAACGCTGAAGGCTGTGTTATGCTTCGGGCTCCAGCAGGCCCAGGTCCCCGTCCTTCCGCAGGTAGAGGACATTGGTCTGTTCCGTGTCAATATTCACAAAGGCGAAGAAGCTGTGCCCCAGCAGTTCCATCTCGATCGCGGCGTCCTCGACGCTCATGGGACGGACGGGGAAGGTCTTTTGTTTGACGACCTTTCTTCCTCCTTCTTCCTCACCCTGATCTTCCTCAATGTATTCCGGTACATCCGGGATCTCTTCCCTC
The DNA here is from genome assembly GCA_902793605.1 of uncultured Eubacteriales bacterium. Classification (GTDB taxonomy): domain Bacteria; phylum Bacillota; class Clostridia; order Christensenellales; family Aristaeellaceae; genus Aristaeella. The sequence goes on from CADBEB010000027.1 coordinate 2,353, forward strand.
AGGTTCTTGCCCAGCTTGGTCCGGTGTTTACGGATCTGCCGCTCCATCTTCGCCAGCGCTTTGTCGATGGCGAGGAAGAGGTTTTCGTCCGCGGACTCGCTGCGCAGGATCACGTTTTTCCCCATGGGAACGGTGATTTCCACCACCCGGAGCTCGTTCTTCTCCTTCCTCATTTTCACCTGCATCTCTGTCTCCGGCCAGAGATACTTTCCCATGGTTTCCGTCTTTTTCTCGATCCTCTTGGTGATCGCCGGCGTGACCGACATATTTCTTGCCTGAATGGATAATTTCATAGATCCGAAAGGCTCCTTTCAAAATTGATGTGCCTGAAGTTCACGGAACACCGGCTCCCTTACCGTCTGCCCCGTGAGTGCTCGTGTGCCATTGGCACCACACCCCTTCTTCTGTTCTTTGTATATAAGACTTTCGACGTTTCTTCCGGAATTCCTTCCGGCGTTTGTGATTTTTTTGTGAAAATTCAACCAGAAATACCAAACCCCCGGGAGAGGTTCGATTTCTCCCGGGGGAAAGGATTCGTAAGGATTCCGTTTAGCCGAGGATGACTTCCGCCGTGTGATGCTGTCCGTCGCTGAAGACCGGCAGCACATTGCCGCTGATCTCTTTGCCGTCCACGACGACCTTCTTTACGCCGCGGCAGACATGGTCCGGATTGCTGATCGTGATGTCGTAGATCGCTCCGCGGAAGCGGCGGCTGACCTGGTAGCCGTCCCAGGTATGCGGGACGCAGGGATCGATCTTCAGGCCGTCCCAGTCAGGCTTGATGCCCAGGATGTAGTTGCTGATCACGTAGAAGTTCCACGCGGCGGTGCCGGTCAGCCAGCTGTTCTTGGCCTGGCCGAAGTTCTTCGCGTCCTTGCCCGCGATCATCTGGCTGTAAACGTAGGGCTCCATCTTGTGCAGGTCGGAGATCTCCTCGCGCCAGGCGGGAGCGATCCGGCTGTACAGGTCAAAGGCCCGGTCGCCGTGGCCCACCACGGTCTCGGCCGCGATGATCCAGGGATTGTTGTGGCAGAAGATGCCGGCGTTCTCTTTGTATCCCGGCGGGTAGGAGCTGACTTCGCCCAGCTCGAGGTGATACTCCTTGTAGGCGGGCTGGAGCAGCACGATGCCGTGCTTCGTTTCCAGGATCTTGTGGACGCTCTCCAGCGCCTTCTCGGCCTTGCCGTTCTCCACACCGACGCCGGCCATCACGCAGTAGCCCTGGGATTCGATGTAGATCTGACCGTCCTCGCATTCCTTGCTGCCGACCTTGTTGCCCATGGCGTCGTAGGCGCGGACGAACCACTCGCCGTCCCAGCCGTCCTTTTCGATGGCGGCGGTCATGGCGTCGATTTCCTTCAGGTAGGCATCCGCCTTGGCATCGTTGCCCTTGCGGCGCTCGATCGCCACGAGTTCCGGCCCGATGGACACGAACATGCCGGCGATCAGTACGGACTCGGCCACCCGCTCATCCGGCGCGTTGGGATTCGAGAAGGTCTGGAAGCTCTCGTCCGGCGTGTCGGAATAGCAGTTCAGGTTCAGGCAGTCGTTCCAGTCAGCCCGGCCGATCAGGGGCAGGCCGTGCGGTCCGCGGTTGTTCACCACGTGCATGAAGCTGGCTTCCAGGTGCTCCAGGAGCGTGCCGCAATCATCGGGATTGCAGTCGTAGGGCGTCGCTTCGTCGAGAATCGCGAAATCACCGGTCTCCTTGATGTAAGCTGCGGTGCCGGCGATCAGCCACAGCGGATCATCGTTGAAGCCGCCGCCGATGTCGTTGTTGCCCTTCTTGGTCAGGGGCTGGTACTGATGGTAGCATCCGCCGTCCCGGAACTGGGTCGCGGCGATGTCCAGGATGCGCTCGCGGGCGCGCTCCGGGATCTGGTGCACGAAGCCCAGCAGGTCCTGGCTGGAATCACGGAAACCCATGCCGCGGCCGATGCCGCTCTCGAACATGGAGGTGGACCGGCTCATGTTGAAGGTGACCATGCACTGGTAAGGATTCCAGATGTTGACCATCCGGTTCAGCTTTTCTTCGGAGGAGTCCAGAATGTAGGCGCTGAGCAGGTTATCCCAGTGCTCTTTCAGCTGGGCGAAGGCCCTGTCGACATCCTCGTCGGAGGACAGCTTCGCGAGCATCTCCTTCGCGGGCTTCTTGTTGATGACGCCCGGCTTCTCCCACTTCTCTTCGACAGGCAGTTCCACATAGCCCAGGACGAAGTTGAACTTTTTCTCCTCACCCTTTTCCAGATGCACTTTGATCTGGTGGGCGGCCATCGGCTGCCAGCCGGAGGCCACGGAATTACCCATCTTTCCGGTCATGACGGCCTGGGGATTCTCGAAGCCGTTGTACATGCCCAGGAAGGTTTCCATATCGGTGTCAAAGCCGTCCACCGGGGTATTCACGGCGTAGAAGCTGTAGTGGTTCCGGCGCTCACGGTACTCGGTCTTGTGATAGACCACGCCGTCCTCCACCTCCACCTCGCCGGTGGAGAAGTTGCGCTGGAAGTTCAGCATATCATCCTGCGCGTTCCACAGGCAGAACTCCACGAAGCTGGTCAGGATCACGTCCTTCGCGGCGTCGGATTCGTTGGTCAGGGTAACCTGGTGCACTTCGGCGTCAAAGCCCATGGGCACGAAGCTCTTCTGGGAGGCCTTCAGGCCGTTCTTTTTGCCGGTGATGACGGTATAGCCCATGCCGTGACGGCAGGAATACTCGTCCAGTTCGGTCTTGACCGGCTTCCATCCGGGGTTCCAGACCGTACCGTTGTCATTGATATAGAAATAACGGCCGCCGTTGTCCACCGGCATGTTGTTGTACCGGTAGCGGGTGATCCGGCGAAGGCGCGCATCCCGGTAGAAGCAATAGCCTCCGGCAGTGTTGCTGATGATACCGAAGAACTTCTCGCAGCCGAGATAATTGATCCAGGGATACGGTGTGCGCGGGGTATCGATGACATATTCCCGTGCCTGGTCGTCGAAATGGCCGAATTTCATGGAAACAGTTCCTCCTGTATGATTTGTCCGCAAAACGCGGATTTTTTTCAGTATAACATACTTATTTTCCCGGTGCAAACGTTTGCCGAATTTTCTCCAGGTATTCCTCGTAGTTGCACAGGTAGTCCGAAATGGTCCCGTCATCATGGATCTCGATGATCCGGTCGGCCACGGTGGAGATGAACTGGTGGTCCTGGCTGGTGAAGATCACGTTGCCCGGGAAGTTGATCAGTCCGTTGTTCACCGCGGTGATGGATTCGAGGTCCAGGTGGTTTGTGGGCTGGTCCAGCATCAGGAAGTTCGCGCCGGAGAGCATCATCCGGCTCAGCATGCAGCGGACCTTCTCGCCGCCGGAGAGCACGCTGACGGGCTTGTACACGTCGTCCCCGCTGAAGAGCATCCGGCCCAGGAAGCCGCGCATGTAGGTTTCCAGCTGCTCCGGGGAATACTGGGCGAACCACTGCATCATGTTCAAGTCGCAGCCGTCGAAGAACTTGCTGTTATCCTTCGGGAAATAGCTGGTGGTGATCGTCACGCCCCACTTCACGGTTCCGCTGTCCGGCACGATCTCCTCAGCCAGGATCCGGAAGAGGGCTGTCTCTGCTTGCTCATTCCCGACCAGCGCGATTTTCTGGCCCTTGGTCACCAGGAAGGAAACGTCCTTCAGCAGCTGCACTCCGTCCTGGGAGTAGTTCAGGTCGGTCACCTGCAGGATGTCCTTGCCCGCCTCCCGGTCCGGCGTAAAGCTGACCCAGGGATAGCGGCGGCTGGAAGCCGGCATCTGCTCGATCGTCAGCTGATCCAGCAGCTTCCGGCGGCTGGTCGCCTGCTTGGCCTTCGACTTGTTGGAGGAAAAGCGCTGGATGAAGGCCTGCAGTTCGCGGATCTTGTCCTCGCGGCGCTTCTTCTGGTCGTTCATCAGCGCCTGCATCATCTTGCTGGACTCATACCAGAAGTCGTAGTTGCCGACATACATCTTGACCTGGTTGTAGTCGATATCCACGATGTGGGTACACACGTTGTTCAGGAACCACCGGTCGTGGCTGACCACGATCAGGGTGCCGGGGAAGTCCATCAGGAAATCCTCCAGCCAGGCCACTGAACGGTTGTCCAGGTTGTTGGTAGGTTCGTCCAGCAGCAGGATGTCCGGATTCCCGAACAGCGCCTGGGCGAGCAGCACCTTGAACTTGTCGCCGGCCTGAAGCTCTGACATGAGCATCGTATGCTCCTCCGCCGGGATGCCCAGTCCGGTCAGGAGCGTGGCAGCGTCGCTCTCCGCGTTCCAGCCGTCCATCTCCGCGAACTCGCCTTCCAGTTCCGCCGCTTTCTCACCGTCCGCCTCGCTGAAATCCGGCTTGGCGTAGAGGGCGTCCTTCTCCTTCATGATATCGTACAGGCGCTGGTTGCCCATGATGACCGTGTCCAGGACCTGATAGGCGTCATACATGAACTGGTCCTGTTTCAGGGTGCTCATGCGCTCGTTCGGCGGGATCGTCACCGAACCGGTGGTCGGCTCCAGTTCCCCGCTCAGGATCTTCAGAAAGGTCGATTTGCCGGCGCCGTTGGCGCCGATGATGCCGTAGCAGTTGCCCGGCAGGAACTTCAGGTCCGCGCCGGAGAACAGCTTCTGGCCGCCGAAGGTCAGGGATACGTTGCTTACTGTGATCATGGTGATTCGTCTCCTATGTTTGATAAGGATCCTTCAGAATAAAATCCTTCACTTTGTTCAGGATAACACAGGGGGGTGCTCAGCCGGCGAGCCGGATCAGGGCGTTCGCATAGATCTTCATGGCCAGCATCAGCCGGTCGATATCCTCGTATTCATCCGCCTGGTGGGCCAGGTCCTCCTCGTCCGGGAACAGGGCTCCGAAGGCCACGCCCTGCTTCAGCACCTTCGCGTAGGTACCTCCGCCGGTGGAGATCGGCTCGCCCTTCAGGCCGGTTTCTTCCTCATAGGACGCGAGCAGGGCAGTGACCAGCTCGCTGTCCGCCGGCACATGGTGCGGCGGCTTCTGCGTATCCACGGTCACGCGAATGCCCGGCAGGTGTGCGGCCGTTTCCTTTTTCAGCTTCTCCTGGTCGGCCGTGACCGGGCAGCGCATATCCAGGGTGCCGTACCATTCGCCGTTCTCCAGGCGAAGGATCCCCATGTTGCAGGTCAGGGCCTTGGAGACGTCGTCCCGGCAGGCGCAGCCCAGGCTCTTTCCGTCGCTCTCGAGGCCGACCGCCTCCGCCAGCGTCGCCACCGGGCCTTCGGCGCCGAGCTCCCGCAGCAGCAGGAGCATCATGCCGATCGCGTTGCGCCGGCCTTCCGGATAGGCGCTGTGGCCGGGAATGCCGAGCGCCGTCAGCAGAACGCCTTCTGCGGTCACCTCCGCCGTGTAGGGCAGGCCGGTCTTCGCGGCATAGGCTTCCGTCTTCCGGACCAGTTCCTCCCCGCCTTCCACCACCGCGCAGCATTCGCCGGGAATCACGTTGATCCGGTCGCCGGTCGAAAGCTTCAGGATCTTCAGCCCCGTCGCGGCTGCCGGAGCACGCAGCTCCTGAACAAGCATGCCCTTTTCCGTGTTGATCAGCGGGAAACTGGCATCCGGGCTGAAACCGACGTCCGGGATCTTTTCACGGGCGCCGTAGTATTCCATATCCTCCCAGCCGCTTTCCTCGTCGCATCCCAGGATCATCCGGATGCTCTTCTTCAGCGGGATCCCCGCGTCCCGGACTGCCTTCATGGCGAACAGGGCTGCCAGGGAGGGGCCTTTGTCGTCGTTCGTTCCGCGGCCGTACATCCGGCCGTTCTCGATCACCGCGTCAAAGGGCAGCTTCGTCCAGCCGTCGCCGACGGGCACCACGTCCAGGTGTCCGAGTACCGCGATCTTCTCCTCCGCGTCTCCCAGGGTGATATCACAGGCATAGCCGTCAAAATCCCGCACGGCAAATCCCAGGCTCTTCGCGTCCGCCATCGCGCGGTCCAGCATCTTCCGCACGTCGCGGCCGAAAGGCGCGCCGGATTCCGCGTCGCCCTTGACGGAAGGCGTTCGGATCCAGCCCTGCAGCATCGCTGTAAATTCGTCCCGGTAACTGTCGATCAGTTCGTATACCTTCTGGTTCATTGTTCTTCCTCCGTTCAGAATGCGTTGCGCGGATCGCGGCTTTTCTTTTTCGGGGCATCCGGATCGATGTATTCGATCTCCAGGCGTTCAAAGGGAACCGACTCAAAAAAGGCATCCGGCATAAAGCGCGTCATGCCGAACTCCGCCCATTCCCGCTCGTTCTTGTCGAGCCAGAGCGGCTCCGGCAGGTCCAGCTCATGGCAGGCCGTCCGCAGCGCTTCCCGTGGGTCTCCCCGCCCGCAGGGCACCGTTGCCTGCAGGTCCGTCCGGTGATGGCGGATCGTTTTCACCCAAAGTGCGGTCGCCACGGCAATTCTCCTCTCAATTCACAATTCATCATTCACGATCAGTCAGCCGATCCACAATTATGAATGATGGATTCTTCATTATGAATTACTTGTTATTATCTCATGAAATCACTCGGGATGACAACCTTTATTTTTCTTCCGCCCAGGCGCGCACTGCCTCCGCCGCTGCCCGGTTCATCCCTTTCACGGCGCAGAGTTCGTCGACGGATGCCTCCCTGATCGCCTTCAGGCTCCCGAAGGCCTTCAGCAGCTCCTTCCGCCGCTGCGGGCCGATGCCCGGGATCTCCTCCAGCCGGGAGTGGATGGAAGCCTTCCCGCGCAGCGCCCGGTGGTGGATGATGCCGAAGCGGTGCGCCTCATTCCGGACCCGCTGGACCAGCTGCAGTTCCGGAGTCCGGTGATCCAGACAGATCGGCTCCGCCGCATCCGGCAGCCAGATCTCCTCTTCCCGCTCCGCCAGGCCGAACATCGCCGGCGGTTCCATCCCGAGATCCAGGATCGCCTGCCGGGCAAAGCGCAGCTGCTGCGGTCCGCCGTCGATCAGGATCAGGTCAGGCAGGTCGGTGAACCGCCCCGTCCCGGCGCCTTCCGCTTCCTCCCGCGCCGCATGGGCATAGCGCCGCTTCAGCGTCTCGTAGAGGGATTCGAAGTCGTTGGCCCCTTCCACGGTTTTAATGCGGAAATGCCGGTATTCCTTCTTGGCCGGCTCACCGTCGATGAACACGACCATGGCTGCCACGCTCTGCTCGCCCTGGGTGTTCGAAATATCGTAGCCTTCGATCCGCCGGGGATAACGGTCCATCCCCAGGATCTTTCCGAGGTTCTTCGCCGCCTCCACGGTCCGCTCCTCGTGGACGGTGCGCCGCGCGTTCCGCTTCAGCAGGGCGTCCTCCGCGTTCTTGACCGCCAGCAGGACCAGTTCGTGCTTCTCGCCCCGCTGCGGCGTCGCCACCGTCACGGCGCTTCCCTTCTTCTCCCGCAGCCAGGCTTCCAGCTGCTCCGCCGCGCCTTCCGGCAGCGTCTGGCACAGGACGTTCCGCGGGATCAGGCCCGCCTGCTCATAATACTGGGCGGCAAAGGCGGCGATCACCTCGCCCGGGTCCTCCCCGCCCTCCCGGGGCAGGGCGAAATGATCTCCTCCGACCATCCGCCCGCCGCGCACATAAAGGATCTGGACCATCGCGTCCAGCCCGTCCTGCGCCACTGCGATCAGGTCCTGCTCGCTCCGGTCGGTCCGCAGGGCGATCTGTCGTTCCATCAGGCCTTCCACATCGCGGATCCGGTCGCGGATCTGCGCTGCCTTCTCGTAGCGCATGGCCGCCGCCGCTTCCTCCATGTCCTTCTTCAGCCGCCGGATCACCACCGCGTAGTCGCCGCTCAGGAAACTCAGAACGCCCTCCATCATTTCCCGGTAGGCTTCCTCCGTGCACAGGCCCGCGCAGGGCGCCAGACAGCGGCCGATGTCGTGGTTCATGCAGGGGCGCTTCGGGTTCTTTGCCGGCAGCGCCTGGCGGCAGGAGCGGATCGGGAAGACGTTCCGCACGGCCTCGATCACCTGCCGGACCGCGTTCGCGCCGATATACGGCCCGAAATACTTCGCGCCGTCCTTCTCCATCCTGCGGCACAGTTCCAGCCGGGGGAAAGGCTGACGCAGGTCAACCTTCAGGTAGGGATAGTGTTTGTCATCCTTGAGCAGGATGTTGTAGTAAGGTTTGTGCTCCTTGATCAGGTTGCATTCCAGGATCAGGGCTTCCAGGTTCGTTTCGCACAGGAGAATGTCGAAATCGTCGATATGGGCGATCATGGCCGCTACCTTCGGCGTATGGGCCGTGTCCCGGAAATAGCTCCGGACCCGGTTTTTCAGGTTCACCGCCTTGCCGACGTAGATGATCGTCCCGGAAGCGTCCTTCATCAGATAACAGCCGGGGGAATCCGGCAGCATCCGGATCTTCTCCTCCAGCTTCTCACCCCAGTCGGTCACCGTCCTCTCCCCTTTCATGGCTGAAAAAAAGCGGGAGCCAGGCTTCCGCTGTTTCGTTTATCTCAGATTGCCCGCGGTGTCATGCAGTTCCTGCAGCGCGTTCTGCAGGCTGGTTGTGTATTCCGCCGGGTTGACAATCTTCTGTCCGCCCTGGTTCATACCGTTCTGGTAACGGTCCACCAGGTTAACAAGCGTGACCAGGGCATTATCGTCCAGCAGCTGGGTGCCGGTCGCCTGGCTCAGGGTATTGATCGTACGGATCGACTGAATATTGCAGCGGATCCTGATCAGTTCAGACGAAGAAGCCACGGCTTCCGTCCGGCTGAGTACGTTTGCCTGACGCAGCGCGTCATCGCATTCTTCCTGAATCTTCTGTATATACAGGGAGCGTGTTTCTCCCTGGTTTCTGATCAGCGGAAGGCTGATAACCAGCAGCACGATCAGTGCCACCAGCAGCAACAGGATCAGGACATTCTTGATCCGGTTCCGGTTCACCTGCGAGAGGTTCATGTTTCCCGCGCCTGACTGGGAATAACGTCTGTACACCGCGTTCCCCCCTTTGATGTCCTGATTTTAACACATTTGCAATAAATCGACAACCCGCGCCAAAAAGTGAAAACCCGTACGCGGCGTATGCCGGTACGGGTTTTGTTGCTCAGCCCTGTTTCTGCTTATGCTTCGGATTCTCGCAGATGACCATGACGCGGCCCTTGCGCTTGATGATCTTGCACTTTTCGCAGATCGGCTTCACAGACGGACGAACTTTCATCGTTGTACCCTCCTCTTTCAGGATCAGTTCTTGCTGCGCCAGGTGATCCGGCCTCTGGTCAGATCATAGGGCGATAATTCAATCGTTACCTTGTCACCGGGATAGATCCGGATGAAGTTCATCCGCATCTTGCCGGAGATATGCGCCAGGATCTGGTGGCCGTTCTGGAGCTCCACCTGGAACATGGCGTTGGGCAAAGCTTCAACCACCTTGCCTTCCATTTCGATCACGTCGCTCTTGGACAAGAATTCAGTCCCCCTCTCGCAGCGAGTGTTCTTCGGCAAAACCGTTGGCTTCCAGTGCCCTCCTGAGGTCGCTGTCCTGCAGTTTCCCGCCTTCCGGCCGGAGCCGCTTCAGGTCCAGCAGGACCGGTTTTGCGCGCAGATGTTTCGTCTTCTTTTTCTTCGGATGCGCCAGCCTGTGCCGGGATCCGTCGGCGATCGTCACGAAGTCGCCGCCCGCATTCTCCAGGACCAGGAAGAAGCCTCCCCTGTCCCTTCCCTGAATGCTTTCCACCACCCTGCCGGGTTCAAAGGTGAAAGGATCTTTCATCTTTATGCCTCCCAGCTGAACCCCGGAAGGGTCAGGATCTCGGGAAGCCCTTCTTCCGCAACGGCAATGGTGTGCTCATAATGGGCAGTCAGGCTGTGGTCCAGGGTTCGGGCGCACCAGCCGTCTTCGTCCACGGACAGATGCCAGTCGCCTGCGGAGATCATCGGCTCGATCGCCAGGGTCATTCCCCCGCGGAGCCTCAGTCCCCGGCCGGGTTCTCCGTAGTTGAGAACAGAGGGATCTTCATGCATCTCCCGTCCGATCCCGTGACCGGTGAATTCCCGGATCGGCGTGCAGCCGTTTGTTTCCGCGTGCTGCTGCACCGCGTGCCCGATGTCGCCCAGGCGTTTGCCCGTAACGCATTCCTGCATCGCTTTCCAGAAGCACTCTTCCGTGACCCGGATCAGCTTTTCCGCTTCCGCGCTGATGGTTCCGACGCCGGCCGTAAAGGCGGAGTCGGCCTGCCAGCCGTCCAGCAGCACCGTGCAGTCAATGGAGATGATGTCGCCTTCCTTCAGGACCCTGCGGTCGCTGGGGATGCCGTGCACCACTTCGTCGTTGATACTGGCGCAGATGCTGCAGGGATATCCTTCGTAGTGCAGGGAGGAGGGGATCGCCCGGTTCTTCCGGATCAGCCGCTCAGCCAGGATGTCCAGCTGTGCGGTCGTGACTCCCGGGCGGATCGCCTGTCTCACTTCCTGTTCCACTTCATACAGGATTTTGCCCGCGTCCCGCATCTTCGAGATCTGGGCTTTGTTTTTCAGGCTGATCATGCCTTCGCTCCGAGCGTCTTCATGATCGCCTGGAAGGTGCCTTCGATCCCCTGGTCTCCGGCGACCTTGTGCAGCAGGCCCTTCTTTTCATAGAAGCCTGTAAGCGGCGCGGTCTGCTCATGGTAGACTTTCAGCCGGTTCAGCACGGTCTCGGCCTTATCGTCGTTGCGCTGTATCAGTTCTTCCCCGCACTTGTCGCACGTGGTTTTCCCGTTCAGCATGCTCACGTGATAGGTCGCGCCGCACTTCAGGCAAACGCGCCGTCCGCTCAGCCGGTCCACGAGCACCTGGTCCGCCACATCCAGCTCGATCACACTGTCGATGCTGGCGAAGGTTTCCAGCGCTTCCGCCTGCGGTACGGTCCGGGGGAACCCGTCCAGGATGTAGCCGCCTTTGCAGTCGTCCATGGCCAGGCGTTCCTTCACGATGTCGATGATGACTTCATCCGGTACCAGTTTTCCGGCGTCGATATAGCTCTTCGCCTTCAGTCCGGTCTCGGTCCCGTCCTTCATCGCGCGGCGGAGAATGTCTCCGGTCGAGATCTGGGGGATCTGCAGGGCATCACAGATCATCTGAGCCTGTGTTCCCTTGCCTGCCCCGGGAGGTCCCAGAAAGATAATATTCATTTGAAGCCTCCTCTAGCATTGTCTGCGATCACCGTGACCCATTCCTGCTTCACCTTCGGCTCGCAGCAATGGACGGCTGTAGCATGGCAGCTGTTACCCAAATCGGAGATTTGGACAGCTGCTCATTACATGAATCCCACGTTGTCCATATCCATGTCGATGCCGCGTACGCTCATCTCGCCCTGGATGGTCCGGACGGTTTCCAGCGACACGCTCACAGCGATCAGGATGGAGCTGGCAGCGAAAGGAACCTGCACGCCGGCCAGTCTCAGCAGCAGCGTCGGCACCGCGGCCAGGATGGCCAGGAAGAGTGCCGCGAACAGGTTCAGCCTGTTCATGATGTTCTGCAGGTACTGCCGGATATTCCTGCCCCGCTGTCCGGGGATCACGGCGCCCTGCTGCTGCAGTTGTTCAGCCTGCTGCTTGGGATCAAAGCTGATGGAGGAGTAGAAGAACGTGAAGGCGATGATCAGCAGGGCGGAGATGATCATGTACCAGACGCTGCCGGTATACATGTTCCGGGTCCACCACTGGGTGAACCAGCCTTCGGTCTTCGGGTCGATCAGCTGCGCGATCGTTCCGGGGAACGCCAGGAAGCTGTAAGCGAAGATCAGGGGCAGCACGCCGACAGAGACCACTTTCAGGCTCATGTGGGTGTTCTGTCCGCCGTATACGCGGCGGCCCTTCACCTGCTTGGCGATCTGCAGGGGGATCCTGCGCTCGCCCAGTTCCACGAAGGTGACGATCACGGTCATCAGGATACAGGTCACGATGATCACGATCAGGTTCACCCAGCCGCTGGTCGTGCCTGTGGTCGTGGCGGTGTTGAAGCCGGACACGATCCCGTTGAACAGGTTCGAAATGATACCGACGAAGATCAGGAGGGACACGCCGTTGCCGACGCCCTTCTCGGTGATCCGCTCGCCGATCCACATGGCCAGGGCGGTACCGCCCGCCATGCTCACGCCGACCAGCACATAGTTCAGCCAGCCGGCACGGATATATCCGAGGCCGCGAACCAGGCCGATGGCCTGCAGGGCTGCCAGGCCGACGGTTACGTACCGGGTGATCCGGTTGATCTTTTCCCGGCCGTCGTCTTCCTTGCTCATCCGCTCCAGGGCGGGGATCGCAATGGTCAGCAGCTGCATAATAATGCTTGCGTTGATGTACGGGGTGATACCCATGGCCATCAGTGTCATCTGGCTGAAGGCGTTACCGGTCATCATGTTGACCAGCTCCAGCAGCGGCAGGCTGGAGGTATTGTTCTGGCTCATCACCTTCGCAATATCCACGCCCGGCGCCGGGATCACGCCGACCAGACGGAAGAGCACCAGCATCATGAAGGTGTAGAGGATCTTCTTGCGGAGCTCCTCGATCTTCCACATTTTGCGAATGCTTTCGATCATCTTAAATCACCTCGGCCTTTCCGCCGGCTGCCTCGATCTTTTCCTTCGCGCTTCCGGAGAACTTCGCCGCCTTCACGGTCAGTTTCTTCGTCAGCTCGCCGCCGCCGAGAATTTTCACGCCGTCGAGTTCCTTGCGGATGATCTTCTTCTCCAGCAGCGCCGCGGCATCCACGGTCGCGCCGTTTTCAAACACTTCCAGGCGCTCCACGTTCACTTCCGCGTACTCGGTTCCAAATACGTTGGTGAATCCGCGTTTCGGCACCCGGCGGTACAGGGGCATCTGGCCGCCTTCGAATCCGGGCCGCTTGCCGCCGCCGCTGCGGGCTTTGGCACCCTTGTGACCTTTACCGGAGGTCTTGCCCAGACCGGATCCTGCGCCGCGGCCCAGCCGCTTCTGAGCGGTGGTGGACCCTTCAGCGGGATGCAATTCATGCAGTTTCATAGGGGTTCAACCTCCTCTTATTTAACTTCTTCGACCTTCAGCATGTGCTTGACCGCGAAGATCTGGCCCCGGATGGCGGGGTTGTCGGGCTGTTCCACCGTCTGGCCGACTTTGCGCAGGCCCAGAGCGGCGACAGTCGCCTTGTGCTTCGGGAGGCTCGCGATGGGAGACTTCACCAGGGTAATCTTCAGTTTCATCTCTTCTGCCTCCTTATCCCAGGATCTCTTCCACGGTCTTGCCGCGCATCTTGGCGACCTGCTCGGCGCTGCGCACCTGCTTCAGGGCTTCGATGGTGGCTTTGACCATGTTGATCGGGTTGTTGGTTCCGAAGCTCTTGGTCCGGATATCCCGGATGCCGGCCAGTTCCAGCACGGCACGGGCAGCGCCGCCCGCGATCACGCCGGTTCCTTCCGGAGCGGGGATCAGCACGGACTTCGCGGTGGAATAATATCCGGTCATCTCATGAGGGATGGTGGTGCCGTCCAGCGGCACGTTAATCAGGTGCTTCTTCGCGGCTTCATTGGCCTTGCGGATGGCTTCCGGAATTTCGGCAGCCTTTCCCATGCCCGCGCCTACGCGGCCGTTCTCATCACCGACGACCACCAGGGCGCTGAACCGCATGTTGCGGCCGCCCTTGACGGTCTTGCTGACACGGTTGACGGCAACCAGGCGCTCTTTGAATTCGCTTTCCTGTTCGAATCGTGGCATTTGCGTCGTCCTCCTTCTCAGAATTCCAGTCCGGCTTCCCGCGCGCCGTCGGCCACGCTGGCCACACGCCCGGTGTACATATAACCGCCGCGGTCAAAGACCACAGCCTTGATGCCGGCTTCGACGGCGCGCTCCGCGATGAGCTTGCCCACCAGCTTGGCGGCACCCTTCTTGTCAACCTCGTCCAGCTGACCCTTCAGGGCCGGATCCATCGTGCTCGCGCTCACCAGGGTCACGCCCTTGGTGTCGTCGATGATCTGAGCCTGAATGTGCTTGTTGGAGCGATATACGGAAAGACGCGGTGTCTCGGGGGTGCCGCTGATCTTTTTCCGTACCCGTGCGTGACGGATCACGCGAATCTCGTTCCGGTCACGTTTTTTAAACATCTGCAGTCACTCCCTCTCTTACTTACCGGTCTTGCCTTCCTTGCGGCGGATGTGCTCATTCTGGTACTTGATGCCCTTGCCCAGGTAGGGTTCCGGCTTCCGAATGGCGCGGATGTCCGCTGCAAGGTTGCCAACCTGCTGTTTGTTTGCTCCCTTGACCACGATGGTGGTCTGGTTGGGCGTCTCGTAGGTGATGCCTTCGGGCGCCTCAAGAACCACCGGATGGCTGAAGCCGATGTTGATGGTCAGGGTCTTGCCCTCGGCATTGGCGCGGTAACCGGTACCGACCATTTCGAGGGTCTTGGTGAAGCCGTCGGTCACGCCGACGACCATGTTGTGAACCAGGGCCCGGTACAGGCCGTGCATGGCCTTGTGGGGCTTGGCATCGGTGGGGCGCTCCAGGGTCAGGATGTTGCCTTCCTGCTTCAGGGTGATGTTCGGGTTCACCTGCTGGCTCAGGGTGCCCTTGGGGCCCTTCACCGTCACCAGGTTGTTCTCGTCCACTGTCACCGTCACGCCCGCGGGTACTGTGATCGGAAGTTTTCCAATTCGAGACATTCTCTCTTCCTCCTTACCAGATATACGCGAGCACTTCGCCGCCGATGGCAGCCTTCCGTGCTTCCCTGTCGGTCATCAGTCCCTTGCTGGTGCTGATGATGGCGATCCCCAGTCCTCCGAGGACCTTCGGGAGCTCCTCGCTGCGGGCATACACCCGCAGACCGGGCTTGGAGATGCGCTTGAGACCCGCGATCACGGGGGTCTGCTTGCCGTTCATATATTTCAGGGTGATCTTGATCTCTCCCTGAAGTCCGTCATCAATGAAGTCGACCGCTTTGACGTAGCCTTCGTTCAGCAGGATCTTGGCGATCGCTTTCTTCGTGTTGCTGGCGGGCATGGTCACGGCGTCGTGCCGGGCCACCTGTCCGTTGCGGATGCGGGTGAGCATATCGGCGATGGGGTCATTAACTACCATTCTTACTCCTCCTTTCGCTTACCAGCTGGCCTTGCGGACTCCGGGGATCTGTCCCTTGTAGGCCAGTTCCCGGAAGCAGATGCGGCATACGCCGTACTTGCGAAGCACACTGTGGGGACGCCCGCAGATCTTGCAACGGGTGTAGGCGCGGGTCGAGAATTTGGCCGGCCGCTGCTGCTTGAGTTTCATGCTCAGTTTTGCCATCTTTCCTGTCCTCCTCCTCTTACGCCTCGAAGGGCATGCCCAGAAGCTTCAGCAGCTCCTTGCACTCTTCGTCCGTGTGCGCAGTCGTCACGAATACGATTTCCATTCCGCGGATCTTCTCCACCTTGTCGTACTCGATTTCGGGGAACAGCAGCTGTTCGCGGATGCCCAGGGAGTAGTTGCCGCGGCCGTCAAAGGCTTTGGCGCTCACGCCGCGGAAGTCGCGGACGCGGGGCAGTGCCACGCTCACCAGTTTGTCCATGAACTCTTCCATCCGGGCGCCGCGCAGGGTCACTTTCGCGCCTACGTTCATGCCTTCACGGACTTTGAAGTTAGCGATGGACTTCTTCGCCTTCGTGATCATCGGCTTCTGGCCGGCGATCGTCGTCAGCTCGTTCACGGCCATCTCCATGGCCTTCGCATTGTCCTTGCAGTCGCCCAGACCCATGTTGATCACGATCTTGGCAAGCTTCGGAACCTGCATCGCGTTCTTGTAGCCGAACTTTTCCTCCAAGGCAGGAATCGCCTCGGCCAGATACTTTTCCTTGATTCTGGTTGCCATTTTGGCTCTTCCTCCTTATCAGTCGATTTCAGCGCCGCACTTCTTGCAGATGCGGATCAGCTTGCGATGGGCCTTGCCGTTGTCGTCGGTGACCTTCTCCGCCTTGTGGTTCACGCGGGTGGCCTTTCCGCACTTGGGACAGACCAGCATCACGTTGCTGGCGTCAATGGGCATTTCCTTATGGATGATGCCGCCGGGCGTCATGGCGTTGCGGGCCTTCTGATGCTTAGTGACAACATTCACGCCTTCCACCGTCACGCGGTTCAGCTTCGGGAAGCTGGCGGAGATCTTCCCCTTCTTGCCCTTGTCCTTGCCGCTGATGACGATCACGGTATCTTTCGTCTTTACATGCATTACCGTTCTGCCTCCTTACAGTACTTCGGGAGCCAGGGAGACGATCTTCATGAAATCCTTCTCACGCAGCTCGCGAGCCACGGGCCCGAAGATACGGGTGCCGCGGGGCATATTCTGGTCGTTGATGATGACGGCGGCGTTATCGTCAAACTTGATGTAACTGCCGTCGGGGCGGCGCTTGTTCTTGCGCATCCGGACGATCACGGCCTTTACGACCTCGCCCTTTTTCACGGTGCCGCCGGGGGTTGCTGTCTTGACGCTGGCCACGATGACATCACCGATGCTGCCGTCACGACGGAAAGAACCGCCCAGAACACGGATGCACATGATTTCCTTGGCGCCGGAATTGTCGGCTACCTTAAGCCGGGTTTGCGGCTGAATCATAGCGGTTTTCCTCCTTCATTACTTGGCCTTCTCGATAATTTCAACGAGCCGCCATCTCTTGTCTTTGCTCAGCGGGCGGGTCTCCATCACCCTGATGGTGTCTCCGACGCCGCATTCGTTATTCTCGTCATGAACCTTCAGTTTGCTTGTCCGGTTCAGGATCTTTCCGTACAGCGGATGACGTACACGGGTCTTGATCTGGATGACGCAGGTCTTGTCCATCTTGTCGCTGATCACGACGCCGATACGGGTTTTACGAAGTCCTCTTTCTTCCATTGTTCCAGCTGCCTCCTTTCTCAGGCTTCATCCTTCTGCCGAAGGATCGTCTTGCACCGTGCGATATCGCGCTTCAGTTGGCTGATCTGCATGGTGTTCTGCAGCTGGCCCGTCGCGAGCTGGAAGCGAAGGCCAAACAGTTCGCTCTTGAGTTCCTTTACCTTTTCCTCGAGCTGTTCTTTGCTCATGGCGGTCAATTCATTTGCCTTCATGCTTCTTCACCACCCGCTTCTGTTTCTTCCTTCTTTTCAGCCTTGGCCTTTACTTTGGCTTCCACTTCGGCCTTGACTTCCTCGGCCTTGGCCTTCACCTTCGCCTTGGCTTCCTTGGCGTCGGCTTTGATTTCCTCGGCCTTGGCTTCCACTTCGGCCTTGACTTCCTCAGCCTTGGCTTCTACTTCAGCCTTGACTTCCTCGGCCTTGGCCTTCACCTTCGCCTTGGCTTCTTTGGTGTCGGCTTTGATCTCTTCGGCCTTGACTTCCGCTTCTGCCTTGACCGTTTCTGCCTTGGCCTTTACTTCCTCAGCCTTGGCTTCCACGTCAGCCTTGATCTCCTCAACCTTGGCTTCAACCTTTTCCTTCAGGTCTTCCTCGGCAGCTTTTTCGGAAACAGGTGCTTTTTCAGCAGCCTTGGCTTCCTCGTTCGCCTTGAAAATCAGCTTGGTCTTCAGGGGGAGCTTGTGGCTGGCCAGGCGCAGGGCTTCGCGGGCGACGTCTTCCGGCACGCCGGCGATTTCGAACAGGACCCTGCCGGGCTTGACCACGGCTACCCAGTACTCGGGAGCACCCTTACCGGAACCCATGCGGGTCTCGGCAGGCTTCGCCGTCACCGGTTTGTCGGGGAAAATCTTGATCCACACCTGACCGCCGCGCTTGGTGTAGCGGGTCAGGGCGATACGGGCCGCTTCAATCTGCTGGCTGGTCACCCAGTGGGGCTCCATGGCCTGCAGTCCGTACTCACCGTATGCCAGGACGTTGCCCCTCTGGGCCTTTCCCTTCATGCGGCCGCGGAACTGTTTGCGGTGCTTCACTCTCTTGGGCATTAACATGGATTATTTTCCCTCCTTCCCGGCGGGGGCTTTCTTCGCCCGGGGCAGGATCTGTCCCTTGTAGATCCAGACCTTGACGCCCAGGCGTCCGTAGGTGGTCTTCGCTTCCGCGAAACCGTAGTCGATGTTGGCGCGCAGCGTCTGCAGCGGGATGGAACCTTCATGGTAGTGCTCGCTGCGGGCGATGTCCGCGCCGCCGAGGCGTCCGCTGACCGCGGTCTTGATTCCCTTCACTCCGGGAACCTTCATGCTGCGGCCCTGGGCCTGCTTCATCGCGCGGCGGAAGCTGATGCGCTTCTCCAGCTGCTGGGCAATGTTCTCGGCAACCAGCTGGGCGTCCGCGTCCGGCTGCTTGATCTCCATCACGTTGATGTGGCAGGGGCGGCCCAGGAACTCGGTGATGTTCTTCTTCAGTTCCTCGATGCCCGCGCCGCCGCGGCCGATGATCATGCCGGGCTTGGCGGTGAAGATGTTCACCGTCATGGTTTGCGCCGTGCGCTCGATATCAATGTGGCTGATTCCGGTGGTGAAGTACTTTTCCTTCAGCATCTTGCGAAGCTTGTAGTCTTCCACCAGATTGTTGGCAAAATCCTTTTTGCCGGCGTACCAGCGGGTGCTCCAGTCGTAGATTACGCCGACCCGAGCGCCGTGGGGATTAACTTTCTGACCCATGTCTTCTCCTCCTTCGCCTTACTTCTGGTCCAGCACCACGCTGATGTGGCTGGTGCGCTTGAGCATCGGTGACGCGCTGCCGCGGCTGCGGGCAACGTAGCGCTTCAGCGTAGGACCGGGGTTGGCGTACACTTCAGCGACATAGAGGTTTTCACGGTTCAGTTCCTGGTTGTTCACCGCGTTGGCGATCGCGCTGTTCAGCACCTTCAGGACCTCGGGGCTCGCGGCCTTGGGGGTGTACTGCAGGATCGCGGCGGCTTCATCCACGCTCTTCCCGCGGATCAGATCGATCACGATCTTCACCTTCCGAGGAGAGATGCGAATGTACTTGGCATGGGCCTGCGGACGCTTGTCGGCGTTCGCCTTGCGGGCCGCTGCCTTTTCTTTCGAATGGGTAGCCATTTCGTTTTTCCTCCTCTTTTATTACTTCCGCGCGCTGTTCTTGTCCCCGGCATGGCCGCGGAAGGTGCGGGTGGGGGCGAACTCGCCCAGTTTATGGCCGACCATGTCTTCCGTGACATAGACCGGAACGTGCTTCCGTCCGTCATGCACGGCCACGGTGTGGCCCACGAACTCGGGGAAGATGGTGCTGGAACGGCTCCAGGTCTTCACGACCGCTTTTTTGCCGCTCGCATTCATCTCATTGATGCGCTTCATCAGCGCGCCCTCTACATAAGGGCCCTTTTTAACGGAACGACTCATTTCTTCAGGTGCCTCCTTTACTTACTGGCGCGCTTGACGATCATCTTGTTGGAATACTTCTTGTGCTTCCTGGTCTTCAGGCCCAGCGCAGGCTTGCCCCAGGGAGTCACAGGAGCAGGCATACCGACGGGGCTCTTGCCCTCGCCGCCGCCGTGCGGATGGTCGCAGGGGTTCATGACCACGCCGCGGACGGTGGGCCGGATGCCCATGTGGCGGACGCGGCCGGCTTTGCCCAGGCGGACGTTCTCATGGTCGGTATTGCCGACGGTGCCGATGGTCGCCTTGGCGTTCAGCGGCAGCTTGCGCATCTCACCGCTGGGGAGACGCACCTGCGCGAAACCGTTTTCCTTCGCCATCAGCTGGGCGCTCATACCGGCACTGCGTACCAGCTGACCGCCGCGGCCGGGCTTCAGCTCCAGGTTGTGGATCAGGGTACCGACGGGGATGTTGCTGATCGGCAGCGCGTTGCCGGGTTTGATGTCCGCGGTTTCGCTGGAGATCACGGTGTCCCCGACCTTCAGCCCCAGGGGGGCCAGGATGTAGCGCTTCTCGCCGTCCGCATAGACCAGCAGGGCGATGAAGGCGCTCCGGTTCGGGTCGTATTCAATCGCTTTGACCTTGGCGGGAATGTCCACCTTGTCGCGCTTGAAGTCAATGATGCGGTACTTCCGCTTGTTGCCGCCGCCCTGGTGACGGACGGTGATCTTGCCCTGCTTGTTCCGGCCGCTGTTCTTCTTCAGAACCTCGGTCAGGCTCTTCTCGGGCGTCTTCTTGGTAACCTCTTCAAAGGTCAGAACCGACATATTCCGCCGGGCGGGCGAAGTCGGCTTGTAAACTCGAATAGCCATTTTTTCGTCTCCTCCCTTGCGTTACTGTGCCATGCCTTCGAAGAACTTGATGGGCTTGGAGTCCTTCTTCAGGATCACATAGGCTTTCTTGGTTTCGGGGGTCATGCCCTGGGTGCGGCCCTGGCGCTTCATCTTGCCGATGGTGCGCACGGTGTTGACCTTGGCCACTTTCACGCCGTCATCCTTGAACACTTCTTCCACGGCGCTCTTGATCTCGGCCTTGTTGGCCTTGATGTCGACTTCGAAGACGTAGCGCTTCTCGTCGATCCCTTCGTACGCCTTTTCCGTCAGGACGGGGCGCTTGATGATATCATGGGGGTTCTTCATGCGTACACCTCCTCGACGCACTCCTTGGCGGCAACGGTCATGACCAGCTTGCCGGCGTTCAGGATGTCGTAAACATTCAGGGTGTTCACGTAGCTCACCTTGGCCTGGGGCAGGTTCGCGGCCGCGCGGACGATGTTCTCTTCCCGCTCGGGCAGGACCACCAGGGCCTTCTTCTCGGCCTGCAGCTTCTTCAGCGTTTCGGCCATGAGCTTCGTCTTGGCTTCCTTCAGCTCCAGCTTGTCGACCACGATGATCTCGCCGGCGTTCAGCTTGGCGGTCAGCGCGCTCTTGAAGGCCAGGCGGCGAATCTTCTTGTTCACGGCCAGGTCATAATCCCGGGGCTTGGGGGCGAATACCACGCCGCCGTGCTTGAACTGCGGAGCGCGGTTGCCATGGTGCCGGGCATTACCGGTGCCCTTCTGGCGATAGATCTTCCGGCCGCCTCCGCGGACTTCGCCGCGGGTGAGGGCGCTCTGCGTGCCCTGGCGCTGGGCTGCCAGATAGGAGCGGACCATCAGGTGCATCGCGCTTTCATTGATCGGAGCCGCGAAGATTTCGTCGCTCAGCTCAACCTCGCCGATGGTCTTTCCTTCCATATTATAAAGTGCAGTCTTTGCCATCTCTTTTCTCCTCCTTGCTCAGCTTCAGGCCTTGCAGGTGTCGCGGATGATCAGCAGACCTTCGTTGGGGCCGGGCACAGCGCCCTTGACCAGCAGCAGGTTGCGTTCCGCGTCCACCTGGACGACTTCCAGGTTCTGCACCGTGACCCGGTCCACACCGTAGTGGCCGGCCATGTGCTTGTTCTTGAACACGCGGCTGGGGTCGGAGTTCGCGCTCAGGGAACCGACGCCGCGGTGATACTTGGAGCCGTGAGCCATGGGGCCGGTGTGCTGGTTCCAGCGCTGGATGGCGCCGGTGTATCCGTGACCCTTGCTGGTTCCGGTGATGTCGATCTTGTCACCCTGGGCGAACTGGTCGCACTTCAGGACGTCGCCGACTTTGTAACCGCTGCAGTCGTCGAACCGGAATTCGCGCAGGGTGCGCTTGGCTTCGACGCCGGCCTTTTTGAAGTGGCCGAGCTCGGGTTTGGTCAGCAGCTTCTTGGCGCGGTTTTCGGTGATCTCGCCGAAACCGACCTGAACGGCTTCGTAGCCGTCGCTCTCAACAGTTTTGGTCTGCACAACCGTGCAGGGGCCCGCTTCAATCACGGTGACCGGTACCAGGCGGCCGTCTTCAGTGAAGACCTGCGTCATGCCGATCTTTTTGCCCACGATCGCTTTCTTCATTTTATTCGTTCCTCCTGCCTCACAGTTTCATTTCGATTTCGACACCAGCAGGAAGATCAAGCTTCATCATGGCGTCCACCGTCTTGGGGTTCGGGTTATTGATGTCGATCAGCCGCTTATGGGTGCGGCGCTCGAACTGTTCGCGGCTGTCCTTGTACTTGTGCACAGCGCGAAGGATCGTAACGATCTCCCTTTCCGTCGGGAGCGGGATGGGGCCGGAGACACGGGCACCGGTCCGCTTGGCGGTCTCGACGATGCGCTCTGCGCTCTGGTCGATCAGTTTGTGCTCGTAGCTCTTCAGCTTGATACGGATTTTCTGGTTGGCCATTCCTGTTAACCTCCTCAATTCGTTCTCGTTTGCGTTCCCGGGATCCGCTGCAGGTGCAGACCCTTTTGACGCTTTCGAGTCCGTCGCCCGATCTGCGGGCTGGTCCATGATAATTACCCGTCTGGCCGGACGGCAACTTACCACTTCATCCCTAAACAGACAACAGGCAAATTATACATGAACCGTTTCTTTATTTCAAGAGGTAAATACGGGTTATTTGAAAAAAATTTCGTCATTTTTCAACTTTTTGGTCTCCCGGAAACTGCCATTTTTATGGTTGTCCGGAGGTTATTATTGCACACTTATACGGGTGTATCCTGTTTTTCCCGTCTCAGGCCGTTTTCCGGTTTTTTACCGGTCAGATTTCTGATTTTTCTTTTTTTATCCCTTTATTTGCGCCGTTTTTAACGTCGCATTGTGTACACGCCTTCTTGAGTGTCTATTTACAGGCGCGGAAAAGGGGCCTTTCCGGCCCCTGTTTCCGATGGATTTCAATATCCTGTATATACAGCGGCGGATCACCGCTATATCTGGTTTTCCATTTCCTCATACTCGGTATAAAGGTGATCGATCTCTTCCTTCAGCGCGTTG
This sequence comes from uncultured Eubacteriales bacterium, assembly GCA_902793605.1. Classification (GTDB taxonomy): domain Bacteria; phylum Bacillota; class Clostridia; order Christensenellales; family Aristaeellaceae; genus Aristaeella. The sequence continues at coordinate 24,963 of CADBEB010000027.1, forward strand.
TAGCGCCGGGTCGTTTCCGCGGCGGCCTCCGGGTCCTTCCAGGTCTCCGGATCCGCCAGCTCCGCCTCCAGGGCGGCGGCGTCCGCCTCCGCCTTTGAGATGGCCTGCTCCGCCGCCTTCAGGCGCTCCTTCATTTCGCGCGCCTTCCGCTCCTCTTCCCTGCTCCTGCGCTTTTCCTTTTCCATCGCGGTCCGCGTCTGCTGCGGCCCGCTGCCGTCCGGCGCCGCGTCACGGCTGACCTTTGCCTGGTAGGCGTCGTAGTCGCCCAGGTATTCCCGGATCTCCCGTCCGTCCAGGACGCACACCTTCTCCGCGAAGCGGTTGATGAAATACCGGTCGTGGCTCACCGCGATGATCGTCCCCGGGAAATCCCGCAGGGCGTTCTCCAGCACTTCGCGGCTGTCCATGTCCAGGTGGTTGGTCGGTTCGTCCAGCAGCAGGACGTTGTCCTTGCGCAGCATCAGTTCCGTCAGGGCCACGCGGCCCTTCTCGCCGCCGCTGAGCGTGCTGACCGGCGCGAACACATCGTCCCCGGTGAACAGGAACAGACCCAGCGCGCCGCGCACCTCGTACTGCTCCATGCGGGGGAACCGGTCCCAGACCTCGTCCAGCACGGTCTTGTCCTCATGCAGTCCCGCCTGGTGCTGGTCGTAATAGCCGATGTCCACGCCCGTACCCCAGCGGATCACGCCCGCGTCCGGCTTCTCTTCCCCGGTCAGGCACTTCAGCAGCGTGGATTTTCCCGTGCCGTTATCGCCGATCAGGGCGATCCGGTCACCTGCGCGCACATGCAGGTTCAGGTCGCGGAACAGCACACGCTCCCCGAATCCCTTGGCCAGGCCTTCGGTGATCAGCACGTCGTCCCCCGTCCGCCGGCGGGTCTCGAAGCGGAAGCGGACCGTTCCCTCCTCCTGGGGCCGTTCCAGCCGTTCGATCTTCCCGAGCCGTTTTTCCCGGCTCTCCGCGGCCTTGATGCTCTTTTCCCGGTTGAAGCGGCGGTACATGGCGATGATCGCCTCCTGCCGCGCGATCTCCTTCTGCTGCAGTTCCCACGCCTTCATCCGGATCTCATAGACGGCAGTGCGTTTTTCCAGGTACTCGGTATAGTTGCCGCTGTAGGTCTCGACCGTGCCCAGCAGCAGCTCCGCCATCCGGCCGCACACGCGGTCCAGGAAATACCGGTCGTGGCTGACCACCAGCACCGCGCCGCGGTAAGCGGTCAGGTAGTCTTCCAGCCAGGCGATGCTCTTCAGGTCCAGGTGGTTCGTCGGCTCGTCCAGGAGCAGCAGGTCCGGCTCCGTCAGCAGCATCCGGCCCAGGCACAGGCGCGTCCGCTCGCCGCCGGAGAGCCGGCCGGTCTTCATGTCCTGGTACTCCCGCAGCTTCAGGCCTGCCAGCACGCCCTGCACGGAGGAGCGCCAGCCGTAGCCGTTGCTGCGCTCAAACTCCCGCGTCAGCGCGTCGTACCGTCCGCCCAGGCGCCGCAGCGCCTCTGGATCCGTCCCGGCTTCCGCCATCTCCTGCTCGAGGCGGCGCAGCTCCGCTTCCATCTGCCGCTGGGGTTCAAACACGCTCTCCAGCGTTTCGAGCACCGTCTCCTCCCCGGTCAGCTCACCCTGCTGGGCAAGATAACCGATCTGCAGGCCCTTCTGCATGTTCACGGCGCCGCTGTCCGCGGTCTCCTGCCCGGCGATGATCTTCATCAGCGTGCTCTTGCCGCTGCCGTTCACGCCGACCAGGCCCATCCGCTCGCCCTCCTGCAGGGTAAACGAAACAGACTTCAGCACCTCGTGGGTCCCGAAGCTCTTCTTTACTTCCTGAAGGGCGAGTATGATCATTGCCTTATGCTCTTTCTTTCAGTATAAACACGCTGCCGACCTCGTCCCGCAGCGCCACCTGCAGCCGCACGTCCTCGCCGTCGCGGATGCCTTCCCGCTCCAGCGCCCCGCGGGAGACCTTCCGCGCCAGGGTCGGCGTATTGTTTTCCGCGCTCAGGTGTCCCAGGATCACGTCCGAGGTGCCGGCGGCGACAAGGCGCAGCAGCGCTTCCGAGCAGGCCTCGTTGCTCAGGTGTCCGTGGTCCCCCAGGATCCGCGCCTTCAGCGCCGAAGAATAGCGGGGATTTGCCCGGAGCATATCCGGATCATGGTTGCTCTCCAGCAGCACCAGCGTGCTGCCTGCCACGTTCGACCAGACCTCGTCCGAAAACCAGCCCAGGTCCGTCGCCGTGGACACGCTCACTCCGCCGCCATACAGGCGGAAGCCCACCGGGTCCGCCGCGTCGTGCGGGATCGAAAAGGGCACCACGCCTACGGAGCCCAGGTAAAAATCCCGGCCCGCCGCAATCTCCCGCTTCATGTCCGCCGGGATCTTCCCGATCTTGCCCTCCATCGCCTCCCAGGTATCGTGGGTGGCATAGACCGGCAGGTGGTATTTCCGCGCCAGCACGCCGGCGCCGGCAATATGGTCGCTGTGTTCATGCGTGATCAGCACGCCGCTGATGGTCCGGATATCCGCCCCGATCCCCTTTAGCGCGTCTTCGATCGTTTTGCCCGACTTGCCCGCGTCGATCAGCAGGCGCGTCTCCCCGTACTGGCAGAACAGCGCGTTGCCGCTCGAACCCGAAAAAAGGGGGCAGAAGTACATATCCATACTTTTACTCTCCCCCCTTCTCTTTATTTTGCCGGATCAAAGATCCAGATGCTTTGCGACCCGCTCCTCCACCGGCGGCGGCGTCATGTAGTCCGGCCCGAACAGGACCGTCAGCACTTCGTCGTACTTCTTCGGGATCAGGCACTCCACGTCCTCGAACGGTGCCCGGATCTTCTCCGCGAACTGCTCCGGATGCCACACATGCGTCATCAGTTCAAACGCGCCGTTGGACATGTGCAGGTCGTTCCCCCTGCGGATCTTCGTCGAGACCTTCTCGTACCGTTTTGCCTTCCAGGCATAGGAAAACGGTAGCCCCAGCAAATGGGTCGCCCGCAGCAGGATCCTGTTTTTCAGTCCGAAGCGGCTGTAGTCCACGTTCTTTTTCATCATGCCCTGGAGGAGATGCAGGTGCAGCAGGTGCATCTTCCGCCGGATCCCCTCCGGGGGCAGCGGATCCAGGATAAAGAAATCCGTGAAGGCGGCCGCCTTCTCCGGATCCCGGTTCATGACCCGCGGCGTCCAGGTGTCCAGGTAGGTCAGCTCAAACCGGGGATCGCATTCCTCCGGGTAGATCTGCCGGAACTTGGTGAACTCGTCCCGCGTCATCAGCAGGTCCACGTCGTCGTCCCAGGGGATAAAGCCCTTGTGGCGCACGCAGCCCAGCAGGGTTCCGCACATCAGGTTGTATTCAATGCCGTACCGGTCGCAGATCGCGGTGATATCCCGCAGCTGCTCCAGCAGTTCCTCGTGGATCTCCTCCAGCGTCAGTTCCCTTTTCATCCGTCCTGCCTCTTACCGTCCAGCAGCTCCTCCGCCTTCGCGGCGATCGCTGCTCCGTCCATTCCGTAAGTCTGCCGCAGATACTGCTGGTCGCCCACGACCGTGGCAAAGCAGTCCTGCAGGCCGATCCGCCTGACGCGGCAGCCGTTTCCCTCTTCCGCGGCGATCTCACAGACCGCGCTTCCGAAGCCGCCGGCCACCGTGTTCTCCTCCACCGTTACCAGGACGCGGAAGGAAGCGAGCAGCCCGTTCACCGTCTCCTTATCCAGCGGTTTCAGGCAGGGGAAGCTGACGACTTTCGCGCTGATCCCCTTTTCCGCCAGCCGCTCCGCGGCGTCCATTGCCTGCGTCAGGATGCCTCCCGCGCTCAGCAGGGCGATGTCCGATCCTTCCCGCAGCGTCAACGCCTTCGGGATCGTCCAGCCTTCCACCGGCGCCGGATGGACCTTCGGCTCGTTGCCGCGCCCCAGGCGCAGGTAGCAGGTGCCGGGGATCCGGAGCATTGCCCGCGTTACGGCTTCGGTCTCCGCCGGGTCGCCGGGCGTAAAGCAGCAGACGTCCGGGATCGCCCGCATCACGCTCATGTCCTCCGTCGCGTGATGGCTCATGCCGAGGCTGCCGTAGACGAATCCGCCGCCGACGCAGACGATCTTCACGTCCGCACGGTGATACGCGCAGTCGTTCCTGATCTGCTCGAGCGGGCGCAGCGTCGGGAAGTTGCCGATCGAATATACGATCACGGTCCTTCCGGTAGCGGCAAGGCCCGCGGCCATGCTGACCATGCCCTGCTCGGCGATGCCGGCGTTCACCATCCGGTCCGGGAAGCGCTCCCACAGAGGCCGGAGCACGCCAAAACCCAGGTCGCCCGTGATCAGGACGATCCTGTCGTTCCGCTCCATCTCCTCCGTCAGGACCCGCACAAATGCGTCTCTCACGGTCTCTGTGCCTCCAGTTCCGCCAGCGCTGCCTCGTATTCCTCTCCCTGCGGCGTCCGGTAATGCCACAGGATGTTGTTCTCCATAAACGATACGCCCCTGCCCTTCACGGTATGCGCCAGGATGACGGACGGTTTTCCGCTTCCGGCGTTGCCCTTCGCCCGGTCAAAGGCCGCTTTCAGCGCCTCCGTGTCGTGGCCGTCAACGCTCTCGGCATTCCAGCCGAAATCCCGCCACTTCTGTTCGAAGGGCTCCAGCTTCAGGGTCTTCTCCACCGTGGTCAGGCTCTGCATATGGTTGTAGTCCACCACCGCGACCAGTCGGTCCAGACCGTACTGCGCCGCCTGCAGGGCACTCTCCCAGACGGAGCCTTCATCGCATTCGCCGTCTCCCAGGACCACAAAGGTCCGCCAGGGCGCACGGTCCATCCTGGCGCCCAGCGCCATGCCGACGCCGATGCCCAGCCCGTGCCCGAGCGCGCCGGTGGAAACCTCCACGCCCGGTACGCCCTTATGGCTCACATGGCCGGACAGCACCGACCCGTTCGCGTAATGCGTCTTCAGCTGTTCCACAGGAAAAAAGCCGGTCTCCGCCAGCGCGGAGTATACCGCGCTTCCCGCGTGTCCCTTGCTCAGGATCAGGCGGTCCCGGTCCGGCTTTTTCGGATCCTTCGGATCCACGTTCAGCACGGAGGTATAGAGCACGGCGATGATCTCCGCCACGCTGAGTACGCTGCCGATGTGGCTTCCGCGGCTCAGGTGGGTCATCTCCAGGCCGTTCCTGCGGATCAGCCAGGCCAGCACCCGGGGGTCGCTCACATCCGGCTTCCCCTCCGGGAATCCGCTGTGCACCCGTGCTTCATAGCTCTCCATGCTTACTCCTTGTTTTCCTTCCTCATATCTTCCGCTTTGCGGAACACACCGAGGATTGTTTCGCAGAACAGCTTCGCGTCCAGCGCGAAGCTCTGGTTCCTCGCGTATTCCACCCGCAGGCGGTTCTTCTCCGGCAGGATCAGCCGCTCGAAGTTGGCCACCGGATCCTCCTCGCCCACGATCTCGTCCTGGGCGATATACACGATGCTGGAACGGTCGGTGATGCCCGGCCGCACCCACATGATGCACTGCTGTTCCTCCGTGTACTGCTCCGTATAGAGCAGCAGCTCCGGCCGCGGGCCGACAAAGCTCATGTCCCCGGTGATGATGTTGAACAGCTGGGGCAGCTCGTCCAGTTTCAGCCGCCGCATGATCCGGCCCGCCCGGGTCACCCGGCTGTCGTTCTTCGCGGTGCATCCGCCGGTCTTGTCAGCGTCCACCACCATGCTGCGGAACTTGAAGATCCGGAACGGCTGGTTATGGTATCCGCCGCGCACCGCCCGGTAAAACACCGGCCCCTTCGAGTCCAGTTTCACCCACACTGCCAGCGGGATCATCAGGACCGTCCCGGGGATCAGCAGCACCAGCGCCAGCAAAAGGTCCAGCGCCCGTTTGACCACCTTGCTGTAGAAGGGGTGCGAAAGCGGTCCGTCCCAGTATGGCTCCTTCGGTAATTCGTTCCTGCCCATATGCTCAGTCTTCCAGCATGTCCAGTATGTCGTTCAGGTGTTCCAGTTCTTCCCGCGTGCTGTACTGGAGCACGATCCGGCCCTTTTTGATGCTGCCGGTCAGCGTGCTCTTCAGCCCGGTCTTCCGCCGGATCTTGTCCTGCAGTTCGCCCAGCTCCGCCGGCAGCTGTTTCGGCGCCGCCTTCTTCTTCGGCTTGCCGGCCGTTGTCTTGGCCAGCTGCTCCATCTGGCGCACGTTCAGCCCCTCGTCCACCGCCTTGCGGGCGAGGCGCAGCTGCGTCTCCTTGTCCGGAATGCCGATGAGCACCCGGGCATGGCCGGCGCTCAGCAGGCCGTCCTTCACCATTTCGCTCACTTCGTCCGGCAGCTGGAGCAGGCGGATCATGTTCGCGATCGCCGGGCGGCTCTTGCCCAGCCGTTCGCCGATCTTTTCCTGCGTATAGCCGCACTGGTCCATCAGCGCCTTCACGCCGCGGGCCGCTTCGATGGGGTTCAGGTCCTCCCGCTGCAGGTTTTCGATCAGGGCGATCTCCCGCTGGCGGATCACGTCGATGTCCTTGACGATGCAAGGCAGGGTCGCGAGCCCGGCCGCGCGGCCTGCGCGAAACCGGCGTTCACCCGCGATGATCATATAGCGCCCGCCGCCCGACGGCGCGACCAGCAGCGGCTGCAGGACGCCCTGCTCCCGGATGCTGTCCGCCAGCTGGCCGATGCTCTCTTCACTGAAGGTCCTCCTGGGCTGGTCCGGATTCGGATCCAGTTCGCCCACCGGGATCTCCTGGATGCTTGTCCCCCAGTCTTCCGATCCCGCGAAAAGAGAATCCAGTCCCCTTCCCAGGCCGTGCGTCTTTTTAGCCATAAAAACAGTCTCCTGTCGTTACTTCTTCTTCCGGTTCCGGGCCAGCACTTCCTTCGCCAGCGATTCGTAGGCCAGCGCGCCGCTGGATCGCGGATCGTACAGGCAGATCGGCTTGCCATGACTGGGTGCCTCGCCCAGGCGCACGTTGCGCGGGATCATCGTAGCGAAAACGGCCTTTTTGAAGTGCTTCTTGACCTGGTCCACGACCTGCAGGCCCAGGTTGGTCCGCCCGTCCAGCATCGTCAGCAGGATCCCCTCGATCTCCAGGTGCGGATTGAAGGTGTGCTTCACCCGGTTGATCGTGTTCATCAGGGCGGTCACGCCTTCCAGCGCGTAGTACTCGCACTGGATCGGCACCAGCACGCTGTCCGCTGCGGCCAGCGCGTTCAGCGTCAGCAGGCTCAGGCTCGGCGGGCAGTCGACAAAGATGTAGTCATAATCGTCCCGGATGGCCCCGAGCAGCTTCTTCAGGTAGAATTCCCGCTCGTTCACGCTGACCAGTTCCACTTCGGCGCCGGCCAGGCGGATGTCCGAACCGATCAGGTGCAGTTTTTTGATCTCCGTCTGCTGGATGCAGTTCTTCAGTGATGCCCGGCCCATCAGCGCGTCATAGACGCTGCTGCGCTCGTTCACGGTCCGGCCCAGGCCGCTGGTGGTGTTGCCCTGCGGATCCAGGTCGACCATGAGCACTTTTTTCCCCGCCTGCGCGATGGCCGCGGAAAGGTTAACGGCAGTGGTGGTCTTGCCCACACCGCCCTTCTGATTCGCGATCGCGATGATTTTTCCCATAGCTTTATCTCTTTCTTACCAATTCTTTCAGCTGAAGTGGTTTAGGGGGGCGCTGCCGCGCGCGGTGTGCGGGCCGGTACAACGGCCGCGGTGCGCGTGCGATTCCTTGCGGAAAGCCCCCTTTCCCCTTTTCATCAGGAACTCCGGACAGCGCTTACGCTTCCGGAGCTTCTCCGTTCTCGATCCGTTCGATCATTTCGACCCGCCGCTGATGGCGGCCGCCCTCAAACTCAGCCGTCAGCCAGTGCCGGGCGATCATCTTCGCCAGCTCCGACCCGACGACCCGGGCGCCCATGGTCAGGATATTGCTGTTGTTGTGCCGCTTGCTGAGCTCGGCGCTGTACACGTCGGAGCAGGTGCAGACGCGGATGCCCTTTACCTTCCCGGCGGCAATGCCGATGCCGACCCCGGTCCCGCAGATCAGGATCCCGCGGTCACACTCGCCGGAGGCCACGGCCTTCGCGGCCCTGTAACCGTAAACGGGATAATCGTCGTCGCGGTTGGTCGCGTCATAGTTGCCGAAATCCTTCCACTCAAGGCCCATCTCGTCGAGCATCTTCATCAGTTCCTGCTTCAGGGCAACTCCGGTATGGTCACAAGCCAGCGCGATCATGTCTCTGCACTTCCCTTTCTGAACAATTCTCTCTTCCCCGGGACCGAAGAGGGTATGGGGGATCGGAAAGCCCCCCGAAAACTCACATATATTCCTAAGCATAGGAATATATGCTATAATACATCATCAATCGCCGAATTTCAAGGAGGCGTCCGAACCATGCACCTGCACAGCTGTGCCCTCTGCCACATCGATCTGAACGGGATCTCCGTCCGCCGCGGCGGACAGGTCCTGCTCCAGGATGTGTCCATGCATATCCACTGCGGGCAGCTCACGGTCCTGATCGGCCAGAACGGCGCCGGCAAGACCACGCTGATCCGCGCCCTGCTGGGCGAGTTGCCCCACGGCGGCTCCATCCGGCATGTGGACGGCCGCGGGCTGGATATCCCGCACCTGCGCACCGGCTATGTTCCGCAACACCTGCAGTTTGACCGGGAAATGCCCCTGACCGTGTGCGATTTCATGGCGGCCTCCCTCTCGCGGCGCCCGGTCTGGACCGGCGTCAGCAAAAAGACCCGCGCCCGGGTGGATGAAGCTCTCGCCGCCGTGGACGCGGCCGGTCTGGCCGACCTGCCCCTCGGCCGCTGCTCCGGGGGAGAGCTGCAGCGCGTGCTGCTCGCCCTGGCCATGAATCCCGCGCCGGACCTGCTCGTGCTTGACGAGCCGGTCAGCGGCATCGACAGCAACGGCCTGCAGATGTTCCTCGATACGCTCCTGGATCTCAAACGCACGCATCACATGGCAATCCTCCTGGTCAGCCACGACCTGCGCTTCGTCCGGGAATACGCGGACCACGTCGTCCTGCTGGACAAGTCCGTGCTCGCCCAGGGCTCCGCCGCCGAGGTCTTTGCCTCCCCGGAGTTCGCGTCCGTGTTCGGTTTCAGCGGAGAGGAGGCGGCGGAATGAATACGATCTACGATATCCTCGGTACAATCCTCCCCTTCAGCGCCTACCAGTTCAATTTCATGAAGAACGCCTTCCTGGCCCTCCTGCTGCTCACGCCCCTGCTGGGCCTGCTGGGCACCATGGCGGTCAACCACCAGATGGCGTTCTTCTCCGACGCCCTCGGGCATTCCGCCCTCACGGGCATCGGCCTGGGCATCATCCTCGGCCTGCGCAACGATCTCGTCGCCATGCTGGTCTTCGGCATCGTCTGGGCGATCCTCATCTGCCTGATCAAACAGTCCGGCTCCACCTCGACGGACACGGTGATCTCGGTCTTCTCCTCCACCTCGGTGGCAGCAGGCCTGCTGATCCTGGCCCGGGGCGGCAAGTTCGCGAAGTATTCCTCCCTGCTGATCGGCGATATTCTCGCCGTCACGCCGCAGGATCTTTTCTGGCTGCTGCTGGCCCTCGTCGTTACCCTGATCCTCTGGGCCCTGCTCTACAACCCACTGCTCCTGACCAGCGTGGATCCCTGGCTTGCCCGCTCCCGCGGCATCCGCGCCCGGCTGGTGGAGTGCGTCTTCGTGGTCATGGTTGCCGTCGCCGTCATGCTGTCCATCCGCTGGGTCGGCGTCATGCTGATCAACGCCCTGCTGATCCTGCCGGCCGCCGCCGGCCGCAACCTCGCCCGTTCCGCGCGCCAGCACGCGGCCTGGTCTGTCGGCCTGGCGCTGCTGTGCGGCCTTGTCGGCCTGACCCTGTCCTATTACTGGGATACGAGCGCCGGCGCCTCCATCGTGCTGGTGTCGGCCCTGTGTTTCGCGATCTCCTTCGCCGTCAAAAAAATAAGGGGCTGAGCCCCTTACCGGTTTGTGTATTCCTTCAGCAGATCCCTGAGCGCTTCATACCGCGCTCTTTTTTCTTCCTTTAAAAAATGATCGTGCCGCAGCTGTTCCCATTTCAGGCTGTATTGCAGTTCCCGGCCGCCGAACTGCTCGCTGGTCAGGTCGAACCACGTGTCCCCGACCACGTTGAAGCAGTGATAGCCGCCTTCGTCCAGCGGCACGCCGTACACCAGCCCGCCGAAGATATCCTGGGCCAGGAACGCAGTGATCGAGCACTGCCCCAGCGTCCGGTTCTCCTTGCTCCAGTCCTCCTGCATCCGCGGCGCGCAGGTCTCCCGCTTCCACAGGTGCCACAGGGCGTTGTACAGGTCCCGCGGGGTCCTGATCCCCGGATAGTCCGGGATCCGCGCCGGAACGTCCGCCGTCTTCCAGCCGTAAAAGCCGTAGGTATCCATCCGGTAGATCCGGCTGTCGTTCCCCCGCATGTCCTTTGCGTCCTGTACGTATTCCGCGCCGTATTTCTCATACAGGCCCGTCTCGCCGGTGGAGATCCACAGCGTGTCGTATCCGTCCTCCCGGGCCAGGGCCTTCACTTCCGCGATCAGCCGGCCCATCAGCCGCCGCCCCCGGTAATCCGGCGCAGTATACACAAAGCCCATCCACGGGGTCAGGTCGGTATCCGGGGTATCATCCCGCTCGGCATAGGTGCAGAAGGAGACCAGCTTCGTCCCGTCCGTCAGCAGCAGTACCCGGGCCTTTTCGCCGCAGAGCGCATGGAAGCGGCCCTCCTTCAGCAGCTGATGGAGGTACTGCCCGCCGGTCCAGTCGCACTGGCTCAGCCGGCTCAGCCAGAAACCGGGATTGACCGTGTTGAAGTAATCGATGATGACCATGCGTTCCGTCCTTCCGCTCTTTCTGATGCTGATGATACCATACTGCACCCCTGCGGGCAAGCCATCCGGCCCCGGAAGCGATTTCCGCCTGTCAATTGGTGAAAGAATCACTAAGTTTTTTTCAGATGTTTCAGAAATATTTCCCCCTGCTGCTGCCGCCGCGTCCCTTTCCTGCGTATATAAGGGTGTCCGGCGGAAACAGCCGGACAGAACAACCGACAATAATAATTCAGGAGGGAAAATAAAATGAAAAAACTGCTGAGTATCCTGCTGATCCTCGCACTGCTGCTGCCGGTCGTGGCCGCCACGGCCGAGGTCATCGGCGGTCCCGGATACATGTATGTCTACACTGCAAACGGCAAGACCCTGAACGTACGCAGCTCGCCGAACAGCGGTGACAACGTCATCGGCCACCTGAAGTACGGCGCGAGAGTGTACGTCACCGATTTCCTGGGCCAGTGGTGCGCGATCAACTTCAACGGCGGCACCGCATACGTCCAGGGCCGTTTCCTCCAGTGGTACGAGCCGCAGCCCAAGCCGCAGCCGGATCCCGCTGAGAAGGAAAAGAAGGAAAAGGAAGCAAAGCGCGCGAGGGAGCTGGCCAGCGAGAGGAATGTGGACTCGCCCTTCATGATCCAGGTCATCGCCACCCGTACCACCGGCTTTATCAACGTGCGTGAGCAGCCCTCCAGCCTGAACCGCCGCGTCGAGTCCTGCCCGGACGGCACAACCCTCGAAGTGAACGGCGAAACCGATCACTGGTACCGGGTCACGGATCCCAGGACCGGAGCAGCCGGTTATATCTACAAGGACTACACCAGGGTCGTTCCCCAGCCGGTTCAGCAGGTTGCCGCCCAGACGGAAGCTCAGCTGGGCAAGCTGAATGTGAACGGCGAGTTCGCCCTCCAGTGCAAGCTGCCGGAAGGCTATAAGCTCGATGTGCTCATGGCGACCGGCTCGAAGATCGTCGGCGGCGTCATTCCTGAAGACGCCAGCAAGCCCAGTATGCTGCTGACCATCGCTTATGACGAGATGTTCTCCGACAAGGAACGCCTGAACGATCTGACGGCTGAAGAAGTCGAGACGCTGAAAGCCTCCTTCACCGCCTTGAACGAAGTGGAGTTCAGCGAGATGGAGACCTCCCACGGCACCAAGCTGCTCGTGGCGAAGGAGACCGGCGAGGATGAAGACTTCGTGGACTTCATCTCCCTCTACAAGGGATATTCCATCGAGTTCGTCCTCACCTACCCGGCCGGCGGTGCGAACCAGACCCTGACCGACGAACAGATCCAGACGTGCGTCAATTTCCTGAGCGACCTGGATTTCGTCCCCGCGACCTGACGACCGTATTCCCCTGAAACAGCATCCCGGGGCCGCCGCAAGGCAGTCCCGGGTTTTATGATGGCTGTCTCCGGTCCGGCAAAAAAAGTTCTTTACAAAGCCGGATGGTTATGATAAGATATCCACTGTTCGGGGCATTAGCGCAGTTGGTAGCGCACAACACTGGCAGTGTTGGGGTCAGGAGTTCGAATCTCCTATGCTCCACAAGCAAAGGGCCATCCAGTCGGATGGCTCTTTTGCTTGTGGATGCGCGGGAACCGTGCTCTTCACCAACACTGCCGGGCAGTGGAGGGGGAAAGAGACCGGCAACCGCCAGTGGCGGATGCCTTGCCGGTCTCTTTCTCAAACTTTAAGGAGCGAGCTGTCCGGTGGACAGTCGCGACTATAAAGTTTGCGGACAGGAGTTCGAATCTCCTATGCTCCACGTTCGTGGAAGTCTTGAGATATAAGGCTTCCACGGACTACGGTTCCATGGGCGCAGGACTTGATTTCCACCCTGCCCACCCTGGTGCTGTATATGTGCATGAGCAGCCAGGTGCAGAGAAGCCTAGTGGCCGGAGCGGTCAAGGGATAAAACCGATACCGTTGTACTTGATCTTTATTCCATCCTTCCATTTAAAATTGTGTCATATCACGAAGTCGGCATAAAAAGGCGAAAAAGAAAGTTCCTTTTCTTTTTAGAACTTGTGTGGTAGGATAAAATCCGCTGGTGGACAGCAACCCAATCAAGACAGCGGAATGAAATCCGCTGCCTAAAAAAGAGGAACACCATGGCCAGAAAAAAATTTTCCCTGAGCGGGTGGTACAAGCGCTTTTTCCTGAACGAAAGGACTTCCATGATTGCAGCCGTGCTGAGCCTGCTGATTCTGCCGGTCATCTATTATTTCGGAAACCGGTCCGGCGGGCTGGATCTGGCGGGCCGGTTTGATCTGATGATGCGGCTGGTGCTGATCGCGACGCTGCTGTACTCGCTGAAAAAGCACAAGCTGTTTCTGATGCAGGCGACCACGGTCGGACTGCTGTTCTGCATGCTGTGCGCTCAGTCCCAGTACGCGCTGGGAAATCTGGCCAGCAGGGACTCTGAGACCTATATCAGGATGGGACTGCAG
>CADBEB010000028.1 GCA_902793605.1 uncultured Eubacteriales bacterium
CCAGTTAGCGAGGTATGCTGAGCTCCCTCCTGCAGTATAACTGAATGAAACGGTTGCTACATTCGCCGTACTGTAGTTTGCTTGCTCTTTGCCTGTTGCTGTAATGGTGGTCAGCAGCGTTTCGGTAGGCGCTGCATACGCCGTCAAACTCATCCCCGGCATAAGTCCCAACATCAGCACGAGGCTGAGCAGGACGCTCAAAAGTCGTTTCTTTGTTTTCATTGTGTGTTCTCCTCCTGTTCGAGCCGCACGCGGCGGCATGGTTTACATGGTTGTGTGTCAGTGCGCTCATACTGACGCAAAGCGCGGATCGGCAAACGCTCTGGTCAGCCTTTGCTTCTCATAAGGACGCAGGAGAAACGCGCTGGCTCCGAGCTGCCATGCACTGAATGCCGCGGATGTATCTGCATGGTCGGTGACAAAAATGATGTTGACATTGGGATTCACGCGCTGGACCTGCTCCGCCAGCATGGTCCCGTCCAGGCTGAAACCGTCGAAAACCGTGTCGGTCAGCAGCACGTCGCACCCCTCGGCCTCAGCAAACGCCAAGGCGGTATCGGGATGATTGAAGCAATGCAGTTCCGCGTCCGGGACGATCTGCGAGATCTGCTCCCGCATGGTATTCTCGGCAAATCTATTCGCATCCACATGGATGATCTTCATAATGTGTAATAACTTCACTCCCTTTGGGACGTAAAGCAGACTCCGTGCACCAATAGAAAAACCGTCCGTATTTCTTCTGTCTACTCCAGAAAGCGCTTTTATTGCAACACCCTGAAGCGACATTGAAATTCTATCATCACTGGGGCAAAAAGTCTACATTTAGACTCGAAGAAACCGATAAATCGGGAATCATTGCCTGGTTTCTGCATCCTTTCTGACCCAGCGCAGAAACGTTTTGTGACTGACACCGCATTCTTTTGCTGCCGCACGTGCGGAAATGCTGCCAGACTGCCATTTTTCAGCGCACTCTTGATAGCATTCAGGCCTGTCCTTGGGTTTCGCTCCGAAACGGACGCCCCTGGCCCTGGCTGCAGCAATTCCTTCCCTCTGCCTGCTGCGGATGAATTCACGTTCCGTTTCCGCTACATAGGATAGCAATTGCAGGACAATGTCAGAGATCAGGATCCCGGTCAAATCCTTGCTGATCCTTGTATCCAGAAGCGCGACTTCCAGGACCACAATGGCTGCTTTCTTTTCCCGGGTAATCATCCGCCACTGATCCATGCTTTCAAGATAATTTCGGCCCAGGCGGTCAATGCTTTTGATAACCAGTACATCCCCGGGTTTCAGCTTTCGAACCAGCGCCAGATAAACAGGTCGGTTGAAGTCTTTACCGGATTGTTTCTCAATGAAGATTCTTTCATCCGGAATCCCGAACTGCCGCATGGCCAGAACCTGCCGTTCTTCGTTCTGGTCCCTGGAAGAAACCCGCACGTATCCGTAAACCTTTGTCTCCATAAAGCATCCCTCCTGTAAAGTGATTCTGTCATTTTACAGAAAGCGCTTTTGATTCCTGCTCTGTCCCTGCCTCCTTCCGCAGGCTATTTTACGATATATCGTCCAAAAAGTCGATATATCGACCGCTTCGGAAGTTGAAAAATGATACCTTCCCCCTGGGAGGGACGGGAATGAATACAAGATTATGTGTCGCAAACAGAATTCTGCAGTTGTGTCAGGAAAGGAATCTGTCACTGAACGGCCTCGCTCATCTGTCCGCGGTGCCGCCGTCAACGCTCAAGAGCATTATGAACGGGGACAGCAAAAACCCCGGCATTGTAACTATCAAGCTTTTGTGCGATGGGTTTGGTATTTCTCTCACTGATTTTTTCGATCACGCAGTTTTTCACTCCCGGGAACCGGAAAACATTTAACCGCGGTATTTCTTCCGTTTCATTGGCTCCTTATCAATGATGTGGTTAGCAGCATGATTTTTTATCTGGTCATCCCATGTCTCTTTTGTCTGTTCCGCTGTTGATGTTCAGGATTCATACGGGATGCTTCATCGATATTGTATTTGACTGTCATCAGTTCATCTGCGATCTTTTTCGCATCTTTATATTCTGCATACAGACCGGCTTTCCGGCTGATCAGGTCATCGATTTCAGCCTGCAGCTTTTTCGGAGAAGGTAGCGGCGATTTGATTTCATGAGCTCTGAAGTAATCCGCAGCGGCTGTTGCCTGGGCTATTTCAGAATAACGGGCTTCATAGAAGGCATCTCTCTGCTTTCCGTTCTTCATGTTCTGCCACTGGATGAATACCGCTCTGTTACTCCTGTACTGCAGAATTTGTTTTTGGAAAGTTTTCATATCCTTGATCTGCGTCTCCAGAACTTTTATTCTCTGATTCAGATCATGGCTTTTATCCATCGCGTCTGTAAGCCTGGCTTCAAGCTCCTGATAGTTTTTGATTCCATGGTTGCTCAGATAATTCATTGATTCGGCCAGCTGTTTAAGATTGAACAGGGTTCCCCACTGCCTGTAGCCTTCGCCTTTACCTTCTTCCATCTTCTTTCCTAAATCGATGATGCGTTCGACCTGTTTTTTGCCTTCTTTCGCTTTTTCAAAGGCTGCTGGCTTTTCTTTCCTGACAGGAATCGGTTCTGTAACAGTCAATGGCGAAACCAGCTTCCGATCAGGTATCGCATGATCCATTTCCATCCTTCCGGAATCAGATCCCAGACGGGCATTCTTCGCCAGTTGTTCCAGAACGGCATCTTTCAGGAAGTCATTTCCGAGTTTTCTGTCAGTAATCGGTTTTGTCCTGTCAGAAGAAAGATAGCTGAACCTTCCCCGGCTTTCCTTTACGGTAATGCCCTGCTGACCAAGCAGTCTTTCGAAGCTTTCCATGCTGTCAGCGCGAGACATTGCGGAGCGAATGATATTCCGCAGTTTTTCTTTATCCGTTTCATACTTCGATGGCTTTGCCGGATTCTCAGCAATCAGAGCAGTATTGCCAGATCTATTATCTGCAAATACCTGTTCCGCAGTGCCCGCATTTTCATCCAGCTTCTGCTGACCGCGGCGCTGGATCCAATGCTCTTTATCAGTGACACGATCCTTGCTTCCACCCAATAGATCAATCTGATACAGACCATTTTCCTGGCACATTTCCATTACTTCTGAACGTAAATGGCGGAAACAGGCGGAAGTACACCGGTGTTTCATTCCGGCTTTCGTATCACAGGATTTATCCATGTATGGCATCAGCGGAACATCTTCAATGCGCAAACTGTTGATTACGATATGCGTATGTATGTTTCCACTGCGGTTATGCCCATCCGGATGGGTAACGATGATCGCCTGATGTCCCGGAAAGTTTTTCCGGCAAAACTCGACTCCCATCTTCTGTGCCTGATCAATTGTCAGTCCATGTTCCTCTGAATCACGCGGATCATAACTAATAATATAGTGATGACTTCTCACATCGCCGCGCAGATTGTTTTTGTTGTAACGCAGGTTTGCCCTCATACAGGCAATCGCAAAATCATCTTCGCCGCACAGAAGCGTATCCATCCGATACTCTTCCCGTGGAATCAAGTGACCGTTCTTATCCCGTAATGCCTTCCCGGAGAACTCGTCATGTTCGAAAGTCAGATAGCTTTCGGCATCGCCGTAATTGGCGTTCTTCGAACTAACATGCTTTATGGTTGCCAATGGCGTCACCTACCTTCTCCAGGAGCTCATGTTTGCATTCGGTCAGTTCACCCAGGGCATAGTTCAGGTGATCAACCAGAACCGGATCATCCAATCCGGTTGTATTCGCAACTCGCGCAATCTGATTGATATTGTTACCGATTCGTTTGAGTTCAGTTATGATCTGATTCAGCAATGTCAGTGTCTGATCATTGACTCCATTCTCATAAACAACCGCGTGGACCTGGCCTCTGTCCAGTAAAGCCCGAATCATTGTTGACGGCGTGATCTTCAGATACTGGCAAATAGTCATCATTTTGATATACTCCTGATCGTTCAGTCTTGCCTTCACAATATGATTACGGGTTTCCTTCTTTTCCCGGTTCATCTTCATTAGTCCTCCCTCCTTCGATAGCTAAACTTATCTGCTTAATTATACATATAAGTTTAATTATTGTAAAGACCGGTCGAAGAAAAGATGTTCAACTGTATGAAACCAGGAAGATCGACCCGGGTCTGATATCACCGCTAAAGGCGACAAGTCGAACTGTACTTCTTCCGAAAACATAATGATCATTGCATTGTATACAAATGGACGTGCTCCATGTTTGAGGAAGAAGATCGGCCACGGTGTAAGGAAGAAAGATTCGCTTTCTGTTCCGCTTCGGAAAGCGAATCATGTCACATATGATGAACGTTCTCAAAGCAGGGTTTGGGGAAGGCACTCCCCAACAAGTATCTGACCGAAGGCACAAAAAACGCGGAGGCGGATTTTTGTGGCACAGGTCGATACTTGCTCTCTCCCTTTCCCCGCGCTTATTTCGCCTTCAACCAAAGCCCGTTCTACATAACTGCACATTAGTGTTTTTCGACTGACGTAACTATGCATACAGATCAATCATCAAAGCTGTGTACATCTTTGCATCAACTATATCATGACTTTGTGTGTAAGCTTTATGAACCGTCACGGTTTCAGTTTTTTACCAGTTCATTTCTTTGCAGGATTGATACAGTTAGGTTTGAATAACTTTCATTGTATACAATCCGTTTGTAATGGTAATCTGATGCGAAGTATGGTAAAGTATATGCATCAGTTCCCATGAATTTCATTCCGCTTTGATCAGGAGACAAGACCAATGTTGTTATTCGTTGATGAAACTGAAAACGAATCCTTCTTTATCGTTGGAGGCGTTCTTGTTGATTCCAGAGAATCGGCATCTGTTGCATATAAACGCTTCAAGCGTAGAATCAAAGAGTACCCAATCACAAGCAATGAGCGAATGAAGATTTACACTGAATTCAAGTCTTATCTACTGGATAAAGGTTACCAACGAATTAAGCTCCGCATGATTGAAGAGATAGATCAGCTCGATTCCTGTATCATCTTCTCTTGTTATATCAAGAAGGAAGCCATTCTCCTCCAAGAACAGAAAGAACGGATTTATATTGCACTGTTATCCAGAATTGTTACTTCCATTGAAGCGGATATCAGTATAATCTTTGACCGGTTTAATATCCCTTCTTTTGAAGCAGAAATCGTCCAGACCATTTCAGAATATCAAAATGTTCAAGCAATCATGCCGCGCGATTCACAGGAAGAACCAGGCTTACAGTTTGCTGATAATGTATGCAGTATCCTTCGTCAGCACAAAACTGAGCAGGAAGAAAGTGAGTGTTACAAAATCTTGAAAAAACGAATTCGGGAAATTTGACAGCATCAATGTTTCGTGGTATCATTCATGCAGATAGAGGATGACCTCCTGGCGGCTTGACAGCTGGGTGTACGGGTAAACGTGTGATCATCCTCTTTTTCAATTTATGATAGTTAAAGTCCTGTTGTAAAGACCATGGAGGTCGAAAACGGAACTAATGTCAGGTGGGGATAAGCATGTTTGATGCCACGAGATTAATTAGATATGGTTATTTCCCCAAGGAACTACCGCCATGTTTTTCAACAGATGATTTGGCAAATCATACCATTGAAGTAACTAAGGCTCTGGCTTGTTGCAATCCAAAGTATTCCATACCACTATTGTACAGTGGATTCAAAAGTGAAATGGCAAGAAGAACCTTTGCAATACCCAATCCATATCATTTCTGCAAGACAACTGACGTAATTGTCAGAAGAGAAAACGAAATCAAACCAGTTTTAGAAAAAAGCCGCTATAGTTTGAGAGCACCTATCGAAAAGATGCCTAAAGAAGGAGAATCTTACGCGGTTAAATCATCTTTTCCTGCGGACACGAAGGATGCAGTTGAAAAGCTTTATCAGGATAATAGCGTTGAAATACGCTTGGATATTAATGCTTGTTTCGATAGTGTTTACACACATTCAATCCCCTGGGCGATTCACGGAATTCCCACTTCAAAGAAAAATAAAAGCAATAGTCTTGTCGGCAATGAGCTTGATCAATGTATGCAAGCAATGAATTACCGTCAGACAAATGGTATCCTGATCGGCAATGATTTGTCGCGAATTATATCGGAGATTATTCTGTGTACAATTGATGATCAAATCAGAAAAAAGTTCCCACAAATAGCCTGTTGCAGATTTGTAGATGACTATTATATTTACACAAAAGACAGTTCCGAAATTCCTCAGATCATTGCGTTTATAAGGAACGCCCTTGCTGTGTATCACTTAAGCATTAATGAAACCAAGGTACAAGTTAATGAAAGCCCATTTCAATATGGCAAAGCATGGTATGTCGGCATGCAGCAGGCCATAAGGTTGAGATCGAACGATTTTCTATCCTGGCTCATTAACGAGTATAACATGTCAAAAGACCCTGCTTTGCTAAAGTACGGTTTAAAAGTCATTGATGCAAGAAAGTTTTCACAACAAAAACGTTGGCAAACAATGCAATCACGAATCTTAAATGTTTGGGTTCGATATCCGTTCTTAGCGGATAGAATTCTTCCGATGTTGTGGAACAATAAACAACAGCTCAAAAAAACAAATATAAAGACGGCAATTGTTACCGTTATTGATCAATCGGTCTTGCTGAGACAAGATCTTGAATTAGTGTGGGCAGTTTGGTTTGTGAAGGTGTTTGAGATACGGATATCACAAGAAACAGCAGTAAAGATTCTCCGCTCAGGCAATGATTTGGCCATTATTATTTTATTGGATATCCTTGATATAACAGGATTAAGTGGGAAACCCGCCGTTCAAAAAGAACTTCGATGTTTATACGATGAGCTCAAAGAAGCTAATTCTGATGATAATGGTAATCCCGGGAATTTGCCATGGTCATCAAGATGGATGCTTGCATACGAAGCAGAACGCAGTCGAAGGTTCGATTCAATTGGTGAAACGTTTGATATTGTTGGAAAAGATCCGTTCTTTATGAAGCTTCTTAGACTTAATATAAAGTTTTACAATGAAGATTTCGAGTATGCGGAGAACCAGTTTGTCAAGAAAAAGAAGAAAAACGATCGCAAAAAGTTAGATTCAGGCAGAATTATGGATTTCATTACATCTCCTGAGTTTCAAGCTGAGATAGAGCGTGGAAATCAGGAATTAACGGAGCAGTTTATGAAAATGATTGAACAAGCAGTGGAGTATTAAATAGTGCTGATACTAGTTTTCTCAACAAATAGCAGTTTGAATGTTGTCCTTTCACTGAAAACACGACAGAAAGCTTACGTGAAAGATCGGAGGAGCAGTAGAGATGACATACGAAGAAGTTGAAGGATTGTTGCGTACTATTAATCCGACAGAATATGAACTTCTTGAAGATTGTAGTACCTATAGAGTATCGGAGCAGAAAACGGATCTTTTGACAAAGCGTCCGAAAAATGCTGGAATATGGCCGACAAAAATGCTGATTCTTACAGATGGCAAAGAGCATGCAATTGGTATCGTTATATTTTGGGGTAATGCGGATATTCTCATCCAAATGCTTCCTGAATACTGCGGAAAAGGATATATGAGCGCTATACACAAAAATGGAATTCTTAGATCGGAGTGCTATGAAAATCAACATGTGAAAATTGACAAAGATTATGTAACATCAATGGACGATCTGAGAAAAAAATGCCATTTATTACGACTTGCAGGATTGAAGCCAGATAATCTTGATGAAATATACGATTATATGTGTTGGTTTACTGATTTTCCTGGTATGACTGGAATAGATAAAGAACACTTTTTTCAGGAATTAACATGATTTTTTCAATTCAAGAATGCTCGTTCTAATCTCATGAGCCGGTTATCCGTTTTCCTTCTTGATTCCTGTATCAAAATTCGGTACAATGCTCCTGTGATTAAGCCTCATTCACAGCACCGGTTTGTTATCACTTGATAACGAAATGATAACAAAACCAAGGATAGCCAGTAGAATAGGAATAATCTGAATAATCAGAGTCACTCAGAATACCAGAAATCACAGAAATTAAGCAAAATCAGTTTGGTAGCAATGAATGGGAATGATAGCATTTTGATCCCTGTTATCACAGATATTCTATAGTATCTTCAGTTGCTTTATTTGGCAGGCATTCTACGGAGTGTCCTGCTTTTTGTTATCACGGATAATACTGTTATCATCAATGAAAATAAATATTTGTTTCGCTTTCAATCTTTATTTTCACATGATAGAATAATATAAAATTCTTCGTGCTTTGATTACAGCGTTGAAAAGTGGTGATGAAGGGAACATGATCAGGCTGAAAAAAATCAGTGGAAAAAATATCTGGGATATCTTAAAGCTCCGTGTCAGAGAAAACCAGCGTTCATTTGTTGCATCAAATGACATCAGCATTATAGAAGCATATGTTGCGCAGAACGAAAACGGTCATGCCTTTCCCTTCGGTATATATAATGATGAAACTCCCATTGGATTTTGTATGATTGGTTATGGCGTAGATGATTCATGGACAGACGCGCCTCCCATTGCTAAGGATAGCTACAACATCTGGCGATTGATGATAGATGAAAGATTCCAGGGAAAAGGCTTTGGTAAAGAAGCAATGAGTCGAATCCTGGATTTTATCAAAACCGAACCTTGCGGATCTGCTGAAATATGCTGGTTGTCATATGAGCCGGAAAACACCGCCGCTAAAAATCTATATCATAGCTTTGGCTTTCAGGAAACCGGGGACTTGGATGAAAATGAAATCATTGCAACCTTAAATCTTCAGGAACTTATCGATGTTCAAAGTCAGGACGAATATATTGCAAGCGATAGTCATCCTTACAATCAAGCCATTACAAAAAACAGCAGCCCTGAAAAGAACAATGTCATTTAGATAATGACATTGGGCAAAAAGACACAGGAGACTGACTATCAGAGAAATGGTAGTCAGTTCTTCTTTTTAGAGGGCAGACAGCAATATAGGCATACGAAACAAACAGATGATTTCATCTGTTGCAAAACCGTGTATAATATAGTTGTTAGGCTACTCTGTAGAGGAAGCTTACTGCAGCCTGGGGTTTGACTTTGCGAGGGTCTGTTCGTCCAGGTCTGACAGGGAGAAGCTCCCGACTGATGAGGGATTCCACATCAGGAGGGGCTCCTTTTCGTATGGAAAGGAAGAAACGGCAAATGTGAATTGCGCGGGTAAAGTTCAATTGACTTCACAGAAGTTGTAGAGAATCAAACGAGCCCATATTTCCTGCCTGATATATGATTGAAGCATGGGGACGTGGGTTCGACAAAATCAGAACAGCCTGTGACTCACTATATTCCACTCCCATGCCAGAATATGATATTTCTGATGAAGGAGTTATGGTACTCTGTAGGCCAAACGAAAAATATCTCCTGCTTATGAGAAAAGATCGACTTGGCATTGATGAGTCGATTATGAGCCGATTCAGAGCCGAAGAATCAAAATCAGTCCTGCAGATCATGGAATGCATTGCTACAAATGGCTCCATAAACAATGCTGAAGCACGTGAAGCCACAGGCAAATCCAAGCCAACAATTACAAGGCTTCTATCAAAAATGTGTTCCATTGGCCTGCTTGTTTCGGAAGGTTCGGGACCCGCTGTCCGATACAAAAAAACGGTTCAGTTTTCATGAGCCGATTGCGAGCCGATTGTGAGCCGATTTGTTGTTTCCTTCTTGATTCCTGTATCGAAATCCAGTACAATGCTTCTGTGATTAAGACTCATTCACGGCGCCGGTTTGTTATCAGCTGATAACGAAATGATAACAAAACCAAGGATAGCCAGTAGAATAGGAATAATCTGAATAATCAGAGTCACTCAGGACACCGGGGATCACAGAAATTAAACAAAATCAGTTTGGTAGCATCGAGTGGGAATAGTTCTTTTCGACCGCCGGTGGTGGAATTTCGAAAAATCTGTTTTCAACCGAAAAGGAGCGATGCCGCGCGCGGTGCGCGAAAGTCGTGACTGCGGCTTTGTGGTGCGTGTGCGATTCCTTACTCCATAGTGTGGAGTCGCAACAGGTTGCGGATAATGATGTTCAAAAGCCCGGATTCCCTTGTCTTTCAATAGGATCCGGGTTTCCTTCTTGCTTGGCGGTCAACTTTTGGACTACTGTTTTTTCCGGACTCATTATTCCTCTGTCTCTATTGTCGTTTTTCATCTTCAACGTTCCGGCCATCATGCACAGAATCGGGATCGCAATATCCTCGTAGTTTTTCTCAGTCGAACATAAAAGGACTGTCCCCCGACGTTTCGCTTATTCGTATGGTTTCAGCGCATTCCTGATGTCTTCCGCGGCAGCCGCAGACAGCTCGCCATGTTTGCAATCGTACTGTTTGAAAAAAACGATATCCGGATTCCCGCTTTCCCCGTATTGTTTTGTCCTGGCTACGATCTTTCCGCCATCGCGCATGGAGACCGCGACATAGACCGGGATCCCGTCCTCTTCGATCGCGGGATATCCGAAGACAGTCTTGTCATCTCCCGGGCACGCGTCGTTGCACCAGGCCAGGAGAACTTCTCTGCCATGATCCTTCAGTTCTTTATACAGTTCATCCAGGTACCATCCCCCGCGGGAAAACCCGAAAAGCACCACACGCTGGGTTGGGAACTTTTTCCCCAGCAGGCGAACCATCTGCTGCGCGAACAGCTTCTGGTTTTTCTTGTTGGTTTCGCTGACCGTCTTGTTGTTGATCGGCGCGTATCCCTCGTTTGATGCCGGCGGCCGGAGATACAGGATATTGACATCCTTCAGTGCTTCCTGGTAGACGATGGATTCCTTCGGGATCCACCCTGCATCGACGCCCAGGATCACCAGGTCGCCCTCCCCATACCGGATGAGATAATCCAGTTTGTGGATCGGTCCGAAACCATGAACGTAGATCACATTCTCTTCCACCGCGCTGTTCTCCTCGGGAGACGATGGGATGTGCCCTTTTTGTTCCGCGAATGCAGAACCAGAAAAGACAGTCCCCGACGTTCCCAGCGCGATAACAACTGCCAGCACAAGCAGCAGCGTTTTTTTGTTCATCAAGGCGATTCTCCTCCTCCTGTCCCGGAGGATCCGCTTAAGGAACCTCCTTCGGCAATCATACTACATCTCCGCCTTTCCGTGTTGTTTTGCGCCTGTTTTTGATGTATGATATACGCAGAAAAAAGAAGTGGAGCGCACGACAATATGATCATTGATGAACGAATCTTCAGCAAACTCACCGACGAGCAGAAGAAGGCCGTTGAAGCCGCGCAGTCCCCGGAGGAACTCCTGGCCTTTGCGAAGGAGACCGGTTATGAGCTGACGGATGAACAGTTGAGCGCCGTCTCTGAGGGCTCCTGGTGTGAGCCTTTCTGCGCGGGATACTGCTCGTCCTTCTGCCGGGAGGACAGTTTCGACCGGGATCGCCTGCGCTACGGGATCTGTCCTGATCTGTGTCTCAGGGACCAGTAAAGCCGGTGAACAAGGGAGGAGAATACAATGTCTGTCTGCTGGGATGAAGGATTTGATCCGGACCTGTTCGGCGCTGATGAAATCGACCGCATGGAAGCAGTCATGCTTGACAGCATGGATCTGGAGGACCTGAAGGCCTATAAAAGCAGGATCATGAGGACCTTGAAAGCAATCAAAGTCCAGGAACAGCTTTGGAAGGAGCGCACCTCGATCCTTCTAGACATGAAGGAAGAGGCCGAGTACCTGATCAATGATCTTTCCTGATTTTTTTCTTTTGTTCCCGCCGTTCCAATTCGAGTGTTTTTCGAGTGTCGGGTGTTTGAGTGTCGCCCCTTTATTCTGCGGGGAGTATTTTACACTGCAGCTATTCTTCCGGTGTCAGTTTGCCTTTCTTGGTGATAATGCGTCGGAGATGCCGATTTTGCCGGCGTCATGCAGCAAACCGGCATAATAGATCTTCTGGTATTCCTTCTCGTTTTTCCCATTTCTTCGGCAATCCGCCTGGCATATTCCGCCACCCGCATGGAATGGCCATGGGAATATTCATCCTTGGCGTCAATGGCCGTCACCAGGGCCAGTGCTGTCTGTTCAAACAGCCGTTCGGACTGTTCTTTCTGTTTTGTCAGATGTTCAAGCTTTGTCCTGCTGGAACTGAACGATTTTCCGGTCCCTTGACCGGATCACGATGATCACGATTACCGTCAGAAGCGTGCTGAAGACGCCGGGCAGAGAGCCCATCTGCCGGGTGACGATCAGGTTTCTCGCCCGGATCGGGACCTGGCCGAGCAGCAAAACCAGTGCTGCGATAAAACCGGCCTTTCCGTAGAAAACGACCATCAGGATGATACAGATATTGGCCATCGCCGACACGACGCCCGTGAAGGCTGGCATCGGCAGCTGCGTGTTTCCGATCACGAGCATCTCGCCCGACCGCGAAATCCTCGGGATGATCACGAGCGACGCGACAGAGAGAAATATAAACACAGCAAAGCCGATATATCCGGTCAAGACTTTGTTTTCATCCGGCGCATCCTGTACTTCATCGTTCCGGGCTTATTAATGCTGTCAATTGTATTGAATTCGATTATCCTTGAAACAGAGAGTGCTTTAAGTTTACTTTTTCTTTGACATCCGCTTCACCGTATAGATCGCGAGGGCGATGGAGAAGACCATTCCGACGGCGGCGACCAGGGGCTGGCCGTCCGGCGTCTTGGGCCGCAGATCCGTCGCGGAGAGGATGCAGGAGCCGATGAACAGCACACACGCAAACACGGCCAGGATGATATTCTTCGTGGTCTCGTGGACCCGGTTAAGGATCTCCTCATAAGCCGTGAGCTCAAGGTTCAGCTTCAGCCGGCCCTTGACCATATTGTTCAGCACATCGTAGGTCAGTTCGGGCACTCTGGAGACCTTCTTGCTCAGGCCGAGCAGGTCCTTTCCGGAAGAAACGAGCTGCTGCTTCATGTCGAAGTTCTTCTTCACCCGTTCCATCAGTTTGTCAGTGACCAGCTGGAAGAGATTCAGCTCCGGACAGAGCTGCTCAATGACGCCTTCGATGGTGGCGATGGAGCGGACCAGCATCGTATACTTCCCGGGCAGCGAAATATGGTGCTTGTTCGCCATGTTGGTCACTTCCTCCAGCAGAACGGACAGATCCAGTTCTGCCAGGTTGGTGACGTTCATGTACTTGTCCATCATCATTTCGCCATCTTCCAGGAGCTTGTTCCGGTCGGTCTTCGGCGAAGTGGCGCCCATGGACATGATGGTGTTTATCATAGTATCCAGGTCCTTCTCCACGAGGGAGAGGATCAGCGACTGGAGCATGTTCACATCCGCCTCGGAAATACGTCCGATCATGCCGAAGTCGATCCAGACAGGTTTCCCGTGGCTGACCATGATGTTACCCTGGTGCGGATCCGCATGGAAGGTTCCCACATCCAGCACCTGGTGCAGGTAATTGTTGATGATTACGGAACCGATCTGGTCCGGGTCATAGCCTTCCTCGATCAGTTTGTCCTTTTTGGAGACGGAATAGCCATCCACGAAGGTCATCGTGAAGATCCGCTCGGTGGTCAGCTCATCGATGACAGTGGGGCAGGTAATCTTCTCCTCGTCGTCGATGCAGTTTTCCTTGAAGAAGCGTGTATTCTCCGCCTCCACGCGGAAATCCAGTTCCTCATTCGTCACCTTTTCCAGCTCATCAATGACGGATACCAGATCGATCATCTGCTCGCTGTCGTCGTCGGTATCGCCGATCATGTTGATCGCCTTGCCGAGTTTCTTGAGCAGAACGAAGTCCTTGCGCATCATATCCGCGATCAGCGGGCGCTGGACTTTCGTGACAACCTTGGTGCCGTCCTTCAGCACGGCGTAATGGACCTGGCCGATGGAAGCTGAACCGAGGGGCTTATCCCGGAATTCCTGGTAAATGTCTTCGATTTTCTTTCCCGTTTCCTGCTCGATCACGGCGCGGGCAAGTTCAGGGTCCAGCTCCTTCACGTTCTGACGAAGCTTTTCGAGCTCTTTGCAGTATCTCTGTGGCAGGAGGTCCACCCGGCTGGACATGATCTGACCGATCTTCACATAAGTCGGACCCAGATCCTCCAGGGTAACGCGCAGTTCCTCAGGCGTGAAGCCGTTGGCATAGAAATTGTGCTTGGCGAAAACAGCCAGGATCTCAGCGCCGCGCGTTTTTTCACTCTTCTTCATCTCCAGGAGCTCGCCGGAGAGCAGCTGCTTCATGGTCGTACTCAGTTCAGCTTTGGTATGCTTCAGGGACTGCTTGCGGCGTTCCAGATCGTCATGCAGTTCCTGTTTGCTCTTCCGGACTGCTTCCTGCCGCTTCTGCTTTTTATCTTCCCGGACAGCCTGTTTGGTCTGCTTCTTCTGGGCAACCAGCGCCTTCTTCGCTTCGGCGATCTCTTTGGTCGCCTTGGAATACTGTTCTTTTGTGGATTCGATCCCCGCCTTTGCCTTTTGCATTGCCTGCTCCGCCTCGGCGAGCTGGGCCTTGCTTTCCTCGACCTTGCTCAGGGGATTTTCTGCCGCTGCAGACTCCACAGGAGCTTCCGCGGTTTCCGACGGTTGTGCAACCGTGGCTTCCGCTACGGGTTCTTCGGCAGGTACATCCTGAACCTGCTCCTGAATCCTTATCTGTTCAGTTTCCTGAACTTCATTCTTTACTTCATCCTGAACATCATTGACAGGTGCCTGAAGCGCGTCGTTCGTTTTTTTCACAGTCATCGTTTAACCCTCCTCCTCATCCTTGATCGGCCAGATGATGATCAGACGCACGATGCTGACCAGAGATGAGAACAGCAGCATAACGCCGATGACAAAAAACAGTTCGGTCGTCTCATTCCACCACGGATTGATCAGGATCGCCAGGCCGCCCGCAATCATCAGCACGGAGAGCAGGATCAGGATCCACCAGCCTTTACGCTGGGCGCGGCGGACATACAGGCTCGTATTGATAATGGTGATGATTCCATCGCTGATCAGGATCAGGCCGAACACGATCCCGATGATTAAAACGATGTTCGAGAAGACCAGAACAGAAATGCCTAGCAGCAACAGGACAAGGGCGCCGGCAAACTTTATATAGTTGATCAGCGACTTTTTTGCTGAAATAAAGCTCAGCATAAGCACGGCGGCAAACACCACCATCCCGTAACCCAGGACGGAAACAAGCGAATCAACATACCGAGCGGGGCACATAATCATCACGATGCCGATCGCCACCAGGACAATGGACGTCATGATCGACGATCGTTTGATCCTACTCAGTTCTTCAAAGAGCATAGCAATGATTCTCCTTTCAAATTGTCCTCAACTATGTAGTATAACAAAGAAAGAATACAGAAACAAGGAAGAATCTGACAATCGCTGGAATGGCAGGCGTTTTAAATCATCAGGACTCAGGGTGATTTTATTCTGCCCGGATGGTTTCCTGATTCCCCTTCTCTGATCAGTTGCTTTCTTTCCGCTCATTTTGCGATTCGCTACTTTTGCTTAATGTTTCGCCGTTTTGGCAATTATCACTTCCCGTCCGGGAAGCTGGTAAACGCCTGGTGCTCCACCTCCGGCAAACCGTATTTTTCTTTTCCGTCGGCGATGACTTTCATCAGGAATACCATGTTCCGGGCAAGGTTCCGCATAGTCTGCAGGCCTTCCGCGTCCTTTTCCACATCCTCCGCGGTAAAGCCGTGTACCTGGTTCCAGTAGGTAGCTGTGGCGATCGGCATGCCGCTGATGCTGAAATACTTGTTCAGCACGTCGAACGAGGCCGTGTTCCCTCCGCGTCTGGCACTGACCACCGCCGCTCCGACTTTCATGTGCTTGGAGAAATGGGTGGAATAGAACAGGCGGTCAACAAAGGAAAGGAGAGTCCCGTTCGGGGAAGCATAGTATACCGGGCTCCCTATTACCAGGCCGTCAGCTGCTTCAAACCGGGCAGCAACCTCGTTGACCGGATCGTTGAATGCACATTTTCCCGTCTTCATACAGGACCCACAGGCAATGCAGCCCCGGATATCCTTGTTGCCTACATGGATCAGTTCCGTTTCCACGCCTTCCGCTTCAAACACGCGGATCATTTCCTTCAGTGCGGCAGCGGTGCAGCCGTTGGCGTGCGGACTGCCGTTGAGCAATAAGACTTTAGCCATCCCGATCATCTTCCTTTCTGTACTCCGTCGTTTCTGTCGTCGCTGCCTCCGGAACACGAGGTCACAGGTACTGGTTGAATTCCACCTTTTCCCCGTTGGGGCCAAGGACTGTGAAATATCGGACTCCGTTCTCCCAGAAGGACAGCTGTCCCTCCTCGATCACGTCCAGTTTCAGGCCGTCCGCAATCCGGCGTGCTTCCTCCACGTCGGTCACGTTCAGGGCAATATGGTCGATCGCGCCTGAAATGCCGACTGCTTTATGGTTCTGGTATGTCTCCAGGACCAGGTCCCCCATCTTCAGGAACGCCACGTCCTCTCCCCGGTTATCCTTCCGGTGGACAATCCGGAACCCCAGCGCCTCGTAAAAGGCGATGGTCTTCGCAATGTCGTTGGTGGGTATCCCCACGTGCTGAAGTCCGGTGGAAATGTCGCATATACGCATGGAGGATCTCCTTTTCACTTTTTTCGATGATAACATGCCACAGCCGCGGAAATCAACTTTTCAAAACACTTTTTCCCGGTATAATGCTCCTGTCAGAAGATCATTTGACCGATAACCGAATAGCGCCGCCTGCCCCTTGACCGCTCTGCGGGGAGGAGTTCATCATGAAGGAATGAACACGGGAAGAACGTTACCGGGTACTTCAGTCTCCCCAACATAAATCCATGCCAATCTGCGGGTCGATCCAGCTTTCCTGTTTGGCATCTTTTACCTGATCCTCCAGTGTCAGCTGCCCGATCAGCAGCGGGGATTCCGGGTCGTGCATGGTCATGTCCTTCCGGACTGTATCTGCGTCATAGTTTGCGTAGCAGTACCGGCAAAGATGACCGCAGGTGTTGTACGCTCCGATGTCTCCGCCCAGATAGCAGGCGCATTCCTTCCGGGCGGGTGCTGTCTTCGGCATCTTAAGCCGCTGATGCAGGGCCTGTTCATAGGTGGCTTTGGTCATGCATCCGCTGCAGTCCGCACCATACGATGCGAGTTCGTTTCCCTCTCCGCAGGGACGGATCGTCATTCCGTACTGCTTACCGATCTCCACAAAGGCCTTTCCCAGCAGAAGCCGCTGCTCCGCGGTAACCTGCCTGGCTTCCGGAAAGTTCCGCTTTGTTTTCTCATACAGGTCGATAAAGCTGATCACTGCCGTCCGTGTATACCCGGACAGCGTTTTGGCCATATACTCAAACGCTTTGATATGCCGTTCGACCGGATATTCATCGCTGATGAATACCGGATCATACCGCCATCCCATGCTGTCCACACCGACTGTATCGGACAGGCGTCTGAAGCTTTCCAGCACGTTTCGCTTGTCCGGAACATGCAGTTCGATCTCTTTCCCGTATGGCGTGATTGTCACAAACCAGTATTGTCCGTAGGGACGAAGCAGCTCCATATGCGGGAGCATCGGTGCCGGATTCTTCGTGCAGAAACCGATCAGGTCCACCACATCCGGTGACAGCCGGTAACGGGTGAC
This sequence comes from uncultured Eubacteriales bacterium, assembly GCA_902793605.1. Taxonomy (GTDB): domain Bacteria; phylum Bacillota; class Clostridia; order Christensenellales; family Aristaeellaceae; genus Aristaeella. The sequence continues at coordinate 17,611 of CADBEB010000028.1, forward strand.
CGACCGGGGATTGTATGGATTTCGGACCAGCACAAACCCGGCCTTCAGCCGGTTCACGAACCAGTCAGAATAGAAAGCGGGAATATCTGTGCGCTGTCCTGTGTTGATGATCATGATATCAATCCTTTGATGATTTCCGGGGAATCTCCGCAGATGATAACAGATTATTCCCGGATCTCTTCCGGAACCCGTTCTTCTTCCATGTTCAGGCAGGCATTGTCTGGATTCCCGTTCCGGATGGAACATGAATATATTTAACAGAGAGAGTTGTTGCAGACAATGCAGCAATTCGAGCAGGAGGAGGTAGTCACCCCCCTCCTGCTCGATTACGCCGTTCATTGTGCCTTATTGAACTTCTCCTTGGGTTGCTTGCAGCGGGGGCACTTCCAGTCGTCCGGCAGGTCTTCAAAAGCCGTGCCGTCATGTTCCGCGGGATCATACACATAACCACAGACAGAGCAGACGTATTTCCCGGAAGCCTGTTGCTCACTGAAATCGACCTCGGCAGGGATCGTCTCCGCCGGATGATCCAGGTCCATCACACGCTTGGCCTCCAGGTTTTCATATCCCTGTGGCGTATGTGTTCCCATATAAACCGTTGGATGGCTGCGGATGAATTCCCGCACACGGTCCAGCGTTTCACGGGCAGCTGCCGGATCCTCGAATACAACGGACAACTTGTTTGCATACAGCGCTTCGTCCACATATGTAATATCACCGTGAATCATATAGAACAGTCCGTCCGATTCCACGATGACGATGCTGTTTCCGTTTGTATGGCCTTTTGCTTTGATATACCGGATTCCTTCGCTGATCTTCTGGCTTTCCGGAAAATTATAATAGGCTCCGTCCGTGAACGACACAGGAACGATATTTCCGAGGCCCTGCAGTTCCTCAGCTGATACTTCATCCTCGTTGACGTAAATCTTCGCGTTCGGGAAGGAACCGAGCTCGCCGGAATGATCCCCGTGTTTGTGCGTCAGAAGGATCTTTGTCACTTGCTCCGGTTTATATCCGAGCGCGGCAAAGGCTTCCATATAGCTGCAGATGTCCTTACCCGTATACAGGGGGCTGTTCTCGTCCGGCACTTCCTCCGGCGTACCGGCAGGCAGTCCTGTATCCACCAGGATCACTTCACTACCGGTATCGATCAGATAGTTCTGCAGGCTTCCGCGATACCGGATGCCCGGATCGAAACTCTGGGGACCTTCCTCGCCTCCAAAGGCAAAGGGCTGGGAATAAAATCCGTCTTTTCTGAATTTGACCGCCTTGATCTCCATGGTGTCTCCTCCTTAACGTTCATTATTGTTTGCGTGGCAATGCTCAGTGATTTTATTCTGATTTTCATACATTACAGACAATCAATTATATCATATTTTTCTACAGCAAAACACCGGCGCACCGGATCGTGACCGCCTCAGGACAATATGTAATAGCCTCCGTTTTGCCGGTTCACGGATTTATCTGTATGCTGCAGACTGAACGAACGATCAGAGGCAACAGGAGTTACCGCATACATAGGAAAGTCATCCCATGAAGTATACCGCCATTTACAAAACAACTTCGCATCGCAGCGTTATTATGTTATAATTATTGCACAGCACCGGCAGGAAAAGTGCCGAAGAAAAGAGCAGAAAAGCGAAACAGAAACCGAATGACCGCGGAGGAAACATCATGAATTATTCCTGTGACGACGGCGGAATGACCGAAGCCGCCATTGAATATATCCGTTCATTATTTGACAGCAATTCAGACGGCCACGGGTTTGATCACACCCTTCGGGTGTATCAGAATGCCCTGCTGATTGCAGAGAGCGAACCGGGATGCGATCTGCAGATCGTATCCCTGGCTGCCCTGCTTCATGATGCGGATGACCATAAGCTGTTTTTCACAGAGAACAACGCCAATGCGCGGAGCTTCCTGACCGGCCGGTTCCTGCCGAAAGACAGGATCGACCGGATCTGTGAGGTCATCAACGCCGTTTCCTTCAGCAAAAACCGGGACAAACAGCCCGGTACACCGGAAGGCCGGATCGTCCAAGATGCAGACCGCCTGGATGCGATCGGCGCAGTCGGCATTGCCAGAACGTTTGCTTTCGGAGGATCACACGGAAGGGACCTGGATTCCTCCATCAGGCATTTTTATGAGAAGCTGCTTCTTCTGAAAGACAGGATGAATACTGCCAAAGCCAGAGAAATGGCAGAAGCCCGGCATGCGTTTATGAAAGCTTTCCTGCAGGAATGGAATACAGAAACAGGCTCTATCGTGTAATCCGTTTCGATCCCGGTACGATCGCCCGCTGCGGGCAAACCAGTATGCACAGGTGGCAGCCTACACACTTCTTGCCGTTCAGTACAGGACGGCGTTTTTCATTCAGTTGGATCGCCTGGTGTCCGCCGTCGTCGCAGGAGATTTTGCAGCGGCCGCAGCCGTTGCAGCGCTCCTGAATGAACTGCGGGAAGAGGATCGTATCCCGTTCCAGTGTATCAGTCGTTTCGCTCAGGGTGTCCAGTCCCTGGCCGATCGCTTCCTTCACGCTGCGGAAACCTTTTTCCGCCAGGTAGAGGTTCAGCCCGGCCTTCAGGTCGTCGATGATCCGGTAACCGTACTGCATGACGGCTGTCGTGATCTGGATGGAGCCGCCGCCCAGCAGGATGAATTCCATCGCGTCCTGCCAGGTCTCGATCCCGCCCATGGCGGAAATGTGCATGCCTTTCAGGGCTGGGTTCTGCCCCAGTTCGGAAATGAACCGCAGGGCGATCGGTTTGACGGCATTGCCGCTGTATCCGCCCAGGGCGCTGTGCCCATGTACGGCGGGATGTGCGACAAAGGTGTGCAGGTTTACGCCGGTGATTGACTTGATTGTGTTGATCGCGTCGATGCCGTCTGCGCCGCCGCGCTTTGCCGCCTCCGCCGCCGGGCTCATCGCCGCCACGTTGGGCGTCAGCTTCGCCAGCACTGGGATATGGCACGCCTGCTTCGCAGCGCGGGTAAAGCGCTCCACCAGTTCCGGCACCTGGCCGATATCGCTGCCCAGGCCGCCTTCCGCCATGTTGGGGCAGGAGAAGTTCAACTCCACCGCGTCCGCGCCGTTCTCCTCGCACAGCCGGGCCAACTCTCCCCATTCCGCTTCATTCTGCCCCATGATGGAAGCCAGAATGAACTTGGTCGGATATTTTTCCTTCAGCTGGCGGAAGATCTCCATGTTCTCCATCACACTGTGGTCGGAAAGCTGCTCGATGTTCTTGAAGCCGATGATGCTCCCGTCACTCCCTGTGATCGCGGAGAAGCGCGGCGACGCCTCGTGGATGTCCAGGGAACAGATGGTCTTGAAACACACGCCGGCCCAGCCCGCCTCAAATGCCCGGGCACACATATCGTAGGTACTCGCCACTACCGAGGAGGACAGCAGGAACGGATTCTCCAGCGGGATACCGCACAGGTCGCACTTCAGCCGGTCCTCATCCGCCGGGAGCGGCGTTTCGCACTCCGGCTTCACCTGGTAATACAGGCGGTTAACCAGGTCCCGGATTGGCACCTCGCCTTCCCGGACGCAGGCGATCTCGCACGGCGCTTTGCATATCTGGCAGGGATTGACCTCCGGCAGGCGTTGCGCCGCCGACTGCTCGTTCCCGAACCAGATACTGCGCAGCAGGGCCGCCGGATTCAGCTTTTCGCAGGCAGTGTCGCAGGGTGCCTGATCACATAGCACGCACCGGATCATATCGCTTCTGGAAATCTTTGCATTCAGACCGATCATATGGTTTCCTTTCCCCGATGGTTCATGACCTCAGTCAAAAACATCGTGTACAGCTTTTTTTCCGCTGATAATAATATACACGATAAACAGGATTGTCGCAAATCTCCTCTGCCCCTGATATCAGGGATCTTTACTGGGCGGAGGAGAATTCGCTTTTCATCATGGTCCGGTCCATATCAATCGTGACCGGCTTGGGCCGGATCGTTATCACGGAAGCAGTAGCGGCCAGAGCCAGACCCTGGGCCAGAGAAATGGCAGGCAGTTTCATTATTTGATTATTCCTCCTTTATGGGATTTCATTGATTCCGTCTTCCTGAAACAGGGCCGTTCTGTTCCCGTTTCATCTCTTTATAACAGCGGTTCTCCGGTATGGCGTTGTTCCTCTTTCAGAGTCTCGGGATTCATTCCGCCGTCAGAAAACGGACCAGCTGCTCCGTTTCCGTCTCCGTCATCCCGCCAAGGGACAGATAGACCTTCGCGCCATCCTCCACCGTCCCGTCACCCAGGCTGCAGAGCCAGTCGTACGGATCGTGAAACCGGACGTTCAGCACCGCGTCGTACTTTTCCGTTCCCGGCGTGATCCCGTAGTAGTTCCGGTAGGTTTCCATGTAGTCCGCTGCGATTTCTTCCCCGTCAGCTCCGGCCAGCGCCTCCAGCAGGATGCAGACAAACCCGGTACGGTCCTTTCCTTCCAAGCACTGGATATAGAAGGGGCCATCGTGGTTCATCATTTCCCGGAGTCCCGCTGTCAGCGGCGCACAGTATTCTGCGTTCCGGTAGGATGCTCCGAGACCCAGGTAGGCCACATTTCCGGCTTCCGCCAGCGACAGGAAGTATTCCGGCTTCGATATTTCCGCGTAGGCCGCCGCCTTTTCCTCCGTATCGGAAAGGTCCAGGTTAAAACGGATCCCGGCCTCGCTGATCAGCCGGTTCACCGTTTCGACCCGGCCGTACTGGTTGTTTACCGGGGAAGCCCCGCGATAAAAGGTTTTTTCTTTCAGCCGGCCGCCCTTCAGCTCCCGGAAGTTTGCGAAGGCCGTATCATCCGGGAAATCCGCCCGGTCGTTGCTGTATACCGTGTCCAGTGACTTCTGAACGCTGAGATACTTCCCGGCTTCCGCCCGCACCACCGTAATTGTATCGTCATCCGCGCACCCCAGTTTTTTCCATGCTGCAGGCCCGTTGCTGTACGCAATAACCGGATACTCATACCCAGGATATGCCACGATCAGAAGCGCACCGGTCCGGGCATAGTATCCGTTGTAATATGGAATGTCCTTCAGCGTATGGCCGTTGCTGAAGGCCAGGTCACAGCTGTCGCCGCACCGGAACCCCAGGGCGTTGAAATCGTCAACGGATATTCCTAACCGGATGGAGCCGAATTCCGTATCCTCGGCAATGGGAACCGTGCAGGCAGGTACGGTTTCTCCGGATCCGACAGCCGGCATCAATAACAGCAGTACAAGGACGATCAGAAAGATCATGGTTGTTACCTCCCCGGCATGATATCGGTCCTGTTCGGATTTGTGATCGGATGAATTGATTATACATCATTGCACACCGTACATCAAATCCTTCACATCCCTTGTTTTTGCCGTTCCGTTTTTTGTATAATATCCATGTATCCTCCTGAACGAAAAAAGAAACCTGGAGGCTGATCCCATGACCTATGATTTTGATACGATGCCTGAACGGCACGGGATGGATTCCATCGCCGTTGACTGGATCGGCAGACCGGATGCGCCTGCCGGCCCGAAGGAGGGCTTTTCCGCGATCCCGATGTGGGTGGCGGATATGAACTTTCCCACCTGCCCCGCCATTACCGATGCGATCATCCGCCGCGCGCAGCATCCGCTCTTCGGGTATTTCCCGGTCTCGGAAGCCTGGTATGCTTCCATCCTCCGCTGGCAGCGGGAACGAAACGGCGTGGCTGATCTGTCCCCGCAGCACATCGGGTATGAGAACGGTGTGCTCGGCGGCGTGATCTCAGCGCTGAACGTGCTCTGCTCCCGCGGTGATACGGTTCTTCTGCAAAGCCCGACCTATATTGGTTTCACCCATGCGCTGGAAAACAACGGCTACCGGATCATCCTGAACCCCCTGAAGCGCGATGCGGACGGCGTCTGGCGCCTGGATTACGAGGATATGGAAAAGAAGATCCGGGAGCACCATATCCACGCCACGATCTTCTGCAACCCGCACAACCCCTGCGGACGTGTCTGGGAAAAGGAGGAGATCCTCCGCGCCATGGAGATTTTCGAAAAGCATCATGTCTGGGTTGTTTCGGACGAGATCTGGTCCGACCTGCTCCTGAACGGCCACCGCCATACGCCGACCCAGTCCGTCAGTCCCTGGGCCCGTTCCCATACCGCCGCTTTCTACGCGCCGTCCAAAACCTTCAACCTGGCCGGCCTCGTGGGCAGTTATCATATCATCTACAACGACTGGCTGCGGGAGCGCCAGATGAAAGAAGCTTCCCTGTGCGAGTATAATTCCATGAACGTTTTGTCAATGCATGCGCTGATCGGCGCCTATACCGATACCGGCGCCGACTGGACTGCGCAGCTCTGCCGGGTGCTGTCGGAAAACGTCAATTTTGCGTATGATTTTATCATGGAGAACGCGGACGGCGTGACCCTGCAGAAACCGGAAGGCACCTACATGCTCTTCCTCCAGTGTGAGGACTGGTGCCGGAAACACGGAAAAACCATTGACGAGCTCCTGAAGCGGGGGACCGATGTCGGCATCGCCTGGCAGGACGGCCGGCTCTTCAACGATCCCTTCGGCATCCGGATGAATCTTGCCCTCCCCCGTCGCACGGTTGAGGAGGCCTTCCGCCGCCTGAAGGAGTACGTTTTCTGATCCGGCGCAAAAACCGGCGGAAAACAGGAACCGGCTGCCCGTTGCGGCAGCCGGTTCGTTTTTCTGTATGATTCTGATCATTCCACCGGGACGAAATCCATATCGCTCAGGAACGCGACGACGCGCTCGATATCTGCGTCGCTCAGTGTTCCCTGCTCTTCACCCGGGTAGAGGTGCATCTCGATCTCGTGTGCCTTATAGATCGTGTAAACATAGGCATCCTGCCCGCCGGGAACCGTCACGACCAGGAGCTGTGTACCTGCGGCGGTTTCCTTCATATCAAAAGTCAGCTCGCTGTATTCCTCATAGAAGGAATCCTTGATTGCCTGCAGGTCCTCTTCGGAAACGTCGTTCAGCTTTTCCGTATCCGCCCATTCATCGTTGAAGGCGATGTCCAGGCGCATCCGGGGCAGGGTCTTCTGAGTGGACAGGATGCTGGCGATGATCGCCATATCGTTCTGTTGGGAGATAAAAAGCGAATAATCGTCCGGCAGGGCACTGTACTTGATGTCGAACGCCTTGTTTACCTTCAGGATACCCATGGATTCCTTTTCCGCTTCAGCCACGGCTGCCGCGCAGGCAAACAGCATCACAAGGCTCAAAACCAACGCGATGATTCTTTTCATTACAAAGTCCTCCTTCAATTTTTCTCAGGTTGTTCACCGGTACAGGAATTTGCTCATCGCAAATCCCGTGATCCCGGTGACCGGGTCCACCACCTGGGACCAGTCCCCCATCTCGGCAATCACCTGCATGGTACTGCCGTAGGCATAGGTCTGGATCAGCGCGCTGTCCGTGCTGGGTGCCCAGCGGACGTTGACGGAGCCGGTTCCGCGGGTGCCGCGCAGCGTAACCGTATACGGTGAAACAAAGCGCGCCTTCTTGAAAATATTGTTCAGGGCGGAACCGCCGGAAGGAGACGGAGCGGGTTGCGGCTGCGGGCGCGGGGTCGGGCGGTACGGGCCGGGATCGGTTCTCGACAGCAGGGAGGTCATCACATAGCCGGGAACGCTGCCCCATACCAGTTCGGACCAGCCGTTTCCAAGGTCGTGATCTACCGCGACCATCTCGCCGTAAGCAACGGAACCGATGCGTTCATATTCCTTGCCGGGGCCGCTCCTGACGTTCAGGGGTTTGCCGTTTGAACAGCAGGAATACGCTTCGTAGATCGCGCCTGCGGTTGTCGGCAGGATGAACATGGTCATAACAAGCGTCAGGACAGCTACCAGTGCAACAATCCGTTTGGTCATCATCTGTGACCTCCTTTTTACTTTCTTTGCATGGATTTTACCACACATTCATATAACGCACAACCGTTCGGTCTCGTTCCCGGAACAAGGGCACGTTCCCAACGTCAGGCCCCCGCCTTTCCGGATCCCTGACTGACCGATCCCGGCAGGTCTTTCAGGGCACTGTCTGCCGGTACCCCTCTTTTGCGCTTTCCGCGGGGGCCTTCTGCACGAGCAGGACCTCCGACAGGCAGGCGGTATTCGGTTTTGATTTTCCCTTATAAAACGACTGGAAATAGATCAGCACGTCGCCGACGCCTTCCAGACGGCCCGTATCCAGTTTCTGCCAGTCCCGGCTGCTGTCGTCCGACAGGGTGAACTTCACCTGGTCGGATTCCTTTTCATCATAGCTGAAGACCACCACGATGTCTTTCACCCGGGCGTATAGCGGATACTGGTCCTTTCCTTTGCTGTTGTCCGCCTGGAATCCATTCCTGATCCAGATCTCATCGATCGTTGATTCCTCAATGATCATGCCGAGCCAGACCTTGTCCCTGTCCGCATTCTTCGTGGAAAACATCCAGCAGGTCGACGCATCCAGATCCAGGACCTTTGCCGGTTCATAAAGGTACTTGTCCTTTTTCCCGGCGACAAAGTCAGAGCCGTCGATCCGTTGCACATCCACCGATACCCGGTCCGTTTCGCCGGGGATCCGGGTGAGGTTGTCGTTCCCGTCCGATACCGGCCGCGCCGCGCCGCAGTTGGTGCAGAAGTTCTGCCGGTTGCCGCCGCGCAGGCATACCGGACAAATCCAGTACTCCTCCTCTGCCGCGGCCGCCAGCGGGAACAGCAGGAGCAGTGTGAGAAATACGCCAAGAATTCTCCGTTTCATCGTCAGCCTGTCCTTCCTTTTCATATCCGGCAGTTCCTTTCGGAATGACCGCTTTGCACATCACGGCCTGGCCGGGCCTGCGGCTCAGCAGTTTCCGGGATAGACATACAGCAGGTTCTTTTCTGCCGCCTTCACCAGGGAATACACCTTCCGCACGTCTGTCGGGCGTTTCTCCGCCATTCGATACCGGGGGAAGAACCGTGAAATGTGCAGCGGGATCTCCCGTCCCTGCCTGCCGCCCGATACATCCTGCAGTCCGGCGACCCATTCGCTGAGGCGGAGCATCTCCTCCTCGCTGTCGTTCTCTCCGGGGACGACGAGCGTGGTCAGTTCCACATGGCACCGCTTCACGGCTTCCCGGATGAACGCCATCACCATTTGCCTGTCCCCGCCGAGGACCTCCCGGTAGTACCGGTCCGTAAACCCTTTCAGGTCGATGTTCATCGCGTCGATGTACGGGGCGAGCTGTTCCAGGATTCCGGTCTCAGCGCAGCCGTTCGTCACCAGCACGTTGAGCATTCCCCGCTCGTGAACGAGCCGGGCCGTATCCCGCACATATTCCCAGCAGACTAGCGGTTCGTTGTAGGTGAAGGCCAGGCCGATATTGCCCGCCTGCCGGTAATGCGCCGCCAGTTCCGCCAGCATATAGGGCGGCATCTCCTCCGTCCGGACCGGAAACCCGTTCTCCCCGTCCGCCTGGGCGATCTCATGGTTCTGGCAGAAAGGGCAGCGGAGATTGCACCCGAGTCCGCCCGCGGACAGGACCATGCTGCCCGGATGGAAGCGTGCCAGCGGTTTCTTTTCGATCGGATCCAGGGCCAGCGAGGAGACCCGGCCGTAGAAGACCGGCCGGACACAGCCGCCGGAGGCCGTCCTCGCGCCGCAGGGCCCGGTCTGCCCTTCCTGCAGTTCGCAGTGCCTGAAACATACTTCACAACGTGCCATCTTCATCCCGCCTGTCAGACATGCCGTACCACCTCAAAACGCTCCAGGGTGATCGGATCCTGCTCCCGGATCCCGGCCTTCCGCCTGGCGATATCCACCTGTTCGTCCACCGTGTCCACGCCGTCCAGATCCGGCAGCAGCAGGCCGCGCCGAGATCCGCTGCTGACGATTACCCCGTATCTCTTCACGTCCAGTTCCTCCTTGCTGCCGATCGGTTTCGGAGTCGACAGGACATCCACGTTGATTTCCAGCCATTTCAGCTCCTCCGGGCCGATCGGGTCAAACCGCGGGTCGCGGGTGGACGCACTCACCGCGTTGGAGATGATCTCCTTCGCGATGCATTCCCGGGTTGGCAGGAAGGTTCCGATGCATCCCCGCAGTTTCCCGTCCTTATGAATGGAAACAAAAACGCCCGCGCGGTTCTGCTTCATCTCCGCCGTCGCCCAATCCGGCACGCCCGGCGTTTTCCGGTCCAGCACCCAGCTTTCCACGGTCTCTCGTGCCAGCCGGACATACGGATCCTCCCGTTCCCGCCGCTGCCGGAGTTTTTCCTCCTGTTCCGCCCGGTAACGTTCCAGGAACCGCCTCTCCCCGTTCGGTTCCGTCGGGCGGAAGGAGCAGATCCCGTATCCGACACCGGTCACATCCTCATGGGTGTACACTTTTGCTTCAACATTCATGCCGTCCAGTGCACCGGCCATGATCAGGAACGAGCGGTGGCCGCACTCGGCTGCCTTGTCAAGGAAGCTTTCTTCGAAAGTCAGCATCTCCCCGAACGCCGCCCTTCCGGCGGCGTCCATGATTCGCCGGTCGTACTCCGGTCCTTCCTCCGCGAATCCGTAGGGACCGTATTCCTGCAGTTTGTGCGACAGGTCGCCGCTGGCGATCAGCACCGCCTTCCGTCCGGTCTGTTCCACAGCCTGCCGGATGATCTGTCCGAATTCATAATGCTCCGCATTGGAAAGTCCGGAAAGTCCAACCCGGACCAGTCGGAACCCCGTATACTGCTGCTTGACGAAATACAGCGGCACCATAGTTCCATGGTCCAGGCGCCGATCCCGTTCACCGAGCGTTCCGGCCGGGAAATCCTTTCCCTTCGCAAGCGCACAGATCGCCTTCACCAGTTCGGTGTCGTACTTCTCCGCAAAGCGCACCTCCGGCGCCCGGAATCTGCCGAAGTCGCCTGTCGCCTCTTCCCCCGGTGAAATGTGGAAATAATCTGCATACAGCACGGCATGCGGGCTCGTGACGATGATCGTCTCCGGCCGGATCCCGGCGATCCCGGCAGCGACAGCCTCATACGCCCGGATGGTCTTCGTGATCTGTTTTTCGCTGCCCCTCCCCACCTGCGGAATGATCATCGGGGGATGCGGGACCATGTAAGCGGCAACGATCGGCATGGTTATCCCTCCTCATTATAAGCAGCAGACCGCCCCTTCGGAAGCGGCCGTTGCCGCATCCTGCCAGGGCAGTCCGAAGGATCTACAGGATCGTTTCGATCACGCATCCGACGCCGTCCGCGTCATTGTCCGGGGCGATCCGGTCAGCGGCGTCAAGCACCCCCTGCACGCCGTTCTCCATCGCCACGCCTGTCCCGGCGATCCGGATCATGCTCAGGTCGTTGGAGCCGTCACCGAAGGCCATCGCTTCTTCCGTTCCGATCCCCAGGTAGCGGCACAGCGCCTGCAGCGCTGCGCCTTTGTTCGCCTGCGCGCCGTTGATCTCCACGTTACGGGCTACTGAGGACGATACCGCCAGTTCGGGAAAACGCGCGGCGGTCTTCTCCAGGACGAGCGCCTGCGCTTCCGTGGTTTCGCAGAACGCCTGGAGTTTCTGGACCGGCCGCCCGGCGGCGCGGAGATGCTCCTTCAGGTCAGGCACCGGCTTTCGCAGCGTCCGGATCATCCGGAGATAGATCGGGCTGGGTGCGTAGCGGTCCGCCTTTTCCCACATTTCCGCTGTCATGTATCCCCGGTCGTCCTGGTAGCAGTCGTAGATCGCGGGGAACCCGTCCAGCCAGTCCAGCACGTCGATCGCCTTATCCGGCGGGATCTCCGCGCGGTACAGGATCCGGTCCTCTTCCCGGTCATAGACGGTCGCCCCGTTCGCCAGGATCAGGTAGCGAATAAAGGGGAGCGCCTTGATCTCGTCCGGAACACCGGCATAGATTCGGCCGGTGGCCGGCACGATGGCAATCCCCGCTTCCGCGGCCTTTTCCATTGCGGACCGGTTCCGCTCCGTCAGACGCTTGTCCGTCGTCAGGAGCGTTCCGTCCAGGTCCATGGCGATCAGCCGGATATCAAATCGTGTTTTCATCACTCAGCAAGTCCTCAAGAATCTTCTGTTTCACATCAAAGATTGTGGTCTCCCGGATCTTCTGCCGCAGCGGCAGTACCGAGTGCGGAGACACCGAGAGTTCGTCGATGCCGATGGCCAGGAAAGTCTCCGTCAGGCTCAGGTCCACGCCGAGCTCGCCGCAGATCCCGACCCATATGCCATTCCTGTGCGCATTGTCGCATACCATTTTCAGTGCGCGGAGCACCGCGGGATGATGGGGGTTGTAGAATCGTCCCAGGTCGGCGTTCTGCCGGTCGCAGGCCAGCATATACTGGGTCAGGTCGTTCGTGCCGCAGGAGAAGAAGTCCACTTCCTTCGCCAGCCGGTCGCTCATCAGCACGGCCGCGGGTGTTTCGATCATGATGCCGATCTCGACGTGATCGCTGAAGGGAATGCCTTCCTTCGTCAACTCCTCCTTCACACGCTCGCACATCTTCCTGGCTTCCTTTACTTCCCACACGCTCGTAACCATCGGGAACATGATGCCCAGCTTGCCGAACGCGGAAGCCCGGAACAGCGCACGCAGCTGCGTATGGAAGATCTCGGGCCGGTTCAGGCAGATGCGCAGCGCACGGTTGCCCATGGCCGGGTTCTCTTCCTTCGGCAAATCGAAATAACCGATCTGCTTGTCTGCGCCAATGTCCAGCGTCCGGATCACGACTTCCTTCCCGCCCATATCGCTCAGCGCCTTCTTATAGGCCTCGAACTGGTAATCCTCCGTGGGATAGTCGTCGCAATTCAGGTACAGAAATTCACTCCGGAACAGGCCGACGCCGCCGGCGTCGTTTGCGAGCACTGCCGGAACATCGTCCGGGGAACCGATGTTGCAGTAGACCCGGATCGACTGGCCGTCCTTCGTCTCGTTCGGCTGACCCTTCAGCTGCTCGAGCAACTCCCGCATCTTCTTCTGCTCTTCCATCTTCCTGAGCAGGCAGCTGCGCGCGTCCTCATCCGCGTCGATCACAACGTTGCCCGTGCTGCCGTCGATGATGACCTCCCTGCCTTCATATTCCGGTTTCAGCTGGTCGCCGACGCCGATAATGGCCGGAATGCCCATCGTCCGGGCCAGGATCGCCGTATGGCCGGAGTCCGATCCGCCTTCGGTCACGAAGCCGAGAATCCTGCTCTTGTCCAGCTGAACCGTTTCACTGGGTGACAGGTCGTCCGCCGCGAGGATCACAGGGACCGGCGAATCGATCCCGCCCCGGACCACGCCGGTCAGCGCCGAGATGATCCGGTCGGATACGTCCTTGACATCCGCCGCGCGTGCCTGGAAATAAGCGTCTTCCATTGCCGCGAACCTCGCGGCGAACTGTGCGGCCGTATCGGTCACGGCTGCCTCCGCGTTCAGTTTTTTGTCCCGGATGGCGGTCTGGATGGCTTCCTCGTATTCCATGTCCTCCGCCATCATCTGATGGGTCTCAAACAGCAGTGCTGCCTCATCGCCGGCTTCCTCCCTGGCCTTTTCCGCCAGTTCGCCCAGCTGTTCGATCGCCTTGGTCTGGGCTGCCTTGAAGCGGTCCCATTCCGCGTCGACATCCTCCACCTCATACCGGCGGATCGTTGACTTCGCCCGCTGATAACAGTACAGGGGCCCGATCGCCACGCCGCCGGATACGCCTTTTCCTTGAACAGATATCATACCAATAATCTTCCTGACCGAAGGTCCGGGGCGATCGGAATGCCCTGGTCTCGTCCGCAGACGCGAAACCTTCTTGATTCATCAAGAGACAAACGGCTGCACAGGCAGCCGTTTGTCAGATAAACTTACAGATTGGCCTTGAAGAACTCCTCGATCGCAGCCGCCGCAGTATCCTCATCAGCACCTTCGACCGTCACCTCCACGGTGTCGCCCTGCTTGATACCCATGCCCATCAGGGCCATCAGCTTCAGCGCGTTGACGGATTTCCCGCCCTTGATCACGGTGACCGTGGATGCATACTTCTTGACCTCCCTCACCAGGATTCCGGCAGGACGGGCGTGAATGCCAACAGGATCGGTGATCGTATACTCAAAAGATTTCATGGAGTTTCCTCCTTCTGTTTCGTCTGCCCTTGAGGATCGGTCCTTGGGTTATCTGGCCCCGCACTCGACGCCTTCCAGGTCGCCGGAATTCATCAGCAGCACCGCGACGGTATCGCTGTATCCGGCTGCCTTGATCTTGTCACGGTCGAACACGATCAGCGTTTGCCCGGTCTTGACTTCGTCGCCTTCCTTCACGAGGCAGGTGAAGCCTTCGCCCTGCATGTTCACCGTGTCAACGCCTACGTGGATCAGCACCTCCATGCCGTTCGCCTCGATGCAGACCGCGTGCCGGCTGTCCGCCACGGATGAGATTCTGCCGTCAAACGGTGCGACTACCTTGCCGTCTTTCGGCCGGATGCCGACGCCGTCGCCCAGTACGCCGGATGCGAACGTATCGTCCGGGATATCTTCGCGGGGGATCACGATGCCCTTCACGGGCTGCAGCACCTGGCCCGCCGCGCAGCGGATCACGCTGACCGTGGGCACCTCAGGCTTGGCCTCCTCAGTGCTTTTCCGGTAGTCCAGGGCCATCGGGTCTCCCTCCTTCTGAATTGTATGGAATTGTTCAAATAGTATCTTTGAAACAGATTTTCCGTCTGCAGATACTATACCGTATTTCCGGCTGTTAGTAAACGGAAACTTTTTGTCATCCCGAATGAAGGATCTTCCCTGTTACGTGTCATTCTGAACGCAGTGAAGGCTGTGGAAGATCGGAATGCCCCTCAGAATTTGTGGCAGAGCCAGCGGAACCCGCCGGCCGGCACCTTCACCGCCCCGGCGTCGCTGACCGTACCGTCTATCAGGTCGGTATACTCCTTCTCGTCCCGCAGCCAGGCTGTCGCGTCCTCCGCGCCGAAGTTGAACAGGGCCAGGATCTGCTCCTTCCGGTAGTACCGGCCGATCCCCAGGATGTGGTTGTTGCCGGTGTCCAGGATCCAGGTATCCGCCTCAGTGTCGAAAGCGGCATGCTCCGCCCGCCGTGCTTCAAGTTCCCCGATCGCGGTGAACACCCTGCCTTCCGGAGTATCCTGTTGCGTCCGCAGCAGCGCCTTGTTCCAGTCCATGTCACCGCGGTGCAGCCAGCGGCTGTCCTCCCGCTTCAGCGGATCATCGTGATAGGTCTTGTCGTTTTCCTGGGCGATCTCGTCCCCGCTGTACAGCACGGGCACCCCGCTCAGCGTGAATATGAATGCGTGCAGCATGATATCCAGCCGGATCGCTTCCTCCATCGCCAGGGCATCCCCGCTCTCCCGCGCAGCCTCAATACCGCACAGGGAAGCCGTAGTCCCGCACAGACGCGCGTCCCCCAGGCGCGGATCGTCGTTGTAGAGTTCGCCCCGTGCCGGGCTGTCCGGCCATTTGCCGGTCAGATAATCGTTCAGGAATCGCTTGTGCGGGATCTCCAACTGGCAGAACTGTCCCAGGTAACCGTAGTCAAGCCCCCAGCCGATGTCATCGTGGCAACGCAGGTAGTTGAGGAACGTGTATTCCTTCGGCAGTGAGAACACCTGCCGGAGCTGATGGACCAGCAGCCGCACATCCCGCGTGGCCACCGTGTGCCAGATCGTGGCCATCGTCGTCACATTGTACAGCAAGTGGCATTCCGGCTTTTCCACCGTGCCGAAGTAGGGCACTACCTTGCTCGGTTCCATGACCACCTCGCCCAGCAGCAACGTGCCGGGGCAGACGATTTCGCACACGATGCGCATCATCCGCACCAGCGTATGCACCTGCAGCAGGTTCCGGCAGGTTGTCCCGAGCGCTTTCCAGATATAGGGCACAGCGTCCAGGCGGATGACGTCGACCCCGTGGTTGCACAGGAACAGCATGTTCTCCGTCATGTCGTTGAACACGGTGGGATTGGCGTAGTTCAGGTCCCACTGGTAGGGATAGAAGGTGGTCATGACCACCTTGCGCGCTTCCTCGCACCAGGTAAAGTTCCCCGGCGCCGTCGTCGGGAATACCTGAGGCACTGTCTGCTCATAGGCGTTGGGGATCGTCCAGTCGTCGTAGAAGAAATAGCGATGCTGATATTCCTTCTCCCCGGCTCTGGCCCGGCGGGCCCATTCATGGTCCTCACTCGTGTGGTTCATCACGAAGTCCAGGCACACCGCGATGCCCCGTTCGTGGCAGGCGTCCGCCAGCTCCGCCAGGTCTTCCATCGTGCCCAGCTCCGGCTGGACCTTCCGGAAATCGCTTACCGCGTAGCCGCCGTCGCTGCGGCCTTCCGGACTTTCCAGCAGCGGCATCAGGTGCAGGTAGTTGACCCCGCTCTCCGCGACATAGTCCAGCTTGTTCTTCACGCCCTTCAAGGTCCCCGCGAATGCTTTCACGTACATCAGCATGCCGACCAGTTCGTGGCCCTTGTACCAGTCCGGACATTCCTCCCGCGCCCGGTCCATCATCTTCAGCTTCTCCGGCCGTTCCTCCCACATGCGGTACAGCATCTCCGTGAAGTAGTCGTAAGCCTTCAGGTCATTGTGATACAGTTCGCAGTACAGCCATTTTAGTTCGTTCGCGTGCCTGCGGAAACGGACGGAATACTCTTTTTCCTTCTTTGCTTTCACGATAATCGTTCCTCCTGCTCGTCAGTCCGGAAAAGGATGTGTGCATGACCGGTCAGCCGGTATGTTTTTATATCATACGTTCACTCTGTCGTTCTGATTGTATCATGACTGGTCCGTTCCCCGCAAGAATTCATTCCTTTTCCCCGATCTCATCGACGATCTCCATCACCCGGCCGGTCCACTGGATCTCCGGACCGTCTATCCGGTGTTCCCCGTAGGTCTTCGTCTTTCTGTTGACCCTCACGACATAATCATTGTCGATATGAAGCGTTTGCTCATACTGTTCGTTCATTTTCTTTTCGATCTGCTCCCGGATCGCTGTCATCGCACCTGATTTCCTTTTCATCCCGGTGACCACACCGCTTACGTATGTATGATGCCGCCGGAAATAATGCAGCATGCTCTCATAGGAAACATACCGCGATGTATAGACCCAGATGTCGTATCCGCGTCTCTTCAGGTCGTTAAACAGGGCAGGAATGCCCAGCCGCATCGGTTCATTGATGATCCTGCCGAATGCAAAACGCAGCGGCTTCTCACTCAACTCGTTAAACTCCGCCCGGAACACGACCTCATCCAGGTCC
Source organism: uncultured Eubacteriales bacterium (assembly GCA_902793605.1). Taxonomy (GTDB): domain Bacteria; phylum Bacillota; class Clostridia; order Christensenellales; family Aristaeellaceae; genus Aristaeella. The sequence continues at coordinate 34,812 of CADBEB010000028.1, forward strand.
AGCACAACGCGCCGGTTATTCTTTGAACGTCTGAGCATCTCGTAAATATCCTTCTGCTGCGTCAGGTTGACGATCTCAGCATGGATTTTCGGCAGTCCCGTCTTGATGGCTGCCGCCCAGCGATGGTGGCCGTTCAGCAGGAGATACCCGTCCGGGGTAATCCTCTCCACCATCACCGGATCTTCGAAAAAAAGTTTTTCGCCGTGTTGTCTTTTCTCGTTTCCGATCGTTTGCACATAATCTGAAACGATCCCGTAGTTCGGGCCGATCGCCGGATCGCAGAATTCGTCGCCCGGGTTGGGGTGGATCTCAGAGCATTTCAGGTATCTCTTGAATTTCCGGCGCAGGAAAGAGGATCGGACCGGCGTATAGTTTCCCTTGATCCTGCTGACTTCTTTTTCCAGGAAGAGATCAAATTCTCCCTTTGATGCACTCATCCGTTTCGTCCTCCTTCAAGCTGGTCTGATTTTCGCCCGGGTCATCCGTTTTCCGCCCTGCAAACCGTTTCGGGATCACCATTTTCCTGCGCAATGGCAGGCGGCCCGCACCCCGTCCTCCTCCTGCAGCGCCGGTTCCTCCTCCGCGCAGCGCTCCGTCGCATAGGGGCACCGGGTGCGGAACCGGCATCCGGACGGCGGATCCGCCGGGCTCGGCGCCTCGCCCTTCAGCAGATGGATTTGCTTCCCGCGTGCCGCGGGATCCGGCACCGGCACCGCGTCCAGCAGGAAGCGGGTATAGGGATGTCTCGGATGTTCATAAACTTCTTCCGTCGGGCCGATTTCGCAGATCTTCCCAAGAAACATGACGCATACGCGGTCCGCGAGATAGCGTACCACGGAGAGATCATGGCTGATGAACAGATAGGTCAGATCCCGGGTTTCCTTCAGTTCCTTCAGCAGGTTCAGAATCTGGTTCTGGACGGAGACATCCAGTGCCGAGACCGGCTCGTCACAGACGATGAACGACGGATTCGCCGCGATTGCCCGGGCAATCCCGATCCGCTGCCGCTGCCCGCCGGAAAACTGGTGCGGATAGCGGTGAAGGAATTCCTCCGGCACGCCCACGGCCCGCAGCAGCTCCCGTACCCGTTCCGTCACTTCCTCCCGGCTCCCGTAAAGCTTCCAGGTCTCGATGGGTTCCGCAACCAGGTCCCGCACCGTCATCCGTGGATCCAGCGACGCATAGGGATCCTGAAACACCAGCTGCATTTCCTTCCGCAGCGGCTTGAACTCGCTGTCCTTCATCCGCGTAACGGACTGCCCGCGGAACAGCACCTCGCCGGACGTCGGCTGAAGCGTTCGGATCAGGAGCCTGCCGAGTGTGCTCTTTCCGCAGCCTGACTCCCCGACCAGTCCCAGCGTTTCACCCTTCCGGATCTGCAGGCTGACGCCGGATACGGCGTGAACGGTTTTCTTTCCGGCCGCCGGGAACTCTTTTGTCAGTTCCCGCGCTTCCAGCAGGTATTCGCTCATTCAGCGTCCTCCTTCTCCGTCAGGAAACAGCGGACCCTGTGGTCCGGCTCCGTTTCCAGCAGCTCCGGCATGTTCTTTTCACAGTTCGCGCCGCACTGCCCGCAGCGCAGTGAAAAGCTGCAGCCTGCCGGCAGCCGAAACAGGTTCGGCACCACGCCGGGGATGGTCTCCAGCGTTGCGCTTCCTTCCCGCAGGGAGTTCACGGACCGGAACAGGCCCCGGGTATAGGGGTGCGTCGGACGGCCGAAGAGCACTTCGGTCGCCGCCTGTTCCACGATACGTCCGGCATACATGACGTAGACATAATCACACACCCGCGCAATCACGCCCAGGTTATGGCTGATGATCAGCACGCTGGTCCCGGCGTCCCGCAGGTGTTCCAGCAGGTTCAGGATCTGTGCCTCCACGGTCACGTCCAGCGCCGTCGTCGGTTCGTCAGCGATCAGCAGCTTGGGTTTGCACACCATGGCCATCGCGATCATCACGCGCTGGCGCAGTCCGCCGGACAGTTGGTGCGGATAGCAGTGGTAGCGGGTCTCCGCCTCCGGGATCTCCACCTCCCGGAACATGGCGAGCGTTTTTTCCTTCGCTTCTTCCCGGCTGCATTCCGTGTGCAGGCGGATCGTTTCCTCCACCTGTTTCCCGACCTTAATCACCGGGTTCAGGCTGGTCATCGGTTCCTGGAAGATCATGGAGATCTCGGATCCCCGCAGTTTCCGGCGTTCCTTCTCCGGCAGCGCCGTAATCTCCCTTCCGCATAGCCGGACCGTTCCTCCGTCCACCTTCCCGGAGTACGGGAGCAGCCCCATCACGGCGCGGGCGGTCATGCTCTTCCCGCAGCCCGATTCGCCGACGATCCCTACGATACTGCCTGCCAGCACGTCCAGGGACACGTCGTTCACCGGACGGACTTCTCTCCGGTCCGTCCGGATCGTGACGTTCAGGTTGCGGACTTCCAGCGTTCTGTCGTTCATCATCGGCTCCTGTCACTGTTTCTGCATCCGGGGATCCAGCACGTCCAGCAGTCCGTTCCCCAGGAAGTTAAAGGCCAGCATAGTCAGCATGATCGCCGCGCCCGGTGCAAAGCACAGCCACGGCGTGTTGTACAGGTACTGCCGCCCGGTGTTGATCATCAGGCCCCAGGACGCGTTCGGCGGCTGGATACCGAGGCCCAGGAAACTCAGGCTGCTCTCCGTCAGGATCGATGCCGGGATGTTCAGTGTGAACAGCACCAGCAGCGTCGGGAGACAATTCGGCAGGATATGCCGCCGCATGATCCGGTTGCGGGATACGCCGATGATCTGCGCGGCTTCCACGAACTCGCTGCTTCTCAGTTTCAGCGTCTGTGCCCGGACCACCCGGGCCACATTGGCCCAGTTGACCAGTGTCAGCGTCAGGAAGACGTTCAGGATCCCTCCGCCCAGGGCGTACATGATCACCATCGCGAGCAGCATCGACGGGAACGCCAGCATCACGTCCGCGATCCGCATGATCACCGCATCGGCAATCCCGCCCCGGTATCCGGCGATCGCGCCGAGGACCGCGCCCAGGATCAGGCTCAGCAGCGCCGGCACCACACCGATCAGCAGTGAAACGCGTGCGCCGAAGAGCAGCCGCGTGAGGACATCCCGCCCGCCTTCATCCGTGCCCAGCAGGTGCTCCGTCGACGGAGCCGAAAGGCGGTGCAGCAGGTCCATCCCGTTCTCTTCGTAAGGCGTCAGCAGCGGCGCCAGTGCGGCCGCCAGGACCATCAGGATGATCACGAAAAAGGAGATCACGGCCGTCTTGTTCTCCCGGGCCATGCGGCGCATCAGGTCCCCGAAGCGTTCCTCTTCGCCGATCTGGCTCTGCAGCCGGAGGTCGGCCGCCTGCTCGGTCCGTTTCTGTTTCGTCCGCAGCATCACCTCAGCCCTCCTTCCGGATCCGGGGATCCAGTACGGAATACAGGCTGTCCGCCAGCAGGCTGCCGAGGATCACGACCGTAGTAGCCAGCAGGGCCGTTCCCTGCAGGAGAGGGATATCCCGGCCGGAGATCGCCTGCACCATCAGGCGTCCGATCCCGTTGATGGAGAAGACCGTCTCCGTGATCACGGCGCCGGACAGCAAGCCGGAAAACTGAACCGTCATCATCGTCAGCACCGGCAGCATGGCGTTGCGGAACGCGTGATGTATCAGCACGCCGAGAGGGCCCCTGCCCTTCGCCCGGGCAGTGTCGATATAGTCTTCCTGCAAGGTCTCCAGCAGCGTAGTCCGGGTCATCTGGGCCACTTGCCCGGCGGAATTCCAGCCCAGTGCGATCGCAGGCAGGATAAAGCCCGCCCAGCTGTCCGTGCCGGAGATCGGCACCCATTTCAGCTGGAAGGCAAAGATATACTGCAGGAACATCGCTGCCATGAACACCGGCAGCGAGATCCCCAGCAGGGAAAAGCCCATGAACAGGCGGTCCGGCAGCCGGTTCTTCTTCATCGCGGAGCAAATGCCGCAGGCGATGCCGACGATCCAGGCAAACAGCGCGGCGAACACCGCCAGGATCAGCGTGTTGACAAACGCGCTGCCCATCAGCTGCGATACCGGTTTCCCCAGGGAATAGCTGGTCCCGAAGTCTCCCCGCACCGCCGATGAGATATAACGGAAGAATTGGATATATAACGGCTGATCCAGGCCCAACTCGGCGGTCATGCGCGCCACCGTAGCGGCGTCCGCATGCTCGCCCATCATGGTCTCGATCGGATTGCCGGGTACGATCCGCAGCATCACAAAGATCAGCAGCGTAACCCCTGCCAGAACGATCACTGCCTGCAGCAGCCGCTGTGTCAGGTTTTTCCGCATCGGTAGGTCAGGCCGTCCTTCCTTTTTCTTTTGATTTCTGATGATACTATTATAGTCGGATTCTTTTCCCTTGGCAATTCGCAGTTTATACCTGGTCTGCCGTCTGCATTTCCTGCGTATTTCAGGTCGGATCGGAACCTTCGTTCTTGTACCGCCTCGTCCGGAGTGAAAAGATGAAAAAACTGGAAAGCATGATCATGAGGTGAGTATAGGAAGCAATATGTGATAGGAAACGGCGCCATCGCGCTCGGAGCTCTTTCCGCGGGAATCAGCCTGGTGGCGGGTTATCCGGGAACGCCGTCCTCGGAGATCATCGATCCGAAGACGGGCAAAGTGCTTCCGGACGGAGAAGAAGACCCGGCGCATATTTGACCACAGAAGTGAGTTAAACGAGGCTTATCCGCCCTGTTTCCGGAAACACAGTCGGTACAGTTCCAGAGCCAGCACGGCGCTGAGGACATCCGCCGCACACTGGCTGACCAGGATACCCTTGTATCCGGCGATGCGGACCGCAATGAACAGCACCGCGATGAACAGGATCCCCTGCCGGCTCAGCGACAGCGCCATCGCCGGCGCCGCCTTTCCGGAAGCCTGGAACAGACAGGTCAGCAGCATCACGATCCCGCCGAACGCGCTGCCGGCTACCTGCCAGCGGAGCATCGGCACGCTGTCTGCGGCCAGCGAGGCGTCCGGTGTGATTATCGATACCAGCGGTTTCGCCGCGATTACGACCACTGCTGTCATCACCAGCGCCAGGCTGCTCACAAAGCACAGACAGAAGCGCAGCAGCTGCTTCCGCTTCTCCGTCTGGCCGCTGCCGATCAGGAACCCGAACAGCGGAACCCCGCCGAACGAGAATCCGACCAGTACCATATTCACGATCATCGCGATCCGCAGCACGATCCCCATCGCGGCGATCTTTTCGTCCCCGTAAGGCAGCAGCTGCTGGTTGATCAGCACCACACACAGGCTGGATGCCAGGTTGGTCACGGCGGCTGTGATGCCGATCCCGAGAATATCCTTCACCTGGACTCCTGTCACGCGCAGTCGTGGCGCGACGGACAGGTACGCGCTCTTCCGGAGCACGATCAGCAGCAGGAACGCGTCGCTGCACAGGTAGCCGATCACCGTCGCCGCCGCGGCGCCTGCCGCGCCCATCGACGGGATCATCAGCGGATCCAGGATCACGTTGACCACCGAACCGATCACCGTTCCGGCCATGGAAAGGCCGGCCATCCCTTCACACCGCAACAGGTTCATATGGATGAAATTGGCCACGATCAGCGGAGCGCCGGCCAGCAGTACGGTTGCATATTCCGCGGCGTAAGGCAGCGTATCGGAGCTTGCCCCGAGCGCGCCGAGCAGCGGATCCCTGAACAGGAGCATCCCCCCGCCGACAACTGTGCCGGTCAGCAGCGCGATATAGAAGCAGAACGAGCTGATGTGTCTCACCGTTTCTGTTTCTTTCCGCCCGAGCAGCCGGGAGATCAGCGAGCTTCCGCCCTGTCCGAAGATATTGCCGAAGGCCATCAGGACCGTGAACAGCGGCGCGCAGACGGAAACGCCTGCGACCAGCAGCGCATTGCCTGTCTGCGCAATGAAGTAGGTATCCGCCAGGCTGTAGATGATCGTGATGATCGATCCCACCACGACCGGCAGCGCCAGATGGAAATATGTCCTGACAATGTGTTCCGTGTCCAGGGCGCCCTGCAGCTTCTCCCTGCCCTCTTCCATCGGTTTCATCCTTCCCGGTCTTACTTTTCAACCCTTGTCGTCGCGGATCCGTCCGGATTCCGTTCCCCCGGATCCGTTCCCGTCGTTTCCTGCATCTTCCGGAGCACCCGCTCCGCATCGTCCCCCGTCAGCAGGCAGGGGGAATAATTGTTGTGCCGTCTGTCGCTGGTGATGCAGATCGGGTAGAACGTCAGCGCGGTCTCCTGCAGCTCCCCATCCTCAAACCGCAGCTCTGCGCGCACCGTCAGCGCGTCGGAATCCTTCGCGAACGTCGTTCCGCCGAAGGAGCAGTTGCCGAGGCTGTAAACGATCGGCACCCCTTCTTTGATAACCAGCCCCTGCAGCACATGCGGGTGATGCCCGATGACCAAGCAGCTTCCGGCCTTGACCGCCCGGTCGACAATCTGCGCCTGGTAGTTGTCCGGCGGACGGTAGCTGTATTCCGTCCCCGCGTGCATGACCGTGATCACCGCCGCGCATCCCAGGTCCCTTAGTCTCTCTGCCTGTGCCGCGTATCGCTTGGCGCGGTTCCCGGTCAGCGAATAGTTCACTCCCAGGAAGCCGATCATGAGGCCGTCGTCGCTCCGCCAGACCGCCGGTGCGTCCGTGCCGAACCAGCAGATACCGGCTTCCTCCAGGGCCTGCTTCGTGTCCGCGTAGCCTTCCTCCCCGTAGTCGTGGGTATGGTTGTTGGCCACCGTCACGCATTCGATGTCGCCGTCGGTCAGGATCTGTGTATAGGCCGTCGGCCCGATGAAGTTGAATTCCTTTTTTTCCTTCTTCAGCTTCCGGTCCGACAGCACGACCTCCAGGTTCGCAACCGTCAGGTCGTCCGATTCCGTCAGGTGTTTCAGCCCGCGGAAGGGAAAATCCATCCCGTTTTCCGCGATCCGGCTCGCAAAGCTCAGGGCGTTTTTCGCCTTCTTCTCCTCCCCGCCGAGCGTGCAGTCCCCGAGGAAGGTCATCGTCACCGTTCCGGTGTACTCGTCATTCGGCAGCATCAGCGTCTCCGCCGAAAGATCTTCCGTCACCGTGAACCAGCTTCCGGAAGCCATCCCGCCCGCCGGCACCATCACCAGCGCCAGCATCCACATTGCCAGTTTTCTCAGTTTCATCAGGTTTACCTTCTCCACTTGCCGCTGCCATGGCAGCTGTCACACAGCCGGTAAGGCCAGTTCCACGGCAGGTGCCGCCGGCAGGACGGACACATCCGCTGCTGCAGCTTCTGCGTCGACAGAATATGGACGATCCCCCGGGAGATCAGATCCTTCCGCCGCTGGATCTCATCCATCAGTTCCTCGGGTTCCGGCAGGAACAGCCGGGTGTAGTTGTAATACAGGTCGCACCGGCGGTAGTCCGCCTCCATCGCGTCCAGCATCCGGATCGTACAGCTTTCCGGATCCTGGATCTCCGGCATCTCCGGCAGCACGTCGATATGTTCCCCCCGGCACTCGGCGTGGTACATCGCCTTCCACCGGCCGAGCAGCTCGGGGTCCTTTTCGTCGAACGGGATGCAGATGAACCGGTACAGCAGCTGCCGGTCGGTCCGCGGCGTTTCCATCATCGCAGCCAGCTCCGCCATCCTTACCGTCGACGCCTTCGAGAAACAGCCCTTGTCCTGCATCCTCAGCCATTGATCCAGTATCTGCGTCAGCGGCAGCGGAATCCCCAGCAGTGAATCCGGGAAACCGATCACGCCCTCCACCAGCGGCAGCAGCGGCCGTGCCAGAGCTCGGGCAATCTCCTTCCGGAAGCCGAATGCGTTCACGTAGCCGATCTCGTATTTTCCGTACCGTCCGCTCCGTCCGGCGATCTGTTTGATCTCCGCGTCCGTCAGCATCCGGACCATATCCCCGTCAAATTTTTCGTTCTCCAGGAATACGACCCGCTGAATCGGCAGGTTCATCCCCATCGCGATCGCGTCGGTCGAAACGACAACCTCCGTCTCACCTTTCATGAAGCGGTCCGCCTGGTTCCGCCGGACGTCCGGCGGCAGTGCTCCGTAGATCAGGGAGACCTTGTATCCCCGGGTCTTCAGCTCCGCGGCCACTGCATGCACCCGTGCCTTGGAGAACACGATCAGTGCATCCCCCGGCTGTACCGAGTTCGGAAACTGGAATCCGACCGTCTCGACCTCCAGCGGCGTCATCCGTTCATGCCGGACCACCGTCAATTCGTCCCCGCATTCCCCGATGATCCGCGTCAGCAGCTGCTCCGCGTCCGGCGATGCGCACGCATGGATCTCCTCCGCGCACAGGCCCAGGATTGCCGCGGTCCAGGCGCCGCCCCGATCCCTGTCCGCGATCATCTGGCACTCGTCGATCACCGCCACATCGTAGCGGGTCTTCAGGTCCGCCATCTCTACCGTCGACGACTGTACCCGGCTGAACGGCACCCGGATCTGCTCCTCGCCTGTCACCAGCGAGCAGGGCACATCGTCCAGATTCAGCGCCTCAAACTGTTCCGCGGCCAGCAGCCGCAGCGGCCCGAGATAAACGCCCCGCTCCGCCCCGTGCAGGCGCTGGACACCCTCGTAGGTCTTCCCGGAGTTGGTCGGCCCCAGATGCAGGTAGAAATGCCGTTTCATCTGCCGGGCCAGCGGATACAGGTCCCGGTAATGCTCCGGAATCGCGTCCAGCAGCGCCGCCTGGATTCGCTTTTCCTTCTCCCAGGCCGCGTCTGCCTCCTTCTGCAGGCGGATGATCCCCGGATTCTTTTCCAGCAGCCGCCGGATCCGTTCCTTCGAAAACTTCTTTTCCAGCACGTTCAGGATCATCCGCTCCGCCCGCTCGGCCTCCCGGCGAACAGCTGTTGCCGCGGTTTCTCCCGAGCGCAGCTTTACGTTTCTGCAGGCCGCCAGTTCCGGGAGCACCCGGCCGGCTTCTGCCCGCAGGAAAGACCCCAGCGAACCCGGATGGAACGCGCGGTCCACCGCCTTGTGCGTCAGCCCGCCGGGGAAGTAAATCTCCATGATCCGGCGCACGACGAAGCGCTCCTCGTCCATCTCCCCAAGTCGTGCCGTCTGGTCGCCCGTCCGCAGCCATAATACAAGCCGGTTCTCCGCCCGGGTGGTCAGTTGTCCGATGTTGTCGTCAAAGTATTTCCGCAGCTCACCATCCCGTATGATCCGCCGGGCCTCGTAAGCCTTTTCCAGAGAAACCCGGCTTTTTTCGACCGTCCGCAGAAACGCGAGGTCAATTTTCCTTCCGGCCCGGATTTCCTCCCCGATCAGCCGCCGCAACCGCTCAAACTCTGCCCGGTCCCCGCTCAGCACCAGTTCGCCCCGCAGCAGTCCCTGCCAGATGCGATCCCTGCGCTGCAGCTGCCGCAGCGTGCTCCGGAAGGCCTCGCTGTTCAGGTATTCCGCTTTCTCGGCCGGGTTCATGCTCCGGGTGATCACCCGTACCTTGTTCAGGGCATGCTGATAAAGCCACCGTTCCCGTTCGGGCAGGACAGCCTGTATATAGGCTTCCAGTGCTCTGTCCTCGCGGTTCATAGAGGCAGCCCCCTTGCATCATGTTCTGTCCCGGGGCTATTCTACCACAAAACAACCCGCCTTGTCTTTACATCCTTTTTTTGTTCTTCATGCTCTGCCACAGGACATCCGCGGCATCCGGGGCCTGTTCCTCCTGTCCTGGATTGCGCGCTGCTTTCCTGAACAAGGGGACGGTCCTGCCGGTTACGTGTTCGTCCGGAACATCAGAACCGTCCCCGACGTTCCGGGCCGCCGGCGCTTCCCTGAACAGGTCCAGCCGCCGCTGCGCCACGTCAAACAGGAACAGCAGGATCGACAGCCCGAGCAGCAGCGGGGTCAGGTCCGTCCTTTTCCGGGCCGCCGTGTCCGGGAAGGACAGCAGCCCCTGCGGGCTTTCGAGAACTTTGCCGCCGCTTTCCGCGGCCAGCTTTTCCAGCGCGCCGGTATCTTCCCGCATCCGGATTGCATACGCGCCGCTTTGGACAGTATCTGTCACCCCTTCAAACCGGTTATCGGAAACCCGTTCCAGCCTTACCGTGTCCCGCGTTCCGTCCGGCCGGATCAGCGTTGCCGTGGCATGGGCTGTTTCCTCCGGCACTTCTGCTTCCCAGGTCAGTTTCCCGTCGTCCAGGCTCATCTCACCCGCGTCGCTCCTGTCGGGCAGGAGAAAGGAGATGATCCCCGCGAAGAATTCCGCCGCCCGGTCCCAGTTCAGGAATGCCGCGCTCCAGCCCCCCTGTACGTCGCTCGTCCAGCAGGCGACCCGTCCTGCGCCGTACTGCCACCAGGCCAGGACCGGGTCCTTCCGGTCGCTGCACAGGGAAACGGTTGCCAGCGGCTTCTCTGTCGCCGCCAGGTATCCGCTCAGCTGCGGGAAACCGGGGAAATCCGTCATGGAGCCGTCCGTCACAGCCGGCGTGAACACGCGGTTCTGCACATACGCGCCGGAGATCATCATGGTTTCCTTGGTAAAGATCCGGGGCAGGCTGTCAAAAGGTCCGGCCGCGTACATCCGGCCGTTCCCCGCTTCGGCAATTTTGGTCATTCCGGTGTAGTCCGCGTCGTCGCCTACGGCCACGGTCGTCACCGTGATCCCCGCTTCCGCCATCCGGCGGACCACGTCCAGGTATCCGGTATCACCGGCCTGGCCGTCGGTCAGGAAGATCACATGCCGGTAATGGGCGCTCGCGTTCTTCAGCGCGTTGTAGGCTATCATCAGCGGAGAATAGAAGGCCGTACCACCGCCGGAGCGGATGGTCGCCACCTGCTGCTGCATCGCTGCCACATCCGTCACCGGGCTCAGCGGAACCACCCACTTGCCCGCGTCGTCAAAGGCGATGACGCCGGCCTGGTCGCGCTCACCCAGCACTTCCAGCGCGCTGCACGCGGCTTCCCTTGCCAGCGCCAGCCGGGTCACGCCGTACTCGCCGTCCAGCATCGAACCGGACTTGTCGATCACCAGCACCAGCGCCGTCGTCGGCAGATCCATCCGGTTCCGCACGTCGATCGTCACCGGCAGCATGTTTTCTAGCGCGCTGCCCCGGTATCCGCCAAGGGCATAGCTGGAGTCGCCACCGAACACGGCCGTGCCGACACCCAGTTCCTTCGCCGCGCTGTCCAGCGCTGCCGTCTGTGCGTCGCTGATCCGTGTCGCATCCACGTTGACCAGCGCGACCGCGTGGTACGTCAGCAGGTCCGCCGCCTTCTCCGGCAGCATCGCCGCCGGCAGCGTCTTCACCTTCATCCCCGCCGCCTCCAGCATAGAGCTTAGCTGCGATCCGGCGCCGCTCTGCCCCTCGGCGATCAGCACCGAAGGTTCGCCTGCGATCACCGTATAAGCTGCCCCGCTGTCGTTGGCGGATACCGAATCACCTGCCATCAGCACGCGGGCTTCCACGGTGCTGACACCCGCGCCCGCGGCTGTCGAGTCAAAGGCAAACGTATTCTCCCCGCGGCGCAGGGTCACCTCCCGGCTCTCGGCCGTTCCCTGGTCTCGCGTCAGCAGCAGCGTCGCCTTACCGGCGGTATTGGAATGCACCGTCACCTGGGTCGTATATTTCTGTCCTGTATAGAGAGATGAAGGCACCGTCACGGAGGTCACCTGCGCATCCGCCCCGCTGCGTGTGCCTGTTTTCAGCACGTTCACGGGCAGCCCGCCGGCCGCGGGCAGCAGGTTCTCCTCCCCGGTCATGAGCCCGTCGCTGATCACCGCGATCCCGCCGTTGGAATCCTCCGGCAGCAGCGCCGAAGCCATCTGCAGCGCCCCGTACAGATCGGTCCCGCTGCGGTCCGCCTGTGCCTCGCTGACGTCCAGCGGTGCCTCCTGTCCCGGGGAGCGCAGCACCGCAGCGTCCGCTCCGAAGGCAATCACGCCGGTCTTCCGTTCGCCGGCCTCGGCCAGGGCTTCCTTCGCCAGGCGGACCGTCTCCTCTTCATTCACCGAGGCGGACACATCAACCAGCAGGAAGGCTGTCCGGTCCGGGCTGGCGGTTTTCAGGCTCATGCCGGCCAGCGCCAGCGCTGCCAGGAGGATCAGGACGTACCGCAGTCCGTGGGAAATCCGTTCCTTCCGGGAGCGGCTTTTCCGGAACCGGCAGATCAGGAATACCGCCAGCATGCAAACAGGGATCGCCAGCAGCCGAAGAGGATGCAGGAACTCAACAGACATAGCGGCTCACCCCCATCTCCGCAACCAGCAGCAGCAGGAACAGGATCAGCAGAACGCTTCTCAGTTCCCGGCCCTGTTCTCCCGTCGTTTCGGTTTTTTCTGTTTCGTAATCCGGCGCAGTGTCCCGCGTGTCGCTTTCGCCAAGCGGCATCACGTTCACGGCCGGTTCTTCAGCCGCCTGCTCTTCCGTGAGCAGCGTGTTCAGGATGTTCTGGATCAGGATCGGAAAATCGTATTTCAGCGGCAGGTTGGTATTGTGCAGGTCAAAACCGAGGATTGCCGTCTCTCCGTTCCATGTGATCACGGGATCTCCGCCCAGACGGAGCACAGCCCGTCCGCCGCTGACCGGGTGCCACTCACGGAAGAAAACGTTCTTCATCGTCAGTCCCGTTGTCAGTGGGCTTTCGGAAATCTCCGCCGCCGGGCTATCCCCGGTCTTTGCTTCCCCGTCCCAGCCGAACGGCCCGAAGGCAGTCGCCGCCGGGTCATATCCCTCTTCGGGGATCCGGGTCGTCAGGATCAGCGGATCGCTCCCCAGAATATACAGGTCCGCCTCCGTCGAAGCCAGCGCCTCCGCATCTGTCCGCATCACCGTCAGGTCCGGCCGCACCTTCAGCGCGCTCTCAAGGAACACGCTGTCTTCCGTCACTGCCACGTGCAGGCTTGCGGCATGCTTCACGGCGGCCTCCGCTGTGTTGTCCGCCTCCAGCGCGTCCTTCTCCCGGATCTTCACGCGGACTGTCCGGGCCTCTTCGGGAATGTCAAAGCTGACCCCCGCTGTTTCTCCCGCGGGGATCGTGACCTCGCCCGCGCCGCACAGGGTTCCGTCCGTCTCGCACGCCAGGGTGACTGTACACTCCTTTCCGAAGTTTGCCACCCGGGCATACGCTTTGCCGTTCTCTGCCGTCAGCGAATACACCGTGCGGTTCTCCGCTGCTTCACCGACGTTGATGATTGTCGGCGTCCGGCCGCCGCGCGTGTGGATCTCCGACAGGCGCAGCGCGTCTGAGAATACGGTCACTGTCGCGCCTTTTTCCTCTTCGCCGCTCCGGGCCAGCGCCCAGACCAGGGTCAGCGCCCTGTCGATCTCCGCGCCGCCCCGTCCGCAGGCAATGGAGCCGATCGTCTTTTCCGCTTCCTCCCGGTTTCCGGAGAGCAGCAGCCGCTGCACCTCATCCCCGGCGGTGATCACGGTGATTTCTTCCTCCGCCGGCAGCTCGCGGATCCGCTTCAGGGCTTCTTCCTTCGCCAGTTCCAGCCGGCTTTTCCCGTTGCACTCCGCCTGCATGCTGCCAGAGATATCAAAGACCAGGATGGTCTTTCCAGCCGTTCCGCCCGGCAGCACCGGATTCATCAGCGCAAGGGCAAGGGCCAGCGTCGCCAGCACCTGCAGCGGCAACAGCAGGTTTTTCATCAGCCGCTGAAACGGCCGGTTCGCTGCGTAGTCCTGCACGCTCCGTCGCCAGAGAAAGACAGACGGAACCTGCTGCGGCAGGAATCTCCTGCGCAGCAGATACAGCACCACGATGGCAGCCGGAGCCGCCAGCATCCAGGCAAATCCCGGATTCAAAAATCGGATCATACTTCTCCTATCCTATCATTCCGCTGCGGGACAGCAGTGGCAGGAAGCAATCCTCAAACGCTTTGCTGCCGTCCAGCAGCAGATAAGGGGTCTCCCTCCCGGAGCAGTTCTCCCGGATCTGCTTCAGAAAATCTTCCAACGCCTCATGATAGCTCTCCAGCGCGTTCCGGTCCGCAAGCAGGTCGATCTGTTCTCCGCTCTCGCTGTCACACAGCCGCACGGCGCCTTCCGTCTCCGGCCGCAGTTCACCGCCGGAAAGCACCTGGATCACCGCGGTCTCCTGCCGCATATAGCGCAGGTAGTCCAGCGCTTCCTTCAGCGCGTCCTCGGTATACCCGTCCGTGATCAGGAAGCACAGGCCTTTCTTCAGGCTTTCCGCGCGCCGGACCGCTTCTGTCAGCGTTCCTTCCTTCCCGTCTGGCACCGCCCGGTCCAGGAACGCGGTCAGCTTTGCGAAAGCCGCCCGTCCGGAGAACTGCGGCGAGCATACAGCCCGCCCGTCCTTCAGCAGCTGCAGCCGCAACCGGTCCCCGCCAGTCAGGGCCAGGTATCCGACCGTTTCAGCGGCGGAGCGCGCCGCACTCCACTTGTCTTCCATGGAGGCGCTCGCGTCCAGCAGGATCATCACCTGGCTCTCCTGTTCCTCCATGAACAGCTTCATATAGAGGCGGTCGAACCGCGCCAGCGCGTTCCAGTCCAGGCGCCGGATATCGTCTCCCGGGATATATTCCCGGTAGTCGGAGAATTCCGCCGAGGATCCGGTCTGCCGGGACCGCCGGCTACCGCCCGCGCCGCCCTGCGCCCGGCCTCTCATCACCAGCCGCAGCGCGTCCAGTCTCGCCAAAAAACGATCTGTTAACATCTTGACTCTTTCTTTACCCCAAATAACTGAAATATTCTGACCGTAGAATTTCAAAGGGCGATCGGAAAGCCCTTTGGCGCGCCCGCAGGTGCGGATCCCTATTTTTCCGTTACTGCGGAGATAATCTCCTGCAGCAGCCCTTCCATTTCTTTGCCCGAAGAGACCGCCTCAAAATTCATCGCCAGCCGGTGCCTCAGGCATGCCGGCGCCGCGAACCGGATATCATCAAACGCAACGTTGTAGCGGCCCTTCGCCAGTGCGCGCACACGGGAAACGGACAGCAGCGCCTGCGCCGCGCGGGGACTTGCCCCGAAGCGGATATATTTCTTCGTCACTTCCGGTGCGTCTGCGCTCTCCGGATGTGTCGCCAGCACCAGCCGCAGCGCGTATTCCTGCACGGCGGAAGCCACCGGCACGCTGCGTGCCGCCGCCCGCATGGCCAGCAATTCCTCCGCGCCGATCACCTGCTGCGCCTCCTGCCCGCCGTCTTTCACGGTCAGATCCACGATCGCGCCCAGTTCCTCCAGCGTCGGGAACGGCACCAGTACTTTGAACAGAAACCGGTCCAGCTGCGCTTCCGGCAGCGGATAGGTGCCTTCCTGCTCCACCGGATTCTGTGTCGCCAGAACAAAGTACGGTTCCGGAAGCTTCCGTGTTTCCCCGGCCACGGTCACCGCATGCTCCTGCATCGCTTCCAGCAGGGCGGCCTGCGTTTTGGGCGTGGCACGGTTGATCTCGTCTGCCAGCACGATCGAGGAAAACAGCGGCCCCTCCTGGAATCGGAACGCATTCCCTTCCTCGGTCCGCACCAGGATGTTCGTGCCGGTGATATCCGCAGGCATCAGGTCCGGTGTGAACTGGATCCGGGAAAAAGGCAGGTTCAGCACCTTGCCCAGCACCCGCACCAGATGTGTCTTGCCCAGGCCGGGTACGCCCTCCAGCAGCACGTTGCCACCGGCGATTACCGCCATCAGCAGGTGTTCCACCACATCCTGCTGGCCGATCATCTCCTTGCCGATCTCGCTTCGGATCTTTTCATACTGCTCCGCGAATCTCTCCGCGCCGCTTCCTTTCACTCCATTGTTCATCTCGCTCATTGATCTTCCTCCTGTTACCGTTGATCTGTCAGCAGTGAATAATAGTCCTTCACCCATTGCCGTTCCTTCGTCGTCAGGTTTTCCCGCTCCGCTGACCGGGTTTCCGTTTCCTCATATTCCCGGAAGACCTCGTCCCAGGGAACACTGCCGCCCAGACTTCCCTTTCCCGGTCCGGTCTCCACCTGCAGGCTTTCTTCGTTTTCCAGGCGGTTCTGGTTCGTCATCTCATCCCGGACGTCCAGCTCCGTCCGTTCCGGATCGTAGATGGTCTCATACTGTGCTTCCTTGTATTTCGGATCCCTGTTTCCTTTGGCAAGTCCGCCCGGCAGATTTCCGCCACCGCCCTGTTCCAGGTTGGTGGTGCCTTCTCCGGCACCATTTGCGGCCTGATTCCCGCTGCCGCTTCCGGCGCCTGGGTTTCCTTGCCCGTCCTGGCCTTCGCCCTCTCCCGGCTCCCCCTGCGTACCCGCTGTGGACGTCCTGGGGGCATTCCGGACCGACGCCGGGTTCACGGCCGTCTTCAGGGCCGCCAGCGCGTTCGACGTGGCCAGCTTCCCGCTCCGGATATCGCTGCTGTTTCCGGACACCTGCGCAGCCTTTCCGTCTGCCGTTGTCCCGGTGCCGTCCGCAGCCTCCGCCTCTTCGCTGCCTTCTCCGGCGTCGCTTTCTGTTCCGGTTCCGTCAGCTGCCGCGAGCGCGTCCCCGGCTGTCCGGCTCTCCATCTGTTCCATCCGCTGCTCCGCCCGGTCCAGCGCCACCAGCGCGTCCGTTTCATCCCGGCTGTCCAGCAGCTCCCGCTTCAGCTCCTCCGTCAGTTTCCTCAGCTCGTTCCGCTGTTCTGGCTTCAGTCGTTCTTCATCCTCCGCGGCCGCCCGATCGATCTTTTCCGTTCCTTCCTTCAGGATCCTGCGCAGCGCGCCGCGGGCTTCCGCCTCCCTGTCCCGCGGATTCGGGAACAGCAGCAGCACGAGCACCAGGATTCCGCATCCCAGCGCAGTCAGCAGCGGCTTCCTGGCACTGCCCGGCCGGATCTTCCGTACCTCCAGTTCCTGCAGCGCGCGACAGGCATCTTCACGTTGCAATGCGCAGATCTCACTTTCCGATCCTGCCTGCTCCAGCGCCGTGATGGTCCGCTCCTTCAGGCCGCAGCCGTCGGCGGCCTGTGCCGCCGTCCGGTCAGCCACCGGCCGCAAGGCATTCCCGGCCGCGGAGAGCAGTGTGAAAGCTGCCACGGGCACCGCTGCCCATAGCCATTTGCCCTCCACCGGCGTGAACAGTGCGACGATCCGCAGAATCAGCGCTGCTCCAAGCCCCGCCGTCAGGCCCCATGCCGCGCCCTGCAGCAGGCGGTTACGTCTCACTCGCCGTTTCACGGGACGCAAGGCCTTCAACAGTCTGTTGTCCATTTCTTTCCTCGTTCATTCCTTATTGTTTCGCCGCGCGCGTGCGCCTCCGGATCAGCAGCGCCGCTGCCCCGGCGAGCACCGCCGACAGCAGGATCAGTCCTCCCGCACAGATCACCGCGATCACTTCACAGTCTGCCCGGTCCATCATCAGCCAGGTGCAGTAGATCCTGCCCCAGCCGCGTCCGGTCAGGAGGTCGGTGAGCACGTGGAGCTGTCCCTGGATCAGGCAGAGCAGGCCGAATCCCGGGTTCAGGTACAGGAGCTTCGGGAGCATTGCCCGGGCGCCTTCCGGCGTCAGCTCCGCATACCGTGCTGCGTCGTATACGACGTCCGTAATCCTCTGCGGATAGCCGAACACGAACGGCAGCATCGTGACCGCGCCGATCAGCAGCAGTACGATATAGCTCATCACCCCGCTGACGACCGTGCTCCTGCACACCGAGGAACAGAACACGCCGACCGCTGAGCAGGCCAGCGCGACCGCCAGCAGGAACAGCGTCCCGATCAGGATCTGCAGGATCGTCACCCCGCCCGTCATCAGGCAAAGGCACTGGACCGGCAGCGCGCAGACGATCAGCAGCGCCAGCAGCGCGAAGCTCTCCAGGATCTTGCCCGCCACGATCCGGAAGGATCCGGTATTGGTCACCAGCAGCAGGTCCAGCGTCTGCCGTTCCCGCTCCCCGGCGATCGAGCCGGAGGTCATCGCCGGCGCGATCAGCACCAGCATCAGGAACTGCGCCGCCAGCAGCAGCGCGTGACACAGCGGTCCCCGCTGCATCATGTTCAGGTAAAGGTCATCCCTTATAAAACCGCTCAGCATCGTCAGCGCGGCCAACAGCAGTGCTGTCACATACGCGATCACGATCAGCATTGTCCGGAAGGAACGCATCCGGCGGATCGCCGAGAAGGACAGAATCGGATTAAGCATCATCCTGCGTCACCTCCATAAAGACTTTTTCCAGGTTCATAGGCGCCCGGTGGAAATCGCACACCGGAATGTTCCGGGTCACCAGCTCACGCATTGCAGCCATACAGACGTCCTCGCCGCCCTCCAGCCGCACCCGCAGCAGGAAAGGCTCCTCCTGCAGGATCTCCGTGATATACGGCATCTCCCGCAGGCAGCGGACTGCCTCTTCCACGGCCTCCGCGCCGGCTGTCTCCGCCAGGCGGATGTCCAGCGGGGCGTTCCCGTTCATCCGGTCGCTCAGTTCGTCCACGGTTCCGGAGAAAACCAGTTCCCCGTGATCCAGAATCGTCAGGCTGTCGCACATTTCCGACAGTTCCGGCAGGATATGGGAGGAGATCAGCACTGTCTTACCCATCTCACGCAGCGTTCTCAGGATGCCCTTCATCTCCGCCCGCGCCCGCGGGTCCATGCCGGAGGCGGGTTCGTCCAGGATCAGCAGCTTCGGGTCATGGATCAGGCTACGCGCCAGACACAACCGCTGTTTCATGCCCCGGCTCAACGCGTCCACGTATTCGTTTTCCTTGTCCTGCAGCTGCACCAGCTCCAGCAGCTGCGATCCCATCCGTTTTCTTTCCGTCGCGCCGATCCGGTAACACCGGGCGTAGAAGTCCAGGTACTCCCGGCAGGTCAGGCTGTCGTATACGCCGAAGAAATCCGGCATATAGCCGACCTGCTTCCGGGCTTTCTGCCCCTCGCGTGTCACGTCCGTTCCGTCCACATAAGCCGTGCCGGAAGTCGGCGGCATCAGGGTGGCCAGGATACGCATAGTCGTCGTCTTGCCTGCGCCGTTCGGCCCGACAAAACCGTGCAGCGCCCCGTCCGGAACCTCCAGCGACAGTCCCTTCAGCGCGGGAAATTTGCCGTAGTTTTTCGTCAGTCTGTCAATTCGCAGCATTCTCAAGCCTCCCTTCCAAAGTAATCATCGGCGTGGGAACCTCGGCATACATTTCGTTCATGTCCGGCCGGAACTGCAGGTACAGCCGGCCTTCCCCGTCCAGGTAGTTGCCCGGTTCCGGGATATCCTCGTTCATCCGGATCTCATCCCAGACACCTGTAACCGTGTTCAGTGCGTAAGCCCTGGCTTCACTGGCATAGAAACTTTCCATTGCAAGCCGCAGTTTGTCGATCCGCACGTCCTTCAGCCCGCTCAGGTCGTAGCGGAAGGTTGGAGTTTCGTTCAGGGGGTGGTAGTATGTCCGCTGCTGGGCTGCCGGCAGCTCCTTGCCGGGTCGGCCGTTCTCATCCGTTTCCACACGGACCGGCATATCCATGCCGGCCGCACGGAATACGACGCCCGTCCGTCCGATCTCCAGGTATTTCATCTCGGTCGTCAGCTGGCCGAAGATGCTCATCCGGTTCACCGGTTCTCCGTCCACGCTCAGGTGGATTTCCGGCAATCTCTCCGGCACCGCGCTGAAGATAAAGCGCGAGCCCTCGGACGAGACATAGCCACCTCCGTTCTTTTCTCTGTACAGCTGGTTCGACGCCGTATTGATCATGGTCGTGCGCGTCGCGTTCTGGTCCCGATCTCGGTTGCTGTCGTAGGTCTCCACATAGCCCAGGGCTGCGCAGACCATCGAGTAGAAGTCCGTTCCCTCGCCAATGTAGAGGCCGCCGTCTTCATATTTCGGATTCTGGGGATCCGCCAGTTTTTTATGGATCAGAGTCGTTTCCGCCTTCGCGCCCGGTTCCAGGTCGGGCACCGAAGCATATCCGAAGTTCGTGATCACGTGCCCGGCCGTCAGTCGGTATTCGGTCCGGTTTGTGATCTCCGCGTGCAGTCCGTCCTCTTCCATCCAGATGGCGGTTTCGATCCGGCCTTCGATCCCGCCCGCGGTTTCGCAGGTCATGTTCACCATTTCCCACGGCATCGTGCTCTGTACGGTCAGGGCGTTCTCTCCGCCGACGATGTAGCAGGTGCGCAGGGTCGCCGGCTCGATCTTCTTTTCATCTTCCTCGTCGTATTCGGGATAGTCGTAGTTCCGGACCCGCAGCTTTTCTCCTTCCATGCCGTACATGTGGCGTCCGTATTCCGGCGTCGCCGCCGAAATGCCCCGGTAGCTCCGGATATTCCCGTTCACGTCCTGGATCAGGTTTTCCGCGATCACGGCCATCGGCCGGTTTGCCTCGGAGGTGCCGGAAAGCAGCACCAGGCAAAGCACCGTCACCAGCGACAGCACCGGCAGTACCAGCCACATCCATTTCTGCCTGCCGGCCTTCTTCAGGATCAGCCAGCAGAGGCTGGCGATCACCAGCATCCCCGCGGCGATCATCATGGCCGGCAGCATCCTGCTCCTGGCCTTCACCGTCGTGCTCCATCCGGCGAACGCCGCAATATCTCCCTGATCGTCGTTTCCGGAATAGAGCACCGTATTGTAAAAATCCGGATCATTGTTCACCAGCATTTGCTGCCAGTAGTAGTGCATCAGATTATCGGCGTTCAGCGCCGCGTCTCCGGCTTCAAAGGCGGATGTATAGATCCGTCCCCCTCCCGAGGTGCTTCGCCAGACCAGTCCCCGGCCTTCCGCGTCCTGCACCAGCGGCGTGCCGCCGTCCAACTGTGCCAGGGAAACCAGAATCTTCTCTCCGCTTTCTGCCCGGCCGACTGACCGCTGCAGCGCACCCTTCACATCTTCGGAGGTGGTCATCCCTTCCAGTTTCAGACCGGTTTCATCGCTGAAATAATCGATCGCTCTCGCGCCGGCCGCTCCGCCGCCGCACAGCAGAATCCGCCCGCTGTGCAGCCACTCCTCCAGAACCTCCTTTTGTTTCCCGTTCAGCACAGCCGGATCGACGTCGTCGGTCACGATCATACCGAAGCTGTTCAGCAGCCGCGGATCCTCGGGGAACATCTCCGGCGTCAGCGCGATCGTTTGCCACATCTCATACCGGCCCAGCGTGTCGTTATCCTTGTCGATGTTCAGGTTACTCAGGTTCTGCGGCCGCGTGCTGAGCACACCGATCAGCATCGCTGAGGGGTTGACCACCCGCGCCGGCGCGGCGTTCACCGCGCAGACAACCTCCCCGTCCTTTGTGATCTCTGCTGTGAATATCTCCTGTTTTGCGTATACCGACGGCGCGAGCACGTATTCCCGTTCCGCTCCTGCGGGCAGGGAAACCGGCGTCTCAAACCGGTCGTATACCTTTGCCGAGATATAGGCATTCAGTCCAAGCCTTCCCTCGAAGTCCTCCCCGTTGTTCCGGATCGTGATCCGAACCGGGAACGCCTTGCCGTAGGTGATCAGTCCGTCGTACCCGACCCTCACCGTCATCTCCAGAGCAGGATTTTCCACTTCCGTATGCATCGTCGCCGCAGCCACCGACACCAGCAGACATACCGCCAGCATCAGCACCACCGCAATCCGTCCCTTTTTGGACATAACTAAAGATCCTCCAAACTGATGATAATAACTAATCCTTTACCACTAACGCATGCAGACCGAAGCCAAATAGGTCCGGGGGGGCGATGTCGCGTGCGGTGCGCGAGCGGGCACGCCCGCCGTGGTGCGCGTGCGATTCCTTGCGGAAAGCCTCCCGGACTCTTTCCCCTGTATTTATACGCAGAAAAGCACCCTGTTGTTCCAACAAATCTGAAAATCAGAAAAAGAAAACCTTTCTCAGATGCGCATGCAGCGGTGGAATCAGCGTTGCCACAAACAGGAACAGCCCGATCGCGCCGAAAGCGATCACGCAGTACAGCGACCAGTCGAACATCCCTGTCCCGAAGGTAATATGCTCAAAAAACTCGATCAGCATGAAGCTTGCCCCGATGATGATCAGGTACAGCCCCAGCAGCCGCAGCCGTCCCTGCCGGATATACCGGAAGAGCGCCACGCCCAGCAGCGTTAACACCGCCGCGATCGCCGTCACCGGGAAGGCAAAGGACAGGAACCAGTTCTCTCCGTTCTTCACGCACACATAAAGCAGGAATGCCGCCAGGCAGGTAAAATCGATCGGCAGGAAGATCATCGGCCTGAACCGCGGGAACAGCAGCGGCAGCAGCACCCAGACCCAGGCCAGTGCCAGGCTCATCATAACATAGCCGGACCAGCTGACTTCATGGTACTTGTGCAGACAAAGGATCAGGCATGCCAGAGCTACGCCGAGCATGACCATCGTCAGCAGCCACACCAGCAGCGTCCTTCCGTGCCGCTCCTCTTCCGGCAGCCGGTCCGGATACAGGGTCCGCTGTTCGCTCTCCTGCCTGCCCGGAAGTATGACCGGCGTATGGCACAGCGGGCATTCCGCCGCGCCATCCTGCAATTTGACTCCGCAATATACGCAATACATTCTCTTCACCCTCTCCCGAACCTGCGCGCCGCCGCACGCGGAGAATTGCTCTCGATCTCCACCGGGATCCCCAGCTCCACCAGCCGGGAGAACACCAGCCGTTCCAGTTCCGATTCTTCAATGCTCCGGATCATGTTGATATAGGTCTTCCCCCTGAAGGACACGACTGAGCAGTTGTTCGGATAGGTATACTGGACGCCGATGATGAACTCGAACCGTTCGATCGCTTCGGCCATCTCCTCCGGCAGCCTGAGTTCTCCCATGTTGGACAGGTTCAGGCACCCCTTCTTCTCGCCGCTCAGCATATAGACCGTGCGCATAAAGAAGGTCTTGACCGGCAGCGGGATCAGCCGGAGGAAGATGCTCTGCTGCTGTCCGACATTCTTGGTCACCCGTCCTGCCATTTTCTGCCGGATGGTTTCCGCCGCCAGCTGATGGCCGATCAGCCGGCAAATCTCCTCATGGGTATATTCTCCCAGCCGCGGATCGTACCCGATGTTCACCGCCAGCGTGAAGTTCCGCATAGTCTCCATCCCGAAGGTCTTCCGCAGGTTGACCGGGATCGTGATCTTGACCGGTTTGGCCCGCTTCCCGATGCCACCCCGCCGGGCCTGTACCTCACCCACGGCCTCTGCCAGCACCGCCGCAAGGAATGCCGTCACCGTCACGCCCGCCTCATGGGCTTTCTCCAGCAGCTTCTCCGTCGGCAGTACGCCCGTCACAATATGGCGGAAGCCCTTCACTTCCGGCGTCCCCGTCAGGTGGTATGCCGTCTCTTCGCCCCGGCCGATCGCGCCCGGCGCTCCGCAGTCCTGGAAACAGTCCCGTGTTTCCTCCCTCTTTGGCGCTTCCTTCGGGTCAACCAGCCGCCCTTCCCGGGGAATCTGATTTCCGTTTTTCTGTTCCAGGTAGACCGCTGTCAGGTTTTGCAGCAGCGTCATACCGCCCGTACCGTCCGTCACGGAATGGAAAAACTCCGCTGCAATCCGGTTTTCGTAATACAGGAACCGGACGCAGCAGCTGTGCAGTTCTTTTTTTGTCATTTGCGTCAGGGGATAGGCGTAGTCCTCCCGGGCTTTCGGCGCCTCCCCGACCGTCTCTAGGTAATACCAGAAAAAGCCGACTCTCAGCCGCACAAAGCAGGTAGGAAACCGGGGTTTCAGTATCGCAATCGCCTGGTTCAGGATCTCAGGATCCACCGCTTCCTTCAGCGTCACCGAAACACGGAAAACATTGTTCCAGTTCTTACGGATGATCGCCGGAAAGATCAGCGCGGCATTGTCCAGTCGGTACCATTGTTTCTTCATCTCTGCCTCCCGGCAGATTCTATCACCGATACCACTGCCCGTCAAATGAAGCCGACCCGAAAACATCAGGCAGAAAAGAAAGAATCGATCAATAAACTCATTATGCCGAAGGGGTTTACTGGGGCGACCGGAAAATCTCCTCAGAAAGCCCCCTTATCCGGTCCTGTACCTTCCCAAAATAATGTATAAGTACAATACATAGGTAACAAAAAAGAAAAAAAGAGAGAACCAAGTGGTATAGTGTTAAGCGACCAAACCAACACAAAAGCCAGGAGGTTC